>CAMVEB010000006.1 GCA_947166385.1 uncultured Clostridia bacterium | reverse complement strand
GAGCGTCTTCCTTGAAATACTTCAGGCTGTTCAGCGCTTCCTCGCAGGCCTGGATCTCATCAAAGATAATCAGCGTATCCGTGGTAATCGCTTTCCCCGTAGCCATTGAAAGATTCTGAAGAATCCAGCGAACATCCTTTGTAGTCTGGAAAAACTGGGCGAATTCCGGTTCTCTGTCAAAATTGATCTTCACATATCCATTTGGAAATGTCTTACCAAATTCCTCAAGAATCCATGACTTCCCAACCTGCCTGGCGCCATGCAGCATAAGTGGTTTCCGTCTCTTGGATTGTTTCCATGCGATCAGGTCATTCATGATCATGCGTTGCATTTTGATCACTCCCCTATTCGTTCAAATCCAGGCTCTTATTCTCTTCTGTCTTCTGTATCATAATGCGATAACAAGATGAAGTCAACCAAATTCACGCGTATTATGAGAAAAATGTGATTCTAATCACATTTTTCGCGAAAATTGTGTGATCCTCGTTTCGATCAACATTCCATAAGGAACCTGAGAACAAGTCTACGCTGGAATTCTTCCGCAGCTTTCTGAAGGCGGAATCTGACCAGATAGCGGATTGGTGTATTATCCAGATTCAGGCAGTCCGAAAGCCGCTGAAAACCCGGCTGCTGCAGTTCAGCAGGACGCACAAGCTGCTGGTGAGCGAAGAATACCAGCCCGGTACCGTGCCAGAGCAAATCATTCCCCTGCCAGAAGCGGATTATCTCCTCCTGGAGACCGAGGAAGAAGATTCGGAGGGAGGAGTCTTCATCCGGCGCGAGGTCTTCGGGCGGGATGCGGATTACCTGAACACGCTGTCCTGCCGGGATGACGGCATTTGTCTTTCCCATCATCACGAGATTCTTTGGGTCACAGACAGTTCACTTTGACACTGATACGATTTCCATTACATACCAATTCGAGAAACAGATGAAATAAGCAGATAAAAGCAAATACAGACTCATTCGCCAAGCAAAGCGTCACGCCATGTGGCGCTTTCTTTATATCAATTTGAAGGAGGCAGCGCCACATGGCCATCATCGCAACCGGCTCCAAAACCATCATCGACTTGTCGGACGGCAAGTCGCTTTCTGTACGACGGAAGATGGTTATTAAAAAAGAAACGATCTTTTTTCTGATGGAGGAAGCCAGTAGAGTCGGCCTTGTGCTTGAAGGACGTGTGCAGGCGCAGAAGTCTTTTCCAAACGGTAGTCAGGTAAATGTTTCCTTGCGTGGACCGGGAGAACTCATTGGGCCTGCGGCAGTATTCTCATCCGCCGGAAAATACCCGTGCGATGTCGTAGCGGCAGAACCTGCTACTGTGATGATCTGGAGTTGAGAGACATGATTTCCTATACGCCACCTGTTATTCTGATCAGAGACGCGGAGAAGCTTCAGGAGATTCTTGGGTAATCAGGGCAGCTATGACTCCTGCAATCACTCTGTACACACCTAACGCAGGCAAACCGTACACATCGAACAGGCAAGCCGTTAACATCTAATCTGGTGGGTAGCATGAACACCCTTTCCGTCAACAACGAAAAAGTGAAACTTCGGTGTGTTCAAATGATGGTTCGCCTTTTCGCTGAGAATCGCCCGGGGGAAGAAACCCATAAGGCAAAAAAAGGCTCCTGGTGTGTTCATTCGCGGCATAAAGAAAACCCTCGAAAACGTAGTGTTTTCAAGGGTT
Organism: uncultured Clostridia bacterium; assembly: GCA_947166385.1. Classification (GTDB taxonomy): domain Bacteria; phylum Bacillota; class Clostridia; order Christensenellales; family Aristaeellaceae; genus Aristaeella. The sequence goes on along the minus strand of CAMVEB010000006.1, from coordinate 155,094 downwards.
TGTGTAGCCGGTGGACAGATTGATGGCGCTGAAACGGTCAAACCCGTAGTTTTCGTATTGACTGAAATCCATGCTTTCTCACCGCTGTCCCGGGCTGTCCGCCCTGTTATCTGCTGGCCCGGAAGATGGCCAGCATATCCTCCTCCCGGAGTAGTCTGGCCGAGCCCATGGCGCCGCCCACGCCCACGGCACACTTGTGGGCCATGGTGACCAGGTCCTCCTCCGTGGCGTTGACCCCCAACTCCCGGAGATTGGTGGGCATGTGGATACGGCGGAAAAAGTCCTCCAGGGCCTCAATGCCCTTCAGGGCGATCTCCTCGTCCGTGCCCTCGGGTTCCACCCCCATGACGTTCACCGCGAAGCGCAAGAAGCGGGGAAGGCAGTGCTGATAGACGTACCGGGCCCAGCTGCCCCAGATGGCGGCCAGGCCGGCCCCGTGGGCCACGTCGTACAGACCACCCAGCTCGTGCTCCAGCTTGTGGGTCATCCAGTCGCCGCCGTCGTTGCCGCAGCCTGTAAGGCCGTTGTGAGAAAGGCTCCCGGCCCACATGACTTCCGCCCGGGCATCGTAATTCTGCGGGTCGCGCACCAGGATCTCGGCGTTGGTCATGACGGTGCGGAGCAGGCCCTCCGCCAGCGCGTCGGTGATCTCCATGTTTCCGCCATTGGTGAAGTAGCGTTCCATGGTGTGCATCATGATGTCGGTACAGCCGCAGGCTGTCTGGTAGTCCGGCAGCGTCATGGTGAGCTCCGGGTTCATGATGGCGAACTTCGACCGGCCGTAATCACTGCTGTAGCCGCGCTTCACCAGGCCCTCCTCCTTGGTGATCACGGAGGAGTCGCTCATCTCGCTGCCGGTGGCGGCAATGGTCAGGATCACCCCCAGAGGCAGGCATCCCGCAGCCTTGCGCTTGTAGTCATAGAAGTCCCAGACGTCTCCCTCGTTGGCCACGCCGTACCCGATGGCCTTGGCGGAATCGATGGCGCTGCCCCCGCCCACCGCCAGCAGGAAATCCACGCCCTCCTTCCTGCACAGCCCGATGCCTTCATACACCAGCCCCAGCCGGGGGTTGGGCACCGCGCCGCCCAGGGTGACATAGGAGATGCCGGCTGCCTCCAGGCTGTCCGTCACCCGCTTCAGCAGTCCGGAGCGGACCACGCTTCCCCCTCCGTAATGGATCAGGACCTTACTGCCGCCAAAAGCGCGGATCAGCTCCGCCGTTCGGGATTCCGCACCCTTGCCGAAGATCACCCGGGTAGGGGTGTAATACTGAAAACCGTACATACTTCTGCCTCCTCGTCTGAAAAAATTCAACAATTTTGCGCTATGGATACAGTAAAGCCTAATGTGGGCTTCATGTCAAGTCCCCATTGGTTTTTTCAGTTGACGGCCTTGCGGGACAGTACAAAAAATAGGCAGTGCCCCGTCAAAATATAGAGAGCGGCAGCCATGGCTTCCGCACTACAATGCCAATTAAAGAAGTATCAAGAGGTGTCTCTCATGAGCATGGATCCCCTCACCCACCGCAAGGCAAACGCCCGGCTCCGCATCCTGAACCCCGACGGGACCCCGGCGGCCGGCCGGACAGTAAGCGTCAGGCCCGGGAGATCGCGGAGATGTACACCATCCTCTTCAGCCATCCCCTGGTGGAGGCCGTCACCACCTGGGATTACAGCGACGGCTGCTGGCTGAAGGCGCCCTCCGGCTTTGTGCATGAGGACAACAGCAAAAAGCCCTCATGGTATGCCCTGCAGGGCCTGATCCACGGCGAGTGGGAGACCAGGGAGACCCTGAGGGCGGACGGGGATGGCTGCGTCTCCTTCGCTGGCTTTAAGGGGAACTATGTGCTGGAGACTGGGTCGGGGAGCGCTGCCCTCTCCCTGGAGAGCGATCTGGACGGGACAGTGCGCCTCTCCCGCTGAGGACGTGCGGCATCCGGCGGACCGGCCGCACCCCGAGGAACACCGGTCCGCCCGGACCCCGAACAAAGGAGCATTCCCATGCTGAAGCAATTCCAATGGCTGTGGGACAATATGGATCCCCACTACCGGATCCGCCACGTCCTGGCACTGGTCCTGTGCGTGTTCACCTGCCTGCTGCTGCTGGTGAACCCAGCCCTGAGCCGGCGGCTCATCGATGACGTTATCGTGGCCCAGAACCCCGACCCCCTGCTCTCCATTCTGGGGGTGATGCTGGTGGTGAAGCTGGGCCGGGAGGGCCTGCGCTACCTGATGGTCATCACCCTGGAGAAGGGCAGCCAAAACGCGGTCTACAACCTGCGGCGGCGCTTGTTCGCGAAGCTGCAGTACAACGACATGCGCTTCTTTGACAGCCACCGCACCGGCGACCTCATGACCCGGATGAGCGGCGATCTGGACTGGTGCCGACACTTTCTCAGCTATATCGACTACCGCATCGTGGACGCGGTCTGCACCTTCCTGTTTTCCACCGTCTATCTGTGTCTGGTCAACTGGAGGCTGACCCTGCTGCTCATCGTCATCACCCCGGTGCTGCTGATCATCAGCCGTTTTCTTTCCAAGTATATCCGGCCCCGGTTCATGTTCATGCGGGAGAAGCTCAGCGAGATGAACACCGCGGCCCAGGAGAACATCGCCGGGAATCGGGTGGTGAAAGCCTTCGCCCGGGAGGAGTACGAGAAGGCGCGCTTCGAGGAACGCAGCAAGGCCTTCATGGAGAGCCACCTGCGCATCAACAAGCTGTGGCTATCCTTCTTCCCGGTCATCGAGCTGCTGGTGAACGCCATCCAGCTGGTGACGGTGTTCGTGGGCGGGCTGTTCATCATCCGCGGGGAGCTGACCCCCGGGGAGCTGGCGGTGTTCACGGGCCTGAGCTGGGCCGTGTCCAATCCCATGCGGGAGCTGGGCAACCTCATCAATGATCTGCAGCGCTTCTCCACCTCCGCCGCCAAGGCCATGGAGCTCTACTGCGGCAAGCCGGATATCACGGATGCCCCGGATGCCGTGGAGCATGAGCGGATGGAGGGGGCCATCGAGTTTCGGGAGGTCTCCTTCCGCATCGACGACAAGTCCATCCTTGAGGGCGTGAGCTTCTCCGTGCAGCCGGGCCAGACTGTGGCGGTCATGGGCCCCACCGGCGGCGGCAAGACCACCCTGATCCACCTGCTGGCCCGGTTCTACGATGTGACGGAGGGCGCGGTGCTGGTGGATGGCTGCGACGTGCGGCAGTGGAAGCTGCAGCAGCTGCGCCGGGGCATCGGCACCGCCACCCAGGACGTGTTTCTCTTCTCGGACACCGTGGAGGGCAACATCGCCTTCGGCAACCAGGACATGAGCCTGGAGGAGGTCAAGGATTTCGCCCGCCGGGCTGATGCCGCGGAGTTCGTGGAGCGGCTGCCGGAGGGCTACGACACCATCATCGGCGAGCGGGGCGTGGGCCTGAGCGGCGGGCAGCGCCAGCGCATTGCCCTGGCCCGGGCCATGGCGGTCCGGCCCAGCATCCTGGTCATGGACGACACCACCTCTGCCGTGGACAGCGAGACGGAGCTCTACATCCAGGACCAGCTGCGGCATCTGCCCTTCCCCTGCACCCGGTTTGTCATTGCCCAGCGGATCTCCTCCATGCGGGACGCCGATCTGATCCTGGTGCTGCAGGACGGGCGGATCGCGGAGCAGGGCACCCACCGGGAGCTGCTGGAGAGGCGCGGCTACTACTGGCAGACTTACTGCCAGCAGTACGGCCTGACCGGAGAGGAGGCGGTGTGACATGGCGAGAAACAAGTTCGACGTGGACGAGCGCCTGGAGTCCCCCTTCCGCTGGAAGCACCTGAAGCGTGCCGGGAGCTATATCGCCCGGCACAAATACAAGATGCTGCTGGCCCTGCTCCTTAGCGCCGCAGCCAGTGTGGCCAGCCTCTTCATCCCCAAGATCACCCAGTGGGTGCTGGACGAGGCCGTGCCCAACGGCGACATCGCCATGATCGGCCGCATGGCCCTGCTATTCGTGGGGGTCATCGCCCTGGGCATCCTCTTCACCACCATCCGCTCCCGGATGATGGCCCATGTGAGCCAGGAGATCATCCACGACATCCGCAGCGACCTGTTCGCCCACCTGCAGCGGCTGCCCTTCAGCTACTACGACAGCCGGCCGGCGGGGAAGATCCTGGTGCGGGTCATCAACTACGTGAACTCCGTGTCGGACATCCTCTCCAACGGCATCATTAACATGATCCTGGAGATCATCAACCTGGTATTCATCATGGTGTTCATGTTCTCCACCAACGCCACCCTGGCCCTGGTGATCGTGGCGGGGCTGCCGGTCTTCATCGGTGTCATCCTGCTGATCAAGCCTCGGCAGCGCAGGGCTTGGCAGAACCAGAGCAACAAGAACAGCAACTACAACGCCTACCTTGCGGAGTCCATCGACGGCGTGCGGGTCAGCCAGCTCTTCGACCGGCAGGAGGTCAACATCTCCATCATGGAGAGGCTGGCCACGGCCTGCCGGGAGGCCTGGCTGCGGGCGATCCGCATCAGCAACACCGTGTGGCTCTCCAGCGAGACCATGACCCAGCTGGTGCTGACCTTCCTCTATATCGCCGGCGTCTACTGGATGGGCGGCGGCGCCATGGTCTCCTTCGGCGTGATCATGGCCATGGGCCAGTACGTCAGCCGTTTCTGGCAGCCCATCACCAACCTGGCCAACATCTACAACTCCTTTGTCAACAACATCGCCTACCTGGAGCGGATCTTTGAGACCATGGACGAACCCGTGGTGGTGGAGGATGCACCGGACGCGGAGGAGTTGCCTCCCCTCAGCGGCGAGGTGGACTTCCGGGACGTGACCTTCGCCTACGAGGAGGGTACGAACGTGCTGGAGCATATGGACCTCCACGTGCGGGCGGGGGAAAGCATCGCTCTGGTGGGGCCCACCGGCGCGGGCAAGAGCACCATCATCAGCCTGCTGTGCCGCTTCTACAACCTGAACGGCGGCCGGATCCTCCTCCACGACAGGGAGGGAAGGGCCCACGATATCAGCCGGGTGACCCTGCACTCCCTGCGCTCCCAGCTTGGCATCATGCTCCAGGACAGCTTCATCTTCAGCGGCACGCTCATGGACAACATCCGCTACGGGCGGCTGGACGCCACGGAGGCCGAGGTCTGCGAGGCGGCCAGGCGGGTACGAGCGGACGCCTTCATCAGACGGATGCCCCAGGGCTATGCCACGGAGGTCAAGGAGCGGGGCAGCAACCTGAGCCAGGGAGAGCGCCAGCTGGTGGCTTTTGCCCGCACCCTGCTCTCCAACCCGGCCATCCTGATTCTGGATGAAGCCACCTCCTCCATCGACACCCAGACGGAGCGTCTGCTCCAGGAGGGCATCCGGGAGATGCTGAAGGACCGCACCAGCATCATCGTGGCCCACCGCCTCAGCACCATCAAGAACTGCGACCGGATCCTCTACATCAGCGACAAGGGGATCGCCGAGATGGGCAGCCACGAGGAGCTGATGGCCAGGCGGGGGCTGTACTGGCAGCTCTACACCGCCCAGGTGCGGGAGGAGGTCGCCTGAAACGTACCGGGGAAAACCCGGCGAAAGGAAGGAGATGCCCATGCAACAGCAGCCTCTCTCTGCTTTCCGGATCAACCAGGAGGGCTATGCCGCCGGACTCCCCGTCCGGATTGCTTTCACCGGGGAGGGACCTCTCTGCCTGAAGGACAGCGGGGGGCAGGTGCTCCGCCGCCTTACCCCGGATACGGCACCGGTGGATCCGGCCTCCGGGGACCGGGTCTCCTTGGTGGACTTCGGGCCCCTGCCCCAGGGGACCTACACCCTGGAGGGCGCCGGGGAGAGCCGGAGCTTCACCGTGTCCCGGCAGCCCTGGCGGGCGGTCGCCAACGCTCTCATCAAGGGCCTGTACTTCCAGCGCTGCGGCTGTGCCCTTTGCGCGGCCCACGTGGGACCCTACGTCCATCCGCCCTGCCATACAGCCCCCGCCGTGGACTGGCTGGACCGGACGGCCTCCCGGCGGGTCAAGGGCGGCTGGCACGACGCGGGGGACTACGGCAAGTATGTGGGCCCCGGGGCTGTGGCGGCTGCCCACCTGATGTATGCCTGGCTGCTGTTCCCGGAGGGCTGCTCCGACGATCTGAACATCCCGGAGACAGGCAGTGGCGTTCCGGATATCCTCAGCGAAGCCTGGTACGAGCTGGACTGGCTCCTGCAGATGCAACGGAGCGACGGCGCCTTCCACCACAAGCTGACCAAGGTCCTCTTTGCCCCCTTCATCATGCCCCAGGAGGACAGGGAGACGGAGTATCTGATGCCGACGTCCCACTGCGCCACGGCGGCGGCCTCCGCCTGTCTGGCCCTGGCGGCCCGGGTGTACCGGCCCTTCGACTCCGTCTTCGCGGAGAGGGCCCTTGCCGCCGCCCGCCGGGGCTGGGACTGGCTGCAGGCCCACCCGGACTTTGTGCCCTTCCGGAACCCGGAGGGGGTCCGCACAGGCTGGTACGGGGAGCGCACCGACACGGACGACCGCTTCTGGGCAGCCTGCGAGCTGTACGCCGCCACCGGGGAGGCCGGCTTCCGGGAGGAGGCTGAGGCCCTCTATGCCCGGGGGCAGAACCTGACCCGCTTCGGCTGGGCGGACGTGGGGGGCCTGGGAGCCCTCTGCTGCCTCTTCGGCATAGGGGAAGAGGGCGGGGGTGACATCCTGTACACCCGGCTGCGGGAGGACTTCATCCGGCAGAGCGAGGCGCTGCTGCCCCTGTGCCAGGCCTCCGGCTACGGCACGGCCCTGCCGCCGGACGGCTACGTCTGGGGCAGTATCCTGCCCATCCTCAGCAACGCCATGGCCATGATCCTCCACGCCCGGCTCACCGGCAGGCGGGAGATGCTGGAGGCGGCGCTGCTGCAGTGGCACTACGCCCTGGGGCTGAACGCCCTGGACACCTGCTTCATCACGGGCTTCGGGGAGCGGCCCGTGCTGCATCCCCACCACCGGCCCTCCGGGGCGGACGGCATTGCGGCGCCCGTGCCCGGCCTGATCTCCGGAGGCCCCAACCAGCGTTTCCCCTACCCCGCCACCCGGGAACGCCTGGCCCCCGACACCCCGCCCGCCAGGTGTTTCCTGGACGAGACCCCCTCGGCGGACACCAACGAGATCGCCATCTACTGGAATTCCCCTGCCGTGTTTGTGGCAGCCTGCTTCAACAGGCTGCAGGATGAGAAGACAGATGAACAAGGAGGATGAACCCATGTCCCAGACCGTCCTGATCACCGGCACCGGCCGCCCTACGCCCTGGGCTTCAACCTGGTAAAGCGCTACCTGGAGAACGGCGACCGGGTCTTCGCCAGCATCCGCCGGCCCTCGGAAGCCTTGACAGCCTTGCAGAGGGAGTACCCCGACACCCTGCACATTCTCACCATGACCCTGCACAACTGGCTCAGGGACGAGCCGAACCTGAACATCATCTGCATCCACCCCGGCTGGATCCGCACCAACCCGGGGAACACCGAGGCGCCCCTGGACCCTTACGAGCACGCGAAGACCCTGCGGCTGCTCTTCGAGACCCGACGCCATGACAAGGAGGGTCCCGTGTTCGTGACTTACGAGGGCGAGCCCTATCCCTGGTGACGCGTTTCTTACAGGACACAAGGAGGAAAGAACATGCAGTACATTGACATCAAGAACAGCCCGCATCAGGGATTACGGTGATTCCAGCTTCTTCCCGGTATTCGGTGGTAAACTCAAGGGATATTCCGGCAAGCCCGGAACCGAAGAAATCTGACGAAGGGAGAAAAACGGCATGGATTGTTTGAGAGATTTGCTGTCTTCATTTTTGCGACGTGTGATAATCCCATCCGTGTTCTCCGTGATAGATCATGAGCTTTGTCATTCCGCCATCAATACAGATGTCCTCGCCGGTGATGAAGCCTGCTTTGCCTGAACAGAGGAACAGTGCCATTTCTGCGATATCTTCCGGCTTGCCAACACGTCCAACGGGTTGCTGCAATGCATCCGCTCCTCTGATATCGGAATCGGTAGTATCAATCCAGCCCGGAGAAATGCTGTTGACCCGCGCTTTGCCTGCCAGGCTGATCGCCAGGGCGTGAGTCAGCGCGGCAATGCCGCCTTTGGCGGCGGTGTAGCTTTCCGTCTGGGGTTGGCTCATGCGGTCACGGGAAGAGGCTATGTTGATGATCGATGCGCCGGGAGCGAAGTTTGGCATGAACAGCTTCGTCAGATAGAACGGTGCAGTCACGCCGACTGTCAGCGCATAGTTGAAGTCTTCCCATGTGCATTCATCAATGCCCTTCATCAGAGGCAGAGCATTGTTGATGAGATAGTCGACGTGCCCGCTTTGCCGAATGACGGAATCCGCAAACCGCTCCAGCGTCGCCCTATCCGACACATCGCCCACAAACCATTCGCCGAGCTTAATATCGATGATATGGACGATCGCGCCTTCCCGAATAAAAGCATCCGCAATCGCTCTGCCGATACCTTGCGCTCCGCCGGTGATGACAACGACTTTCCCTTTAAAACTGCTCATGCTGTTTGCCTCTTTTCCGGATTTTTGTCTTTGTCAGATCATAGCTCATTGCCAACAGCGGAAGAATATTCTCCTCTGCAGCAGAGTCGTCCAGCAAAAATCGTGATCCACTTGTCCTTGTTCATGTGATAGGCGTTTCTGAAGCCGGGCCTGCCCCGAAGGGAACCAACGAGGATGGGATCGCATTTAATGTTCAGGAATGATTGATGCTATAAAAAGCTTTTTTAGTATAGCATACGATGCTTGCTTCATCCAGTTAAACATGGTATAGCCGCTAACAGTATCCGTGATCGTCAGAACGCCCAGGGCGATGCGGTTCGTGTCCTGCAGGGTTCTTACCCAGCGGACCCATTTCCGCAGGAATCAGTCGGCCGTGGAGCCCCGGGTAACCTCAATGGTAATCGTCCCGTTGGTGGTCTTCAGCCGGTTGACGATGACGTACCCGTCCGCCGTGGTGGTATGGGAGTTTTCACTGATGATTCGAAAAGCGTCTATTTTGTTTGATTTCGATATTCCTTCGGCGTTGTGCAGTAGAGTGCTTTAAATTTCCGGCAGAAATATGCCGAGCTTTCAAATCCTGTCTCTTCAGCAATGACGGCAATTTTTTTCTCTGTAGAAGTGAGCAGTATAGCAGCTTGTTTCAATCGATAGTGAATGAGATAAGCGACAGGTGACAGCTTAATTCCCTGATGGAAAATCTGCAGAGCAGTACTTTTTCCAATATGAACTGCTTCTGCTATGTCTTCCAGTCGGATATTCTCGCGGTAATGCTCCTGAATAAACTGCATCATAATCTGCAATCGGGCCTGATTTGCCCGACCAGGTGAAGATTCCTCCGTCTTTTTCACCGGAGACCAGTGCTGTGATAATTCATTCCAGAATTCAAGCAGATTCAATATGATTCTGATTTCATCCGTTGTATGTGCACCCTGAAGTTCAAACACCTTCATCATATACTGAATACAAGTGTTTTGCCATGGAACAGATGCGTCAAGCAGAATGCTGTCCGGCCCATTCGCCAAAAAAGGATAAATGTATTTCCTGTAGATCAGGCTTCCCTCAGAAGCAAGCAAAAAAGGAGAATACACGACATTGGGGATAATTGTGCTGCTGTTTGCTTCAAAACGATGTATAACCTTACTGTTGATCAGCAGGGCATTCCCGGCGGGAATGACCATCCTTTTCCCTCCGGTAAAACAGATGGCATGACCGGAGTGAACATAAACATATTCCAGTTCAGGATGCCAGTGCCAGTCTACACAATGAAAGTCAAAATCCCAGATATCCTCATAATAATACTGAAATGGAAAAGCCAAATCCCCATGCTGGACGCTCTCCATCATGTTTTCATCCGTTGTTATTCTGGACAAGGTCTTCACGGCATGCACGGGCTCACCCTTCCTGAATGGTATTTGTGATATTGTACTATAATCATACCATTTTGTCTAATGAAATCCCGGGCAAATAAGGATATAGTTTAATTGCCTTGGAAATTCATCCATGTCCATGACGGCCTTTTATCAAGGGAGAACAAATATGCAGAAGAATTATCGGAAAACTTTAACTGCCTGCTATCTGGCGTTCATCACCCAGGCGATCTGCGCCAATTTTGCTCCGCTCCTGTTCCTCAGGTTTCATACGAATTACGGAATATCCCTGGGGCAGATCGCACTGATTCCTACAGCGTTTTTCCTGACGCAGCTTTTGATCGACGTATTCTGCGCGAAGTTTGTCGATGCCATCGGCTACCGGCGCAGCATTGTGATATCTGAAATTGCCAGCGGCCTTGGCCTGGCAGGCCTGGCCGTCATTCCGGATCTGTTCCACGATCCCTTTGTCGGGATTCTGATCTGTGTCGTGATCTATGCCATTGGCAGCGGGCTGATTGAAGTACTTGCAAGTCCGATCGTGGAAGCCTGCCCCTTCGAGCATAAGGATGCGGTCATGAGTCTGCTGCATTCGTTTTATTGCTGGGGTTCTGTCGGGGTAATCCTTCTGTCCACGGTTTTCTTCTCGGTGTTCGGTATCGAACACTGGAAGATTCTCGCCTGTATCTGGGCGCTGATTCCCCTGTATAACATCTGGAATTTTGCCACCTGCCCCATTGAACGGCTGACAGAGGAAGGCAAAGGAATGACCATAGGCGCCCTTTTCAAAACGCCGCTGTTCTGGCTGGCGATCATCCTGATGGTTTGTGCCGGAGCCTCTGAGCTTTCCATGGCCCAGTGGGCGTCCGCCTTTACGGAAGCGGCTCTTGGCTTCTCCAAGACAATGGGTGACTTGGTCGGTCCCTGCCTGTTCGCCGTGACCATGGGTATCAGCCGGGTTATTTACGGGAAATACGGTGCAAGAATGAACCTGATCCACTTCATGATCGGTTCTGGAATTCTGTGCCTGTGCTGTTATCTTCTGGCGTCGCTGTCAGCAAGTCCTGTCCTGGGACTGATCGGCTGCATCTTCTGCGGCTTCTCGGTAGGCATTATGTGGCCGGGAACGATCAGCACCATCTCGCCGCGCCTTCCCCGGGGCGGCACAGCGCTGTTTGCTCTTCTGGCAATGGCCGGTGATCTGGGCGGAGCGTTTGGCCCCAGCCTTGTTGGTGCAGTGACGCAGCAGGCAGGAGATAATCTTCGGTCCGGCATCCTTGTCGGCAGCGTATTTCCCCTCGTATTAATCATTTCTCTTTTCCTTATGAACAGAAAAAAATCTCAAATCTAAGAGGAGGAACTGGTATGGAATTCAAGTGGATTAACGAAGGAAACATTTGGAACAGTTCGTCCTGCCAACTTAGTCAAGTATACCTCTGCTTTCAGAATATGCTCATAAACTGCATGTTGAAGATAAACTACGGGCATATTTGGAGGTGCTGCTGTGAAGAACGCAATGCAGCTGAAGGCAATTGTGAAGAATATTGCAAGGGAGAAAAGGATCTCTGCCATATTGGTACTGCAGAACTATATGCTGGAAAGGTTTCTGGAAAGAGTTTCACTCACTCATACCGGAACAATTTTATCATAAAGGGTGGCTTTCTGATTGCTTCCATGATTGGTCTTGATTCCCGGACGACAAAGGATCTGGATGCAACAATCATCGGATATCCGGTCAGCGCAGAATCTGTTCAGAGAATGACAGAAGAGATCCTCAGCGTACCTGTTGATGACCATATTTCCTTTTCATTCAAAGGTATCGTGGCAAAAGAATATGAAATATCGAAGTTTCGGTTTTGGAAACAAGAATATAAATATGTTGGAGGAGCAAAATGATTAACTACAAGATCATTGATTTACCAAGAATCGCAATCATCGGAAAGGAAGGCTTATGCACGAAAGAAAAGAATGTTGTACAGAATCTATGGCAACAAGCCAATTCCAATTTCAGTGATATTGCGAATCTTGGAATGAAAAACGCCGATGGTTCTTTTGTTGGATTTTGGGGAGCCATGAGCGATGAGACGATGTCTTTTTTGCCGTGGACGGACGATTTTTCCAGGGGATTGTATTTAGCAGGCATTGAAGTATATGAGGATACGGCAGTTCCGGAAGGATGGGTAAAGTGGGTTATGCCGTCAAGAAGATATCTTGTGACTGAGATTCAACCGGAAAACTATGGCGAGATATTTGGACACGTGATCAACAGCCTTATTCCGGAACTTGGAATGAAGCTTGTAGGTGCTGTTTGCGATTTTACCGACCCCGCAACCGGGCAGAATAAACTGTTTTTCCCAGTGGAGTGAAAAAACAAATCGTGATACTTATACAGATGCAAAGACAGATTTCATCTCCAAATGGACGGCAGAAGCACGAAAGGAACATGGGCGATGTTGGATCGGTCATCAAGTTTGATTGACAAAGAGACTGATTCCAATTTGGCAGAAGTATCTGCCAAATTGACAAGAAATGAAGTGCCTGAATAAGCAGTATGGAGGTGACCATGGATAACTGGTTGGAAACGAAGCAGCTTCAGGTGCATTTTGTATCAGCAGCTGGTATAGTATATAAAGGTGATAAGGTATTGCTGATCCGGACAGCAAGAAGAGGGTGGGAGTATCCCGGTGGCATTGTTGAACAGGGGGAAGCAATTCTGGACGGATTGAAACGGGAAATACTGGAAGAAAGCGGAATCATTGCTGAACCGGAATATATGACCGGGATTTATCAGAATCTGGTGAAAAAGAAAGGATATGGTCCGCTGGAAGGAATAACGCTGCCTACAACAGTCAACCTGGTCTTCAGATGCAGGTATATAAGCGGAGAAACAACACCATCGGATGAAAGCCTGGAAGTCGGCTGGTTCACGGCAGACGAGGCGATGAAGATGATCACACAGCCGCATTTCAAAAAGGCTTTTGCAGATACTCATCAGTATAACGGAAAACAACACTTTGGCACTTTTAGAAAGACTGATCAGTCAGTGGAATACATAAGCGATCATGAGCTTTGATCTGTTCATAATGAAGTGAATCAATAAAACACCAATGGTTTTAAGCGGAGGAAGTGTTTCGGCTATGCCAAAGGTATTCAGCGGACGGAACCGGCAGAAAGTGTATTACCATCAGGATGGGCAGAAAGGAGATCGTCATGAATAAAGACTGGACTGAGATGAATAAAGAGATGCAAAAGCTTCTCTCAAAGGAAACTACGTTCGAAGATGCGATCGGTAAACTGATTGAACTCAGGGAAAGCCTGTTTGCTCAGATTACCCAAATTGTAAATACTTTTCCGGAAGAGGCGTTCCGGCAAATGCCCTTTGCGGGCGCAGATGGCTATCACAGTAAGACGCTGGCCTATTCCATCTGGCACATCTTCCGGATTGAGGATATCGTGGCGCACGAAATGATCGCGGAGGATCGGCAGATTCTGTTTGCGCAGGGATTTGACCGGTCTGTACATTCTCCGCTGATCACCACGGGCAACGAACTGTCCGGGAATGAGATCGCGGCGTTTTCCGAAAAGCTGGATATCATGGAACTGTACCGATATGCCCGGGAAGTCAAACAATCCACCGAGCAGATTCTGCTGCACCTTTCCTATTCCGACCTGAAGCGGAAGTTCGGAGAAGACATGATCGGGAAGCTGCAACGCTCAAAGTGCGTCAGCGAGGATGAAAACGCGGCCTGGCTGATTCCTTACTGGTGTGGAAAGGATGTTCGCGGCCTGATTAAAATGCCCTTCAGCAGGCATTGGATTATGCATATCGAAGCGATGCAGCGGATCAAAAACAGGCTGTGCAAGCTGGCGAGGAAAGGCGTGGATCCCATCGCGTACTGCGGGCTTTCCTGCAACCACTGTTTCCTGGGAGAATGGTGCGGATCCTGCAGAACGGCTTATAATACCTGTTCGTTTGCAACGGTTTCACCGGATGGAATTTGTCCCAACGCAAAGTGTTGCATGGAAAAGGAAATAGACGGCTGCTATAAATGTGATGAGATCGAAACCTGCAACAAGGGTTTCTATATTCCATCGAATGACGGAGCGAACGCAGCGAAGGCACAGGCGCTGTATATCCGGAAGTACGGGAAGAAGGAATTCCTGAAGGTGCTTGACCGGCTTCATGGGAAATACGATTTCTCCAAAGCCCAGAAAATCCTGGGACAGGATTACAGGGAAGGATTACGGATTCTGGAGGAGAACTGACGAAAAACACAGGAGGACAGCATGCAGGCTTTATGAAGCAGCATCGGCAATAGAACAGGAAATGCGTCTTTGAATTTGAATACTGGAGGCAATCATGGCATCAAGCAAGGAGTATCTGGATTTCATCCTGGAACAGCTTTCTGAACTGGAAGGGATCACTTTCAAACCGATGATGGGAGAATAGACGAACTGCCTGCGCCAAAGCAAAAGAAAAAAGTGACAGGCATTGCCATATAAAACAGAGAAAATGATCTCATGATACAAACCTATTGAAACCAACGTTCACAGCGTGTTAAGATGCATCCGGGATCAGTTTCCGGATGCATTACAAGAAAAGGACGTCATCCTGATGGGGAGGAAACCGTGAACATCAGCAGATATGGGAACCCGAATGCAGGTATAGTACTGATCCAGCTGGTGGATGATCATGACCTGGAAGGAATTGAAAACGAGGTCGCAGAGATCCAAAGACTGACGGCGAAGGATTTTTGTCTCATCGCAATAAAGGTTGACAACTGGAATACAGACCTGTCTCCGTGGAAAGCCCCGGCTGTGTTTGGCAATAAAGATTTCGGAGATGGGGCGGGCAGAACGCTGGCAGAGGTTCTGAAATACACGGCCGATCCGACGAAAACCTATTATATCGGCGGTTATTCCCTTGCGGCGCTGTTCGCTGTCTGGGTTGCTTATCAGACGGATGTGTTCAATGGCGTGGCTGCGGCGTCACCCTCAGTTTGGTTTCCTGGATTTGTTGACAGCTTCATGCATGACAATGAGTGCCGTACCAAAGCTGTTTACCTGAGCCTTGGCGACCGGGAAGCAAAGTCGAGAAATCCTGTCATGGCCACAGTTGAAAATCGAATCCGCGAGGCCTATGAACTGCTGAAGAAACAGGGGATTGAAACGGTTCTGCAATGGAACCGGGGAAACCACTTCGCAGATGCGGACATCAGGACTGCCAAGGCATTTGCCTGGGTGATGATAGCATCCGGGGATAGAATATGACTCAGAAACTCTATGCCAGGTTTACAGACCTGCTGCTGGAGCCACAGGAAAACAGAGGTGAAAACCAGTGAAAAAGATGGCGGCGGCTTTGTTTGCAATGGTTGTATTGCTCGTTTCGGTATCCCTGTCTGAAGAGACCGCCCCCGCCGATGCTTCGGAAGGTTCCCGGCTGATCGGCTTGCTGATTACCCGGGAGGATTTATCCGGGTACACGGATGAAACCGGCGTCCTGTCAGCTTCCTGTACACGCAAGGCGCCGGATGCTGAAATCGAGTATCAGTTTGGTGATATCAACAGCCTTCGCCTCATCTGTTTCATCATTCCGGAAGGAAGCGAAGAAGGCAGCGCCATCATTTCAAATGTAGATGACGGGATATCCGCTGTTGATTTTAATATGAGCGAAGACGGCAGTTTCATCAAAATGGATGCGACAAATTTCCTGAACACCATGTCCTGCCGGGATGACGGCATATGCCTTTGCCATTATCATGAGGTTCTCTGGAATGCGCCTGTTCCTGAAGCATGATCTGTTAAGAATACTGTTGAGATCGGACGCCCCGCCTCTGATGTATGCCCTGAAATCCTCTTCCCTGCAATTAATTCTTCGCCTTACTGAAACCTGACAGCATAAAATACATGAATTAATCCATAGAAACTGTTATAATACAGGCAGATACAGCGATGATGCTGCCGTAAAAAGGAGGATGCTGCAATGTCTCAGTTCAAGTTTTCCGTCGGCCCCTGGAATGTTCATACCGGTGCTGATTCCTATGGTCCCGAAACCCGTAACGCAATCGATTTGGAAACTAAATTTGCGAATTTCAAAAAACTCGGTTTTGACGCCGTCCAGTTTCATGATGACGATGCTGTCCCGAACATGAACAATCTCTCTGAGGAAGAGATCAGGGCTGAAGCCCGGAAGGTGAAGGCCCTGCTTGACAAATACGACCTGAAGGCCGAGTTCGTCGCGCCCCGCCTGTGGATGGATCCCCATACGACGGACGGCGGCTTTACTTCCACCAGCAAGGAAGACCGTGAATTCGCCATGTGGCGTGCCTACCGTTCCATCGATATCGCCCGCGAGCTTGGCTGCGACATGATCGTGCTTTGGCTGGCCCGGGAAGGAACCCTGTGTGCTGAAGCCAAGAGTCCTGTAACCGCCACCAAGCAGCTGGTTGAGGCGATTGACAACATGCTTCGCTATGACGCAACCATCCGCGTGTGCATTGAACCCAAGCCCAACGAGCCCATCGACCGCTCCTTCGCCGGAACCGTCGGCCATGTGATGGGCATCTCTGCCGCCACAATTGATCCGAAACGAGTCGGTGCGAACCTCGAAAGCGCTCACGCGATCCTGGCCGGACTGGATCCTGCCAACGAGATCGGTTTCGCGCTGGCGTTTGACAAGCTGTTCACCGTACATCTGAACGACCAGAACGGTATCCGTTACGACCAGGACAAATCCTTTGGGGTGGAAAACCTGCGTTCCGCGTTCAATCAGGTCAAGGTCCTGATGGAAAACAACTACGGCTCCAGGGGTGAGTATGTCGGCCTGGACGTCAAAGCGATGCGCACCACTTCCGATGAGGACAGCTATGAGCACCTGAAGAATTCTCTGGCGGTCTTCAAAGCCATGGAAGATAAGGTGAAGAAGTACGATTATGATTATGCCGGCAAGCTGATTGCCGAAAAGAAGTTCGAGCAGCTGGAAATGTATACGATTAACCTGATCCTTGGCATTAACGGATAAATTTCAGCCTGCCGGCTGCAAATACCCCTGATGGGGCACGCAGGCGGCAGGCTGTTTTTGAAAGGTCTGTTCCCTATGAAAAAGATTATTTCCGCCGGGCATATCTGCCTGGATATGACCCCGGTCTTCCCCACCAGACACAGCTATGACCGGATCGGCGATTTGCTGGTGCCGGGCAAACTGATCCGTATGGAGGCAGCCAGTGTTCATACAGGAGGCAGTGTGGCCAATACCGGCCTTGCGCTGAAACTGCTGGGGAATGATGTGAGCCTGCTGGGCAAAGTGGGGAAAGACGCCTTCGGCAGGATTGTCGAGAGCATTCTGGCAGGATACGGAGCCGGCGGACTGATAACGGATGAACACAGTTCTACCTCCTATTCCGTCGTATTGGCCGTTCCGGGCATGGACCGCATTTTTCTGCACAATCCCGGTGCCAATGACACATTTTCCGCTTCGGATATCCCGGAAGAAGTGCTGGCGGACGCGGCTCTGTTCCATTTCGGTTATCCGACCCTGATGAAACGAATGTATGAAGAAAGCGGCGCAGAACTGCAAAAAATGTTCCGCCGGGTGAAAGAAAACGGTATTGCCACCAGTCTGGACCTTGCTGCCGTTGATCCGCAGAGCGACGCAGGGCAGGCGGAATGGCAGGAAATTCTGGCGAGAACGCTTCCCTACGTCGATTTCTTTGTTCCCAGTTTTGAGGAACTCTGCTATATGCTGGATCGTCCCTGTTATGATGCTCTTTCCGCAGTAGGCGGAGATATGACGGAGCAGCCCGGAATCCTTGAAAAGGCGGATGAACTGGCCCGAAAATGCCTGGATCTGGGATGCGGCGCGGTGCTGGTCAAATGCGGCCTGTCCGGAATGGTCTACCGCACCGGCACCAGGGAACGGATGTCACAGGTCGGATCAAGGCTGGAACTGAATACGGACATATGGGAAAACCAGTCAGGTACGCAGCCGTGCTATCGGGCGGAGATTGTGCGCAGCGCAACCGGAGCGGGCGACGTCAGTATCGCGGCTTTCCTGACAGCCCTGATGAACGGGGAAACACCCGCTGAGTGTGCAAAACTGGCTGCCGCGGAAGGTGCCGCCTCCGTCAGCAGTTATGATGCTCTCGGCGGCATTCTGTCTCTGGACGAACTGAAGCAAAGAATCGCTGAATACAAAAGAGGATGAAGATTCGATAGATGAGCATTCCCGGAAGGCATATTCCGGTTTGAAAAAAGTGATGGAACAGGACTGTTGAACTTTAAGGTGAATGGTTCAAGGAGATTGACAGATGAAGCTGAGGAATATGACAGGTATCTATCTTTCCTGCAACGGGCAGATGCTTTTACTGTATCGTCAGGGAGGAAGGGTCGTTTCGAATCAATGGATTGCCTCTGCAGGCGGTCATTTCGAAAAAGAAGAGCTCAATGATCCGAAAGCCTGTGTTCTCCGTGAGCTCCGGGAAGAGCTTCATCTTGACGAGGACGATCTGACGGATATAAAAATGCGGTATATCGGATTACGGAATGTGAACGGTGAAATCAGGCAGAATTATTATTTCTTCGCGAATCTGAAACCTGAACATTATGAACTTTTCACTTCAAGCGAAGGCAAATGCAAATGGGTGGATTATGCGGATATCATGAATTATGATATGCCTTTGACTGCCAAATACGTGATGCAGCATTATCTGCAGACAGGACGGTATACTGACTGTTTGTATAGTGCAGTTGCTGACGGACAGGGGTTTCAGTTTGTTGCCCTGGCGGAAACCTGAGATGGAATCACCACTGGGGATGAATTGATTCTCTCATGTAGCGATCATATATGTCTTTTACTTCCTGCATCTGCCGCTCTGAGAGTGGGGCCAGTTCAGCAGCTTTGACATTGCTCCTGACCTGTTCCGCCCTGCTGGCTCCGGGTATCACAACGCTGACTTCCGGATGCATCAGCACCCAGCGGATCGCGATCGCGGCAAGATCCTCTGTACCAAAGGCTTTCTTCAGTTCTTCCACAGCCTGCA
Organism: uncultured Clostridia bacterium; assembly: GCA_947166385.1. Classification (GTDB taxonomy): domain Bacteria; phylum Bacillota; class Clostridia; order Christensenellales; family Aristaeellaceae; genus Aristaeella. The sequence continues at coordinate 136,157 of CAMVEB010000006.1, read as the reverse complement.
GTCCCAGTTCATACGGTACGCCGGAGAAAGTTTCCCCTTTATCAAACGCGGCGCCATCCCGATTATAGCTGCGATGATCTTGCGCTCCAAAAACGGTATCTTTCGTATATCTTCCTGTCAGAAGACCGCTTGCCAGAGGAACACGGGCAATGATGCCCACATGATTCTCTTTTGCCAGCGGGAACAGCTGATCCAGCGGCTTCAGCCTGAACATATTAAAGATAACTTCCATGGCGGAAATATTGTATTCCATTGCCTGGATACCTTCCTCCGCTTTCTCAACGCTGACGCCGTAATCCAGTATTTTCCCGGATCCTTTCAGCCTGTCGAGTTCACTGAAAACATCATCCCGCTGATACACCGGTCCTGGCGGGCAATGCAGCAGAATCAGATCCAGTTTTTCCGCTTTCAGGCGTTTCAGACTTCCCTCAATAAAGCCCCTGATTGAGTCGGGCGTATACATTTCTGCGGTATGTGGATTCAAGCGTCTTCCGCATTTGGTTGTCACATAGAAGCGGCCGGGGTGCTCAAGCAGGTATTCCCCAATGGTTTCTTCACTCTTCCCTCCGTTATATACGTCCGCTGTATCAACGAAGTTGATTCCTGCATCATATGCGGTTTCAAGGATTCTGATAGCTTCATCCCGGTTAAAGGGATCCCCCCACCTGGTTCCAAGCTGCCAGGTTCCGAGACCGATTTCACTGATTGCTCTGCCTGTTTTGCCCAGAATGCGCTGATTCATATTCTTTCTGCCTCCTGTTCATTCTTTTCGAATAGCTTCAGATATCGCAAATTCTTCCCTGACGGCTTATGCCGTTCATCTGGTTCTCAGAACAGTATAAGAATACAGAAGAAAGATCGCTCTCTATTTTTTGACGGAGATTCATTCATATTTTGCACAGGTCATTTCCAGGTATCAGATACTTTTTCAGCGTATTGCTGATGCGGTTTCTGAACTCCTCCAAAGACGGCACACCATATACATTTGAGACAGTCTGTTTTTCTTTGGAAAAATAGCCATTCGTATTTTGCAGAAGTGATCCTGTTTTTTCTGTTTCCCATATGGGGCGAGACACGTTTCTCGCCCCACCTTTTATATCTTTGTGTTCTGGAGTATAATTGCTTTTGAACCTGATTGATGAATGAAGAACCGGCTGGGCATTTACCCCGGTGATGGCGGTGTGAACACATTCCAGGACGAAATTGAGAAACACGGACTGAAATACAGCAGAGGCGCGATACAGTTCCCGTATGATAGGGTTGACCTGGAACTGATCGGACGGATCGCTGAGTGATGCGGGAGGAATACCGGATGAGACGAAAAGACAGGGAAATCAGCGATCGCCAGGAGATCTTCAATATCCTTCTCCGATGTGATACCGTGCGAATCGGAATGACGGGGCCATACATTGTCCCTGTTTCCTTTGGGGCGGACATAGCAGATGGGAAAATCGTGATTTACTTCCACTGTGCCCGAGAAGGACAGAAGATTGACATGCTGAAGGAGGATAATCACGTTTGCATCGAAGCAGACCGCTTCATCAGGACAGAGCCGACAGATCACGGGATTACGACAAGATATGAGAGCGTGATCGGCAGAGGGACATGTGAGCTCTTACAGAACGAGAATGAGATCATCTGCGGTCTGAAAGCAATCACAGAACACTATGGATATCCGGATTATGACCTCAGTCACTGCCGTGCCCTGGAGCATGTGTTTGTCGCTAAGATTGTTCTTGATGAGATCACGGGGAAGAGAAATCTGCCTGTTGATCTGCCCGCGAACAGGGAGGAGATTAATACAACCTGAAGGCTCGTTTTTTCAGGATATGGACGGAAATGATATCGTCCTTGACGACGGATTGTTCGAATTGAACCAATAAACAACGTCTGTACTTGGACTCGACAGGCAGGAGATGGGAAGGAATGAGCGTAGAGCTTGTTATGAGAAAAGCTGTTCCGGGCGAGGCAAAGCAGGTGGTTTCTTTTTATGAACAGATCATCTCGAAAAGAACAGAAAAGGATTATAAGCTTTGGTGGAACCTGGATGTTTATCCGACAAGAGAGGATCTGACAGGGGCCGTTCGCGACGGAACCTTGCATATTGTACTGGACGATGAGCACATCATCGGCGCTGCCATTCTGAATCGGGATCAGGGCGATGGATATGAAAGAATCCCTTGGGCTTGTATACCGGAGCCGGAGCAGATCGCGGTCATTCATCTGGTCGCCGTTGATCCGGAACAGCGAGGCAAAGGCGTCGGAAAAGAACTGATGAACCATATTATTTCAGAAGCCGAAAAAATGGGAGTTCGAAGCCTTCGGCTGGACACAATGCCGCACTATTCTTCTGCGATCAGACTGTATAAAAAGACTGGCTTCGTGAAACGCGGAGAAGTGACTTTGTATTATCCGACTACAGGGGATGCTGTTTTCCTGATGTTTGAGAAGAGCCTCCCGCCTCTGCACAGTTTGGATTGTCAGGAAGATTTAGCCAGACACGGATGATAATCGACATTTGAGGCAAATACAATACTAATCCATGCTGTCCGTAACAGTCCGATACGGCCGTCTGGATCACCGCCGCAAAGTCATACCGGCAATACACATTTTTCCAGATAGTTCTCAAAGTTCCTGTCGTGGGAAAGGAGGACGCATTCCTCCGTTTTTGCCTGCGCAATCAGCAGCCTGTCAAACAGATCCAGATTGCTTAATGTTCTTCCCTCCCGGATTCTCAGGTTCCTGACCGCCAGGATATGCGATGGAACAATATGAATCCATTCGTATCCGGCCGCCGTACAAAATTCCAGGATCATCTTTTCATGATACGGACACTTTTCCGGGCTTTTCTGGTTTTTGATGGCAATTTCCCACAGGGAAACCGTACTGCAGCAAATCACATTTCCCGGATCTGAGATCATCTCCCGGGCTTGATAGGAGAGCTGCGGATCGTTTGTCAGCGCCCAGATGACTATATGCGTATCCAGCAGCATTCTCATCAGAGGCTCCCTCCGTTTGCCATCTCTGATTCCACATCGATACTGTTGAAATCATCCAGGGAGGAAAGATACGGCAGGTATCCTTCTGCCAGGCCGATGCGTTTCCCCGTGTCTTCCTCAAATGGAACGATTTTTGCAACCGGCTTTCCGTTCCTTGTAATCACGACGTACGGCTCCTGCTGAGACTCGACGGAAGCCACATATCTGGAAAGGTTGGTTTTTGCCTCAAACATGCTGACCATTGTCATCCCTTTGTCCTCCAGGCAAAAATCTTAGCTAAATTAGCTAAGATCAGTATATGGTACAGGCTTGTTCGTTGTCAAGTTCTTTTCCTTTACATGTTTCCTGAAGCAAACTAAAGAAACCGCTTCATGCCGGGCATGAGCAATTATTCGATAGGAAAAAGCGAATAACGCGATAATTGGGTGGTTGACAAAACTCTGATACCGTGATATCGTAAAAGTGTTAGTGAACGCTAACCTATGAGCTGCGTATTTTGAGATGATTCGCATAAATGCGCAGCTATTAATCGAAATATTGGTTAGTTTAATCTAATCAATATCAGACAAACAGGAGGCTGTCATGTCAAATGAAATGCTGATTCGCTTCTGTGCGCCAACCATGGCCAGTCTGAAAACCGGTAATATGTTCAACTGCCCGTTTGGCAGCAAGGAAGAGATGACCTCTGAATTGAGAAGACTGAATCGCTCCCTTGGACAGAAAGGGCTTCGGGTTCTTCCCTTGCGCTGGAACGATGGACATGCGCTGGTGTATTTATACCGGCCGAAAATGCTGGAAAAGGATCTCCGAAATGACCTGGCCTCAAAGCTTCTTTCCGAATGCGGATATACCTGTGGAAATCCGAACAGCTGTATCGCTCAGCTGATTACACGGCTCCGCACAGATCAGGGCTTCCCTCATGAAGTCGGGCTGTTCCTTGGTTATCCGCCGGCGGATGTGGACGGATTTATGCATCGGAAAAACGCCTGCAAGCTTTCCGGAATCTGGAAGGTTTATGACGATGTGGAAGGCGCTTCCCGGCAGTTCACACGCTGCAAACGTTGTACAGAAGTGTATCTGCGGCGCTATCAGCAGGGATATTCCCTGGATAAGCTGACAGTGACTGCCTGAATCAGCTGTTCTTGTTCCTGAAAAGGAATGGAATAGACCATAAAGAAGGAGGATACGAATATGAAGAACATCATGAGAAAACTGATTCCCTTTATGCTGGTTTTTGCACTGATGCTTTCCTGCGGTGCCTTAGGAATGGCAGAATCTGCAGATGACGCTGCGGAAGCTGCCGTACTTCTGGAGAACATCAAAGGAACTTATGAACCGTTATTCCCGATCATCACCAGGCCGGAGTATGATCAGTTGTGGCTGGATCCCTGCACCGCTGTGGTTGGTGAAGAAGCAGCACCCCAGATGGCGGAAATGCTGAAGACAGCCTGCAACGGAACGATCTGCGGCCAGGAAGCGATTGATGCTTTCGGTGACGGTTCCAACGGAGCGCAGTTTGATTGCCTGTTCATCAACGGTGTTTCTGCCATCACCTTCAGCGGATCGACGATCGAGGGCGCTGATGAAAGCGGCAATCAGGTATTCAGCCATGAATACACCTACGCCGGCAAACTGAGCCTCGGCGGAATGATGGAAGGATATCTTTATGAAACCGCTGATGAGAATGCGGGTGAATTCAAGTATTTCTATATGATGCCGGATACTCCCGCCACAACTTTCCATCTGGAGTTCCGTTACGGCAGCAATGTGGACGATCTGGCCAAGTATAACGAAGGTCCCTATGCCTACTGGCTGGCTGCCGGATTCCAGGTTGATGCTGACGCGGACACTGTCAAAAACGTGATTGAACTCTTCTGCCTGGAGAATATGGATTACTCCGCTCACAGTGAAGGATCGCTGGCTCAGTTGAAAGATCTGGGGTTCGAAGGTAAATGGATCGCGGATATGTCTCCGTTCGGTGACGCTTACGCAAAAGGCCATGTCCGATCCATAGATATCGCTGCCGGTCTGCATGTGACGAAGGCTTCTGTCTGCATAGCAATGCGGAAGCTCAGAGAAAACGGTTATATCAACATGGGTTCGGATAATCTGATTTCCCTGACAGATAAAGGCTATGCCATCGCCCGAAAGATTTATGACCGTCATCGGACGCTCACGAAATATCTGAGCCAGTTGGGTGTCCCGGATGAAATTGCCAGAGCAGACGCTTGCAAGATCGAGCATGATCTTTCAGATGAATCCTTTGAAGCCATTCGGGGTCAAACCAGACAGTAGGTTTATGAAGACCACTTCCAGATCATAAATATCAGAAAGGAGCGCGTACTTTATGGGACTCTACAGGAGCTTTGTCAGCCAGACGCGTAAACCGGAAGGCACACTTGGAAAAATGATGCTGAACGGAATGAATTCCGGACACGCAAAAATGGCGGATTGGGGTTTTTCACACCTGCCGGATATTGCACCTGCTGAAGTGACGGATCTCGGCTGCGGAGGAGGTCGCAATGCAGGGGAACTGCTCAGAAAGTATCCAAAGGCTAACGTAACGGCAGTTGACTATTCGGCGCTTTCTGTTGAAAAAGCAAGGGATTGCAACAAGAACGAAATTGCGTCCGGACGGTGTACGGTCATACAGGGCGATGTGTCAGACCTGAAGCTCCCGACCGGCAAATATGATCTGGCCACAGCTTTTGAGACGGTCTATTTCTGGCCTGGACTGGAGAAATGCTTTGGTCAGGTCTTCAAAATCCTGAAACCCGGCGGATGGTTCATGATCTGCAATGAATCAGATGGTACTGATAACGTCAGCCTCAAATACGAGAAAATCATTGATGGTATGAAATGCCACACCACTGAAGAACTTGAGAATGCGCTTATCGCTGCCGGCTTTACAGACATCCGGACTGACCATCATGCATCCAGGCCGTGGATCACGGTTCTTGCCAGAAAAGTGCAGAAGACGAGGACTGTACGATGAAACCCGACTGAAAAAACGGATACATAAAAGAAGGATCTGTATTTGACTGAGGCAACTATGAATATTCAGATGACAGAAGGAATCCTGATTCCGTTTCTGGGCACCACTCTTGGGGCAGCGATGGTTTTCTTCCTGAAAAAACAGATTTCTGGTACAGTGCAAAAAGCACTGACCGGTTTTGCGGCAGGCGTTATGGTCGCGGCTTCATTCTGGAGTCTGCTGCAGCCAGCGTTGGAGAGCAGTTCTGCCATGGGAACGCTTTCCTTTCTGCCAGCATCGATCGGATTTCTGATCGGTATCGGCTTTCTGCTGCTTCTGGATGTGATAATACCCCACATGCACATGGACAGGCAGAATGAGGGGCTGCAGAGCGGATTCAAACGTACAACGAAACTGATCCTCGCAGTAACGCTGCACAATATCCCTGAAGGCATGGCTGTCGGGGTCGTATATGCCGGGCTGCCGGCCGGCTCTTCGGGTATTACGGCTGCAGGCGCACTCACACTGGCTCTTGGAATCGCTATCCAGAATTTCCCGGAGGGCGCGATTGTATCTATGCCGCTTCTGGCGGAAAGAATGCCAAAGAACAGGACTTTCCTGATGGGCGTGCTTTCAGGTGCTGTTGAACCCATTGCCGCTGTGATCACAATCATCGCAGCCGGACTTGTTACACCGGTCATGCCCTATTTCCTGGCTTTTGCGGCAGGCGCCATGATGTATGTCGTCGTAGAGGAACTGATCCCCGAAATGTCGGAAGGAAAGCATTCCAATATCGGCACGATTGCGTTTGCGTTAGGCTTTGTTCTGATGATGATTCTGGACGTTTCACTTGGATAAAGGTCATCCCTGGTGGCTAGCAGAATGCCATCCGGCCGCAAATCACGTAATTCCGGTAGCAATATAGTTCTCGATAGCATCTGCCGCCTGTTCAATCCCGTTCTCTTGCCTGATTTTCCCGGCAGCATCTTCCGCAGGCGCGTCATACCTGCCACTCAGAAGATCGGCAAGTGCTTCCCGGATTTCCTGGACTGTACAGAGCTGTTTCCGGATATAAAGCGGCTTCGGGCCGAGATTCAGCCTGTGATCCATACGCCCGTAGAAATATTGGTCCAATGCCAGCGCAATAATCAGGGTTGGCAGTCCTGCCCGAAGGCCCATGCCATTCGTCGTATTTCCTCCGTGATGTACAACCGCCTTAACCTTCTCAAAGATATACGGATACGAAACAGCGCCAATGAAGAACAACTGATCCGTGTTGACCTTTTCTTTCTCAGGAATCTGAAATGCCTGAACGATTGCACGGATTCCGGATTGCTTCAGGGCTTCAAGCATCAGAAGCTGAAGTTTCGCGAGTTCCGGGGATTCTGCTTTTCCGAATGCCACAAAGATCGGTTTTTCTCCCTTGGCGAGGAATGCCGCCAATTCTTCCGGTTCCTGAAAATCCGCGAATGATTCTTCCGGATGGTACCAGTATCCCGTAACATGGATGTGATCGCCCCATGCCGGATCGGGAGGCATCAGCTGCGGGCTGGTCGGGTAGAATGTCAGGATTTTTCTGCCGTTCAGTTTCGTATAGGTACTGTTTATTCTCCACTTTGGCAAGCCAACCGATTTTCTCCATTTGTTCAGAGCGATCATGGTCATCAGGTTCATTCCGGTGGGGAGCACACCATAGCTTTTCAGGACTTTTTCCGAATCATAATCATCGGTATACAGGGAGTACTGCCTTGTCGGGTCCATGGGGCTATAGAAAACCCTGGCACATGGTATGCCCAGATACTCCGCGGCATGCCTGGCAAAAGCAGCGCAGGTTCCATACATAACCAGATCCGATCCTTTGACCGCAGCCAGCGTCTGTTCCATAAAAGCTGGGTTTACCGGAGATACGATCTGGTTCGGAGCAGACAGCGGATACAGCTTTATTGCCATGCTGGCGGAAAGCAACAGGATCGCCAAAGACAGTCTGAAAAAGTTGGAGATCAATATGCGCCTGAGAAACCGCAGGATCGCGGTAATCACAGGGCATACCGGCTGGTCTGATAATCTGGACTTTGTGTTTGCCCACCGCGATAAACTTTGTTCCCGACTGCACAAGCGGGTTCCTGATCCGGACGCGCCGTATGACGGATATGACGAATCAGACGATACAGAGGAAAAAGCCAGAACCATTCTGCTGGCAAAGAAAAAATAAGGAGGTTCCTCCATGAAACCCGATTATCAGAACAGGATTCCCAAGGGAATGATGCTGATCTGGTTTTTGATCCTGATGATCGGAAGAAAGAGGGCATGGTAACGATGATCATTCCTTCACTTGCTGTCTTCTTCCGCCTGTGATACAATACATCCACGTCATGCGAAAGGAGTTGATCACCATGACCAGGTTTATTCCCAAAGAGAAACTGAGCAAGAAAGCTCGGAAAGAACTAAACCGTCAGCGGCGCGTTACCTGGGAATTCAGCCCGGTTACGAAAACCGTTGAAAGCAAGAAACTTTATAACCGCAGGAAAAACTCCTATGACCGTCACGAGGATTACGGCATAGGAGTTTTTCAATTCTCTTGTCTTTGTGGTTTCTCCTGAATCTCTCAAGCCACCGTTACAGGCAAATCAAATTGATGAAACGAAAAGAAGGCCATGCCTGTATTTTCCGCATCTGCGGCTTTTCAAGCATCAAGAAATTCTGATATAATGGGAGCAGCTCGGAAAACCCGGGTCAGAGGAACTGAATCGGCCGCGATACCGGGCTGCCGCGAAGCGGTTTGGTTCAATCGGAAATTGCAGAATGATAAGCATCGGAACAAAAAATGAGTGAACAGAAATACGCAAACTGGAATCCCTGGCATGGTTGTACGAAGTATTCCGAAGGGTGCCGTTACTGCTATGTTTACCGGCAGGATGAAGCATACGGCAGTACGGTTTCATCAGAACAATGCCGCAGAACACAGAATTTCAGTCTGCCGGTAAAAAAGAAACGTGACGGAACGCTGAAGATCGCGCCCGGTTCTGTCGTCATGACCTGCTTTACCTCGGATTTTTTGCTGAAGGACGCAGATGAATGGCGTGATGAATGCTGGAAAATGATAAAATGCCGCAATGATTGTATGTTTTACTTTTTCACAAAACGCATCGAACGCTTTCCGGAATGTGTGCCGGCTGACTGGGGAGACGGCTATGAGAATGTGATCGTAGGCTGCACCTGTGAAAATCAGGATCGGGCGGATTTCAGGCTGCCGATCTTCGCGGAACTTCCGATCAGGCATAAAACGGTTATCCTCGGTCCGATGCTTGGTCCGGTCGATCTTGAGAAATATCTTGACGGCAGTATCTGCGAGGTGGCTTGCTCAGGAGAATCGGGCTTAAACGTGCGGCCGCTTGATTACGAATGGGTGCTGGACGTTCGTCGCCAGTGTATGAACAAAGGCGTCCCTTTTCAGTTTCATCAGACAGGAGCATATTTTAAAAAAAACGGCAGAATGTACCGAATCCCTCGCCGCTTTCAGATGTCGCAGGCTCGCAAAGCAGGGATCGACTACAAAATTGTGGATGGGTTTATCCCGGATATTCAGACTTAAAATGCTTTATACCGATGCAGATTACACGGCATCAAATGCCTGCTATGAAAAGATCGGTTATGTCCTGCGTGGGAGACTGTGTACAGTAACAGTGAAAGGATAACATGGATGAATTATCATGTGACAATCAATGGCATTGATGTGGATGCTTCCTACAGCGAACGGGCTGTAGAGGAGATTTTTCTGCCATTGCTCAGAAAGCTGAAAGAGATCCGGCAGGAAAAGGGACGGCGTATTCTCGTCATGCTGGTAGCCCCGCCCGGCGCGGGCAAAAGTACGTTGCTCAGCTTTCTGGAACATCTCGCGCATGAGCATAATGATTTAGGCAGCATTCAGACAATCGGTATGGATGGTTTCCACAGACGGCAGGAGTATCTTGTCAGCCATGTTGTCCAACGTGACGGCGAAAAGATTCCCATGGTGAAAATAAAAGGTGCTCCGATTACTTTTGATCTGGAGCACCTGACGGAAAGCGTAAAAAGCGTTGCTGCCGGTAATGTATGCGGATGGCCGGTATATAACAGGCTTCTCCACAATCCGACAGAGAATGCCCTGACCGTCAGCGGAGAGATCGTTATCCTGGAAGGAAACTACCTGCTGCTGAAGGAGGCTGGTTGGAGCGAACTGAAAAGCTACGCAGATTATACGATCTCAGTCAGCGCAGAGGAGAATTGTCTCCGTGAACGGCTGATTGACAGGAGAATCAAAACCGGCGTTGACCCGGAAGCCGCCACGCAATTTGTCGATTTCAGCGATATGCCGAACGTTCGCCTGTGCCTGCAAAAGACGGCAGCGGCGAACCTGGAACTGCGCATGGATGCCGCCGGGGATTACCACATCGTTTCAGGAGGACTGGATGAGCGTGATTGAAAGCTGCGCGGAATGAGATGATTCTGCACTTCACAAGCTCCCGCGGCGAATCAGGGCATCGGCCAGCTCAGCCATCTGAACGGCAGGCTCTGCGCAGTTTCGATTCACCCAGGCACGGATCAGTCCGGAAGCGCCATAGATCACAAAACTGAAGCGGTAATCAAAATCCGCTTCATTTTTTTTGTCCGCCGCAGCGGCATATGGAAATCCGGTAAGGCACTTTCCCCGAATCACATCATACAGGCGATGCAGGAATTTCATATCGCCGTGGGGGCTGAGCAACACCCGGACAATCTCCTGGTTTTCTTCGATAAAGCGGAACACGTCCAGCAGGATCGGTTTGGTCTCCTGCCTGGCGGCATCAGTTTCATGCAGGGCCGCGATACTGTCCAGCGCTTCAAACATGCTGTCCTCCAGTTTTTCCAGCATGTCGTACACATCCCTGTAATACAGGTAGAAAGTACCCCGGTTCATGTCCGCCAGATCTGTCAGTTCCTTGACCGTGATTTCTTTGATCTGTTTTTCCTGCATAAGCTGCATCAGGGCCTGGGTCAGCATTTTTTTTGTACGTCTTACGCGCCGGTCTTCTTTTCTCTGTTCTTCCATGGTGCTCCTTCTTTCCTGAACAATATCGGCATTTTTGTTGAATATCCGGATGGCAAATGAAGCAGTGTTGATTAACAAACGATCGATAATCAATCTGATTATTGATTTCGATCACATAGCTTATTATAATTCACAGCGTTGAGAAAGTCAACATGGTGTTTATAATAAACACCGGACAGGAGGAAGAAATCATGAAAGGATTTACCAGAGGACTGGTTCAGCACCGGATACTGGTCATCATCCTGTGCATTGCACTGGTGGTGCCGTCCGTGCTGGGTATGATCCGTACAAAGACCAAATACGACCTGCTGTATTACCTGCCGCAGGACCTGGAGACCGTCCAGGGCCAGGAGATTCTGCTGAAGGATTTCGGCAAGGGCGCTTTTTCCCTGCTGGTTACGGAGGGTATGAACCTGAAGGACCAGGCGGATATGGAAAACGCCCTGAAGGAAATACCGCATGTGGACTCCGTCATCGGGTACGCTTCACTGACGAAGGGAACGCTGCCCGTGGAAATCATCCCGGATGATATTCGGGAGAAGTTCCAGCGGGGCGACTGTATGCTTTCCGCCGTCTTCTTTGATGAAGGTTCCTCCTCTGAGGAAACCATGGAAGCTATCAGTCAGGTACGGAAGGTTGCCGGTGAAAAAACTTTTGTGAGCGGCCTTTCTGCGGTCGTGACCGATACCAGGCAGCTGGTGGAGGACCAGGAAGCGATCTATGTCGCCATTGCCGTGGCACTGTGCGCCGTTGTGCTGATGCTGACAATGGACTCGTTCCTGCTGCCGATGATCTTCCTGCTCTGCATTGCCGTTTCCGTTCTGTGGAACATGGGCAGCAATTATTTCCTGGGCGAGATCAGCTATATCACCAAGGCGGTGGCTGCCGTGCTGCAGCTGGCTGTGACGCTGGACTATTCCATTTTCCTGTGGCACAGCTACAAGGAGCAGAAAGCCCTGACGGACGACAAGGATGAAGCCATGGCGAATGCCATCCGGCTGACCTTCACTTCCATCCTGGGCTCCTCCCTGACCACGATCGCCGGCTTTGTGAGCATCTGCTTCATGAGTTTCACCCTGGGCAAAGACCTGGGCATTGTGATGAGCAAGGGCGTAATCCTGGGCGTGCTTGGCACGGTGACGCTGCTGCCCTGTGTGATCCGGGCGCTGGACGGCGCGATCGAAAAAACGAGCCACAAACCGCTGCTGCCTGATGTGAGCGGCATCGGCCGGTTCGTTACGAAACACTATAAAGTGCTGGCTGTGATCCTGCTGGTTATGATCATCCCGGCGTTCTACGGATACCGGAATGTGAATGTCTACTACGATATGAGCAAGGTCATGCCGCCGGAACTGGAGTCTGTCCAGGCCAATAAAAAGCTGGAAGAAACCTTTGATATGTCCACCACGCATCTGCTGCTTGTCGACGCGGATGTATCCCAGAAGGATGTCCGGGACATGACGAAAGAAATGCAGCAGGTGGACGGCGTGAAAAGCGTCATCGGGATTGACAGCCTGCTGGGCGCCGGGATTCCGGAATCGATCCTGCCGGAGGACGTGCTGTCCCTGGTAAAAGGAGACCGGTACCAGCTGATGCTGGTGAACAGCGCTTACGTCATCTCCTCGGATGAAGTAAACGAGCAGATCGACAGCCTGAACGCAATCCTGAAGAAATATGACAAGGGCGGCATGCTGATCGGCGAAGCACCCTGCACGAAGGACCTGATTGCCTGTACGGACCGGGACTTCACGGTTGTCAGCCTGATCTCGATTATCGCGATCTTTGTGATCATCATGCTGGTGCAGCGGTCCGTCTCGCTGCCTGTACTGCTGGTGGCAGTGATCGAACTGGCCATTGCGGCCAATCTGTGCATCCCGTATTACCTGAAGCAGGAACTGCCCTTCGTGGGGCCAATCCTGATCTCCACCATCCAGCTGGGCGCCACGGTGGACTACGCCATCCTGATGACGACCCGCTACAAGCAGAACCGGCTTGCGGGCAAGGATAAAAAAGAAGCGGTTCAGGACGCTGTCGCTTCCGCCGCGCAGAGCGTGCTGGTCAGCGGCCTGGGCTTCTTTGCGGCCACCTACGGCGTGGGCCTCTATTCCAACGTGGCTATTATCTCCTCCATGTGCAGGCTGATTGCCCGCGGCGCGCTGCTGAGCGTGGCAGTTGTATTGCTGCTCCTGCCGGCGGTACTGCTGATCATGGATAAAGTCATTGTACACACGACAGCCGGAATGAAAAAAGCTGCCTGCTGATTTGGAAAGGAAGGATCATTATGAGTAAGAAGATTATTGCGATGCTGACAGCGCTGGTCATGATACTCGGATGTACCGGCGCGCTGGCCGAGAATACGAAGCATGAGAGGGTTTATGTGGTCGCAGGCGCTGACGGCTCTGTGAAAAGCATTACCGACAGTATCCGCCTGGAGAACACGGACGGGCTGGATGAACTGACTGACCGCACGATGCTGACGGACATTCAGAATGTGGGCGGAAATGAGACTTTTACCCTGGAAGGCGAAACACTCGTCTGGAAAGCAAACGGAAAGAACGTGATCTATCAGGGAGCATCGGCTAAAGCCCCGGCTGTAGTGCCGGTTGTGACCCTGACGCTGGACGGGGAGGAGATCTCCGCGGCAGACCTGAAAGAAAAGACCGGGGAAGCTGTCCTGACCGTAACTTACCGGACAGAAGGGCAGGCACCCGCACTGGTGCTTTCCGCGCTGCTGCTTCCCGAAGAAGGCATTTCAGACCTGAAAACGGAAAACGCGGCTGTGCTTACGGAAGCAGAGCGGTCCGTGCTGGTGGGCTGGGCTGTGCCGAACATGGACGCTTCCCTGCAGATGCCGGCATCCTTCTCCGCATCATTTCACGCGGATCATGCGGATCTGGGCTGGATGATGACTTTCTGTTCCTCCGGTCCGCTCGAAACTGTCTGTAAGGAAATCGATGCCCGGGTCGGCGACGGGGATCCCGACGCATTGCTGAAGGAAGTTACAGCGCTGTTGACTGCTCTGAAGAACGGCTCTGATCTGCACGGGACTGAAGGAAAGGCGAAGGAAATCGCTGACAAGATCAATGAGCTGAACAAAGGGTTAACGGAGCTGGATGCCGGAGCGGTCACTTTGGCAAATGGTGCGAAGCAGGTATCGGACGGTGCGATTACCCTGAATACCGGCCTTGCTGCGCTGAAAAAGAACAGCAATGTATTGAACAGCGGCGCGGAACAGATTTTTGCAGCGATCCTGAATACGGCCAACGACCAGATCGCTGCTTCCGGTCTGGCGGATGCCGGCATCACGATACCGGTGCTGACTGCGGAGAATTATGCCGAAATCCTGGATGGTGTGATAGCGCAGCTTGATCCCGATACGCTGAAAGCCGCTGCCTCCGCTAAAATCGCGGAGGAAGTCCGGAAACAGGTCGCAGCCAAAGAAGACCAGATCAGGGCAGGCGTTCTGGAGGCCGTAAAAGGCAAGGTGCTGGAAGCCGTTCTGAAGGCTGCCGGGTTTGAGATGACTGCCGAACAGTATGCCGCCGCCCTGAAAGGCGGATTGGTGTCAAAGGAACAGGCCGCACAGGTAGACACCGCTGTGGAAGCTCAGATGAAAAGCGAAGCAATTCTGGCTCAGACCGAAGCGGCCGTACAGGAACAGATTGAAAAACTGGTGACTGAGAACACAGAGGCTTATCTGGCGAAGGACGAAACGATTACTGCGAAACTGGCACAGGCGGCAGCGGCCCGGGAGCAGCTCCTGGCTCTGAAAGAGAAGCTTGATCAGGTGAACACTTTTGTAACCGGTCTGAAAGATTATACGGACGGTGTGGCCCAGGCTTCTGACGCTGCAGTAACGCTTTCCGCCGGCGCAACGCTGGTATCAACCGGCGCGTCCACACTGCAGGAAACCGGAACAAAAACGCTGAAAGACAGTATCCTTACCGCTGAAAAAGGTGTCGCAGAGAAACTCCTTCCGCTTGTGGAAAAGGATCTGACCGGTGCCTTGAATGTTTGGAGAACCACAAAGGATCGCCTGACAGATACAGGATATGATCTGAAACCGGAAAATATGGCTGAAGAAACGGTATATATCATTCGTACGGATCTGAAATAACCATTGCCGGGCCGGGCAGTTGGAGCAGATTGCTCCGACAGCCCGGCTTTTTTCATGCTCGCCATTTCTGCCGGTGAGTGGTATGATAATACCTGCAACTTTTGATTTTATGGGACCTCAGGCGCTGCATCTCTTCCGCAACAGGTTTGATGGAGAAAGAAAAATGGGAAGGAGAAAGAATCAATGGGGCAAATCGAAAGATATGAAGTACATGAAGAAAGGAATCATTCCGGCCTTGTCAAAGCAGGAGACTATTGTTTTCTGAGCTATTGTGTCGGCAATATTGGCGGCACCATTGAAGAATAGATTCATGACGCTTTTGACAACATGGAAGAGCGCTTGGCAATGATCGGACTTACGCTTGAAGATGTTGTTCAGATGGACTGCCTTTTCAGAGATGTCTGGAACATTCCGGTCATGGAAAAAATCATCAAAGAAAGATTCAACGGCAAATATCCCGCACGGAAATCAATCCAGACCAATTTCGCGCATGTCGGCGGACCGGATGGCCTGCAGTTCCAGGCTGATGCAATCGCATACTGCGGCAAATGATGTCCCGGAAAACGGGAGATTCTAAACTGACAGAAGAGGCGGATAAAGTGGACAGACCGATTACTACACTGTTTATGCTGATGTCCGTGGATGGAAAGATTAGCACAGGGTCGACGGATGAACTGGATGTTGATCGGGACTTTCCCGGCATTGCCGGGCTGAAGGAAGGCCTGCACCAGTATTATGAAATCGAGCAGACAACCGATCTGTGGTCTTTCAACACGGGACGCGTACAGGAAAAAATGGGCGCAAACACAAAAGAAATGCCCGTAAAAACCCCGGTATCTTTCGTTCTGCTGGATAATCATCATCTGAACGGGCATGGCGTCAGATACTTTTGCGCCAGATCCAAACAGTTTGTTCTGATTACATCCAACAGGGATCACCCGGCGTTCGGTGTGGATGAGGACAACCTTCACATCATCTATCAGGAGAAATCGTCGCTGGCTGACGCTTTGAGACAATTGAAGGAACAGTTTGGCTGTGAGCGCCTGACCGTTCAGTCCGGCGGGACTGTGAACGGACTTTTCCTGCGTGAAAAGCTGTTTGACTTTGTGGATATCGTCGTTGCGCCAGTGCTGATCGGAGGAAAAGAGACTGCCACATTGATTGATGGGCGTTCCTTGCGGACAAAAGATGAATTATCCCAGTTAGGCGTGCTGCGGCTGGTCGAAGCCAACGCTTTGCAGGATTCCTATGTGAGGTTGCGCTATCAGGTAATCAGAGATGACGGGTAACACTGCGCCGCATGAATCCGGTCGGCCGTGAAAACGGAAATGAAAAAGCATCCTGTGGCCGAACCGCCTGACGATATCCATAAACTGCTGAAGAAGGAAGCATGACAGATGAATGACCTGAAGACCCAACAGGAAAGACGCCGCTGGCTGATCCATGTGCTGCTCGAAGAAATGCCGCAATACCAATATCCTGTTTTTCCGTATACGCAGGAGCGCCAGCAGCAGCTTCTGCGCAGCCTGATGAATGTACGCCCTCCCAGACCGGTTTCGGAAGAATTCCTGCAGGTTCAGGACGTTTATCTGCAGGAAATGACACGCGAAAAAGGAATTACGGACGCGGACAGCCTGGCTCCCTGTCCTGTCAACAGCCGGATCGTTCTCTGGCAGGGAGATATCACCACCCTGCGCTGCGGCGCCATCGTGAACGCCGCGAACAGTCAGCTGCTGGGCTGCTTCCAGCCCTGCCATTCCTGTATCGATAACATTATCCACACGATGAGCGGCGTACAGCTGCGTCTGGCCTGCCATGAGATCATGCAGCAACAGGGGTGTGAAGAACCAACGGGACAGGCTAAGATCACACCGGCATTCAATCTGCCCTGCAGATATGTGATCCATACGGTCGGCCCGATCGTGGATGGGCCGCTGACCCAGACGCATGAGGAATTGCTGGCGTCCTGTTACCGCAGCTGCCTGGATCTGGCACAGGAAAACAAAACTGAAAGCATTGCTTTCTGCTGTATCTCCACAGGCGTGTTTGCTTTTCCGCAAAGGCGGGCAGCGGAAATTGCCGTCCGGACGGTAACTGACTGGCTGGCTGAGTACCCGGACGGCATCAACCGTGTGATTTTCAATGTGTTCAGGGACGAGGACAGAGAAATCTATGAACAGCTTCTGTCCGGATTGTTATAAGAGCTGCTTTTTCAGCATAATGATTTCTTCGGTTCGGTATTCCTCATGGAATCCGCACTGCAGGAACAGACTGATACCGGGATTGTCTATGGCAATGTTGTCATACAGTTCCGGTATTTTTTCGTTTCTGGCGGCTTCACATAGCAGGAGAAGGCCGGCTTTCCCAAATCCCTGCCTGCGGCTTTTTGCGGAAACAATAACGTCCGCGAGGTACAAATCCATATCAGGGTCATAGTGGTAAGCCGCTTCTCCCACAAATGATCTGCTTTTCCCTGTGGTAATGTACCGATAGAATCGTTTATTGGGATTCGCTATCCAACAGTCATACCAATCGGCCCACATTTCGCGCGGAAATGGGATCGTTCCGCCCCAGGCCCGGTTATAACTCATCGTCTCCGGATCCGACATCATCGCCTGGCGAAACCACAGATCCTCCAGATGAGGTTTGTAAAGAATCACTTTCGATATTCTGTTTTCCATTTTCTGTATCTCAACACCCGTAAGAAACGAGCTTTAAACTTTCTTTCAGTAATCTCGTTCAATGCTTTGAACAGAGCCAGTCCAAGCATACATCATGTGTCCGTTTCGTGCAAGAACAAAACTTGTTCTTAATAATCAAAAACAGGAAGCAGGAAGAAGCGTACCTGAAACAGAAAGAAGAAAGGGTCCGGGGTGGCTGAGATCGGCGGAAGGATCGCCGGTACGGAAGACGCAGGCAGCTTCCAGGCGGCAGAAAAAACGAGGCACAGCGGCTGAGGCTGTTCCGCAGGGTGAATGACGGAGGGGATCAAGGATGATCAGAGCAGTAAAACGTGAAGAGTTATCGGTCTGCGCGGATCTGATCAGGAAGAGCTTTCAGACAGTTGCTGACGAGTTCGGCTTCACCAGAGAAAATGCACCGCGGTTTACCGCTTTTGCAACGACCGAAGAGAGACTGATCTGGCAGATGGATGGCGAGCACAGACTGATGTTTGTGGATGAAGAGGACGGCAGAATCTGCGGTTATTATTCTCTGCTGCTCAGGGATAAAAACGAATGCGAACTGAGCAATCTTTCTGTACTTCCCGAATACCGGCACAGGGGTGTTGGCGGAGAACTGCTTCAGCATGCAGTGAAAACAGCAGAAGAGCAGCACTGTACTGTCATCAGCCTGAGCATCGTGGAAGAGAACGCCGTTCTCCGAAAGTGGTATGAACGCCACGGCGCAATCCATACAGGCACAGAGAAATTTGATTTCTTCCCGTTCACCTGCGGTTATATGAAGATCATGCTGCCGTAGATGGAAGAGGTCAGTTCCCTGCTATGCTTTCGGTCCGCCAGATTGATGATTCATGCCTGATGATACAGGAACAGGCTTCCGTAACGCGATCTGTAGCACCGATGAGGATGACAAAAAGATGTACGATGCCGCCAGGAGGTTGAGAGTTCATGACCGTCAGCATAAAGAAAGACAGCGTCAGAAACCGGGACGCGATATATAAAGCCCTGGACAGTGTGTTTTCTGTTGCAGTTCTTCCATTTGCGATCTATGCCCTGTTTACCAGGGGCACTGACAATCCGGTGAAGGACAGGCTGTATTGCGCGGCATTCTTCTTCGCGTTCTCCTTATCCTTTATATGTCAGGCGCTCAGAAGGAAAAATCATTCTGACAAATATCTCTGGCAGCTGATTCAGGCGGGAGTCTGTCTGGTGTCTGTCATACTGATTCTTGCCGTTCCGAATTCGGATGTCAGCCTGCCGGTTATCACGATCATGTTTGCGGTCATGATGATCCTGAGCCGTATAATGTCTATCGTAAAAAACGCACTTACCGCAACATTTTCTTCAATGTACCCTGTATCCTTCTGATCACCGCGGCTTGTATCTGGGATCCCGGCAAATCCTTTATGTTTGTTTGTCTGTATATGTTTGCTCTGAATCTGATCCATATCGTCAGCCTTTCATTTTCCGGTATGGATATGAAAATACTTGCAAAAGTTATTCGGAAAACATATGCGGCGGATGTGTTGTCCGGCCTGGTATTGTTCATGGCCGCTTTCTCTTTTATGTTTCCCGTGGTGGAGAAGAACATTGCCTCCTTCAAGGATGCCCTTTGGTATTGCTTTGCCATTGTGACCACCATCGGTTTTGGTGACTATGCTGCCACCTCCACTTTAGGGAGGGTAATGTCTGCGATTTTGGGCGCTTATGGTATCGTGGTGGTTGCTCTGATCACGTCTGTGGTGGTAAACTTCTATTCGGAAGTCAAAAAGCAGCCGGACGATAACGAGGATTTGTGACAATGTGATTGTCAATGCATCACCGGAGCACAGAGGTTTTTCATGAGTGGCAGCCGATAACGGGCGGATAACTTTATTTTCGGGGAGGGTTCACCATGGATCAGCATCGAAGCTATACGCAGGAAGAAATGCGTCACTTAAAGATTCTCTCCAGGCTGTATCCGACTGTACAGGCTGCCGGGACGGAAATTATCAATCTCAAAGCAATCCTCAACCTTCCCAAGGGATGCGAACACTTTATTTCCGATGTCCATGGCGAACATGAAGCTTTTCTGCATGTCCTGAACTCCGGCTCCGGAGCTGTACGGGCGACGATCGATCTGCTTTTCAGCGACAGTCTCCCCAAAGCTGAGCGCGATCAGCTGGCAACGCTGATCTATTATCCGAAGGAAAAGCTGGAACAGCTCAAACCCGAGATCCATGATCTGGATGAATGGTACCGCATTCAGCTGCATCGCCTGACTGCTCTGGCCAGGTGCGTCACCGAGCCTTATACGCGTTCCAAGGTTCGCAAAGCATTACCGAAGAGCTTCGCATACATTTTGGAAGAACTGCTCTATACAAACGGAGATGAGAAAGACAAAAAGGATTATTTTGAGAATATCATCACAACAATTATTGAAATTGGTCAGGCTTCGGAATTCGTTTCGGCTGTATGTGAGCTGATTAAATGGGCAGTGGTCGATCATTTGCATCTCGTAGGCGATATTTTTGATCGCGGTCCCCGCGCGGATATTATCATGGATACACTGATGAACTATCACAGTGTTGATATCCAATGGGGCAATCACGACATTCTCTGGATGGGCGCAGCCTCCGGCAGCCGCACACTGGTGGCAACGGTGCTGTCCAATTCCATTCATTACAACAACCTGGATGTCGTGGAGACTGGCTACGGCATTTCTCTGCGCCCCCTGTCAGTATTTGCCAATGAAGTCTACAGGCATTGCGATGTATCCCGGTTTGCGGTAAAGCTCATCGGTGACGAAGTGAATACGATCAGCGAAAAAGACAGGCTGCTCTCCGCGAGAATGCACAAAGCGATTACTGTTATCCTTTTCAAGCTGGAGGGGCAAAAACTGCTGCGCCATCCGGAATACGGCATGGCAGACCGTTTGCTGCTGGACAAGATCGACTACGAAAAAAAATGCGTCATCATTGACGGGAAGACCTGGCCTCTGGAGGATACCGATTTCCCCACAGTGGATCCCGCCAATCCGTATATGCTTACACCGGAGGAGAACGATGTGATCGACCGGCTTACAGCATCTTTCCGGCACAGCGAAAAGCTGCAGCGGCACGTACGGTTTCTGTATTCCAAGGGCAGTCTTTACAAGGTTTACAATGGCAATCTGCTCTTCCACGGCTGCATGCCTATGGATGAAAACGGTGAATTCCTTCCTTTCTGCCTGGACGGTGTCGAACGCAGAGGCAGGGATTTTCTGGATTATGCCGATTCGGCAGCACGACAGGCGTACTACTACAGGCCGGATACGGCCGAGCGAAAACTGGGAATGGATTTCCTCTGGTTCCTGTGGGCAGGCCGCAACAGCCCCATCTTCGGCAGGGAGCGCATGACGACATTTGAGCGCCGCCTGATTGCAGACGAAGCTTCCTGGGCAGAGCCAAAGAATGCGTATTATTCGCTCTATGAAAATCCAGCGATCTGTGACAAGATATTGCAGGAGTTTGGACTGGAAGGCCCGCACTGCCACATCATCAACGGGCATGTTCCCGTCAGGGCGCGCAAAGGCGAAAGTCCCATCAAAGGCGGCGGCAAGCTGATCGTCATCGACGGAGGTTTCTGCAAAGCTTATCAGCCCACCTCCGGCATCGCTGGCTATACGCTGATCTACAACCCCTATTCCATGCTGATCGTGGCGCATCAGCCATTTGTCGGTCGGGAGCGGGCCATCCGGGAAAATTACGATGCGATATCATCCAAAAATCTCATCGAACACATGGAAGAAAAGCAAAAGATCAGGGAAACGGATATCGGTCGTGGCATACAAAACCGTATAGATGATCTGCAATTCCTCCTTGGCGCTTATCGCGACGGCACCATCGTCGAATCTCACAGTTGACATTCTGACACCGGCGTCATATGATCTGAAGCTGTAATCCGCATCATTCATGAAAAACATCAGGCAAACCAATTTTTTTCAGCAGGGAGGCCGGGAATTATGATTACAAGAACGGAAGCATTTGCCCTACTAAAAAAATATAACAAAGACCCGTTCCACATCCAGCATTCATTGACGGTAGAGGCTGTTATGAGGTGGTATGCGAAGGAACTCGGTTATGGTGAGGATGAAGAATACTGGGGTATTGTCGGTCTTCTCCATGACATTGATTTTGAACTGTATCCGGAAGAGCATTGCCTGAAAGCGCCGGAGCTTTTAAAATGTGCCGGTGTGAGCGATGATATCATTCATTCAGTATGTTCTCACGGTTATGGAATTACAGTAGGCTGCGGGAAGACCATTGATATCGAACCGATCCATGAAATGGAGAAGGTTCTTTTTGCAGCGGATGAGTTGACCGGCCTGATTTGGGCCGCAGCCCTTATGCGGCCTTCAAAGAGTACCAAGGATATGGAATTGAAATCACTCCGGAAAAAATACAAGAGCAAAGGCTTCGCAGCAGGTTGCTCACGGGAAGTGATTGAACGCGGCGCAGAACAGCTTGGCTGGGAGCTGGATAAGCTTCTGGAGATGACTCTCCGGGCCATGGCGGCAAGCGAAGACCTGATCATGGAAGAGGTGGCTTATGAGCAGGAATGATCATTCCGCCCTGAAAACGCTGGATTTGGTATATATTGCGCTCTTTGCCGTCGTGATTGCCATCTGTTCCTGGATCAATATCCCGACCACAGTGCCGTTCACACTGCAGACCTTTGCTGTTTTCTGCGTGCTGGAATTGCTTGGCGGCAAGCGTGGAACGATCAGCATATGCGTCTATATTTTGCTGGCAGCGATCGGAGTGCCCGTATTGGCCGGTTTCGCAGGAGGCGTCGGAGCGCTTATTGGCATGACCGGCGGCTATATTCTGGGCTTCGTTTTTATCGGCCTGTTATACTGGCTGAGTGAAAGGCTGTTCGGAGACAAGCTTGCAGTCAGGATTGCCGCCATGCTGTTGGGCCTGATTGTCTGTTATGCATTCGGCACAATCTGGTTCATGGCTGTATATGCAAAGCAAACCGGTCCCCTCAGCATTGCCACTGCGTTGTCCTGGTGTGTGCTGCCGTTCATTATTCCCGATCTGGGAAAGCTTGGCCTTGCGGTTCTGCTTGCCTCAAGGCTGCGAAAAAGCATTCATCCATCAAACAGATAACGGAATTCCTGATACAGGTAAAGTGTATCCCTTGGTGCCGGCAATCGCGTAATTCTGAGAAGGCGCGTAGTTGAATCGCGCCTTCAGCTTCAATCATCCTACGATTTCAGCGCTTCGCTCAGTTTCTGCGGAATCCCTCTGGGGCCGCGCACCGCAAAGATTCCAAATTCATTCTTAAGCACTTCAAAGGTAAAGCGATCCGGGTCATACCTCTTCAGAAGCCGGATCCGCATCAGTTTGTTGATTGTCAGCCCTTCCGTCCGGAACTGCCATGGAATATCTGTTTTTGTGACAATACATTTATACAGTATCGCCGATACAGGCAGCCCGATATACATAAATACAATGTCGCCTGTTTTTTATTCCGCTGCCCTGCTTCCAGTCGATCTCGTCCGTGTCATCAAAAGCATGTACACTGTCGTAATACTTCGGATTGGACGGAATGATCCATTCCTTGGGAGGACGAATCGCCCTCTTCGTCTTTGCGGAAGCCGTGACCTGGTAGCTCACATCAATCAGATGGCAGACCTCGTTCAGATCAACAGTTCCATCCAGCAGAACAGATATCCAGTTTCCCCTGGCAATGTGATACCCTGGGAAAAAGCCGTCACGCTGGATCAGGAAATCCCGTGTCAGGAAATCATCCAGCTTGATATTCAGGACATCCGTGATCTCATCGCCGGAAAGGCCGAGCTTTGAGCGCGGAATATCCATAAACAGCGCGTACCATTTTTGATTATCCCTGTGGCGAATTACTCCGTAGTCCGGATAGTGCATCCAGGGATACTCGATTTCACCCCTGCACTTCCCGCGGATATACTTCAAAACATCATCCCTCAGGGAAATCATCGCGTTTCACCTCCTGCAGGAAAACCCCGGATATCCTCAGGCCGCTTTTCAGCTTCGCGGATACCGGCCTGGCTGAGCGTCATGTTATTGTCCCTCCCGCGGCTGGATCTTTTTTATTGTAACACAATCAACAGCTGAAAGCTATTGGATCCATTCCCGGTCCTTTTCTTTTGCCGCAAAGATTCCACGTTCCGGCAATCCCGCGCCATACAGGATTCTCTGTGATCAGGAGCGAATTATTCATGTAAAAGCATCCCGAAGGAGGATATCAAATGAAAAAAGTTATTTCGGTCCTGCTGGCCATGGTCATGGCGCTGACGATCTGCGGAATCACGGCAGCGGAACAGGAACCCAGGAAAATGGAAACCGCGGCGGATGCGGATGAATTCATCGCGGTCTTCCTCGGAGAACATCCGGAAGAGCTGGAAGGCACTTGGGCATTTTCCGCCCAGATGGAAGCCGCGCTCAGACAGCTGGGTGGAATTGCCGGTATGGTCAAGCAGTTGTCTGCCCTGGGCACGCCCGAATCCGTGATGCCGGCCTATGAAGGGGAAATGAGCGGGCTGAAGGTATTCCATATTCCCTGTGTTTTTTCCGCCATGCAGGTGGATTTAATCCTTTTTGTTCAGGACGGTGTTATCGCGGGCCTGCAAACCGGTGCGTACAGCGGCAGCCAGGAGGAGAAAACTGAATCCGGTCTGTACGACAGCATAGAATTGGCGCTACCGGTGCCAATGCTTGGCGAACTGCCCGGAATTCTAACGGTTCCAAAGGGAGAAGGCCCATTCCCGGTGGTTGTCCTCCTGCAGGGTTCAGGGGCCAGTGATAAGGATGAATCGGTTGGGAATCTGAAACCTTTCCGGGATCTTGCCGAAGGTCTGGCGGAAAGAGGGGTTGCCGTATATCGCTTTGACAAGCGCTCCTATGTATATGGCATGGAACTGGCGACAAACAAACAGATCACACTGGTTGATGAATATCTGGAGGATGCCGTGAATGCTGTGCAGCTGCTTGCTCAGCAGGACAGGATTGATCCCGACCGCATCTATGTCCTGGGGCACAGTCTGGGAGGAAACGCGATTCCGGCTGTTGCGCGGGAACTGAAAGATGCGCCTGTCAGGGCCAGGGGGTTTATCATGATGGCCGCTTCGCCCAGGCCCCTGGATGTCCTGATGCGGGAGCAGTATGATTTCCTGTATTCCCTGCTTCCGAAGATTACGGACGAACAGCAGACGGAAAAGGATGCGCTTTTTGCAGAACTGGACAAATTGCAGGATCTGGATTCCCTGACGGAGGACGATACGGTCGCCGGTGTATACTCCGCTTACTGGAAGTGGCTGGCGGATTACGACATTCTGCAGGCGGCAGAGGAGATTGCTCAGCCTGTTCTGCTGCTGCAGGGAGAAGAGGACTATCAGGTGACCATGGAAGACTTCGGGATCTGGAAAGATGCGCTCAGCGAAAAAGAAAACTGGCAGATGATTTCCTATCCGGGACTGACCCACGCCTTCACAGCAGGGCGGAAAACAGAAGGCGCCGAAGTATATTCCCGTTCTGACAGAATGGATAATCAGGTCATTCAGGATATTGCTGATTTCGTAGCTCAATGAATGAAAAACCGGGGCTGTGAGTTTTCACAGCCCCATCGGTTTATCAATCCCTGATGCACCAAGCCGCATCATGAACAGGGAAACGCACACGATCTCAGAACAGGATGACGCTGGCCCACAGCGGGATCCAGCAGTTTTCAAGCACAATCCCATCTTCGGATGCGTCGGAGGATTTCCAGATCAGCCCGCCGTTTTCATCGAAGGAGAAGGTACCTTCCAGTTCCCTTTCCTCCACTTTGGCCTCGGTGTCGATCTCTCCGTCATCCTTATAGGTCAGCAGCTGCGTCAGCCCCTGGAAGGATACGGTTTCCGTTTCCGGATCATAATTGCCGTTCAGCTGGTAATCCCACGTCTGCCAGGCGTTATCGGCCCAGGTCGCCAGAATGTTGTAATGATTCTCATGAGCGTTCCAGACAAAATCAACGCTCAACCGGTCGTAAACGAACTGGCCGATAAAATTCCCGATCTTCGCCAGCACGGTTTCCGTTCCCGCTTCCTCGTCCTTCCAGATCAGCCTGGCGTCATCGCCGATGGTAAAGCTTGCATGGAGCTCGTCGACGGATGATCCGTCAATCACATTGTCCACGCCGTCCGTGACCTTGCAGTCGCATTTGATGCCGAACGCGTCTTTGATGGACTTCGTCTCCGCATCAAAGTTGGACAGGTATTCCCAGGATGTGAAGGTATCGTCTCCGGTCTTCCGCACCGCCGTGATCTGGAAACCGTCGTCCTGCCGGCTGATTTGAACCAGCGTCTCCCCGTCTTCCGATACCCAGGTGCTCTCGTAGGCCTTCATCTCGGGCGTGCTCGGCTTCATATCCTCTTCCGTCACCGCGAACGAGCATCCCACAGTCAGGGCCAGCACCAGCGCTGCCAGCATTGCAAAGATCTTTTTCATGTTCAGAGTTCTCCTTTTCGTTCTATTTGTGTGTGAAGCTCTTCATCAGGCTTCATCAGTTGATACGCAGTCATCTTTTCTGTTGGCAGTTCCTGCCGGCAGGAAAACTGTTTATCGTTTTTCCTGTCAATCCGGAATTCATTCGCCTGATAACTCTTTCAGATAAAAGCGATTCATTGTCTGATGGATCGTTGAACAGGGTTTTTCTATTTGCCGGAACCCCATTTTTTCATAGAGGCACAGGGCCGCAGCCAGGTTTGTATGGGTTTCCAGGTATAGATTCTTATAACCGGATGATTCAGCCCAACGGATGGCAAGCAGCATCAACTCCTTTCCCCATCCTTTCCCTTTGGCAGCATCATCCAGGTACAGCTTTTGAAGTTCCGCGCAATCTTCCATGCCGTCAAATTCTGCGATCCCTACCCCACCGATCACTTCCCCGTGTTCTCCGAGCGCGACAAAATATGCCCGTCCGGGCAGATCGCTGTGATAGTATTCACTCAAATGATTCAATTCAGGATCAAAATACGCGGTTCCCGGAATGTTCAGATGGGCTTTCTCCAGATTGTCCCGAATGATTTCTGCGATCCTCCCGTCATCAGACGGTTCAATTCTCCTGTAATTCAGCATGCCAGTCACCCTCACAAATCCGGATTGTTACCCAGAGTATACCATTTTTCTCAGGAAAATGATAGAATGTGACAGATGATCAGAAGAAGCATCGCTGAGCGTATTCCGGCAGATGACTGCCCATGGCAGGAATGACCCGGTCGAAAGGGGGGCGCCCGTGCCGACAAAGTTCAATGCTTCCCAGCTGGAAGCCATTCACGCCCAGAACCAGAATATCCTGGTCTCCGCGGCTGCCGGCTCAGGGAAGACCACCGTCATGGTGGAGAAGATTAAAGAGACGCTGATCCGGCATCCGGAGGCGTCTATTTCCCAGTTCCTTGTCATCACCTTCACCAGGGACGCGGCTCAGAATATGAAGGACAAACTGCGGGATCTCCTGGAGAACGCTTCCCAGCAGGGAGTCAATCAGGCGTCCAAAGCGCTGAGCGAGATCGAAACAGCCACGATCAGCACCATTCACTCCTTCTGCACCCAGCTGCTGAAGGAGTACAACGACAATGCCGGGGCCACCATGAATCCCCGGGTGCTGAATGATGCGGAAAAAAAGCACATCATGGACGAGTGCTTTTCCGACGCCGCAGAGCAGATCTTCAGCAGCAGGGATCAGTACAGCCTTGCGGACAGGCAGGCCGTTGGTTTTCTGATGACCGCCTTCAGCCCGGAAGACATCCGGAAGATGGTTGAGGATCTGTACAATGTCCTGATGGGCATCCCTGATCCCTTTGATTTCCTTGATAAGATCGTCAGCAAACCTCCGTATGAACTCTGGAATCAGCAGATCATGACCTCGATTGATCTGGATGTGCTGGGGCTGGAAGA
This sequence comes from uncultured Clostridia bacterium, assembly GCA_947166385.1. GTDB lineage: Bacteria > Bacillota > Clostridia > Christensenellales > Aristaeellaceae > Aristaeella. The sequence continues at coordinate 108,380 of CAMVEB010000006.1, read as the reverse complement.
ATGCCTGCGGCAGGAGCAGGAACTCCTGAAAGACCCGCTGGCCCTGGCTTCCTGCTACGATACGGTCCAGGCGGACGATGACCTGATTGCCGGCTTCCTTGAGAAATATGAACGCACGGAAGGGATTGAAGAGAAAAGAGCGCTGCTTCAGGACACCGGCGCCGCGTTTGTGAAAGCGCCTGCCGCGCCCCGTGGGTCGGATGATGAAACCAAAGCCTGGAAGAAGCAGTTTGACAGCGTCCGCAACAGCATGAAAGGCTCCAACGGCATCTTCTCCACAGCGGTCAAACGCATTGACGCCATGCTGGACGGGAAGAATGAGCGCCTGAACAGGATCATTCAGAAGGAACTGCGGGGACTGGAGCTGCTTCTGAAAGAAACCGCCGATCAGTATGAGCAGCAGAAGCTGGAAGCCGGGGCGATTGACTATGCTGACATGGAACAGATCGCCTACCGTATCATGTCTGATCCGGATAAGCGAAATGAGCTGCTGGCCAAATACAGATACATTTACGTGGACGAATGTCAGGACGTTTCCGGCATTCAGGATGCCATCATCAAATCCCTGACCGGGCCCGGGCATCAGTTCTTCATGGTCGGTGATATCAAACAGTCCATCTACGGATTCCGCCATGCCGAACCGGATCTGTTCGAGCATGAACGCAGAACCTATTCGGATGACGCTGACGCGGAGCAGCGCCGGATCTTCTTCATGGACAACTATCGCTCCTGCAAAAGCGTTGTGAATGCCGTGAATGAGGTGTTCACGGAAACCATGGACAAACGGATCACGGACATGAACTACATTCCGGAGGACAACCTGCGGTGCAATGCCGAAGGCGACTTCGGACCGGTTGATGTCTTCCTGGTACGAAAAGGCGAAGAAGACGCGGACAAACTGGAAGCTCAGTGCGAAGCGGCAGGCCGGTACATCCAGTCCCTGATTACCCCCTCGTCTGAATCCAGCAGCAGGGAGCATTACCGGTACAGGGATATTGTCATTCTGGTGAGGGTTGCCAAAGGCGCTGCTTCCTCCATTGTGGATCACCTGAAAAAAATGCATATCCCGGTCCTGTATGAAGGCGCGCCTGATTTCTTCGGCCTGGCTGAAGTGAAGTCTTTCCTGAGTCTCCTGACCGTCATCGACAACCTGCACAATGATGACGCGCTGGTCGGAACGCTGATTAATACGCCTTTCCTGTTCACAGAGAGCGAACTGGCGGATATCCGGCTGGAAAAGAATGAATATGTGCCTTTCTACGAAGCCTTTGAGCTGTGCGTGGAACGGAATGAAAAACCGATTGATATCCGCTGCAGTCAGGTTGTCGAACAGCTGAACGGATGGAGAAAGATCAGCGAGGGCATGCCGGTTCCGGACTTCATCTGGTGGCTGATGCGGGAAACCGGCATATACGCCGCCCGCGGGGCCTATCCGGACGGAAAAGCGCGTCAGGCAAATCTGGATGCGCTGTACCAGCGAGCGCTGGACGGACAGAAAGCCGGAAACATGCGGCTGTCAGACTTCATCAGCATCCTTCGGGAAGCCAGTGAAACAAAGCAGAGCGACAGCGATGACCATCCTGCCATGGGCGTCGGGGACAACTTTGTGCGCGTCATGACCATGCACAAGAGCAAGGGTCTGGAGTTCCCGGTTGTTATCCTCATGGATCTGCAAAAGAGCATCCGCAGAAAGCGGAATGACGAAAAGCTGCGCATCGATGTTTCTTCTTCCGGCGGTGCGCTGGGGCTTTACCTTCCCGCCGTTCAGCGCAGAAAGCACAGCGTCCTGGATTCCCAGGGCAGGGATGCCTTTGATATTCAGGCGCTGCGGAAGAACATTTCAGAAGGCACCCGGCTGCTGTATGTGGCCATGACCCGAGCCAGGCAGAAGCTTTGCCTGATCGGTTCCTGCAAGGAAGGAGATGAAAAGCTCTGGATGAATCAGACCCGGGCAGCCCGGATCTGGAAAACGGACAGCATGCTGGATATGATCATGCCCGCCGTCCTGCAGCGGGTGAAGCTGCCGGACGTGGATAAGACCAGCGAAGACGATCTCTGGCGGGTTTCCTGTGTTTCCGGAAAGGCCATTGAAGAAGCGGAGGAAGCCGCGGATACCGTGGATTTCCGGATTGAAAAGATCCTTGAAAGCAAAGAGCCCATGCTGCTGTTCACGCCGGAGCAAGCGGAACCGGCTCCGCTGAAGACCAGCGTCACGACCATCACCCAGCATGTGAAGCCTCTGTCTGACGATGACAGTGAAGAAACGCTGGAAGATAAACGAAAGACGGAAGAAGCGGTTCGTACCTTCCGTCTCAGTTCTGCTGCTACCAGGCCGGCGTTCCTGGAAGACGAGCAGGAAACCGTTACGGCAGTCAATATCGGTACCGCTACTCACCGCTTTATCCGCCTGATCCGTCTGGATGAACTTCGGAAGGACGGTGCCGACACGGATCAGGTGATCCGTGCTGAAATGGCCCGAATGAGGGATCAGCATATTCTGACAGAGGACGAAGCAAAAATGATCCGGCTGGACGGAGTCGTTTCCTTCTTCCGGAGTGATCTTGGAAAACGGTTGCTGGCAAGCAAAGAGATCAAACGGGAAGCCACTTTCACCATGCGGATGGATCCTCATGGTTCTACCATGGTTCAGGGAATCATCGACTGTGCATTCATGGAAAATGATGAGTGGATTCTGATCGACTATAAAACCGATCACGATACTGCCCCGGAAACCTTTGTTCCCAGGCATGAGATGCAAATGAACTGGTACCGGACAGCGCTTGAGCGGCTTACCCGCATGAACGTCAGGGAGATGTGGCTGTTTGCGCTTCGTGCCGGCAAAGCCTGCCCCGTGGAAAGGAGGGAGGTCTGATGGCGCACATTCGCGTTGTGACGACCCGGGCGCCAGGACTGATCCCAAGCCTGATCAGGGAAATCAATCATGCTTCCCATCCGGTGGTTTTGATTCCGGAATCCTTTACGCTTGCCTGCGAAACAGAAATCGTGAACCGGAGCCCTGACGGCGGCATCTTTGACCTGAAGATTTTCTCTCCGTCTTCGCTGATCCGCGAAATCCGGGAACTGACGGGACACGGAAACAGGAAACCCATCTCCGGTGACGGACAGAATATGATCATCTCCCAGGTACTGCATCACTGCCGGAACGAGCTGAAATACTACAGGGATTCTGTGGCACAGCCGACACTGGCCGCGAAAATTGCCGGCCAGATCGACGAATTCACCCGCGCCAAGCTTACTCCCGGATTTCTCAGGCAATACACGCCCTCCAGCCACCGCACGGAGGCAAAACTGGAGGATATCTCGCTGATCTGGGACGGATATCAGCAAATCCTGGAAAAAGGATTTGAGGATACCGTCGGTCAGTGGATGTCCGCTGTCAGTCTGATTCGTCAAAGCGGGATCGTTCAGAACAGTCAGCTTCTGATCTACGGTTTTGACTATATCACGCATGACATCCTGAACCTTGTGGAAGCCGCTTCCCCGGAGGACGGCTCCGGGGCTGACGAGATCGTGATCGGGCTGATCAGCGATGACGCAGGCCCTGACCGTGACATTTTCAGGGCTGCCAACGATTCTGTCCGGGCCCTGAAGTACTATCTGAAGCGCAAACATATCGCACACACCGTTCAGCGGGAAGAAATGATCCCGCAGATCGATGCCGGTATTGCTTATGTTGAGAAGAGTATCTACGCTCTTGGCCAGTTCGGCAGCGAGCGAGTCTATGAAAGCAGGGAGGAAACGTATGTCATCCGGGATAATCCGGCGGCAGTCCGGAATGCCGCCATGGCTGAACTGGCCCAAACCTATGTTCCGGACATGTCCCATGTCCGCATGTACTACGCGAAGAACTCCTATCTGGAATGCCAGCATGCCTGCCAGACGCTGATCGACTGGCATCGGGCAGGCATCCCCTGGGAGGATATGGCCATCGCGGTCTGTGAGCAGAACACGCTTCCGTCTCTGCTGCCGCTGACGCTTTCTGCATCCGGAATTCCCTTCAATGCCAAGCAGGATCAGCCGATCCTGATGAGCGGATACGCACAGTATTTCCTGTCCCTGCTGCGGATGCTGCGGCTGAATTTCTGCCAGGAAGATGTCCTCCGGCTGATCAAGACCGGTTTCACAGACATGAAGCCCAAAGAAATCATGGACATGGAAAACTATGTCCGGGAGAACGGCATTCATCGCGGCAGATGGCTGAAACCATTCCATATCCCCGAAAAAGACAGCCAAAAAGTGCAGTCTCTGGAAGAACTCCGGCAAAAGCTGATGGATCCCATCGTTGAACTGAAGAAAAAGCTCTCCCGGAAAGCCTGCACCGGCAGGCAGGCCGCAACCCTGCTTTTTGAGTTCATCACGGATGCAAAGATCTATGATCGCCTTCAGGCGCAGGAGGAAATTCTGGCTTCTCAGGGAGATGACCTGGGGATCGACAGAAACCGGCAGGTATGGACCGCCGTCAACGAACTGCTTGACACGGTCGCGACATTTATCGGGGACGAACCGCTTCCGCTGCACGACCTGTGCACGATGCTGGAATCTTCCCTGGCTTCGAGAAAGATCAAATCCCTGCCTCAGCTCTCCGGCGCTGTCATGGTCGCGCCGCCGCAGATGTTCTTTTCTTCCGGTATCCGCTGCATGATCGTCATGGGACTGCAGGAGAATGAGATTTCCTCCAGTGCAGGCATTCTCTCTGAGCATGAACGCAGCCAGCTGGAAGAATTCATCGAGGAGGCAAATCAGAAATTCTACAGGGAACTGTATGCTGATGGTCATTTCGGGTCTGAAGATGAAGAAGGGAAAGAAAGCGAAGAACAGAAAACGGAAGATCCCGTGAACATGGAAAGACCGTACAGCAAGATCGGTCAGTCGCTGATGGATCTTGCCGCCCGCCAGAAGCAGGATGTTTACCAGGCAGTTTCTCTGGCGCGTCAGGAACTGATGATTTCCTGTTCCAGCGCGAAACCAAGCGGCGGTGTCATGACGCCTTCCAGCGCCTTCAAACGGCTGTCGAAAATCCTGAAGGAGACAAATCCGGAGAACGTAACAGGCGGTCTTATGGAAACGGACATCCGGCCCTTTGCGCCGGCCTTTGCGCTGGAGGCACTGGCTGTCAGGCTGCGGGAAACCAAAGACAGCAAAGACAGCTTCCTGCAGGGCGATTCCCCGGATGATGCCCTTTGGAAGAATGCCCTCAGTTCTCTGTATCAGACCGACGAATGGAAAAAGAAGATCGAAAGCGTTCTGAACGGTTTGCATGTCACGGTTCCGTCCGCCAGGATCACGCCTGAACAGGCCCGGAAACTCTATATCACGCACGGCATGACCATTTCCCGCGTGGAGACTTTCGGTTCATGCCCGTACCGGCACTTCCTGCAGTACGGACTGGGGCTGGTGCCGGCCGGGACCTATGCCTTCCGGCGGGATGAGCAGGGCACGTTTCACCATGACGTCCTGCAGATGTTCCTGGAAAAAGCCATGAAGCTTCCGGAATGGCCGGATCTGTCTGAGGGAACGCAAACAAAGCTCCTGAACCAGATTCTGAAGGAGCGTGTGAAGAAATGGGAAGGCGGCATCCTGACTTCTGACACCATGCACCGTTATCAGGGTGCGGGAATTATCCGCGGAATCCGGACATCCATCGCAAGCATGATGCGTTCCTTCCGGCAGAAGCCGCACTTCCTGCCCATGGCTGCGGAAGTTCCGTTCGGTACGCCTGACGCATCCGGAAAGACCGGAATCCCGGCCATTCAGATCAGGACTTCTGACGGCGACCCTGTTGCTTTCTCCGGCCGGATTGACCGGATTGACAGACTGGAAACCGCGGACGGAAAAAAGTATTTCATGATTGTAGACAATAAGATGTCCAGGAAGGAAGTCAGGCAGAATTCCATTGTGGCCGGTCTTCAGCTCCAGCTCCCGCTGTATATCCGGGCAGCCCGGCTGGGACTGGACGGTTATGAAGCGGCAGGCGGACTCTACCAGCCCATCAGGGACGTGCTTGTCGGAAGCGAGGATGCTGATCAGATCAACGCACAGATCGACAAAGATCTGCAGACATCCGGTATGATTCTGGATGAGGAATGGATTCAGGAAGCCGCAAAGCCTGTGAAGATTGCGAGAAGACTGGATACAAATGATACGGTCTCCGCTGTCAGCGCCGAGGAAATGTACGCGGTGGAGGACTGCGCCATCAAAGTGATTGCGGATCATGTGACACTGATCTACAGAGGCGAAGCTTCCCCCAGGCCTGTCACGGACGGAAAGGAACCACTCTGCTCCTGGTGCGATCACCCGAACGCCTGCAGTCATGACAGCACGATGCCCGGTTGCAGAACCGCTGAGATCGACCACAAGCGGAGAAATTCATTGAAATAGAGATATGATTATTGTCCGTCCTTTTCCTTCGCGATACAAACCGTGTTTTTCCCTGCCGCTTTGGCCTGATACAGCGCAGTATCCGCACGAACGGCCAGGGGATCAGGATTCTCCGCGGGCAGCGCCTGCGCGACACCAAAGCTGGCGGATACTTTTCCGCATTTTCTCAAACCGGAGTTTTTCGATATCCTGACGAAGTCCCTCCGCAAATGCTGCGGCTGACTCCTGAGAAGCACCCGGCAGCATCAGCATGAATTCTTCACCGCCCCAGCGCCCTGCAGATGCGTCTGTATTCAGGCCCTGGACTGCCTGCTGAATCAGATTCGAAACCCGCATCAGCACCTGGTCGCCTTCCTGATGGCCGTACGTATCATTAATATGCTTAAAGTCATCCAGGTCGATCATAATAAAAAGGCCTCGAATGAATTGTCTCCGAAGGCTCCGCCTCCCCAGACCGGGATATCTTCCGGTACTTCTTCCTGGATGATCTGGCACACATCCCGGATCGGAATGGTATCGATCGTTGCGATCACCTCAATGGCTTTTAACCCCTGAAAGCCATTCAGACATTCGCGAAGGGAAGACCGGAATGCGGATGAATCCCCGCCGTCCATGGAGAACAGCCGTGTCGCGACAAAGCTGTCCTGCTTTTCAAAGAGCGCGCATGAAATCACCAGTTTCTCGGTGGAAACCTTCCCTTCGTATATGCATCCGGAGGCAAAGGAGCCGACATAATCGGCATCCGGCATGATTTCATCGATGATGGCACAGGCATCTGATATTTCAGAGAACTGTTCTCATGATATAATCCCATTGATCAAAGTCATGAGGAAATGTCCGCGGTGCCTGCCGATGATTGAATTTCTGAATCACGCTTCCGAAAAACCGGGCGCGTGATCAAGCATGGAGGGCTTCTGATTCAGTATGAATGTTCGTAAACTGACCTATGCGGCTTTGTTTCTGGCGCAGGGAATCGTCCTTCCCTTTCTGACAGGCCAGATTCCGGAAATCGGTTCCATGCTTTGTCCCATGCATATTCCGGTTCTGCTGTGCGGCTTTCTGTGCGGATGGTCCTGGGGGCTGGCGGTGGGCTTTATTGCCCCGCTGCTTCGTTCGGTCCTTTTCGGGATGCCGGCGATGTTTCCCGGGGCGGTTGCGATGGCGTTTGAACTCGCGACTTACGGGGCGATCTCCGGACTGCTTTTCCGGCGGTTTCCCCGAACAAAACGAAGCATTTATATCTCGCTGATCATCGCGATGATTGCGGGCCGTATTGTCTGGGGAATGGCCCGGCTGCTTTTGGCCGGGCTCAGCGGGAACAGCTTCACCTGGGCGCTGTTTATGGCCGGAGCCTTTACAAACGCGATCCCGGGGATTATTCTGCAGATTGTTCTGATTCCGATTCTGATCATTGTGATGGATCGTGCCGGACTGGTATTCAACAGAACAGGAGGAAAACAAACATGAGAACGCTGTATCTGGAATGCGCCATGGGCGCCGCGGGCGACATGCTGACCGCAGCGCTTCTGGAATTAACGGAAGACAGACAGGCTTTCCTGGATCAGATGAACACGATCGGCCTTCCCGGCGTGGTGATTCTTGCGGAGCCTTCGGTGAAGTGCGGGATTACCGGCACGCATATTCGGGTCATCGTCGACGGCGCTGAAGAGGAACCCGCGGATCCAGATGATCCCGATCATGACCATCATCATGAACATATGCATCATCACGGGGAAGAGCATGGGCATCATCACCACGCTTCCTTAGAGGACATCCATGAAATCATTGGCAAACTGAACGTGTCGGAAAAGGTCAAAGCGGACGCGCAATCCGTGTACGGTCTGATTGCTGCCGCGGAAAGCAAAGTGCACGGACAGCCTGTCTCTCAGATTCATTTCCATGAAGTGGGTACGCTGGACGCGATCGCGGATGTGGTGGGGGTATGTCTTCTGATGGAGAAACTGTCGCCGGATCAGGTGATTGCTTCCCCTGTCCACACCGGCAGCGGTCATGTTCATTGCGCTCATGGGATCCTGCCTGTGCCTGCCCCGGCCACAGCCCTGCTCCTCCAGGGGATTCCCTCCTATGGAGGGCAGGTCAGAGGAGAGCTGTGTACACCCACGGGCGCCGCTCTGCTGAAACACTTTGTGTCCCGATTTGGCGAGCGTCCGCTGATGTCAGTGGAAGCGATCGGCTATGGCATGGGAAAAAAGGACTTCGAACAGGCGAACTGCGTGCGGGCTTTTCTGGGGGAAAGCGAGGAGAAAAAGAAGAGCGTCACGAAGCTGGAATGTAATCTGGACGATATGACGGGAGAAGATATCGCTTTCGCGATGGAGCAGCTGTTTGCTGCGGGAGCCCATGATGTTTTTACCCAGCCCATCGGTATGAAAAAAAGCAGGCCAGGAATCCTGCTTTCCGTGATTTGCCCCACAGACGAGGCAGACAGGTTTGCGGAAGTCATGATGAAGCACACGACCACCCTGGGCATTCGCCGCCAGGATATGGAACGGTATGTCCTGCAGCGGGAGACGAAAACAGTCATTACACCCTATGGAGAAGTACGGATCAAGCGTGCTTCCGGAATGGGCGTTGAAAGGGAAAAGCCGGAATATGACGATGTCGCCGAACTGGCCAGAAGGCACGATGAATCTTTGAATCATATCCGGGATGCTATCAAGGAAATTCCTTTCCCGGCCGGTTAACCGGCCCCGTCCGCAGCATCAAAGAAACCAGTCATTCCACCGCTTCTTCTCCCGCAAGGCAGCCGATATGTTCCGGGCCCTGAGCGCCGGACACATATCCAGCCTGGAATTCAGCATTGATTTCGCGGAGTTCTTTCCGCCCGTCAATATACGCCTGATACATCTCAATGATCCCGGGGCTGCACCCGTCACAGAGGCCGGAGATGTTTCCGATGGATTCCGCTACGATCTGTTCCCGTTCTTCCCGGGTCGTGTCCGCGATCCGAATACTGCCGGTCATTGATTCGCTTCTCCTTTTAATTCTTATAGTTTTCCCAGTAATCCCATCTTTGTCATGATGCCATCCACTTCGATCTGCCTGTAGATGTTTCCGCTGTCGACTTTCGGAGTTTTTTCCCTCGGTGAATGCGGAATCCGGACCTGTTCTATCCCCCATCCGTCCGGGTCAATCCTCAGGATTGCCATGGTGATTGGCTGGATAAACCGGCGAGGCCCGCAGCTTCCGGGGTTGAACAGCAGGGTCCGATTCCTGACGACAGATTCCTGCCAGACTTCGGCATACTGATGAGAATGGCCGTAGATCACCAGATCCTAGGCGGTCAGATCCCCGGGCAGATCTTTTTTCCTGTGGGTCATATAAATGTGAAGCCCGCCAAGTTCAAAATCCAGGAACATCGGCAGGTGTTCAGCCCATTCCCCGTCATTGTTGCCGCGAACCGCTTTCACCGGTGCAATCTTCTCCAGCCGGTCAAGGATACGCTGGCTGCTGATATCCCCGCCATGAAGGATATTATCGCAGCCCTGAAGGGCATCTATCACCTCAGGGCGAAGCAAGTCATGCGTGTCGGATAAAATACCAATCTTCAAGGCTGTTCCTCCGTTAAGCAACCTGAAATGCTGCCTTCCATTTCCATATCATGCAGTTGCCACACAAACACCAAAAAAAGAAGGAAGATGGCATGACCAGTTTATCATCAATCGGAATCATCTTCAATCTCTCTTTTCGAAAGTTGGAGACACTTCCGTTGTACAAAGCGTGCCCGGTCAGTCCCAGTGCAAAAAACAAGCAGTCTGTTATCAAAAAACAGACAGTTCGGCAGCGCGTTCTCACGATATAATACCAATGATAATGAGGAGGAGGGTTTCCGAATGAGCATAAATCTGAACACGATGCCGAAGCTTGGATTTGGTCTGATGCGGCTTCCGGAAAAGGACGGGAAAATCGATATTGATCATGTGTGCCACATGGTGGACGCATACATGCAGGCGGGGATGAACTACTTTGATACCGCGTATGTTTACCATGGCGGGAATTCCGAAAAAGCCATCAAAGAAGCGCTGGTCAACCGGTATCCGCGGAATCAGTTTATGCTGGCGACAAAACTGCCCGCCTGGTGCATGAAGGAGGAGGCTGACAGAGACCGGTTCTTCCATGAGCAATGCGAGCGCTGCGGTGTGGATTATTTCGATTTCTATCTGCTTCATTCCATCGAGGACGGCGGAAACGGTGAAATTTACGAACGGCTGGACTGCTTCAACTGGGGTCTGCAGAAGAAAGCGGAAGGAAAAATCCGCCATTTCGGATTTTCTTTCCACGGAAGCCCGGCTTATCTGATCAAGGTGCTGGACGCTCATCCGGAAGCTGAGTTTGTCCAGATTCAGTTGAACTATGCGGACTGGAACAACCCGGTTGTCCGTTCCGGAGAACTGTATGAGATTCTTCATGCCCGGAACATCCCCATGATCATCATGGAACCGGTGAAAGGCGGCACACTGGCCAGCCTGAAACCCGAGCTGGAGGAAATGTACAAAGCCGTCCGGCCGGACGCTTCCATTGCCTCCTGGGCACTGCGGTTTGTCGGTTCCCTGCCCGGCGTTATGACCATTCTTTCCGGTATGAGCAACGAGGAACAGATGAAGGACAATATCGAGACCTTCACCCATTTTGAGTCGCTGAGCACAGAAGAGCGGGAACTGGTCAGCAAGGTCCGGACCATCATGCTGAACGTACCGCAGATCGGATGCACGTCCTGCAGATACTGTACAGCCGGATGTCCAATGAACATCGCGATTCCCGACGTCTTCCGCGCGGTGAATACCATGAACCTGTACGGTGATGTTTTCCGGCCCAAAGCATTTTACGGCGGGCTGATCGGCCAGGGACACGGGCGCGCGTCCGAATGCATCGCATGCGGGCAATGCGAGGGGGTATGTCCGCAGCACCTGAAGATTATCGATCTTCTGAAAGACGCTTCCGAAAAACTGGACGCGTGATATTGCCGGAGGACTTTATTAAGCTGGAATCTTTGAATCATATCCGGGATGCTGTTAATGGAAATAGAGATAAACCCAAGAAATACATATGAGTCGGGAGCGGTGGCATCATGATGAAAACCCTGTGGCGGCTTAGCCGTGAAGCAATCCGATACAGGACGCTGTATCTTGTTGCGATCCTGTCCACGCTGGCACTGACGGCGGTTAATCTGACCGCGCCCAAGCTGCTTTCCTCCATGACCGGCATCGTGGAAACAGGGGTCACCGCAGATGGACTGCACACCATCGGGCTTCTTACAGCGGCGCTTGTGGCGCTTTATCTGCTGCGCATCCTTTTCCGCTTTCTGAGCAATTACCTAGCCCATAAGGCAGCCTGGTATCTGGTGGGCGATTTGCGGACCAGAACCTACGATAAGCTGGAACATATGCATCTGGGATATTTTCACGATAAACAGACCGGTGACCTGATGAGCCGGATCGTGAATGACACCCGCGACTTTGAACTGCTTTATGCCCATATGATCCCGGAGACGATCACCAATCTGGTGACCTTCACCGGCGCCCTGATCGTTCTTCTGACAATTAACTGGAAACTGGCCCTGATCACCTGCGCGCCGATTCCTTTGATCTTTGCTTCCGGTATTGTTTTCTCCAAAAAAGTCCGTCCTTTCTTCCGCATTTCCCAGAAAAAGATGGGCGAGCTGAACGGAAAACTGCAGGACAACCTGTCAGGGATCCATGAAATCCAGTCCTTCGGCCGGGAAGAATATGAGACGGAGCAGGTGGATAAACAGAATTTTGAGCATGTCCGCGCCATGCTGCAGGCGCTGAAGATCAGCGCGATATTTCATCCGTCTGTCGAATTTATTTCATCCATCGGTACGATCCTGGTGGTAGGCTTCGGCGGATATCTGGCATACCGGGAAGGTCTTCATGTGGCGGATATCGTAGCCTTTCTGCTGTATCTGAGCCTGTTTTACGGGCCGGTGACCGGTCTTGCCAATCTGCTGGAAAACATGCAGCAGTCCATGGCCGGTGCAGAACGGGTGCTTGCTGTTCTGGATGCGCCGTCGGAGATTCAGGACCGGGAAGGAGCGGAAATTCTCCAAAATGTTCAGGGTGAAATATCCTTCCGTCATGTCAGTTTCTCCTATGGGGAAGGAATCCCGGTGCTGAAGGACGTCTCCTTTGTCTGCAAACCCGGCCAGATGCTTGCGCTGGTCGGACCGACAGGCGTGGGAAAAACAACCCTGACTCAGCTTATCTCCCGGTTTTATGAACCGACTTCCGGCCATATCCTGATTGACGGGCATGATATCCGGAACGTGACGATTGAAAGCCTGCGGGAGAACATCTCCCCGGTGCTGCAGGATACATTCCTGTTCAACGGAACCATCGCAGAGAATATCGGCTATGCTGTACCGGACGCAGATCCGGAAGAAATTGAGGAAGCAGCCAGGGCCGCCAATATTCACGATGATATCCTGGCGATGCCGGAAGGTTATCAGACCCAGGTCGGAGAACGGGGGCTGCGGTTATCCGGCGGGCAGAAGCAAAGAGTTGCCATTGCACGCGCTATTCTGCGGAAATCGCCGATCATTATTCTGGACGAGGCAACCGCCTCCGTGGATGTGGAAACAGAACAGCAGATTCAGAAAGCCATTGCGGGCGTTGCCGGGAAACGGACCATTATTGCGATCGCGCACCGTCTTTCAACCATCCGGAATGCCGATCAAATCCTGGTGATTGAAGAAGGATGTATTACAGAGCGCGGAACCCATGCGGAGCTGGTGGCGAAAGGCGGAAGCTACGCCCGGATGAACAATATTCAGAATGATGAACAAAGCAGTCGCTCATAGATGTTTTCCCTGGCGACCGGCCTGAAATTTGCTGATCTTATCTGATCACGTAAGCGTCCACGATCTTTCCGATATAAGCGGTGTGCGGATCGCGATTCGCCAGCGGATTGGTTCCTTCCACATCCTGCGGATAGTTTTTGCTGCGAATATCCTCCGGGATCAGAGACAGATCCTGTTTCTGTGTATAGAGCACCTTGCACTCCAGCGTAAGCGGATATTCCGCGACCGCCGGCGTGTTGTTTGTTTCCGCTTTCACAAGCGTCAGGTTTGCTTCCTTCACCTTGTCAACGTTGCTGCCGGAAAGGCTTCCGCATACTTTGCTGATCAGCGGATCAGGCCTGTCCAATGGAATACTGAGTGTAAACTCCATCGTTTTGTCCAGCTGCTGCTTTGTATAGCGATGTTCCCGGACATAGACAATAAAGGTCGGTTCTCCCCAGATGATCCCAAAATGTCCCCAGCTGATGACCATGCTGTTAAACTTATCGCCGTTGGTGTTCAGCAGGATCCCCCGGCGCAGTGCCTTCATGATCTGTTCGGAACAGTCAAACACATTGATCTTCTCTTTCATGATCTCTTCCCCCGATACTGATTCATAGCTGTTTTTCTTTTCGTTTCAATGGGTCCTGATATTCGTTATTTTTTTCTTTCTCCAGTGGATATACCGCAAAATACAGGATGCACCGGCCAGAAACCAGGTGACGCCGGCGGTGATCCAGATGGACCAGACGCCTGCCGTGGTCAGATGCAGGAGCAGCAGCGGCAGACCGACGCGCCCGGCAATTTCCACAATGCCGTTGATAAAGGAGAAGAACGCGTCGCCGACACCGTTCAGCACCCCACGGGAGACATAGATGATCCCCAGAAAAATGTAGAAGAAGCTGGTGATTCCCAATGCCCCGCCGCCCATAGCGATCACGTCTGTTTCCCTGACGAAAAGGCCGACAAACGACCGGCCCCAGAGCTGCATCATCAGGGTCATGATCCCGGCCAGGGCGATCATGGCCAGCAGGCTGTCCCGGAAACCGTGCCGGATCCGCCCGATCTTGCCGGCGCCCATATTCTGCCCCGCATAAGTGGACAGCGCCATGCTCATGGAACCGAAGGGCTGCTGAACCAGCTGTTCCAGCCGGTTTGTTGCGGTATAGGCGGCCATCGCAGTCGGACCAAAGGTATTGACGGTGGATTGCAGCGCGGTGGTCGACACAGCGATCAGACTCCACTGAAGCGCCAGCGGCAGACCGAGGCGGAGCGACTTCTTTGTGATCTCCCTGTCAAAGGCCAGTGATTCTTTGTTCAGCCGGAAGTAAGGATTGCGGCGGAAGGCGTACAGCAATGACCCGGCTCCCGACAGCAGCTGGGAGAGCATGGTCGCCAGCGCCGCCCCGAAAACGCCGAATCCGAACACGCCGACAAAGAGCAGGTCCAGTCCGACGTTCAGGAGACAGGAGATGATCAGAAAATACAGCGGCGTCCGGGAATCACCCAGGGAACGCTGCATAGAAGAAGCATAATTATATACGGCGATCAGCGGAACAGAAGCCGATGTCATCCGCATATAGATGATTGCATCGGGCAGAATCTCCTCCGGTGTGCCCATCCAGCCAAGCACGGTTGGAGCCAGCACAAAAGCGATCGTCCCGGTCAGCAGAGAAGAAGCCAGCATGATATACGCTGAATTGGCAATCGATCTGCAGACCTTCGCATCTTCCTTCGCTCCAAAGAACTGGGCCGTTACGATCCCGCAGCCGCCGCTGATTCCGTTGAAAAGGGAAAAGAACAGGAAGGAGATGGATCCGGTTGCTCCGACAGCAGCCAGCGCGTTGGCGCCGAGCAACTGCCCAACAATCATGGAGTCCGCCAGGTTATATGCCTGCTGAAAGAGATTGCCGATCAGCAGCGGCAGCGCAAAGACAGAAAGCAACGCCAGCGGCCTGCCCTCTGTCATATCCAGGGTCGTGCGTCTGCGCCCAGCCCTGCCGCCCTGAAGCGGAACGCGTGGTTTCACAGCAAGATGGATGCTCATTTGCTCAGCCGTACCTGGTCCTTTACATCGTTATTCAGGCTGAAGGCTGCGTTACCGGCGGCAGCCTGCAGCGTATAATCACCTTTGAAGCCGGCGAAGGAGAGGAAACCATCTTCGTCGGTTGTCAGCGTTTCGTGGGTTTCCCAATCGCCGTGAATCAGTTGCTGCAGGGCATAGTAGGAAGGCTTTTCGCTGTTGTCTTCATGGACGAAACCGGAAGGCGCCTTCAGCCAGCAACCGTCGTTGAAATCCCAGGTCGTGATGGCTTCCACCCGCGGGTGAGCGAACAGAACAGTATACATCTCCCGGATCTCCCGCGCCTGGCGATCCTCGAATTCCGGCGTGCTGGGCCATTCACCCACCTGCCAGTCATTCAGGTCCACAATATGCGGCGGCATGAGTTTGCCGGAGATCAGGGTGTTTTCCGTAAAATGGATCGGCAGGCCGAAACGGGAGAACCGCTCCAGCACGTCGTTCAGCTTTTCCAGTCCCCAGTATCCCTGATGCTGATGGCTCTGAATCCCGATCGCGCTGATCGGTACGTCCGCCGCGAGCAGTTCCTCAATCAGCTGCTCATAATTTCTGCTGGTATTGAAATCGTTGATGAGCAGCACCGCATCCGGATCGGTCTCCTTCGCAGTGGCGAATACTTCCTTCACCAGCCCGACGCGACCCAATTCCTTGCAGATCCGGGTGATCGCGTTGTCATACCGGTCAAACACAGGCATGATCACCACTTCATTGATGACATCCCACAGGCTGATCACCCCTTTGAAGGCTCCCATATCCCGGCGGATTCGTTCCAGCTGCCGGCGCAGGATTTCCTCGTTGGAATACTGCATGAGCCACGGCGCGCAGGCTGTATGCCAGCACAGCGGATGGCCTTTGACCAGGGCACCCTTTTCCCGCAGCCATTTCGCGGCGGCAATCGTTTCCGCATAGGCAGTCTGACCTTCCGCGGGTTCATACCGGCCCCAATAAAAAGGCAGAGTGCCGTAATTGAAAAGGCCGAACCATTTTTCCATTCTTTCCTGCAGAATCTTTTTTCGTTCTTCATCCTGTGTTCTCATGATTTCCACCGCATCAAAGGCGCCGCAGCCGAACAGGAAGCGGTGGGATACCTGATCCGCGCGGACAGCCTGGCAAGCCGCGGGGGTTCCGTCCGGATTCAGGATGCGAAGACGGGCTTCCGCTTTGCGGTGAGCAAAACTCTCACTCATTTCCATTCCCCTCCATATCATCGACTCCGTTTATTTTATGTTCAGATCCATCAGAAGACTCCCCATTTTTTGACTTCTGCCCTTCTTACTTTTTATACAGAGACCTGAAATGCGGCTGAAAGTCTTGACTTCGTGTTCACTCCGGGCTTTAATAGAAGTATGCCGGGTATGGATGTCAATATCATACTGAACAATGCGAGCCTGCAGGCATCAACTGAAAGTCCGGAGTGAAGCGCATGGATTACAGCCAATACGAGAATTACGGGTTTGAACGGGTCAGCGCGTTCAACCTGTCGACGGGATATGAGGAGCGCAGTTATCAGGCGCACTGGCATTCCTATGGGGAAATCATCCTTGTCGGTCCGGGCAAGACAAACATCTTCATGGTGAATCAAAAGACCTATGAACTGACCGAAGGCGACTTTCTGCTGATCTGGCCGATGGAGATGCACGCGATTATCGACGCAGACCGGAAGAAATCGGTGATCATCCAGTTCAGCAACGCGTTCATCCATTCACTTTTCGATCTCCAGCGGATTATGCATTTCTACCGCAATCTGCACG
This sequence comes from uncultured Clostridia bacterium, assembly GCA_947166385.1. Lineage (GTDB taxonomy): Bacteria > Bacillota > Clostridia > Christensenellales > Aristaeellaceae > Aristaeella. The sequence goes on along the minus strand of CAMVEB010000006.1, from coordinate 91,333 downwards.
TCCTGTGCATTCACTCGCATCCGGAGCTGGTCTCCCGGCTCAGGAGTATTTCGGACAGGATGAAGGAAATCTGGCTGTCAAATACCGCGGACCGTGAACTGCGTTGCTGCATGCTGCTGATGGAGTTCATGCTGACGCTGGATGAACACCGGGACGAGTTTCTTCCCGAGATCAGGAGCGACCCGCACAGTTATACCGATACGGCGAGGCGCCGGATGATCATGGTTACGGATTATATCAAGAACAACCTGACAGCAGACGACCTGTCCCAGGGCGCGATGGCCGAGATGGCGGGGATCAGCAAGGAATACTTTTCCCGGATCTTCCGGAACATCGCGGGAACCAACTACAGCAAATGGCTTAACATGATCCGGCTGGAGAAGGCGACAGAGCTGCTGACAGATAAAGAACGTACGCTTACCGAGATCGCCATGCTCTCCGGTTTTCAAAGCATTTCCAGCTTTAACAGGGTTTTCCGGGAAGAAAAAGGGATGTCCCCGGGCGAATATCGCGCCTTATTGGTGCCTTCGGGTACAGGCGGAGAATAATCAACCGTCAGAAATCACCGGCCAGAATTGCGTCGATCACCGCGCTGCCCACGGTGAAGTTGTTCTTCATGGCTGTCGCGAAAATGTCAGCCTCTTCCAGCTCATCCTCCTCATGATCTGAACTGATTTCGTATTCCGGATTCCAGAGGCATTCCGGGGTTACGCCGTTCATAAACACATCCATGTTTACACTGACCCGAAGAACGATCACCCTGTCCAGCATCCCCATCCGTCTGGCTGCCGCACATACGGCGTTATCTTCCATCTCTGTCGTCACATAGGGATCGGGGCATCCGTACACCTGAATCATCTTCAGGGCGTTGGCGTGGCCATATTCTCCCTTCCAGTAGTTGTCGCCGGTCACCGTCGTGCCTCGCAGCACCTTCGGATTACGGACGGCCCATTCCGCGCCGTCAAAAGTCACGCTCATAAAATTCCGGGTTTTTTCCGTGGTCTCCATCGGCAGGTCTTTGACCAGTTCCCAGACTTTGTCCGTCAGCTCCGGGTTCAGCCGGATCACCGCCGCGTTGTCGAAACTTTCATCGTGGAACCATGTCTCCGCTGTCCGGACCTCCATTTCCCGGATATCCGCATGATGTCCCAGATCGTAGTCCACCGTGGTGCTGATGACAAACATATCGCCCATCACGGTGCTTCCCTTCGCCGAGCCGGCGCAGCCGGTGGAAATGATATAGGCATCGGAAAAGTCAAAACGTTCGTCGGAAAGCACGGCCGCTGTGCACAATGCGGCGTTCACTTTCCCTATGCCCGGCATACAGAGGGCCACACCGTCTTTGATATACAGCGGGCTGTCCTCCTGACCGCCCCTGATGACGTAGCTTTCCGCCCCGTCCAGATAGCGTTCGAAGTAGTACTGCGCCTCTCCCGGGAAATCCCCTTCCAACTTCCCGATCTCGAATTTCGGAAGGATCAGCACCTTCACCGGGATCGCTTCCGCCGAAGCCGCCTCCGCTTTCGTTCCGGCTGTGATCCCGGCGCTGAAAAGCGCCATTCCCGTTATCAGCAGCACAAGAGTCAGAATCATTGCTTTTTTCATTCTGCAAACGCCTCCCCATCCATTCAGAAACCTGTCCCGCTTCAGCGCCAGGCTCTTCGTCTCCTCCTATTTTACTACACAGGCGAAAGCAGGGGAAGGGTCAATTGACGTCTGAATCCCGACATTGTAAAATAGGGCAAACGCAAGGATGATGGCGATGGTCACGATCATCGGAATTGTATAGAAAGGAAAACCGGGAAAATGAACGAAACGAAAAACAGTTATCGTTTTTTTCAGAACAGAGAATGCCAATACTTTCCATGCCATTCAGGCGTTCCGGAACCGGAATTCAACTGTCTTTTCTGTTTCTGTCCGCTGTATCCGCTTGGAAAACAGTGCGGCGGAAACTGTTTCTATACGGAGAACGGCACGAAGAGCTGTATGAACTGCGCCTACCCGCATTTCAGCGGGAATTATGAACAGATCATCAGCCGTTTTGATGAAATCCGGGCTGTTGTCAGGCAATCGGATGAGCGAAGCGACGGCAACCCGCAGTGCGGGAAATTTCATCGTCCCGCACCCGATATGAAACTGATCGAACCGACGATGGCATACAGCGAACAGATCCGGGCGTACCGGCAGGAGTTTCTGGACAGCGGAGACTCCATGGACGGCACCGGCGGACTCAGAGATTTCGACGATCCGCAGGACTGGATCGCTTTTCTGGAGAAGCACAGGAATCCTAAGACGGTTCCGGAGGGCCGCGTGCCAGCGACGCAGCTGATCTTTGTCCGGGAAGAGGACAACAAAATTGTCGGGATGCTTGACATCAGGCATTCCCTGAGTGAATACCTCCGGAAGTTCGGCGGCCACATCGGTTATTCTGTGGCTCCCGGCGAACGCCGCAAGGGCTATGCGACACAGATGCTGAAAGCAGCGCTCCCGATCTGCAGGCAGCTTGGCATCGACAAAGTGCTGATCACCTGCATGAAGGGAAACGAGGGCAGCAAAAGGACGATCCTGCACAACGGCGGCATCTATGAATCCACGGTGTATGAACCTGATGAAAAGATCGAGCTGGAAAAGTACTGGATCACCCTTTAAAGGATGATGTTTCCCGTGTCTCCGCGCTGAGAACTTCCGCGGTGATTCATTCCCCCTCATCCATCAGCGGGCGCACCGCATCGTAAAGCTTTCGATAACGCCGGTAGATCCGCATATAGGCTTCATGCTGCGCCGGACGGGGCAGGTAGGTTTCCGCCTCCTGAACCATCACCCGGGCCGCTTCCTCCAGGCTGCTGAACTGCCCGATGGCGACCCCTGTCAGCATGGCGCTGCCCACAGTGCCCGCGTCCGCTGTTTTCAGGGCCGTGATGGGCAGATTCAGCACGTCCGCCTTCATCTGCATCCAGACCTTCGATCCGGCTCCGCCGCCGGTGGCGTTCAGCTTTTCAAAACGAATCCCTGAATCCCGCAGCGCTTCGTAATTCAGCCGCATTTCATAGGCGACGCCTTCCATGCAGGCCCGGTATATCTCCGGAACGGTGGTGGCAGTCGTCAGGCCCAGGATCGCGCCTCTGGATCCCGTGTCCATATAAGGGGTGGCGGCCCCGGCAAAGTGCGGAAGGACCAGCATGCCGGTCGGCTTATCCTGATCGCAGGCTGCCTCCATGGCCTCATAGGCGGCGCCGTTTGCCAGCTGATTCCTGCACCATTCCATCAGGGCCCCGCCGGTATAGGAGAACGCATACGCCACGTATTTTCCGGGAAACACATAGGGCACGGTGGAAAAATAGCCGTCGTACATGACGTCGATATCCGGGATTCTGTCATAGACGGGTGTCAGGCATTCCACTGTCCCCGCCCCGTCCACCGCCATACGGCCGTCAAAGGCTCCGGCGCCTGCACAGGCCGCCACCTGATCATGGCTGACGGAAACAATCCGGCAGGCCCGGTCCAGACCAGTACAGCCGGCCGCTTCCGCTGTGACACAGCCGGCGATCGTCCCGGTGGGAACGGGTCTGCTCATCAGGGATTCATCGATTTCCGCCGCGTCCAGCAGCTCCTCACTCCAGGTGAGGGCGTGGATATCAAACGCCATGGTGCGGGTCGCCAGGGAATAGTCGATCTGCGTAATGCCTGTCAGATGCCAGACCACATAATCCTCGATCAGGAAGATCTGCCGGACGCGCTTCCAGATTTCCGGCTCGTGGCGGCGTATCCACATCAGCTTCGGCAGGGAATACATTTCATGAGGCCGCAGTCCGGTCACATGGGCGATATGCCTGCTTCCCAGTTTTTCACACAATTCCCGGCATTCCTCCGCGCCGCGGGGATCCGTGTACAGCATGGCGGGAAGCAGCGGACTGCCGGATTCATCCGCCAGCACAAAGGTTTCGCCGAAGCTGGTCACGCCGATCCCGGCGATGTCCGGATGCTGCGCCGCCATTTCCCGGATCACGCCGTACACGCCGTCCATGATGGCCGAAGCATCTATTTCATGCCCGCTGACAGTCCGGCAGACCGGGTAGTCCCGATAGGATTTGCCGAGCATCCGGCCCTCTTCATCAAAAACCGTCAGCTTACAGCCGGTCGTCCCTATATCCAGTCCCGCGATCTTCATCCGTCGATCTCCACCCAGTCATAATGCAGATATGTGGTAAAAGCTTCCTTCAGAATATCCTTCACATGGCCTTCGGTAACGGAGGTATGATGCTTGAAGCCGCCGCGGGCCAGGCGGATCAGCTTGTCCTGCAGGTCCGGGATTTCCGCCACGCCGGCACAGCCGAAGTAGCCGTCCTCAATCGGATCGTCCGTAAACTTCGCTTCGGAAGCATACACCACGATCTTTCCGTCCACGGTCTGACAGTTGGAGATGGTGACGGGCATGGGCCTGATCCGTCCCTCATTGCAGCCCCAGCCGGATCCGGGATCCGTCTTGTCGAACATCTTGTGGTTGGTCACCGTTCCCTTGCAGGTCATGAGCCCCTGGGCCACCGGACCGCAGTGGAACAGAATGACCTTGTTCTCGTCATCCCCGTAGTTGTTGTTCCAGTCCAGCACGGCAGCAGGTTTTTCGCTGGCCAGGTTCATGGCCCGCATGGTCAGCGCGCTGCACATATCGATTTCGCAGCTGGCTACGATCCCCCGGTCGTTGAGCTCGGAGAGGATCACGCAGGGGCAGATCCGCAGGTGCGCTTCCATCTCATTCCAGCAGCGCAGGGCCAGCGCGTCCAGATGGTATGCATCGATATATTCGTCGATCACCACGGCCAGCTTGCCCAGGTTCAGCATGTTCATTTCCGGCACCTGGGAGAAATCCGTGTAATCCTTCAGATGCGCGATCTTCGCCGTTACGGCGGGATCGTTGTCCTTTTTCGCGGCAATCCTGTCAAAGACTTCGGAAAGGTCGAAGGATTCCACGTTGATACCGTGCTTCTGCAGGGCGAGCTCATCGAAACGTACGGTTTTGAAGGCGGTGGTCCGGGCGCCGATGCAGCCCAGGTTGAACCGCTTCATGCCGTTCACCACCCGGCAGACGGCGGCAAAGTCCCGCAGGTTCTCCCGGAACTTTTCGGTGAGGGGATGCACGACATGGGGTTTGAGCACCGTGAAAGGCACGCCGTACTGGGTGAACACGTCCGTGACGGAGAATTTTCCGCAGTAGGCGTCCCGGCGGTGGGCGAAATCCATCTTGCCGATTTCGTCCGGATAGGCCTGCATCAGGATCGGTACGCCGGCATCCTGCAGGGCCGTGATGGCGCCGTTCTCATCCGCAAAGATCGGCATCGAAAAGATGACGCCGTCATACTGCCCTTCATGCTGTTTCAGCCATTTCGCGTACAGCAGGCCTTCATCCCGGGTTTCGATCCCGCCATAGCGGGTGAGTTCCCTGTCCATCATGAGATAATCATACCCGGCATCGGTGACGGCCCTGACCATATCGTCCCGGGCCTCGCAGATCAGTTCACCGGGCATAAAGCCGCGGTTGGCAAAAGCCAGCGCAAAAGTCATTTTCTTCGCCATGTCAGTTCTCCTCCATCCAGTGAATTGTTATGGTGTGCGCAACGGTTTCAAAAGCTTTCAGGACCGGGAGCGTGCCGTTCTCCCGCTCGTCATGCCGGCCCATGATATAACAGTTCGTGGGTTCCAGCCCCAGCACGTAATCGCCGGCGGCCATACTGCGCCACTGGGACAGGATCGGCAGCGTCTCGCCGCTCCAGGTCATGGTCATCCGGACACCCAGATCGGGATTCACCAGTTCGGCCCGGAAATCCTGTTTCATCTTCTGGAAGAATACCCGCTCCTCCTCTCCCGGGACAGGCGGATCGAATTCGCATTCCCTGCCCAGGCCCGTCCGGGCAAATTCGGTCCGGGGGATCGTCTCCCGTTCTTCCGGCAGGATCAGTCTTGCTTTTTCGCTGAGCAGCGGATAGCCGAAATTGCAGTGATAGATCTGCATGAATTCCTCATCCCGGGGCGTCAGGTTGGTGATTTCATCCTGCACCGTCACCGATGAACCGGACACAGGGATCCGGATCGTCCGCCTGTTTTCCAGCACATGGCCGAACAGCGCCGTTTCCCGCACAACCCCGCGGACGACGATCTCATTTCCCTGCACCTCCGCGCAGACCTGCTCCGCCGCCATGGAATGATACCGCCCGTGGAGCGGATGCCATTCCCCCTGATCCCGGTTGGCCGGGCCGGCGCTGCGCAGGCCGCAGGTATACAGCAGCCCGCCGGGAAAGGTGTTCACAAAGTCCGTCTCGAACGGACGGATGACAGCAGGGCTGTCATAGCCGTTCTTGCTCATCCAGCTCATATTGACGCCTTTATACCGGCACTGACCGAGATCCAGTCCGGTACCCGGCAGGATATCCAGCTGAAGTCCGGCAGATGTGCAGACTTCGATGATCTGTGTCCCGCGGGCTTTCCCTTCCTCCAGCGTAACGCGGCGGAGCGTATACAGCTGCCCGGGATGACCCAGGTAGCCCTGTTGCAACAATTGATCCATATGCTGCTCCTTTCCGAAAGATCAGTTTTCCCGTGTCCATACCGTTTTCCCATTCACGTCGGATTTGACAGTATTGTAGCACAACAGGCAGCCGTTCACAAGGGAACCGGCGAACATGCCGCAGGGTATGAAAAAAGCGTCCCTTCCGAAGAAAGGACGCAGGGATATACGACTGGTTCCGGCTGTGCCTTACCTGGCCAGCATCTTCTTGCCCTTGGACAGCGCCCGCAGGTACAGGATGTAGGAAACAAGCTCCAGCACCAGGGCAACGATCGAAAGGATGGTATAAGGCGTAACGCCTGAAACCCGGTTTATCAGTACAGCCCGTGGATGAACTCCGTCAGGGCTTCCCGATCGTAGAAATTGGCATAATTGTCGATCACGTGATCCGGTTCAACACCCTGGTCTACGTCATAGTAGGCGCCGTTCTTCACAAAGGACAGCCGTTTGGGGCTGGAGTAACGATAGGAAGTTCCCCAGGCTGTGGTGGCGAAGCCAACCACGCAGCTGCCGCCGCCGGAGGTTTTGCCGAGCAGCGTCACTTCACCGCTGGACTTGAGGACCCAGGGCACCAGGTTGCCGCAGGAGAAGGACTTGGGGGAAATCAGGCAGTACAGATTCAGGCCTCTTCCCGCCAGCGTGTCGTTCTCGTCAAACTGATGATCCAGGTTCACATCCGCCCGGTAATAACGGGTGGTCTGGGCGCCGGTAAAGGTGTTCCGGTAGGAATAGTTGCCATCCCCCAGGAACCATCCCAGCGTATAGAATGCCGTGAATGCCATGCCGCCGCCGTTGCAGCTCAGGTCCATCACCACGTTCTTGATCGGGCTGTTTTCCCTCGTGATCTGCTTATGGGCTTCATGGATGATCCCGATCGTATCCTGCGGCAGGTCTTTTCCTTCTTTCACCAGCTTGTAGTAATCCGTAAGGTTGTTGCCGTCCGTCGTTGCTATGAATTGGTCAAAGGTGATATAAGCCGTGTCGCCCACTTCATAATAGGGCAGTCCCGCATTGGGATTCTGTGCCCGCAGGGCAGTCAGCTTCCGGGCCAGGGTTTGACTGCCGGCTGAGCTGAAACCATAGTTCGTATTGGTACCGGAACCAGACAGATAGGAAGAGGATATATAGGCGGAATGCGAATCGTCAAACCAGTATTGGGTGAGATCCGCGACTGCCTGGTCAGCCTTCGCCGCATCGGGATCCATCAGACCGGCGCCGAGTTCGTTCTGCAGGAAGAAGATGCTGAAATTCGCGATATTGTGGGCTTCCTTCAGTCCGTAGAAGCAGTTCATCTCCAGGGCCAGTTCGTTGAATCCGTACTTGATCAGCTCGCTGCTGCGCGGCGCGTCGGGGGCGGAAGCGTACTGGAGATAGAGGTTGTTTTCCGTGCTCTTATAATATTCTTCAGCAAATTGCTTTCCTGCCTCGGAGCTTTCGCTGATCAGCTCCATCAGATAATCTATCTTTTCCGTCCATGCGCCTTCGCGCGCCTGGAATTTTTCCATCACGTCGGGCGTCAGTAATGCGGCCAGTGCCGGATTGGTATTCAGCGCATCTTTCGGGTCTTGCATCGTCTGGATACTAGACAGATACAGGGCCTGTCCGTTGTAATAGAGGCTCGTATCCAAATACCCAAGCGAGAACGCGGTCAGGGTCTGCAGGGGCAGCAGATACTTTCCGTCCTGCGCGACCATGGGAATGTCATATTCCTTCAGGTTGACAATCGTGATATCACCGTAAAGATTCCTGGACTGCGTGTACTTCAGCAGGTAAGGTTCGCCGTTCATCGTTTCAGGGGAGCCGCCTATTTCCATATAGGGGAGGAAGGGAAGCTGGACAAACATGACATAATCCGGGTATCCGATCGTTCCCTCTTCAAAATCCACTTTCATGAAATAGCCGTTTTCCCGGGTAAGGGTTACGGCTTTCCCGTCTTCGCTGGTTTCCAGCGTCAGATCGTATTTCTTTTCGCCGGTAAAGTCGGTCTCATCATAAGCATACTTCAGGACGTCTTTCCAGTCTTCCAGGTTGATGAAAGGCAGATCTTCCACACCGTTCAGGAAATAGACCGGGAAATCCTCCCGCCAGACGTTCCCGACGGCTTTGCTATAGACCGGAAAGGTTTTCGAGGTGATTACGGTTTCCGCCGCGTCTTCCGCGACCGCGGGGACCATGCCCAGCGCCAGGCAGACGCAGAGCAGCAGAGCCAACAGTTTCTTCATAGGTTTTCCTTCCTTTCTTAGTCCCGCCGCTGTCCGTTTCAGCAGCGGAAAGTTGCTTCGCCGTACCGGTTCCTGCGGCTTCTGCCGCACGGCCATTCCAGTGTTCAGCAAAATTCCGTGATATTATAGCATACAGAACGTTGCAAAAGCGTAACACACCCCCCAACGGGGAAAAAGCGACTTCCCTATTCCAGGTAACTGACCGTTATGCTGTCCCCGTCGCTGACAGTGGCAATACTGCCTCCCATGGTTGTGCAGTTCTGAATGTTCAGCGCCGCCAGGTCCACCAGCAGCCTGGCGTCGGCCGGACGCTCATTGCCTGTGCTGATGACCGCATACTGCGGCGAAACAGCGGTCAGAAACTCCCGGGCCGTCCCCGGCGCGGATTTATACCGCAAAAGCGCAAATGCGCCGATGGCCGCGATTCCCGAACCGGCGCTCTTGGATAACAGCAGCATGATCACGCAGATACACGGCGGGAACAGTGCCAGCGTGGTTGTAAAACCTTTTGACACCTCCGGATCAATATGATAGTAGATATTGGCCAGCGCAGCCCCCAGAACGAACGACATGGCCAGGCTGAGAGCAAGACCGGCGATCTTTTTCAGCGTTCCGCCCAGCTTATCTTCTCCTCCATCAGCCGCACAAGCGCCTCCAGTTTTTCCCGATCCTCCGGGCTGAAGCGGTTCTTCACCGGACTGTCAATGTCCAGCACTGCCGCAACCTGCCCATTCGCATGGATCGGGATCACGATTTCGGATTCCGACGCACTGTCGCAGGCAATATGGCCCGGAAACTGATGCACATCCGGAACCACTACGGTCTCATCCCGGGCAACGGCAGCCCCGCACACGCCCTTTCCCGGTGCAATGTGGATACAGGCCGGCTTCCCCTGGAACGGCCCAACGGTCAGCCTGTCCTTTCTCATCAGATAAAATCCCGCCCAATTCAAATCCGGCAGCGCGGCCATAATCAGTGAAGAAAGATTACTCATTGCAGACACATACCAGGGTTCCTCTTCCAGAATCCCCTTTCCCTGTTCAAGCATCGATGATTCCACTGCCTTTCTGTCTGATATATCGCGAAGTCCCGGGACCCTGCTCTCCGCCCGCTCTTCATTCCAGTTTTTCCTGTCTCCATGAACCGGTACCGTAAAGAAAAAGGCTTCGTTATGTTATTCCGTCTGTATCATAGTATTCAGGAAATATCATGCCATTCAGGACCCATACATCCGAAAGATCGGGTTGGCCTTTTTCATCTGTCCGGCAGACAAGATAATCTCCGTTGCCATGAGGTGCATTGGGCAGATTTGTATGCAATTCATCTCCCCAGGCTGTTATTACCGTAACGGAAATATTCAGCGGGACATGCATGGCATAATATGTTTCCGGTTCTGCCCGGGTCATGATATCAATCCATATGTCTCTGGCAGCGAAATCGTCTTCACGGATCTCGCTGCCGTCCGGTTTTGTATAAGCTGAAATGACTTTGGGCAGTTTTGAAATCCACATCTCCCCGAAGGTTCCTTTCAGAATCACGGTGGTACCATCATCTGTTACGGTATAATCGGCAACTTCCAGATCATTGTGAAATGAGATTTCTTCCGACACCATCATGGCTTCTACAGCGTGTTCCTTTTTACCGGTCAGGAACCATGCTTTACGATCCTGCGCCAGGTATTCATCAAGCATCAGGACCGTCTGTCCAGGCGCATATTCGATTTTCGGTGATTCTGCGCAGGACAGAGCAGTGACTGCTGTCAGCAAAAAGATCAGTGTTTTCATCCGGATTTTCCTGTTCATGTACAAGCCTCCTTCATCCAGCATGGCTGTGGATCTGAAACACATCGTGATGTGTTCGATGCTTATGCGTTATCCTCCCGGGTCGTCGCGGCCACTTTCGGCCAGCCGGAACCCAGCAGGGAATCAGGAAGTCCAAGACTGATAAAGATCAGATAAATCACCGCAAGCAACAGGGAACCCATGGCTCATCCCTCCCCGGATCCATCCGGAATCATTGACATATCAGATTATATCGTCAAAAGAGAGCTCACACAGGGTTTCTTCTGTCCACTGTCAGTGCGGGAATTCCAGTACAATACATTCAAAGGGCCGCAGGCTGTAGGTGATCCGGTGGGAATAACCGTCGCATTCCTTCCAGTCAGCCGTCAGCGGCGGAATACCGCCCTCCACCTCCGCCGGATTCCCCTGACCCGGCAGGCTGTCGTAAGTGCTGAATACCCGCTTATACAACCCGCCGAAGGGCACGCCGCAGCTGTAGTCATAAATGGAAACCGGCGACAGATTCAGCACACACAGCACCGCGCCTGAATAATCCCACGGATTCCGGCGGATATAGGCCAGGATATTCCGATCCGCATCGCCCCGGTTCACCCATTCGAAAGTGCGGGAATCCCTGCTGTCCGAATACAGCGAGGGATACATCTTATACAGACCCACCAGGTTCCGCACGCACTGCATCACATCCCGGTGACCCATGTCATCCGCCAGATGCCAGTCAATGCTGTCCTTCACATTCCATTCCCGCTCCTGGGCAAACTCCTGGCCCATGAACATCAGCTTTTTGCCGGGGAACGTAAACTGCCAGGTATACATCGCCTTGAGTTCACCCAGGCGTTCTTCCTTGCTGCCCGGAGCTTTCATGGCCATGGCGCCCTTTCCGTAGACGACCTCATCATGGCTGAGAACCAGGACATAATTCTCCGTGAAGGCATAGTCCGCGATATGCGTCAGCTGGCCGTGGTGCCACTTCCTGTAAACCGGGTCCAGTTTGAAATACCGCAGCGTATCGTTCATCCAGCCCATATTCCATTTAAAGGTAAAGCCGAGCCCGCCGTTGCGCACGTCCTCCGTGATGCCCCATTCCGCGGAGGAATCCTCGGCGATCAGGTATCCGCTGGTCCGGCCGCAGACCTCCGTATTCAGCTGGCGCATGAAATCCATGCCTTCCAGGTTCATCCGCCCGCCGAACATGTTGGGACGCCATTCGTTCCGGTCATAATCGTTGTACAGCATGGACGCCACCGCATCCACCCGCAGCGCATCGATATGAAACTCCCGGATCCAGTAGACAGCGTTGGCGATCAGGAAGGAACGAACCTCCGGCTTGGCATGATCAAAGGCCAGCGTCCCCCAGACCGGGAACTCCCGGCGGAGCGGATCGCAGCTTTCATACAGCGGCGTGCCGTCGAACCAGGACATCGCGAAGCCATCCTTCGGGAAATGAGCCGGCACCCAGTCCAGGATCACGCCGATGCCGGCCTGGTGCATTTTATCGACAAAACAACGGAAATCATTCGGCGTTCCGTAACGGCTGGTCGGAGCGTAGTATCCGGTGACCTGGTAACCCCAGGACAGATCAAAGGGATGTTCACAGATCCCCATGAGCTCAATATGGGTGTATCCCATATACTGCATATACTGCACCAGATCGTCCGCCAGCTGGGTATAATTCAGGAAGCCGTCCTCGTCCCAGTCGCCCTGATATCCCTTTTTCCAGGAACCGAGATGCACCTCGTAGATCGCCATGGGCTTTCCCAGCACTTTGGTGTTATCCCGCTGATTCTGGTAATCCCAGTCGTTCCAGGTATAGGCATCCAGCGGATAGACAATCGACGCGTTGGCCGGACGCCGTTCATACCAGAAGGAATAGGGATCGGACTTGTCCCGGCGCACCCCGTCGGCGCCGGTGATCACATAGCGGTAGGCGTCTCCGGAGCCCACCCCCGGCAGGAAGCATTCCCAGACGCCGCCGTCCCACATGCTGCGGCTCATCCACTGCTCGTTTTCCCAGCCGGTTTTCGCACAGATCACGGAGACGTACTGCGCATTCGGCGCCCAGACGGCAAAGCGCGTTCCCGACACGCCGTCCACCACATCCGGATGGGCGCCCAGTTTCTGATAAACCTCATAGTTTGTTCCCTGATGGAACAGGTAGCTGTCGAATTCGCTGAATACGCGGCTGTTTTCTTCTGCCATGGCTGCAGCTCCTTTCTTTCTGTTCCCACCGATGCCCCGTTGGGAAGCGGCGGAAGGTTATTCTGCTGGATCAGTTCCTGCGGCACCTGCCTCACTGCCACTACGATGCCTATTGATCTGATTGTATAATAACACACAAAGCGTTACAAAAGCGTAACATAAACGCATTTGCATAAATTTTTTGTTCTTTTGTCACGCTTTTGCAACGATCGGTATGTTATATTATTATCAGCAAAGCAAAGGAGAAGCATGATCCATGAGTAACCAACGTCCGGAATTCAGAAAAAAAGAACTGGCCCTTTCCGCCACCCCTTATGTCTATCTGCCGGTTGAAATGACCGTCTACACCGTGGAGATCAGCCACCGGGAGGAGATCGACGGGGAACTGCTCCAGCGCGCCATGGACAGGGCACTTCAGCGGATGCCCTATCTGACGGATACCTTCACGGTGGAACACGGCGCTGTGTATTACGCGGAGAACCCGCTGCCCATGACCGTCGCGCATACCGACAAAATCCGCCGGGTCGGCGGGGCGGAAACCAACTATCATCTGCTGGACCTTACCTGGGACGGAAACAAAACCTGGTTCTCCATGTTCCACGGGTTCTGCGACGGGCAGGGGCTCAACGCTTTCCTGGAATCCGTGCTGTATTGCTATTACTGCATGAAGGACGGCACAGAATATGATCCGAACGGCATCCGCTGTGACAAGAATCAGATGACGGACGCGGAAACGTTTGAGCCCTGTTCGAAAACTTATGAAGTTTCACCGGAATTCAAAATGCCGGAAAAAAAGGAACAGCCGAAGCCTTATCATCTGCCGGAAATCATCGCCAATCCTTCCGGAGATGTGCTGGAATACGGCTTCCGCCTGCCCTCCGGAGAGCTGATGGCCTTTGTGAAGGAAAACGGAACCTCCCCGGCCGTCCTGTTTTCCATGCTGGTCGGCGAGGCGATCCTGCGGGTCCATCCGGACGCGGACGCGCCGATCGTGGCCAATATTCCTGTATCCGTCCGGCGGATGCTGGGCTGTGAGGAAACCTTTAAAAACTGCTCTTCCAGGCTGATCCTGCCCGTTCACAGAACGCCCATGGACGCCCTGCCTTACGCTCAGCGCGCCGCGAAGCTCCGGGGCCTGCTGAAGATGCAGATGAACACCGATCTGTACCGTTTCCAGTATAATTATCTCGGCGGTATGTACCGCAAGCGGATGGGAGAAGCCACGGATTATCGGGAAGAAATCAAAATAATCCCCGGATTTACGTCCATATCCCATGATACCTTCTATACGGATTATATCGGTTCCCTGCATAAAACGGGCTATTCGGAGCAGATCACGGACGTGCGGTTCCTGTGCCAGCCCGCCATGGGAAACACCCTGCACATGAATGTCATCGAGCACAACGGGTACTTCCGCATCACCACCCTGGCCTGCAGCGATATTTCTCCCATCACGGACGCGATGGAGCAGGCGATCAAAGATCACGGGATTCCGTTTGAACGCATTCCCGAGCAGCACTTCACCCTGTCGCGGACGAACTGGCGGGACGGTATGATATTTGACTGACGGTTCAAGTAATGAAAACTCCCGGCGAAGTTTAATCGCCGGGAGCCATTTTTTGACTTTCTATCTGTTTTCGAAATTATCTGGCAAGCATTTTCTTGCTCTTGTTCAGGGCCATCAGGTAGATCACATAGGAAATGATCTCCGCCAGAACAGCGACAATCGCCATGATCGTCTTGGGGGTTCCATCCTGGATGTTAAAGATATCAACGATCAGTTTCAGGCCGGCAGACAGGCTGAAGGAACCGAGCAGCCAGTTCCGGGACCTGTCAACCAGTTTTTTGGTCGCTTCATCCGGATAGGCTTTGGACAGATTGCTGACGCCGGTCAGGACATAGTAGGAAGCATAGCAGCTTTCCATCACCATGACAAACTCCATCCAGCTGCCCAGGCGGGGTTTCGCTTCGCCCCAGATCGCGTTGACCACGCCGCACACAACGCCCAGCAAAGTCGCAATCAGGGCATTGACGAAGTTCTTGTCATCCTTGCGGCAGTTGATGATGCCGATCAGGTTCAGCAGGAACGCGACCAGCATGAGTACGGCGGCGCCGATTCCGAGAATCGCGGCCGGTGTCTTGATCGCTTCCTCATTGATGACCACGACATCTCCGTCCATCACGGTGTTGCCGGCAACGACAAACAGGAGAACGATGCTCAGCACAGCGCCAAGGAGCATCAGCATTTCAGCAGTCCAGATCTTTTTGATACCTTTGAATGTGTTCGGGAATTTCATGGGGTTCCTTCCTTCTTTCTTTTATATTCCTTCATGAGTTTATCACTCAGTACAGGCTCGCTGCTACATCTTTTTTCGACGCAGCTGAAGCAGTGTAACACACAAACCGTTGCAAAAGCGTAACACAAAACCCCTGAAACAGAAAAAATTTATTTTTTTGAAAAAAAGGCAAATTATGAAGGAAAAAAGGCAGAAAAGCCCGAAAAGAACTGACAGCACAAAAAATTACAGGAAAGGATTCGCGCAACCATGAGAAAAACATTATCTTTGCTTCTCGCAGCCATCATGATGATCTCCGGGATCTCCTTCTCCACGGCGGAAGGAGCAGATTGTACCGTGCAGACCACCGGGGTCTGGACCGGGCAGGAACAGGTCGGCAGCATGGACCTGCGGTTCTATCCGGCCGCCCCGCATGTGCCGTATTACGGCATGAAAGCCTATGTGACCTTCATGCGGAACGTGGATCTGACGGTGACGCCCCTGGACGGCGGCATCTGGGAGGTAGCAAATTCCAACGGTTCCTCCGTTCTGGTAAACCCTTCCGCCGGGACCATCGATGCCGCGGACTGGGCGCAGTTCCAGCTTCCGCCTCTTCCGTACACGAATATGACCGGCATCAAGGATTCCCCCTGCGCCTGGACGTATTACTCCGAGATCGTGTTTGACGATTCGCCCGCTGCCGTCACTTTCGATTTCGCGAAATACGGCATACCGGTTTACGCGGACGCGGAGGATGTTTATCTGCCTCTGGCCCTGCTGTCCACGATGTTCGTCGACGTCGCGATGAACTACGTCCTGTGGAACGGGGAAAAGGTGCTGAAACCGGCACTGGACATCAACAACCTCGGCGGCATGCCTGCCGAATGGTATGAAGGGGAGACCATGCGCGCCCTGATGACCGGGGAAAAGCAGCGCGAGGAAGATGTCATCCGTGAAGACTACGCGGAGCTCTGCTTCGCCATGGATTATTTCTTCGGACATCCCGGAACGGCAAAACTGGACGCGGCCATCGGTGAAAAAGGCCTTGACGCCGCGCTGGACGATGATCCGGCCATGAAAGAGCGCCTGATGAATCCCGGGATGGTCGAATACCTGCTGGCGATGTTTGACCTGTTCAACACCGGCCTGGATGACGGCCATACCTCCTACTGTACAGTAACCAATTGCCTGCAACCCACCTTCCAGTATCCGGAGATCACGCAGCAAATGCTTCCCCGGATCGGCTCTTATCTCACCACCTCAAGCATGGCCCGGGGGCAGATGATGCCGTCGATCCAGGCAACCAGATCAGAACTCTGGGGAGAGGATCTCTATCGGGAATGCGGCAGCACCGCCATCCTCCGGATCAACTCATTCAACTGGGACCAGGCCGGCTGGGAAGCTTATTATGCCGGCACAGGAGAAATCCCCATGGACGCGGTCGGCATTACCTGGACCGGCCTGAAGAAAGCCTCCGAAAATCCCGCCATCCAAAACATCCTGTTCGATTTCACAGCAAATGCCGGCGGCAGCTCCGATATGCTGGCGTTCATGATGGACCTGATGTTCGGGGAAAAGAACTTTTACGGCTACAATCCTCTCACCCGCCAGCACATGCACGCGGTCGTGCATTCGGACAAGAACCTGGACGGTGTGATTGATGAGAAGGATGAGGAAGTGAAGTATGACTTCAACTACGCCGTGCTGACCACGCGGGCCTCTTTCTCCTGCGGCAACCTGTTCCCGTGCGTCATGCAGGAACACGGGGCGGTTCTGATCGGCGAGCCCACCGGCGGCGGCTCCTGCAGCGTGCAGATGAGCGTTCTCACGGGCGGCGGCGGATACTTCATGTCCAGCGCCAACTGGACCCTGCAGACCGCGGACGGTGTATCGGTGGAAAGCGGCTGCAAGACCGACCTTCCCCTTGAACGGATTGAGCCCGAAACGCCGACCAATAAGAATCCCCGCCTCTCGTGCGGCGATTATACACCCTACTTTGACGACGTGATGCTGGACCGGATGATCAACGAGTGGTTCGAAGCGCAGGCGGAAGCTCCCGCGGCATAAACGGCCCTGAAACAGCACGAAGCTCCCGGCGAAGTGATCGCCGGGAGCCATTTTTTGACTTTCCGTCAGGCGCGGGACTATTTCCGGTAACGGATGATTGTTGATATTGCATTCTGCTGATTCCTGCTATAAAATATAAAAGTAGGATCACGGGAGGCCGAGCATCATGTTTACCCCTGGATATATCACCATGCAGGAAGCCATTGAAGCGACTCCTCTGTCGTATCTGGCCAACCGTGCGCTGCTGCCGAATCTCCTGCAAATCCTGCTGCTGTTCCTGATTGTGCTTTTTGATCCGTATATCCTCAAAAAGCAGAGACGGATCATGTTCGCGATCATCGCGCTGGAGCTGAGCCTGGTGGGGCAGGATCTGGCTTCCGCCTATCTGAATACGCACGACCTCCCGGCGGTGCTGAGAACGATCCAGTCCATCTGCGGATATACGGCGCGGCCCATCGTGGTACTGCTTTTTTTCTATATTATCGAGCCGGACAAAAGCTATAAGCTGTTCTGGGGCCTGGCCGCGGTGAACGCCGCCGTTTTTCTGACAGCCCTTTTTTCGCCGGTGGCTTTTTCCATCACGAAGAGCAATCGTTTTGTCCGCGGCCCGCTGGGGTACACCAGCCATATTGTCAGCGGCATCATGATCGCTTACGGTGATCCAGGACCTGTGCCGCACAAACCCGGAGCAGGCGGAAAACGCTACCATCCAGTTCGCCAAATACCTGCGCGGCAATATGGACGCCATGCAGACCAGCGCCCCCATTCCCTTCCCCGAGGAACTGGAGCATACCCGGGAATACCTGACGCTGGAGCAGATGCGCTTTGAGGACAAACTGACCGTGCGGTACGACATTCAGTGCGAAACCTTTTCGCTGCCGCCCCTGACCCTGGAGCCGATCGCGGAAAACGCCGTGCGCCACGGCGTGCGCGGCAACAGCGACGGCCGGGGAGAGGTGGCCATTGCCACCAGGGAATATGCTGACCATTATGAAATCACCGTCACCGATACCGGCCCCGGCTTTGATCCGGAACAGCCGCCGAAGGATCCGGACCGCTCCCACATCGGTCTTCGGAATGTGCGGGAGCGGCTTGCCCAAATGTGCGGCGGGACGCTGAACATCGCCTCCGCGCCGGGAAAAGGCACCCGCGTCACCATCACCATACCGAAAGGGGCGAACACACCATGAGGATTTTTGCCATAGACGATGAACCCAAAGCCCTGCGGATCCTTTGCCGCGCCATTGCCGAAGCCACGCCTGACGCTGAGATCCGGGAATTTGACCGGCCCGCCGATCTCATCGCGGCGGCAGAGGGCGGAGAGACGCCGGATGTGCTGTTTGCCGACGCGGAGATGCCGTGCATGAGCGGCGTGGAGCTGGCCAAAGCCCTGAAGCTCCGCTGCCCCCGGCTGAATGTGATCTTCGCCACCGGGTACGACGACTATATGCGCGACGCCCTGAACCTTCACGCCAGCGGGTATCTGAAAAAACCCATCACCGCGGAGGACGTGCGCGCCGAACTGGATAATCTGCGCCATCCTGTCATGCCCTCCCCGCACCGGGTGCGTTTCCAGTGCTTCGGGAATTTTGAAGTGTACATCGACGGCCATCCGGTGGCATTCTGCCGGGAGAAAACAAAGGAATACCTGGCTTATCTGGTCGACCGGGAAACCCTGTGCACCGGCGCTGAGATCGCCGCAACGATCTGGGACAGGAATGTGAACGCCTCGTATCTCCGTACGCTGCGGAAAGATCTGACCGATACCTTCACCGCGGCGGGCTGCGCGGATGTCCTGATCAACGCCTGGCAGCGGCGGGGCATCCGGGCGGACCTGGTGGACTGCGACTACTACGACTGGAAGAGGGGCAAGCCCTGGGCCATCAACGCCTATCGGGGCGAGTACATGACTCAGTACAACTGGGCGGAACTGACGCATGGAGCGTTGGAAAATCCTGAAAAATCATAAAAACACAGGTTTTGTGTTACGCTTTTGTAACGCTTTGTCTGTTATAATGCTTTTAACGTTGAACACCGGAATGGCCGCCGTCGGAAACCGACACGGCAAAAATCCCATTCCGCCGCGGAAAAGCCAATAGGAGGACAGAAATGAACTGGGATACGATCAAGAACTTTTTCACCACCGCGGGCGTGGATCTCCTGCGCGGTCTTATCATCCTGGCAGTCGGCTTCTTTCTGGTTCACTGGATCGTCAAGATCATCGAACGCAATGAGCACAAAATGAAGATGGAGCCCACGCTGCGGGGCTTCATCAAAAACCTGATCCGGGTTCTTCTGTATCTCCTCGTGATTCTGACCGCCGTGAATACCATGGGCGTTCCCATGACGTCCATCGTTACGCTGCTCGGCTCCGCGGGCGTCGCGGTCAGCCTGGCCATGCAGGGTGTGCTTGGCAATCTGGTCGGCGGGTTCATCCTGCTGCTCTTCAAGCCGATTCGCGCCGGGGAATACGTGAAAATCGGGGATAACGAGGGGACCGTGAAAAACATCGGTACCTTCTATACGGAGATCACCACCGTTGACAACCGGCAGATCAACCTGCCCAACGGCACCCTGACCAACACCGCCATCGTCAACTACACCCGGGAAGGCACCAGGCGGCTGGATCTGGTCTTCACCGCCGGTTACGAAAAAAGCATCGACGAGGTGTACGATATCCTCCGGAAAATGGTTTCCGGGGAAAAGGACCTGCTGGCGGACCCCGCGCCGTCGGTGAACCTGACCAAATGCGCCGACAACGCACTGGAGTTCACGGTCCGGGTCTGGGTGACCACGGAGAATTACTGGCCCGTCCATTTCCGCCTGCTGGAAAACTGCCGGCGCGCCCTGGATGAAGCGGGCATCACCGCCCCCTATCCGCAGATGGACGTTCATATGAAATAACTTTATTATTTATATGGAGGAAAACGATTATGGCAAAAAAACGCGTCAAGCTCCATGAACAGAGCATCCACAACGACATCAAATACAGCGGGCCGCTGTCCTTCCAGTCCTTCCAGATTCTGGGCTGGACGTGCATCGTGATCACCGTGGTCATGTCGCTGATGAAGATCGCCATGAAGGTGAATCCGAATGATACGCAGCGATTCGCGACCATCAGTGACATTATCAGCTACATCGCCGAAATGTCCCTGCCGTTCCTGCTGATGGCAAACTTCGCGCGGATCCTGAACAATACCGACGGATACAAAAAACAGCTGCTCCGGAACGGCGGCGCCATGGCCGGGATCTTCGTGGGATTCATGATCTTCTTCAACCGGTATGTCGTCGGCACCGTGGGACTGCTCCTGAAGGATCCGAAAGAAGCGTATCCCCTGGTCATGACGTCCTTCTACGGCGTCAGCCCGAGAGGCTTTTTCGCCTTCAACATTTTTGTCGACCTGCTGCTGTGCACGCTGGTCATGTATTTCATGAACGCCCGGCCGACGAAAATCTTCACCGGGAAGAAGATTTATATCTTCCGTGCCTTTACCCTCCTTCCCATCGCTTATGAAATCGTCAGCATCATCCTCAAGGGCAGGGCCGCCGCCGGAAGCATCACGCTTCCCTCCTGGATCTTCCCGCTGCTGACGGTGAAGCCGCCGATGACGTTCCTGGTCTTCGTGTTCCTGGCGATCCATATCAAGACACGGGAGCTGCGTTACTGCCGGCACGGCAAGACGCATGAAGATTATCAGGCATTCCTGAAAACAAACCGGAACTCCTGGCATTTCTCCGTCTATACCGCCGTGGTCCTGCTCATTGCCGGTATCATCGACGTAATCATCGCGATCTTCCTGCTGGCCGGACAGGCCGGATCCCAAGAAGCGCTGGACGCGATGTTCGCGTCTGAAAAGGCGTTCGCCAACACGATCGCGATTTCCATCGGCTTCGGAAAATCCTCGTGCCTGATCTTCTTCGCGCCGATCGTCCTGCTGTTCAACTATACCAGGATTCCGAAGAACAAGCTGGTGGGCGTGCTGATCCCCGTGGCGGGCATCGCGCTGATCGCGCTCATCGGCGTACAGGGAATTTACCAGCTGGTCTCCATCGCACCGATCAAGCAGCTGGACGGAGCGAAACTGGGTGAAATACTGACAACCGTCTTCAGCATGATGTCCGGGCAATGATCCCGAGCACATCCTCCATTATGACAAAGTGAGGGCCCGACCCATGAAAACGGCAACGAAAAAGAAAAAAAAGACCAGAAGCTTCCACATCGCGACGATCATCGAGATGTTTTTTACCCTGCTGATGATCCCCCTGGGGCTTGCCGCCGTTCAGGGTCTTAGCATTGAAGGGGAAGCAAATCCGATGGAGCTGCTGGCATTTCTGATGCTGGCGGAATTTGTGCTGCTTTCCGTGACCACTTTTCTCCGGGCGCAGGCCCGGCGGTACAGGACCCAGATTCCGGAGAAAAGAAGACTGGACCTGATCTTCTCCGGATTGTTCCTGGGATGCGCGGTAGCCCTTTTTATCGAACCGTCTTTGCTGTTCATGTCCATTTCGGGCGTCGTTTTCATCGCTTCGCTGATCCCGAGCCGGGTGTTTTCCATCCTGCGGAACCGCAAGTGGATCAACATCGTGGCAAACGCCGCCTTTATCCTGCTGATGATTTATACCGTATGGGAAGTATTGTCCGGGGAAGAAGCACAAGCAGAATTCATTATCGTCGTGATGCTTTTCATCGCATGCAGAAGCCTGGTCCGGATCATGTCGGTGACCTTCTCCCGGCTGCGGCTGGACGTGCTGCGGGATATCGTGCAGAAAACCTATGCCGCTGAGATCATCTTCGGCCTGCTGCTCCTGATCGCTTCCTTCTCCTTTGTGCTGCTTTATACAGACCGGGCGGCTTTTGACGGAAAATACACCAACGCCCTGTGGTACTGCTTTGCCGTCGTGACCACGATCGGCTTCGGCGATATGACGGCGGTGTCAACGATCGGGCGGATCCTGTCCGTCCTCCTGGGCATCTACGGGATCATCGTGGTGGCGCTGATCACGTCGATCATCGTGAACTTCTACGGTGAAATGAAGAAAGCAGGCCCCAGCGAAGCCGACTCTCTGCCTGAAGCCGAACAGGAAACGGAAGAGCCGGACCCTTCAGCAACAAATCAGGCCGATGAAAAATAAAGATTATCTTCTCCGTCTGTCTTTCCCGGTGCTCTGGTAATATTCTCTCTTGGATTCGTACATTCTCTGATCCGCCGCCTTCAGCATGGCATCCATACTGTCGAATTCCTTTGCCGAGGCAACGCCCGCGGAAATAGAGACGCCGTGGATCAGCTCGCCTTTCCAGTTCGCGCTGTATCTTTTCAGCCTGTTCAGGGCCTCTTCCACATCATACTGCCCTTCTGTGATGATCACGACAAACTCATCCCCGCCGATTCTGTAGATCCTGTCTATGCCCATAAAGCTCCGGCAGAGACTCTTCGCCGTGCCGATGATCAGCTCATCGCCTGCAGCATGTCCACGGGTGTCGTTCGTTTCCTTCAGGTCGTTGATATCCACCACGACCACGGAGCATCCGGCCGGCAGCGCCTTTGCCAGCTGCCCGATGGTTTCTTCAAAAGCACGCCGGTTCTGAAGCTCGGTCAGCTGATCATGGTAAGCATACCCAGCCTGGATCTTCGCGAGTTCCGCCTTGGATTCGGCAAAGATATAACGTTCAAACCTTCCCTTATTGACAAAATGGCCGATCAAAACCCCGACAGCCGAGAAAATGATGAGATTGGACAGGACCCACCTGTATGTATCCGGAACCATTGTCCGCGACCCGACCTGCGTGAATACAATGATATTGACAAACAGCATCAGCACCGTTGAAAAGGTATCCGTGATAAAAACTACCGGAACGATCAGCACGGAAGCGAATACCACAATCGTCTGGGGCGCCAGATACCGCGCGATAAAAATGCCCGCCAGCAGCAGGGATTCATCCATCATGATCGCGATCGCCCGGATCAGCCCGGAATGCTTCGGCGCCACATAAACCGACAGGCAAAGGCAGACCACGCAGACGGCAAAGCCGGCGATGTAAATCACGCGGCACATCCGATAATCGGGATTCACGAACGTCATGATCAGACAGTACACCCAGAACAGACTGTTCACCGCAGCCCAGACAATGCAGAATTTCCGGTTGTCTTCCATGATCAGCTGCTGAACCGCCTTCAGGTCTGAACGGGAGAAATCGTTAAACAACAGAATATTACGAATCTTTCGTATCAATCGTATCCACTCCTGAATCAATCGGGCAAACCCCGGGGAAGACATCCTTCGTCAGTCCGGATATATATGATACACCGCGGAGCGTTCACCACCGTGAACGGTCCTCCTTGCTTTTGAACATGATATTTCCAAGCGTGGATTCCGCCCAGCTGTACTGCTCCATGTATTGCCCCTGGAACGCATTGATCGCCTGAATATCGCCTTTCAGAAAACGATAATAATCACAGTCCAGGCCGGTCGCGTCAATACCGATTTCCCCTCTCCTGCGAATCACGATATTTTTCGCTCCGATTGCCGAAAGCGTCCCCTTTAAATCATGCAACAGACTTCTGAGCCTTGTTTTGCACGCTTTGATGTCGGTGTCCCCTTCCCAGAGGGCATCCGAGATTTCCTCAGAAGAGCAAACGCTGTTCCGGTCGATCAGAAAAGCCAGCAGTTCCTTTGTCTGCTTTCGCCCGAAGGAAACGGGTTTCCCCTGCCAGAAGACCTCAAAATAACCGAAGCATCTCACCTGAAGTTTGCCGGGCTCCTGCTGATACGGCTCCATCAGATAATCCAGTTCCCGCCTGATCTGTTCCGCGTCAATCGGTTTCAGCACATAGCCGTTGATATGCTGCCGGTAAGCCTCCAGCGCATACTGGGAATAACCCGTCACAAAGATGATCTTTGCCGCAGGGGAAAGCTGCTTGATTCTGACCGCCAGATTCAGTCCGTTCATCCCCGGCAGTTCAATATCGGAAAAGACGATATCCGGAATGACACCGTTTTCCGTGATCGCTTTCAGGGCTTCGGCGGCAAATCTGAAATCATGAATGTCCGCTTCCGGGCAGGCTTCCTGAATGGCCTGATGAAGCTCAGAAAGCATGGCCATTTCATCATCAATCGCGAAAATAATCATGCTTCCCTCTCCTTCGGCAGAATAATGGTTGCCCGCGTTCCCTGCCCGGGGGCGGTCTGAATCCGAAGTTCTCCGTTGCAGATCGCCTGCAATCTTTCCTTCACGTTGTCAATTCCGATATGAACTCTTTCGTCAAACCTCTGCGCGTCTTCCGGAGGGAAACCCGGGCCGTCGTCTGATACGCTGATCTCATAATGATCCGGGCAATCCACAGACCGGATCTTCACGGTGCCGCATCCGTCCGGATTGCCTCTGACCCCGTAACGCACCGCGTTTTCCACCAAAGGCTGCAGCGTCAGAGACGGGATCAGGAAATCCGTACACGACAGATCCCAGGAAATCCGCAGGCTGTCTCCGAAGCGCAGTTTCTCCAGATCCAGATACATTTGCACATGTTCAATTTCCTTATCGAAAGAAATCAGCATTTCCTTGGACAGCACTTCTATATTTCCGCGAAGATACCTGGAAAAGAGGCCAATCGCCTTTTTCGCTTCCGGCGCGTCCGCGCACAGATGGCTGATGGTCCCCAGCGTGTTGAACAGAAAATGAGGCTGAATCTGGCTGAGAAGGATCTCGGTCCTCAGTTTGCTGTTCTCCACCTGCTGCACATAATACCGCTTTGTCTGATCATTCATGACATAAGTCAGCATAATGAAAGCCGCGATGGACGCGCCGAGAACGATAAAGCTGACACCGTAAAAAAGGATCTGGATCAGCATGGATATCCCCGGAATCAGAATAAAGGACGCAAACGCAGCCTTTTTCTCCCTGGTAAGCCTGCCCCGCCTGGTCCACAGCAGCCCAATATTGAGGACTGACATCAGGATCGGCAGGATCAGCAGCACCGGGTACCAGGGACCCCGGTGATAGATATTCAGCTCATCATAATAATAGATCGCGGTGGAGAACTGCGCATAGGTCAGAAAGCCCAAATAGAGGACAAAAAGGACCAGGATCATATGAAAGACACGATTCCTGAATACATTTTCCTCCCCGGCGGAATACAGAAGGAAACCGGACAGCAGCGGAATCAACGCCCCGGAGAGAGCAGACTCCAGGAACAATCCAATCTTTGAGGCCAGCATCCAGCCTTTGCCGACTTCCTCGTATGTCAGCCAGCTGATCAGATCGGTCACCGCATAGGCGATCAGGATCACAAAAATCCACAGAAAATACCGGAACGAACGTTTCTCCAGGATGCGGCTCCGCAAAACCAGAATCAACCCCAGGATGCTGATAATCAGCCCCGTCAGATCGATCACATAATTAATCATACATCATTCTCCATGACGGCTATCGTCTTCCTCATCGCGGAACAAAACTCCGCCATGATATTATAAATCGAATTGCGTTCACCTTCGTGACAGAAGCATTATTTTCGATTCCTCTGAATCCACCCGACGGCAAAATCGACAAGCTTTCTCTGGCTCATCAGCTTCAGCTCCGCATTGCCCAGCTTTCCCCTGCTCACCTGATTCCCCTCTTCAAACGCGGCCCCGATCCGCCCGAAATCCTCTCCGTCCACAAAAAGCGTTTCATAGGCCTTCCAGATCCGCTTCCCGTCCTGCATGACGGCGCTGTGCTCCGTGCAGTGATGTTTGCCCGGATACTCCGCTCTGGCATCCGCCAGATGGATGGACGTGTTCTTATCATATCCGACCCCCATCAGCAGCACCTGACCGTCCAGCTCATACAGCTTTCCGATCGGAGAACCGTCTCCGAAGATATTTGACAAGTCATGATCCGCGGTCAGGTACTCCGCATGCTTTCCCCACGCTGCCGCCGACCTTGCCGGGTGATCACTTCTGATGGTTCCCGGCCATGAGCGGAACATCTCCGCCACAGCCCCCATCGTGTTTGTGGGGGTGATCCGTTTATCATACGCGGGCCAGTTGTCCCGGATGATCTGCCAGTATTCCTCCGGCACGGTCCAATGAACGCCATCCTCCGGATCAAGATTCTTCCAGGACTGCGCGGGCATCATGACGGTGCCTTCCTCCCCAACGGTTTCCGTCAGCGCTTCAATGATCGTCTGCGCCCCTCCGCAGACATAGCCGATGGCGCTGAGAGACGTATGGACCATGACGGTCGCTCCGGATCCCAGTCCGACTTCCCGAAGGGCAGTTACCACATCCGCTTTGATGATCGGTTTCATGTTCCAATCCTCCCGAAATGTTCTCCTTCCGATGAAGCAGAAAGATGAACACGGTGATAAACAAAGTCTGAAAAACCCGCGCTGCCGCCGGTCTTTTCCGTGCTGAAGACAAAGAGTCCGAACCTTGCCCCGGTGAAGTGATCCAGCCTGTATACCAGTTTGTGGTCTGCGCCCAGTTTTTTCAAAGGCTCCCGGCCGGCGCGGTAAAAAAACGATACGGTGTCATCGGCATCGGGAACAAGAGCCGGCTGACCGTCCGCGGCATCCGCATATACTGTATTCCGACAGGCGCTGTGATCGAAGCAGACAGCCGCAACCAGCGTGACGACCGGACCGGTCAGCGAAACACATTCCACTTCCTCAAACGGTTCCTCATCGTGTCTTTCCCCCCACAGAAGCCCGGGAGCAAGTTCTCTTTTCCCCATGACAAGATACCAGCGTGCATCTCTCTTTGTGACCGCGATAAAAGCATACTGGCTTTCCAGCAGGCACAGACCGGCATAATCGCCGTCGTTGATACCGCCCGCGTCCACCGTAACACTCGCTTCGCACCCCGGGAAAAGCGTTCTCTGCGTCAGGACATTCTTCGCCTGAACCAGGTTGCTGCTGATTTTGTCTGTTGTGATCGTGACGATGCCGTTTTCCGTATCCCTTTTTACCAGCGACATATCCGGCTCATGGTTAAACTGCCAGCAGGGTTTAAATCCGAAGCCGGAATAGGACGAGGCATCATCGGATCTGAAGTCGTCCCCTGATACCAGCGGAGCATATTCATATCCGGGCCTTAAATCCTCTATTTCAAATTCTTCCGGAATCTTCCCGTTTACCCCAAACACAGGAAAATCCACTCTGCCCTCCGCGTCCGCCGAAATGGCATCCTCCTCTGAAGCGGCCGCTGCCGCCGACAAATCCGCCACGGGGATCTTCCGCCAGGTTACAGGCATCAGAACGGGAATTCTTCCCACGCTGCCGCTGTCCTGGAAAAGCATGGCGTACCAGCGTCCCGAGGGCGTCTCCACTATCCCGCCCTGAGCAACGCCGGCCCCCCGGTAACCCCTGTCATCATTCATCACGTCTCTGCCGTAATAAGGGCCTTCCGGGCGATCCGCCACAAAGACCGCCTCGGTTCTTCTTGCCGTCGCCCGGGGGATATGGATCAAAAAAATATAGTATTTGCCGTTGATCCTGTAGAAATGCGCCCCTTCATAGCCCAGATATCCATCGTCCGCATCCGACAGGATCCGTTTCGCGGGAGCTGTTCCCACGTCCGTCAGACGGCGGGATGCCTTCCCCGGCCCGCCGGATTCCACCCATCTGAGTTCCTTTATATAAATCTCCCTGTTCCCCGAGACGATATAAACCCTGCCGTCCTCATCAAACAGAATGGAATTATCATGATAGAAGCCCTCCAGCGTATATTTTTCCCAGGGGCCCCGGATGTCTTCGGACTGATAGAGATAGGTCTTATGCGTGTCGTTCGCCACAAAGCAGATATAATAGACGCCGTCATGAAAGCGAAGGCTTGCGGCCCACATCCCGTTGCCGTAGATATTCTCTTTCCCCTCCAGTTTCTGGGCGGGTGTGCCGTCCAGCGTGTCATATACATAAGCAGCATGCTCCCAGCTGACCAGGTCGTAGGAGCGAAGAATTTCGCAGCCCGGCATGAAATACATCGTCGTGCTGACCATATAGTAAGTATCCCCGACCCTGATCACATCCGGATCCGGATAATCAAGCCCTGTGATGGGATTGATGTTTCTCCGCTGCTTTCTCTCCATTTTCATCTCTCCGCGGGAAGAAATCCCGGCTTCATCGCTTTCAACTCGTTCTTGTTCCCGTACATCTGATGATCCGCGCGCTCAAACACCGCGGCGACAGACGGATCGTTCTCATATTTCGCCGACCCGCAGGCAATCACAATGCCGCCGGATTGCAACGCATCCCTGTTATAATCCCGCATTTCGTCCAGCCGGTGTTCGAGGCGGGCATAATCCACCCCCTGCGCGATCACGGCGAACTCATCCCCGCCGATCCGGAAAACAGGGCTGTGCTTAAAAATATCACAGATCACTTTGCAGGCATCGCGCAGATACTGATCTCCCGCCTGATGCCCGGCGGTATCGTTGACCTTTTTCAGATTTGTCAATGTACTGATAAATGGCAAACGGGATGGTCAGGTGTTCCAGAATTTCCTGAGTTCTCTCATCGAAATGGAATCTCTCCGCAGCGTTCATCTGTGGCACTCTCCTTCGCGTATCTCCCTGCCTGTTCATTTGTCCCTTGCCCCATGTTTACTTCATCATAGCATAAAACGGCGCAAAAAGAAAGCCGTGAATACAAGCGGCCACGAGGGCTGCGCAAAGAAAAAACGCGGCCGAAGCCGCAGATGGGGTCCTCCGTGAACAGGAGAATTATCACCTGATAAAGTTCATAAACTGGGTATGCCTGACATCCGGCTTCCCGATCTGTTCTTTTCCCGCCTGTATGGATTTAATCAGGAAGGCCATATTGGTTGCCAGGTTGCGAATGGTTTCCACGCCTTCCACATCCGCAAGCACATCTTCCCCCCTGTACCCGTGAACATCATTCCAGTAAGTGCTGGGGACCGTCGGCATCCCGTTGATCCCGAAGAACTGGTTCATGATCTCAAAGGTGGCGCTGTTTCCTCCGCGGCGGCAGGACACCACAGACGCCCCGACCTTCATATGCAGATCGCAGCCGCAGCTGTAGAAAAGCCGTTGCATAAAGGAAAGCACGGTTCCGTTCGGCATACCGTAATAGACCGGTGAACCGATGATGATCCCGTCCGCTTCCTTCAGCTTCGGGACTGTTTCATTGACCAGATCATTGAATACACACTGACCGGTCTGTCTGCAGCGCATGCAGGCGATACAGCCCCGGATGTCCTTGTTGCCGACGTGGATGATTTCCGTTTCGATTCCTTCCCTGTTCAGAACCTCCGCCGCCAGATTCAGCGCCGTGGCGATGCAGCCTTTGCTGTCCGGGCTGCCGTTGATCATCAGAACTTTCATGAATCTTCCTCCTTCTCCATCATGATCTTACAGTTTTTCGCAGGTGTGCTGACCGTACATCAGGCAGTCCTTGCCGAAGGTCAGCTTCTCGAGGCCGCCCCTGCGGCCGTAGGATTTCTTCCCGACGGGATAAAGCCTGGCGGTGAACTCCCCGCCTTCCGCGTCCATCCACCTCGCGTACAGCTTTCCGTTCTGCATGAAAACCTCAGCCACGCAGGAACCGGCATCCGCGGGATGCCCGTATCTGCCGCACAGCGCTTTCAGGCTCCGCCTGCCCGGCTCATCGGCCAGATCCTCTTCCACGGTCTGGAACAGATCCAGCGCAAGCTTCGAGTTTTCTTCCGCCAAGGCATCCGCGGTCCGGTTGATCATGCTGGCCACACAAAGATCCTCCCGCAGGGAGAACCACCACTCCGTCAGGAATCCTTCGTTCCAGCCTCCGTGGCAGCCGATATCCCCCCTGAGATTGTAAACGCAGAGTCCGTAACTGTCCATGACCGGCGTCAGCATCCGCCGGGCCGTCTCTTTTTTGAGCAGACCGCCTTTCCGGTAGCTCCCGGAAAGGGCGAGGCCAATCGTGACCAGTTCCGTGGGCGTGGTCCAAAGACCCGCCGCGGCGTGCTCCGGATAATAGTGATAACCATGGGCGGGATCTTCCCGGTCGGCCAGTCTGCCCCCGAAGGCGGCATTGGCAATCAGTTCCTCGTCCAGCGGCTGGAAAAAGCCCGTCCGCTTCAGGCCGAGCGGCTCAGCGACCTCCTTCCGGAAGGCCTCCCGCAGCGTCGTTCCGGTGATCCGCGTGAACGCGAGCTCGGCCAGGGTAATGCCGCCGCCGGAATACATATGCTGTTTTCCAAAGGGGCGGATCCTTCTGAGCTTCGCCGTATTGCCCCTGCCATTCAGCACATCTTCGAGGGAGAGCGGTTCATGATCCGCCCGGTAGCCGGGGAAGCCGTACACGTTATAGCCCGCCGTATGGCTGAGCAGGGCGGCGAAGGTCATCGGACCCTTTCTGACAAATTCCGGCACGACCCCGGAGATATCCGCATCCAGATCGATCAGTCCCCTGTCCACATAGCGCAGCAGCGTCAGCGCAAACATTGTTTTCGACACGGAGCCCGCCTGGAACAGCATATCCGGGTTCACCGGGAAATCCCGGGAGAAGCGTCCGCTGCCCGCACAATAAGTGTCCAGATCCTCTCCGTCGAAGACGGCGATGCTCACGCCGTATCCTTTTTTGCCCTTCACCCTCAGGCGGCTGTTCACATCAACGCCGTAAAACTCCCTGATTGTTCTGTTGGGGCCCTTCAGCATCCGCATCAGAACAGCTTCCTCATCGCTGATGACGCCGGTCTCCCGGAATCCGGCCTTGTGATACACATGGAGGCCCCGTTCGTTTTCCGGTTCCGTAGACAGATACAGCCGATCCGCGCCGTTGTCACAGAAATACTTCATGATCTCCCGCAAAGCGGCCTGGCCATAGCCCTTGTCCTGTTCCTCTCTGTCGATCATAAACCGCCAGAGCCAGTAGCGATCCTCCGGGTCTCTCGCCTCCGGCGCGAAGGCAAACATGCAGAAACCGACAAGCCGGTCATCCGCATAGATTCCGAAAGGACGCGCCACGCCCGGATGCTCCTGATTGGTCTCCTCCGCCTGCCGCAGGGAAACCTCATTTGTTGCAACGAAGGGCTGATCCTCCCGCACGGAAAGGGCCAGAACGGCCTCGCGGTTGGTTTCGTCAATGGGTTTCAGCAATATCCTCATGCGCGCCTCCGATGATGATTTTATTTCGGTCTTCTGTGTGCCACGTCTTCCGTTCCGAAGAGAACCGGAACAGTCCATTCCAACCCTTTTAAGATTCGCTGCCAAGGACAGAGAATCCTGTATAGAATCACTGAGCGGCCACGAGGGCTGTGCAAAGAAAAAAACGCGGCCGAAGCCGCAGGTAGGTTCATTCCGTAACATAAGAAGAAAACGGTTCGGGAAAAGAAGGCAAAAAACCAGGGGACGGGACCGAGACGGGCCGTCCCCGGTGTTTCCGACCGTTCCCCTTTACTCCAAGCTCTTGGCTACGATCTTGACCTTGAACGATTTCACTCCGCTGTATCTTCCAATTCCCTGCGCAGTAACAGTCATGTTGCCTTTATTCACATTATTTGCATATCCGACGATTTCAAAATCTCTTCCGTGAACGAGTCTTTCAGTTTTTGTGGAAATAACTATCTAAGCGATCTGTTCATCCGTCAGTTCGATCGGCTCCCCGGTGTAGGTTACTGTCAGTGGTTTCGCGTCGACCTTGACTTTACCGAAATTAATGCCTCCCACCGTCATCGTGGTTCTCAAGCCGTCCCCATCGATCACAACGACTGATTGATTATTACTTGTAACAACGACTGTAATCTTCTCGCCGGCCTGAAGCTGGGATTTCAGATCCTTCGGAACTCCGTTCGCATCCAGCACCTGTACGTTCAGATTCTTTGGATTAATTGCAAACCCATTCGGATCCAGAACCGTAACCTTCACTGATTTAACTTTTAATCCTCCGTATGCATTCACTGCGGCAATTTCCGTGGCTTTAAACGGGGCGATTGTAAAGTATACCTCCTTCTTGCCCTTGAAATTCCCCTTTCCCTTTATCGTGATCTTTCCCGTTCCGGGAGCTTTGTTTTTTGAATATGTAACGGTGTAATCCTGGCCCAGCAGCAATTCCACAGCTTCGCCGTTCCCGTTTTTCCAGTGCACGGTGAAACCATCCGGTATGCTGCCTTTAACACTGCAGATCGCTTCCAGATTCTCCGGAACGATCGCCCCGGAGATCTCGGCCGGGTCGATTTTAAAAGACGCCGTTTTCACTTTCCCGTCGGCACCGACGGCTGCTACGACTGCGCTGCTGCCTTTATTCACGTTGTTGCCGACAGTGATGAGAACCGTTGCATCTCCGTCACAAGTGTACACACCGCCGCCTCTATGGGTGAATGTAACCGTTGATTTGTCGGTCATTTTAATGTCTATTGTCCCCGGGTACTGCGGCACGCCGTTATAAACGAATGATCCTCCTATCTTACTGATGTTCTTCACTCCCGGCAGGAGTTTTACCTCCTCGGCCTTTGCCCTGTCCAAAGGATCCACAATCTCAAATTTCGCCTTTGCGTTCTTGCCTTGATAGTTTTTCTTGCCGGTCACTTCAATCGTAGCCCAACCGACATACTTGTTATTTTTATATTTTACAGTATAATCCGTGCTTTTCGAAAGCACTACGCCCCGGCTCTCATCCATCACGTAGAAATGCGGCTTTATTACTTTCTTTCCGATATAATCATAGGACTTCTCCAGGCCGTAGATCACAAGGTTCCCGGCTTCGGACTCGGAGATCACACTCTCTTTGACCTGATAAGCATATACATAGATATCCTGATCAGCGGGCATTACCTCTGCAGAGGGTACTCTTTTCCAGGCGCCAGCTTTACATCCGGAAGCCGGTTTGCCGCCTACTGCCGGGATCGCCTTGACCGCCTGCTGTTGAATCTCATAACTGTACCCGTTCAGCTTGACGGTAATATCCTCATTTGTTCCGTCATCCCAGGAGCCGTTCTCGACCCTGAATGTAATCGTTATGTCGGTCTTCTCCGCCGCGGTCTCAATATACCTGTAGGTGTAGGTCACATATCCTGTGATGGCCGTTTCCACGGACGGCATCACGGTCCAGCCGCCCTCCCTGTATCCCGC
Organism: uncultured Clostridia bacterium; assembly: GCA_947166385.1. Classification (GTDB taxonomy): domain Bacteria; phylum Bacillota; class Clostridia; order Christensenellales; family Aristaeellaceae; genus Aristaeella. The sequence goes on along the minus strand of CAMVEB010000006.1, from coordinate 58,169 downwards.
GTTCGGGTATAAACCGACAGCCGGGATATCGTCGGCAGCCAGTTTCAGCGTTTCGCCCTCGATTCCGGTGAGCTTGACGGTTTTGTCAGTCTTTGTTTCGTCATTCCAGGCACCGTTGACCACTTTAAAGGTCACGGTGGCGATGTTCCTCGCATACGTATAGGTATAAATCGTATCTTCTGTAATCTCCGTTTCCGTGGACGGCGTCACATCCCAGTCGCCGGCCTTGTATCCTTTAGCCGGATTGGTACCCACCGCCGGGATCTCATCGGCAGCCAGCTTCAGCGTTTCGTCCTCGTATCCGCTCAGCGTGACGGTTTTGTCTGCCGTTTCCTCGTCGTCCCAGGCGCCGTTGACCACTTTGAAGGTCACTGTCGCGCTGATGGTTGCCTTCTGCGCATAGGTGTAGGTATAAGGTTTGTGGATCCGTTTTCGAACTCTGTTGCCGTGGACGGCGTCTCATTCCAGCTGCCCGCCTTGAATCCCGTGCCCGGATTGGTACCCACCGCCGGAATATCGCCGGAAGCCAGCTTCAGCTTTTCGTCCTCGTATCCGCTCAGCGTGACGGTTTTGTCTGCCGTTTCCCCGTCGTCCCAGGCGCCGTTGACCACTTTGAAGGTCACTGTCGCGCCGATGGAATAATCGGTTTTTCAAGGTTTTTCAACATCATCTTCGCAGTGTTTTTTCTGTTCGGATTTGTCTTTTCCGTCTGAGGGATGGAGAACGAATTTCGTGTTTCCAAACATCACTATTATTACGATCATTGTTTATTATTTTTCAAATCGGGAACGTTTACAGCAGGTCCCGCAGATGCTATTATTCTGTCAGCGATCTGCGTTTGATTTGCTGCAGTTTTTTTCCTACCAGGGAGGTTATCAGATGCAAGACAACAGAGACTACACGGTCAGACAAGTCACCATCGATGATTACGACGCGATTTATGAACTATGGAACAGCACGGAGCAAAGCCGGCGCGCGCTGAATCCGGTCGACGATTCCCGCGAGGGAATCGAAAGATACCTGAAACGCAACCCGAAAACCTGCTTCGCCGCCGTCCAGGACGGCCGGATCATCGGTGTGATCCTCACCGGGCATGACGGACGGCGGGCTATCATCCATCATCTGTGCGTTCATCCGGCATACCGCCGGATGGGTATTGCCGCCCACCTGACCGCTCTGGCTGAGGAGGCTCTGAAAAAAGAAGGGATCCACAAAATATTCGGTCTGGTATTCAAGGACAACGAGGCCGCCAACACTTTCTGGGAACAGCAGGGCTATTCCCTGAGAACAGATCTGAACTACCGCAACAAAAGCCTTCATGAAGCCATTCCGACGGGCAAGTGATCCATAAGCGGCCGAAACCGCCGGTGGGGTGAAGTGCATGAAGGGGAGAAAATGGTTCTTCCGGTCCGCGGGCTTGTCGGAAAGCGCAAGGACCATGGCTGCTGACTGAGCAACGTCCGAGCCGATCTTATAATCATTCATCATGGCCTGAAAAAGTCTTTCCGCTTCTTCAGCCGCCTGTACGGGATCTTTGCCCGCCATGATCATCAGGGCGACAAGCGACATATCGTTTTCATCCGTCAGGAAAGGATGCTGCTTTTTCAGCATGGCGTATGTCTGGCGTGTTTTCTCCACGACCTCCGTGCGCCGCTCCTCAGGGCAATTCTCCACGATGGTGGTCGCCGCCATCGCGAGCATCTCGCCCGGCAGCCTGTGATCCGACTTGAGTTTATGTTCCTTTCTTTCCGCAAGGTTACAGCGGCGCGGTTTCCCGCGCCGCCGCATGTCGGATTACCACACAGCCACCCGATCCTCCGGTGCGATGTACATGCCGTCGCCGGGCCGGATGCCGTAGAAGTCGATAAATTCGTCGAACTGCGCCAACGTCGCGTTGATCCGCAGATAGCGCAACGGATGTGTGTCCTGCGCGGCCAGCGTAACGAGATACGCAGGCAGCGACTGCATGCGCCAGACGGTGGCGTACTGCCGGAAGAAGGCGTCGTAATCGAAATTATCCTGCTGCGCGGCGATGGCGAGCAGAGCCTTCATGCCGCCCATGTCCGCAATGGCCTCGGTCTGCACCTGCCGGCCGGAGTAATTTGCGCCTTCCCATGGAATGAAACCGTCATACCAGGCCGCCAGTTTGGCCGCCCGCGCCTGGAAAGCCGCGTAATCCTCCGCCGTCCACCAGTTGGCGATCGCGCCGTCTTTGTCAAACTGCGAGCCGTTGGTGTCAAAGGCGTGGCTGATCTCGTGGCCGATGACCGTGCCGATGCCGCCCAGCTTCTGCTCATAGCTCATATTTTCGTTATAAATCTCGCCGCTGAGGATTCCAGCCAAGATGTTGATGGAGTTGTTCTGAGGATTGTACATCGCGTTGACCTGCGCTGTCTGCATCGTCAGTTGATCCCACTTGTCCTTGTTCACAGCGGTGTCGATCTTATCCGACTGGAGGGCATTTACATAACCCTGAACCGCTGCGTTCGCCGCCAGCAGACTGCCGCCGTCCTCGATCCCAGCGAAGTTCAGTGCCGACCAGTCACCCAATTCGTCCGGATAGACCGCATAGACGCGCATATTATCCAGTTTTTCGATGGCTTTCTCTCGGGTCTCGTCACCCAGCCAGTCCACCGATTCCAGCATCGTTCGATAGTAGGCTGCAACGTCCTCAATGATGTTCAGCATATCCTGGCGCTGCTGTTCGGTGCAGTAGGCCTGGACATACAGGTTATCCATAGGCACGGGCAATAAGTTCAGCACTGTCTGCAGCGCGTTGTCGTCATCGCTGGTCTCGCCAGTTATGCCCATGATGGCGTTCGAGATGGCCTCCACCTGCTTATGCGTCTCACGGTCCAGCATAGTGCCCATGGACAGCGCCGCCTTCAGCGTCATCCAATCCCGCAGCAGCGCGACGTTTTCCTCCGTGTAGAGCTCCGGCAGCGCGGCGATGTAATCGGGCTCCGTGACCAGGAAGCGCTGGCTGACCTGATAACCGAAAGCCTGGAGCATGTCCAGAATCGGGAAGTCGCCCGCAAGCGCCTCCAATTCCTCCGGGGTGTAGTAGTTGAGGAGGCTGGCGAAATAGTCCGCCTGGTAGTGCGTCGCCATGGGTTTGATGTGCTCAGCCATCAGCGCATCCATGGCGAAGGCGTTCCCGATCACCTGGGCGGCCTCGTCCTCGCTGTAGCCCAGCCGCGTGAGTAAATAAGTTCCAAGCTGCTCATACTGGGTGTAGTACAGCTCACCGGCCTGGGTGCGCTCAGTGTATTCCGCAGAATCCCTGAGCATCAGGGAGGGTGTTCCGATCTGCGTGATGTAGATATCCGGATCGGTAAAATCAGCGCCGACGCTCATCACCAGTGGATAGTTCCGCTTGAGATTGCTCCTGTCACACAGGTAGCCGGTGACGGCCTCCAGGCTGTCGATGCTTCGAAGCGCCTCGATGACGGGCATGGCAGGTTCCACGCCCTGGGCGTCGCGGTATTCCCAGTCCGACACCAGCGCGTACAGCTTGTGTACCAGCTCGGCGTCGTGGCCGGTGAGACTGTCATCCTTCATCAGGGCGATCTGCCGGTCTTTCAGCATGCGAATGACATCCTCCATCGTGCCCGCCGTGGATTCGCCAGCAGGGATCTTCGCCTGCAGAATCCAATCCTTATTGACAAACAGCCCGAAGTTGTCCTTGAGCACGGCAGAGGTGTCCTCGGTCACATTTCCCTGGATGTCAGCATTCAGCCATCGTCCGTCAATAATCGCGCCACCCTCGGCCAGGACCGGGGTCAGGGTCGGGGCCAGAGTCAGCAGGGCGCAGAGCAACAGTGCAGTCAGTTTCCTCATCGTGATTATCCTCCTTTAATAAACCTAAGGACATCAAAATCCGACATGGCGCCGGCTTTCAGCTGCGTCCTGTGGAGGATCAGATGCCCCGCTTCGTGGGCGGCTACCACGCGCTGCTCCTCCTCCGGCTGATTCGCGTTGATGACCACATACCTGGTCCTGTTCATCACGGTGCAGTATCCGCGCAGACCGTCGCGGGGATACTTCGCGCTGCGGACCAGAACAACGCCCATGGCATCGAGCAGCTCATACGGGTCAGAAGTGCCGAAGCGCTTCCGGCACCGCTGCGCCTGATCAAAAATCATATCGTTCACTACACCTACGCCTCCTCCGGGCCGGAAAAACGATCCCTGCCCTTTTCCTGCATCCTGATCGTACCGAAAACGATGACGGGAAATTCCCCCATCCCTCCCATGTGACCGGAATGCAGAAAGAAAAGTGATCATTCCTCTCCGTCTTCCCGGAGATAGATGCGGGGCGTATACTTCTTCGCCCGCTGCTTGGAATCAAGGAAGAGCTGCTGCATCTCCGTCAGGAAGGCTATCTGGTCCTCATCCGACAGCTCGCCGCCGGCGAAAAGCTGGCGGGCTTCCGAAAGGATGGCCTGCGCCTGCCGCTGGCCGCGGGAGCCGAACTGCTTGCCGACATCCTCCAGAAACTCCTCATCCTCCATCCGGAGATAATTGACATCCACGCCCAGCACGGCGGCCAGCGCATCATACGTCTCCTTATACCGGGGATAGGATATTCCGGCCTCATAAGAAGCGACACTCCTGCCGCTGACGCCGATCTTCTCCGCCAGCTCGCCCTGGCTGAGCTTCATATCTTTCCGGAGCTTTCTCACCTTTTCACCGAACTTCATGTTTTTTCATCCTCCCTCATTTGAAGTGTGCGAGTTTCATATTGACACCGACGTTCACCTGTGCTATTATCCGCACTGTGAAATTTAACTTCGAACCGAGTTTATCATGGCCAAAGGGGAAAGTCAAGACTTTTATGCGGAAATTATTGAAATTGATCTTCAATAATATACCCGGAGCAGACGGAGGTGAACAGCATGGCGACGGAAACCCTGGTCCTGCACAGCGATCTGAACTGCTACTACGCGAGCGTGGAGATGAACGAGAATCCTGCCCTGCGGGGGAAAAAGGTCGCGGTATGCGGATCCACGGAGAACCGGCATGGGATCGTGCTCACGGCCAGCTATCCGGCGAAGCGCTGCGGCGTCAAGACCGGCATGGCCAACTGGCAGGCGAAACAGGTATGCCCCGACCTGATCATGGTCGAGCCGCATTATGATCTGTACCTGCACTACAGCAGGATTGTGCGATCCATCTATCAAAGATACGCGGACTGCATCGAGCCATTCGGGATGGACGAGAACTGGATCTCCATTCCCTATTGCCGGAGCATCGAAGAGGAAGGACGGAAAATCGCGGAAGAGATCCGCAGAACCGTGCGGGAAGAAACGGGGCTGACGGTCAGCATCGGCGTCTCCTTCAGCAAGATCTTCGCCAAGCTGGGCAGCGACATGAAGAAGCCGGACGCGGTGACGGTGGTCAGCCGGGGCAACTTCAGAGAGACGGCATGGAAGCTCCCCGTGTCGGATCTGCTGTATGTCGGGCCGGCGACCACCCGGAAGCTGGTGATGTACAGCATCCACACGATCGGCGATCTGGCGGAAGCGGATCCGAAAATCCTGCAGTATAAACTGGGGAAGAACGGCATCATGCTGTGGCACTTTGCCAACGGGACGGACGGCGCGCCGGTTATGCCGCAGGAATACGCGGCGCCGGTGAAATCCATCGGGCACGGAACGACCTGCGTCCGGGATCTGGAGACGAACTACGAAGTGTGGCAGGTTCTGTATGAGCTGGCGCAGGATCTGGGGCACCGGCTGCGGAAGCATGAGCTGACGGCGAAGGCGGTGCAGATCTCCGTGCGGGACAAGGATCTGGGCTGGTATCAATGGCAGATGCCGATGCCGTATCCTTCCCAGAGTCCGTATGAAATCGCTGCAGCGGGATACGCGCTGTTCCGGGATCATTACTGGTGGCCGAAGCCGGTGCGGGCGCTGACGATCCGCGGGATCAACCCGGGACGGGAAAACGATCCCGTGCAGACGGATCTCTTCAACGACTACGTTGCCCGGGAGAAGCGGCGCAGGGTGGACGACGCCGTGGACGGCCTCCGGCAGCGGTTTGGGAACCGGATTATTTATCCGGCCTGTCTGCAGGGGCAGCTGCCCATCGCGCAGGACCGGTGCGAAACAGTGCCGATGCCCAGCCCGATGTATCAATGACAGCCAAGATACTCACAGATACAGCCATTAGCATAGCTCATATCCTTGTTTTTCCTGGCGATGCCGGGGAACTTGAGCATATACAGCTCATCCTCATACATCACCGCGATCTTGCTGCCATTAGCGCCGGCATAGGAAAAGAAATACCCCGACATAAATACCGGGGCAGGTGATTGCGGTCAATAGCGAGAATAAAACAAACCTCCATTTCTGGAGGTTTGCCGTTGGCCAGAAACCGGGGTTTACAACCTCGGTTTCCCTTTAAGGGTACCGAAAAAAGGAGGAGATGAAGAAGAAACTCCGGTTCAGTCAAGCAGTTCGGGAACGATCTTTCCCAGAACATCCGCCAGCTGGCGGTGGCCCCTGCGGGTCAGGTGCATGCAGTCCAGGGTATTGAATTCAGCGACGCCTTCTGCGTCAAAGAACGCGCAGCACTGGCGTTCCGCAGCAGCGGCAAAGTATTTCGCCAGCTGCCGGGATTTTTCCGGACATCCGGCGCCCATAGGCTCTCCCTCGGGGACCGCGTAAAGTCCTTCGCCGATATGCGGCGGGGAGATGACCAGGATCCGGGGCTTGTCCCGCCAGCAGGGAATTTCCTTCGCCTTCATAATCAGGCGCTCCATCCCGATGCCGATGCACGCGGCGTTGGCGCTGAAGCGTTCTTTCGTATCGTTGGTGCCCAGCATGATAATCAGGAGATCCACCGGCTCGTGGCTCATGAGTACGCTATAGATTGCGTCCAGACCGGACATACATTCATGAAGGGGATCGGAGAAGACCGTTGTCCGGCCGCTGAGGCCTTCCTCCAGGACCAACGTGTCCGGGCCCAGAAGTTCCTCCAGCAGACAGGTCCACCTTTCCGACTCGTTATAACGGATTCCGCCGTCTGCACAGTCCTTCGGATCCGCACAGTATCCGTGAGTGTTGGAATCTCCGAAACAGACAATGTGTTTTTTCATAGACTCCCTCCCGATCAGCCCGCGAAAGCCTGGATGGCTTTCCGGATTCGGGCTGCTGCGGCTTCCACCTTCGGCATGTCTTCCGGAATCAACGCCGGCATGGGCCTGCGCACGGAACCCAGTTCCAGGTTTTCGTTGATCTTCAGAATTGCCTTGATGACGGCGTACATGCTGCCATGGCATCCGCACATATCCTCAATGATGGCGTTTACCTCATGCTGGATGGGCCAGGCTTTCTCCGGCGTACCTTCACGGATCAGCCGGTCCATTGCAAGGAACAGCTCCGGCATCGCAGCATAGGTGCCGCCGATGCCGCCCGCGGCGCCGCAGCAGCGGCCGGAGACAAACTGTTCATCCGGTCCGTTGAAAACCACACAGTTTTCTCCGCCGGCCCGCAGGAACATCTCGATATCATAGGTGGGCATGCTGGAGTTTTTAACGCCGATTACCCGCGGATTCTGCCGCATGGTTTTAAAGAGCCCCGGGGTCAGGGTGACGCCGGCCAGCTGGGGAATGTTATAGATGATGAAGTCCGTGTTTGGCGCCGCTGCGGAAATATCGTTCCAGTACTGCGCGATGGCGTATTCCGGCAGCCGGAAGTAGATCGGGGGAATGCTGGCGATGGCGTCCACGCCCGCGCGCTCCGCATGGGCGGCCAGCTGGCAGGATTCCTCGGTATTGTTACAGGCCACATGAGCGATGATCAGGCATTCGCCCTTCACTTCCTCCATAACCGCCTCCAGCAGGGCCATGCGCTCTTCCTTTTCCTGGTAGATGCATTCCCCAGAGGAACCGCCTACATAGAGGCCCTGAACGCCCTTGTTCACCAGGTGCCTGGCCAGGCGCTTGGCCCGGTCGGGGCTGATACGGCCTTCCTCGTCATAGCAGGCATAGAATGCGGGGATCACGCCCCGGTATTTCTGAACAGACATATGCATACTCCTTCCCTGGAATGGTTAGCCCTTGACAGCACCCATGGTGATGCCGCGGGTGAAGAATTTCTGGAAAATCAGGAAAATAATGATGATCGGGACGGAACCCAGGGCCGCGCCGGCCATGATCAGGCCGAAGTCCGTGGACAGTTCCGTCTGCAGCTTGGCGATGCCCAGGGAGATTGTCAGCACCTTGGTATCGTTCAGCATGATCAGTTGCAGGAAATAGTCGTTCCAGGCCGTGATGAAGGTGAAGATCGCCAGGGCACCGATGCCCGGCTTGATCAGCGGAATGACGATCTCGATGAAGGTCCGTGCTTCGCCGGCGCCGTCGATCCGGGCGGCCTCCAGCAGCTCCCCGGGAATATTCTCGCTGAACTGCTTCATCAGGAAAACGCCGAAGGGCCAGCCTACAGTCGGCAGGATCACAGCCCAGAGCGTATTGTGCAGCTTCAGGAAAGCCAGTTCCTTCAGCAGCGGGATCAGGATAACCTGCTTGGGCAGGGCCATGGCGCAGATGAATACGGAGAAGAGCAGCGCCCGCCCGGAGAAGCGTTTTTTGGCCAGCGCATAACCGCCCATGGAGGCCGCGATACAGGTCAGGCCCATAGCCGCAGCGCAGATGAACACGGTGTTCAGCAGCCAGGTAATTGCCGGGCGGTTGAACAGCTCGTTATAGTTGCGCATGGTGACGGTTTCACCCGTAGGGAACCAGACCGGCACGGCAGAATTGACTGCCTGCTGGGTCTTGAAGGATCCGGTCAGGATCCAGTAAAGCGGGAAGATGAACAGCAGCGCCAGGATAATCAGCAGGATGACCCCGATCACGGTGTAGGCGGTTACCTGATGCACGCTGTGATCCGTATTGTCCGGCTTGTCTTTGATCCGGCGCGGCAGGTTTGCAGTCGTTTGCATAAGGTCTCCTCCTTTCAGCCGTTATCGGTCTTGGCCAGCCTGAACTGAATCGCGCTGAACACGGCGATAATGATCGCCAGGATGATGCCCATGGCGCTGCCGTATCCGTAGCGGCTCAGTTTGAAGGCGTTGTAGTAGATGTAGTACATAATGGTCTGGGTGGAATTGTTTGGCCCGCCGGAGGTCAGCAGCTGGATCAGTGCGAAACACTGGAAACTGTTGATCGTGGTGATGACCAGGATATACAGGGTGGTGGGCATGACCTGGGGCCATTTGATCTTCCAGAACACCTGCATGTTTGTCGCTCCGTCCACGGAGGCCGCCTCGATCAGGGAATGGTCCACGTTGCTCAGGGCGGAGACGTAGAGCACGATGGGCTGTCCGACGGAAGTGGTCAGCAGGATCGTGATGATACAGGCCAGGGCGTAGTCCGGATTGCCCAGCCAGTTGATATTCCGGGTGATCAGCCCGAGGTTTTTGAACACATAGTTCAGCACGCCGTAATAGTTGTTGAAAATCCATTTCCAGACCACGGTGACCGCTACGGAACCGGTGACCACCGGCAGGTAGAAAACGCACCGGAAGAAGGATGTGTGGCGGTCCCTCATTTTATAAATCAGCGATGCCACCCACAGGGAAAACATACAGGTGACCGGCACGCTGACCAGCACGATGACAATCGTGTTGACCAGCGCCTTGCCGAAGATGGCATCCTGGAACATTTCGACATAATTGGCCAGACCGATCCAGCTGAAATCGGTCATGGTGTAATTGAAAAAGCTGGTGACCAGGCACATGCCCATGGGGAAAATCACGAAACCCAGGAAGAAGACCAGGCTGGGCGCCATGAAGAGATAAGCGGCGATGTTTTCCCGCCGGCGCGCCGCTCTCATGGCCGGGGAAACCACCCTGCGGGCAGGGAAAGCTCGGGTCGTCATCGGGATATTTCCCTCCTTAAAAAGGACAGGCGCGCCCCCGGCCCAGAGGAGGAACGGAGACGCGCCTGATTCGTCATGGATTGATACCGGTTCTATGGATTATTTCTGATTCGCGTTCTGGCAGTAGACCGCTACTTCAGCCGCCACATCGCCGCCGGCGAAGATGCGCTGGAGCAGGTTCCACCATTCGGTCCGCTGTGCGGCCCAGTTGGGAGTGACCTGGTAATAGTCGCCGAGGTAGGGCATGAAGATGGCATACTCGCCGTTCTCAGCCTTGTCGGTGCCGGCGTAGATGTCGCCGAGGGAAGCGCGGGTGGGGAAGAAACCGGAGGCGTATACGCTCTTCGCTGCCTGGGCCGGATCGTCGCATACCCACTTCACGAAGGTCTTGGCAGCGGCCACTTTGGCTTCATCGCCATTGTCGAACAGGCCGAAGCCCCAGATGCCGCCCTGCAGTTCCGGCACGCCGTCGTCAGAGGGGAAGGCCATCGGGAATACCTTCACGTCTTCCGCCAGGCTGGCTTTGTTGGAAACGGCCGCGGAGGCGTTCCAGCAGAAGCCGATGGAGATGGTAGAGTTGCAGAACAGGGCGATTTCATCACCGGCGACGATACCGGCATCAGCATCCAGCTTTCCGTCTTTCACGAGCTGCTGGAGCAGCTGCAGCGCCTTGATGTTCGCTTCACTGTCCATGGTGTAGGCGGAGTGATCCGGCGCGGTGAACTGGCCGGAATACAGGTTGGTTACCAGCGCGCGGGTGCCCTGGTCGCCGCCCTGGCCGCCGCAATATACGACCGCGGTGGGGGCGAAGCCGGCTGCATTCAGCGCGTCCAGTGCGTTCAGGAAGCCTTCGGTGGTCCAGGTGTGCTTTTCTTCATCAATATACTGGAGGGCACCGGCTTTTTCGAAATCGTTGTAGTTGATGACCATGCAGTGGGTGGTCATGCACAGCGGATATTCATAGTAGACACCTTCGGCGTTTTTGCAGGCCGCTTCCACGGCAGCGCTGGCGGCGATGATGTCATCCTTCGTGTCTGCCCACAGGTCGCTGATGTCCAGCATCTTGCCGGCCGCTCCCCAGTTGGCGACCAGGCGTTCCGGACCTTCCATGATGATGTCGGGCGTGGTCTTCGCTTCGATGGCGGTGGTCACCTGATCATCACCGGACTGGTAGTCCAGGTACTGAACGGTCACTTTGATCTCGGGATGCACAGCATTGAAGTCCTTGATGATGCCGTCCACGGTTTCGGCATTTCCCCAGCTGCCGATGGGGTAGGTCCACAGGGTGATTTCCACCTGGTCATCCGCCAGAGCGAACGCCGGCAGCGCCAGTATCAGGCACAGGAACAAGGCGATGAGTTTTTTCATAATCTGGATCCTCCTTTTTGATTGGCCGGATTTGTCCGGCATGTAACGATTCTTTCCCTGCATCTCACAGGGTCTGCCTGAAATATACTACATTTAAAATCGGCTGTCAACACTTTTCTTCAGAAAAATTGAAAAAATGGAATAATACATACCAATATAACCATATTAATTCTTGACAGACCTGCCAATCCTGGATATAATGATTTCGAAATGTAGGACATTTAAAACCAAATGACAGGAGGCCAAACCGTTTTGAGTGCCGAAGGACAGGAAAAGAAGCGGGAGAAGCGATACATCGCAGCCTTCCGGGAAATCCATGATTATATTCTGCGCCACCAGCTGAAGCCCGGGGATCTGCTTCCCAGCGAGGAGGAGCTTTCCCGGGAAATCGGGGTCAGCCGCAATGTGATCCGGGAAGCTATCAAAAGCATGGAGCTGATGGGCATGGTGGAGGCCTGCCCGGGGCGGGGAACGGAAGTGCGGGAATTCACGATGGATTTCGTTTTCCAGAACGCGCTCTTCTTCCGCCTGGCGGAGGATGAGAAGAAGATCCGCCAGATGTTCGACATCCGAAAAACGCTGGAGCTGGGCTATATGCGCCAGGCGTTTGACAGCATCCGGCAGGAGGATATCAAGAAGATGCGGGAGATCGTATCGCAGATGCGCGTCAGCTGGGAAGAGAGCGGCGCTTTTGCCCGGGAGGACCGGGAATTTCACCAGCTGCTTTTCAGCTCCGTGGGTAATCCGGTGCTCATGTCCCTGCTGAACGCGATCTGGGCCGTGGATTCCGGCTATCAGCTGGAGGAAAAGCTGCCCCATCTGGCAAATTCTGTCGTGAAGCACGAAGCAATTGTGGAAGCCCTGGAGGAATACGACTACCTGAAGTTTGCCCATGCCATGTACCAGCATTATTCCTCCGGCAAGTATCAGCCGGAGCAACACAACTGGGAAGAATATTAAGTGAATATTTACAGGAAAGAAGGACTGCAGCTATGACAAAAGATGAACTGTTTCAGATCATGAAAGGAACGATCATCGTTTCCTGCCAGGCCACCCCCGGGGAACCGCTGTACGACCCGGAGCGCTCCGTCATGCCGCTGATGGCCCGGGCAGCGAAACAGGCCGGTGCTAAGATGATTCGTACCAGCTCTGTGCGGGATATCACCGGCATCAAGGAGGAGACGGGCCTGCCCGTCATCGGCCTGATTAAACGGGAATACCCGGGTTATACCGGCCGGATCACCATGACCATGCGCGAGGTGGATGAGTGCATGAACGCACTGGCTGATATTGTATCCATCGACTGCACGGACACTGTCCGGGGAGACGGGAAAACTGCGCCGGAATTCCTCCAGGAGGTAAAGAAAAAGTACCCGAATATCATCATCATGGCAGACTGCGCCACGCTGGAGGAAGCGAAAGCCGCCTATGAAGCCGGCGCGGATCTGGTGGGCTCCACCATGAACGGATATACCGCGGCTACTGCCCACTGCAAGGACGGTCCGAACTTTGAACTCGTCCGGGAGATGGCGGCGGAACTGCCCTGTCCGGTGATCGCGGAGGGCCGTGTGCATACGCCGGAACAGGCGAAGAAAATGCTGGAGATCGGCGCCTGGGCCGTGGTTGTGGGCGGCGCGATTACCCGACCGCTTGAGATCGCGGCGCGGTTTATGGCGGTGGTCGTATGATTCTGGCGATTGATCTGGGTGGCACGGAAGTCAAGATGGGCCGGGCGGACCGCCTGGGAAACCTTTATGAAACCATCTCCGCGAGCGTTTCCTTTGACGGATACAAAACCCCCCTGCTGGAAACGGTACTGAAAACGGCGGAGACGTTCCTGGCTTCCTGGCCGGAAAAGCCGGAAGGAATCGCAGTTTCCGCCTGCGGCCAGGTGGATTCGGAGACCGGCGTGGTCATCGGCACCAACGGAAATATCCCCGGATACGAAGGGACACAGCTGAAGGCGGCCCTGGAGAAAGCCTTCGGCGTAAAAACCCGGGCGCTGAATGACGCGAACGCGGCCGTCCTCGGAGAAGCTTTCACCGGCCGGGCAAGAGGCCTCCGGGATGTACTGATGATCACCCTGGGCACCGGCGTGGGCGGCGGCGTGATCACAGGCGGCCGACTTCTGGACGGGCGGCGGGGGATTGCCGGAGAACTGGGACAGTTTACGCTCCGGGCAGACGGTCCGCTCTGCCCCTGTGGCAAGCGGGGCGTTTTTGAGTATTACGCCTCCACCACCGCACTGGTGCGGCAGTGCGCGGAACGCACAGGCCGGGAGGGCCTGAACGGGAAGATCATCTTCGGGGAAATCGGGCAGGGAAACGAAGTCTTCCGGAGCGTCCTGGAAGACTGGATCCGGGATATTGCGGAAGGGCTCACCAGCCTGGTGCATCTCTTTAATCCGGAGATGATCCTCATCGGAGGAGGCGTAAGCCGGCAACAGAAGCTGCTGATCGATCCCCTTCGGAAGGCGGTCCTGCGGAGATGCATGCCGCGGTTCGCAGAAGGACTGCAGATTGAGAGCGCGGAACTGGGAAATGACGCCGGGATGATCGGCGCAGTCCGGTTCTGGCTGGACAAGGAGGAGGAAAAATGATTCTTGACACCCTGGACGACATTGTGAAATACGCTGGGATCAGTCCCAACTTTGAAACCGCGGTTCGCTGGCTGCAGGAAACGGATCCGGAGGCGCTGGAGCCCGGAAGGACGGACATTGACGGGGAGAAAGTGTACGCCGTTATGTCGGAAAACCGGCTGGAGCCGAAGGAGCCGGTCTTTGAAGTACATCGCCGCTATGCGGACATTCAGATTATCCTGCGGGGCCGGGAAGGCTTCCGGTACGGCCGGAAAGGCAAGGAACTCTCCGGAAAGCCGGAAAACGACGTCTGGTTCTGCGAAGCGGACCGGCAGGTGCCTTTTGAGCTGGAGGAAGGCGGATTCACGGTTTTCCTGCCGGGAGAGGCGCATGCCCCCGGGCTTTATCCGGAGAAAGACAAGAGGCCTCTGTCTCCTGCGGCGCCCGTACCGGACCGGAAGCTCGTTGTGAAAGTGCTGATGGACTGAGAGAGGGAGAAAGGTATGCTGATTGTCAACGCTGTTGTATTTGACGGCAAAGAATTCCGGAAAGGCCTGCATCTCCGCCTGGAGGGCGGTGTGATCGTGGAAACCGGAGAATTCCTGTCTCCCGGGGAGGGAGAGGAAGTTCTGGACCTGGACGGGGATTTCCTGGTACCGGGTTTTGTGGATGTACATATTCATGCCTTCCGGGGGCATGATACCATGGATGGGGAGAAAGCGGTCCGCGCCATGAGCCGGGACCTGGCGGAACTGGGAGTCGCCGCCTTCTGCCCAACCACCATGAGCGCTTCCCCGGAGGAGACAAAGAATGCCCTGCGGGGGATTCGGCAGATCATGGAACGGCCGGAGGAGAACGGTGCCCGGATCCTCGGAGCGCATATGGAAGCACCCTTCCTGCGGGAGGAGCGAGCCGGTGCCCAGCGGAAGGAGTTTTTCCGGGATCCATCGTGGGAGGATTTCCTCTGGATGACGGACGGCCATCCGGAAATTGTCAGCCTGATCACCCTGGCTCCAGAGCGGGCGGGCAGCGAGGATTTCATCCGGAAAGCTGCGGCCGCGGGGATCCATGTTTCCATCGGCCATACTTCGGCAGATGCGGAGACGGTGCACGCTGCTGCGGACTGGGGCGCCGACCACGTGACCCATACCTTCAACGCCCAGACGCCGGTGCATCATCGGAAGCCGGGCGTGCCCGGCGCCGCTATGACAGACGACAGGCTGTACTGTGAAATGATCTGCGACGGGGTACATCTGCACCGGGACATCGTCCGCCTCATTGCCCGCTGCAAGGGCCCGGCGCTGGCGGTGGCCATCACCGACGCCATGGAAGCGGCGGGCATGCCGGACGGCGAATACGCCCTCGGTGGCCAGAAGGTGACCGTACAGGCCGGCCAGGCCCGGCTTGCGGACGGCACCCTGGCAGGATCCGTACTGACCATGCCGAAAGCCCTGGAAAATCTGATTCATACCTTCGGTATCGCGCCGGAGGCCGCCTGCGCCATGTGCACCGCCGCCCCCGCGGCGTCCGTCCACGAAACAGCCGCCGGGCGGATAATTCCCGGAGCGCCGAGCATTCTGACCCGCTGGACCCGCGAATGGAAGCACGCCGGCGTGATCCGGATATAATCCGGCTGCAACAGACAGTCATGAAAAACCGCTTCGGAAGCAGCGGCCAGACCATTGATAAACCTCTGGAAACAGGGGTTTTTTCAGGGCCTGTTTCTTAAATCATAATCATGCATAAGCATGAACAGCCCAAGGGTAAGCAGCCTGCAAACGTCAAATCAATATCTTTTGTTGCACAATATGCCTACGGTGAAGAAAAACGACAGAAGAAATGAAGGAACTATATGCCAATGGCGTGTGTATGCACTTTCTGATACTTGGAGGTGCTTACTCCCCGGTTATCTTATTCGGCAGGGTTCATCATCGAAGCAAAGCCTTCCGCTCCGTAGGTCTGGTACATTGTTATATACACATCAATCATCTCCGCATAATCCGGGTATTTTGCTTTCAGCGTGTCGGCATAATCCTGGATGTCAATTTCCTCACCCGCTTGGATCTTTTCAAAGAATGTCAGCATTTCCGCCATGATCTCGCTGAATTCCGCGGAAGGATCCTTCGGTTCTTCCACTGTGCCGTCGGTGTGGAACCGTTTTTCAAAGCCCCACTCTGTAATGCCAGCCAGCGACATGCTTTTTACCACCAAATCACCTTCGGCGCCGTTATCCTGGGCAGCTATATACTGGTCAAAATCCGCATCCACCACGCAGTTGTAGTCATAAACGCCATAACGCAGGGAATAAACAATGAGAATCTCCTCCTCATCCTCGCTGGGCTCCGTGCCATTGCTTCCGATCTCGAAGCCCTCCTCAGTCAGCTGGGACAGACTTTTCCCTTGCATAGACGCCATTTCCTCGTCTGTCAGGGGCTGAGCTGTAAACACTTCGCTGTATGCGATCGGCAGCGTTTTCAGGTAATCGTCTACCGCCTGCATTGCTGCTTCATGCTTTTCAAAAAAATCTTCCGCCTCATAGTCCAGGTTTTCAAGGGCTTCGTTCAGTTCATTCAGCTTTTCATCAAAAATGGCTACGCTGCGATAGTATTTTCCGTCTTTCTGCGTTACCACGGCATAGTACTCCCCTGGAACGCCGCCTGCTACTACACGGTCTTCAGCACTGTCTTCCAGCGCTTCGCCCACTGTGGCATACAGAGGCGCCATTTGTCCTTCTTCTGCCAGAACTCCAAGCGCTGTGAAGAGCATCACTACAACCATAGCCAACGCAATCAGCTTTTTCATTTCATTTTCTCCTCCCGTTGCTTATATCTGAAACCTCATGGTTTCATTTCTTTATCATGTTCGGACAACTTGCAATCTTATGTTTTCGTACTTATCCTATAGATTAGGCCGCCTCATCCTCTGCAGTAGTATACTCCTCCAGCAATTCTTCATAAGCATTGATCGCGCCATCCAGCAGGGCCAGCAAATCCGCTTCCTCCATCATTCCTTCCGCGTCCATCCCATCAAAGAGCAGGGGATAAATGACAGGCGGATTTTCAAGCGTCAGCTGTTCCATGCTGCGAAGCTGCTGTGTGCTTTGATACACCAAATTGATCTTGTAGTACGCCTCATTTTCATTCGTTACCCATCGTTCAAAAACCAGCTTGGCACCGATGGGTGTATGCTGCTCCACGGTTTCCGGCAGCAGATAATCGCCGTAATTCAGCGCCGCCAGCACGCTGGCAATATTGGCGTCATGCCCGCAAAGGAAGGTGAATTTGCGGCCTTCTGCGGTCAGCTCGTCGCGGATTTCCTCAATCAGCGGGTGAGCTACGTTTACTGAAATCAGCGGGGAGCAGAAGAGCATCTCCGTGTAGGTATCCACGATGGAATGGATCAGCCGCCAATCATCCTCCGTAATATCATGGCCGAAGGCCGCTTTTTTCGCGTCGGCTTCTTCATAATATTGCAGGATCATGGCATCGGCTACGCTGGTGGCGTTTTTGATGGGGCCGGTCATACTGGGCTCCTTGCCTTCCGTCAGGGTAAGGAGGGTTTCTCCTGACAGCAAATTGCCATATTTTCCGGCCTGGTAGGTCTCGCTCTGCTCGATGTCTGCTGTGTCTATCAGCAGAGAGATTGCGTCATCCAGGCTTTCAAGAATACTGTCAAATCCTCCTTCCCCCGCGATATCGGCAAGTGCGTCCTGAGCATAATCCTCCGTTACAAAGTTCAGGGAAGGCTCAAAGGTGGGATCCATGGTATCATAGGCTCCATGATACTCGATAGGCACCTCCGCCACTGGCAGCAGCCCCGCGGAAAAATACCGTGCCGTGGCCAGGGTGCGCTGTTTGGCGTTGGCATAGAAGCGCACCGCTCCTTCCTCCGGCTGATAATTCTCCGGGAACAGCCCTTCCTTCTCCAGCCACAGCCGGAAATACTGGCCCATCATGGTTTCCAGCACTCCGCCGCGAAGGGAAAGCTCGCTGGGATTGGACGTCCAATGAAACCATTCATGGGGCGTAATATCCCCCAGCAGTGAACCGCTTCCGGACAGGGGGGAGCGGATATTGTGGCGGCTCAGGACTACCACGCGATCCAGCGTGTAAATTTTACCTCTATCCGCGATCTGGCTTTCTGCGTTGCTTCCCGTTTCAAGATCGTACAGATCATAATATTCATCATAGAAGCCAAGACAGGCATCCATACCCGGGTTAGTGCCCAACGCCTTGATCAGCACCATTTCCCAGGAACCGTATTTTTCATACAGGGATTCCTGTGTGGGGCCTAATTCATTGCCATAGGTGTCCAGATTTCGTTTTTTCACGATAGCCAGACCTTCCGGATCGTCCGCATAGACCTCCAGGCGCAATTCATTGCGCCGCTGGCTGACCGCACGGGCGATGGCTTCGATATTCCGCTCCTCTTTCACCATGGTCATGATCATGTCATACAGTTCTTCCATGCTGTCATGATATGCCTGCCGCTGCGCACGGGCAGCGGACACCTGATCGGGATCCGTCCAATCGATAGCATCTGCATATTCTTTCAGCGTGGATTCTTCAGCCGAGCTGGGAGAAAACCCGTAAACCGCAGCAGGATTCTCAACAATATCCCGCATGGCGACAGGGTTTTCACGGGGATCATGCACATAGGCAAAAGAAGCTGAATTGGATTGTTCCGCCAAAGCGGCCGGACAGCATATACACAGAACCAATAGCAGCACAATACATTTTTTCATTGCTTTTCCTCCGGCTTCAAAACATTATAATGTAGCTACCACACAAACACCAAAGGAAGAAGGAAGATGGCATGAATAGTTTATCACCAATCGGAATCATCCTCAACCTCATTTTTTTCAGAAGTTGGGACCACTTCCGTTAAAAGGCATTGCCCTTTTCCTGAAAATCCTCCGTGACTGGTTTCCTGTGTTGCAGACATTACATCTTCGGCCTGTCGTAATTTCCGAAATCAGAAAAGTACTCGACTGCCGGAATCCGAAGAACGGTATCATGGTAAGGAGGAAATCACCATGAAGAAAGACGGAACGATCATCGCGGTCATCATCGCTATCCTGAGCCTGTGCTGCTCGGCGGTGTGCGCCGGGCTGCCGCTGACGCATATCAACGCGGCAAACGCGCCGAAAGCGGACGCAGGCAAGAGCGTCCAGTATGTGATGTACGTAGGCACCAACGACCCATGAATACACCCTGGTTTGTTACTTCGACAGCGCGGACAAGGCCACGGTGTACAAGGCGGCGGACGATGTCATCAAGAATCCTTCCAACAGGAAAAACATGATGGATTGTCGAATAGGAATTTTCAGAAACCATGCCGGGCAAACGATCAGAATTATAGAGAGGGTGTATACTGTGCAAAAAAGGATCCTGTGTTTCCTGGTACTCATCCTGCTGCTGTGGGCTGGTGCAGCCTGCGCGGAAAGCGGCTGGATCGCCAGCCGGGAAGATTTGAACGGCAAGCGCATGGGCATCGTGACGGGAACCAGCTTTGAAGCGCCCACCCAAACAGCGGAAAGCACCGGCCTTTCCGGGCAGAGTACGGTTTCTGGCCTGGACGCCTTGAACGGCAAGCGTATCGGCGTACTGACCGGTACCACCTGTGCCACGGAGACGGAAGCGCGCTTGCCCGACGCAACCATCGTCCATGCTAACAACATGGCGGATGAGCTGGCCCTGCTGCGCGCCGGAAAGGTAGACGCCATCGTATCGGATGAAATCATGTTGCGCTACCTGCAAATAGAAAACGACGACCTGGAAGTGCTGACAGAAAAGTTTTCCAGTATTTCCTTAGCTCCGATGTTTACCAAAAGCGAGAAGGGGCGTGCGCTCTGCGAGGAATACAATGCGTTTGTGCAAAAGCTGTGGGCGGACGGAACGATGGACGCGCTTCAGGAGGTATGGTTAGGAAAGGACGAAAGCCTGAGAACCGTGCTGGACTATGAAGCCCTGCCGGATGTGAACGGTACCCTGACCATGGCGGTGGACGCCACCCTCGTGCCCAGTGCTTACGTGAAGGATGGCAGGATCGTGGGGTATGACGTGGATATTGCCGCCAGGTTCTGCGAAGCAAACGGCTACCGGCTGAAAATCGTCAATTCCTCCTTCGATGGGGTGCTGGCATCCGTTCAGAATGGAAAATGTGATTTTGCTTCCTGCGGTATCACCATCACCGACGAACGGGCGGAGATTGTGCTGTTTGGCATGCCGATCCTTTACAGCGGGAACACGGCGGCGGTTTTGAAGCAAAAGGACGCTTCATCCACCGCTTCGGCTGCTTCCGGCTATGCTTCCTTACAGGATTTGAACGGCAAGCGCATCGGCGTACAGACCGGTACCACTTTTGACAAAATTGTGCTGGAAACGCTGCCGGACGCGAAGGTGAGCTATTTCAACTCCTATCCCGATATGGCCGCCGCGCTGGAAGCCAACAAGATCGACGCCTTCCCGGGCGACGAGCCGGTGATCCGGCTGATGGCGGCGGAAAACGATAGGCTGACCGTTCTGGAAGAACGCATGGACGATTTTGATTTCGGCATCGCCTTGCCCAAAACGGAAGCGGGGGAAAAGCTGCTTGCGGAAATCAACGCCTGGCTCGCTTCCGTAAAACAGAGCGGAGAACTTGCGCAGATCACGCAAAAATGGACGGACGGCCCGGAAAGCGAAAAGACCGTGCCGGACTACGCTTCCTTCCCCGCAACCAACGGCGTATTGACCCTGGCGACGGAAGGGGCTTACGCCCCCATGAACTATTACCTGGGCAACGACGTAGTTGGCATGGAAATCGACATGATCGCCCGGTTCTGCGAAGCGAACGGGTACGGACTGAAAGTGGTTCCCATGCTGATTGACGGCATCCTGCCCGCTATCCAGTCCGGGAAAGCGGACTTTGCCGCCGCCGGGCTGACCATCACCGAGGAACGGAAGGAAAGCGTTTATTTCTCCGATCCGTTCTATACCGGCGGTACGGTGATGGCCGTATTGAAAGCGGAACAGCAACAGCAGTCCTCCGCCCCTGCTGAACAGCAGGAATCCTTCTGGGACGGCATCGTGGCCAGCTTCAACAAAACCTTCATCCGTGAAAACCGCTGGGAACTGTTCTGGAACGGCGTGCTGACTACGCTGCTCATCACCGTTCTGTCCATCCTGTTCGGCACGGCTTTGGGCTTCCTGGTGTTTATGCTCTGCCGGAACGGGAACATCGTGGCCAACGGCGTCACCCGGTTCTGCATGTGGCTGGTACAGGGCATGCCCATGGTGGTGCTGCTGATGATTTTGTACTACATCATCTTTGGCTCCGTGGCCATCAGCGGCATTTTCGTGGCGGTGATCGGCTTTACGTTCACCTTCGGCGCGGCGGTGTTCGGGCTGCTGAAAATGGGCGTGGGTACCATCGACCGGGGCCAGTACGAAGCGGCTTACGCCTTAGGCTACGCCAACCGGCGCACCTTCTTCCGCATCATCCTGCCCCAGGCCATTCCCCATATTCTGCCCGCCTACAAGGGGGAGATCGTGGGCCTCATCAAGGCTACGGCCATCGTGGGCTATATCGCCGTGCAGGATCTGACCAAGATGGGCGACATCGTGCGCAGCCGCACATATGAAGCTTTCTTCCCCCTGATCGCGGTGACGGTGATCTACTTCGTGTTGGAAGGCCTGTTGGGCTTCCTGGTCAGCAAGATACAGATTCGCATGAATCCTAAAAAACGCAAGCCGGAAAATATTCTCAAGGGGGTGAACCTCCATGATTAAAATCGAACATCTCAAAAAGGTCTATCCTAACATTACGCCGCTCAAGGACGTGTCCGTGGAAATCCATGATGGGGACGTGATCTCCATCATCGGCCCCTCCGGAACGGGGAAAAGCACGCTGCTGCGCTGCATCAACCAACTGGAAAAAGCCACAGACGGCCATATCTGGGTGGACGGAACCGATGTGACCGACCCCAAGTGCGATTTGGGCAAGGTGCGGCAGAAGATGGGCATGGTGTTTCAATCCTTTAACCTGTTCGGCCATCTGACGGTGATCGAAAACATCATGCTGGCTCCCATGGATTTGCTGGGAAAGAGCAAGCAGGAAGCCTATGACGAAGGGATGCGCCTGCTGCGCACGGTGGGTCTGGCGGAAAAGGCGCTCAACTACCCGGACGAATTGTCCGGCGGCCAGAAGCAGCGCATCGCCATCGCCCGCACCCTGGCTATGGACCCGGACATCATTCTGTTCGACGAACCCACCAGCGCCTTGGACCCCACCATGGTGGGCGAAGTGCAGGCCGTTATCCGCGACCTTTCCAAAACCGGCAAGACGCTCATGATCGTGACCCACGAAATGAACTTCGCCCGAGCGATTTCCAACCGTGTATTCTTCATGGATGAGGGCGGCATCTACGAGGACGGCACCCCGGAGCAGATTTTCGACCATCCGCAAAAAGAAAACACCCGGCGCTTCATCCGAAAGCTCAAGGTGCTGGAGCTGAACATCGAAAACAAAGACTATGACTTCTTAGGCATGGCGGGCGAAATCGACCAGTATTGCAACAAGAATCAAATCCCCTACAAGATGGCCAGCCGTATCCACTTGGCTTTCGAGGAACTGGTGCAGCAGGTGTTGATCCCTGTGCTGAAACAGCCCAGCGTTCAAGCTGTGATCGAATATTCGGAAGCCGAGGAAAGCGCGGTTCTGACGGTACGCTACAACGGTCCGGCTTATGACGTGACCAAACAGGGCGACGAGCTTTCTCTGAAAGTGCTGCAAAGCGCCGTGTCGGACATGGCCTATACCTGGGATGAAAACGCGGAACGCCACAACCAGGCGGTGTTGCGCATCAGGCAGGCGTGATCCCTTCTGATCTTCCTGTTCTCAACCAGTTTTTTGAAGGCGCGGCTGAAACGTCCGGCCTGACTGTGGAACAACTGCAGGCTGTCAACGCGGTGGAACGCATCGGCGGACTGCCAAGATGCAGCGCGGCTTTCTGCTGGGGAGCGTATACTTCGGGGCAAATGGTGATCGGCCGGAATTATGACTATTCCGAAGCTTTCTCCTCGTATATCATCAATCTGGCGGTAGTCCAGAAAACCTTTGCTGAGCCTTCCTGAACGATGCATACTCAACTGCATAAAAGGCAGGCAGAATAAGGGTTCCCGAGGATTCCGACGTGTTATATATCTCCTCCGAGTGTCCTGGATTCAGACAGTCCGACAATAA
The DNA here is from genome assembly GCA_947166385.1 of uncultured Clostridia bacterium. Lineage (GTDB taxonomy): Bacteria > Bacillota > Clostridia > Christensenellales > Aristaeellaceae > Aristaeella. Next base: position 35,112 of record CAMVEB010000006.1, on the reverse strand, counting down.
TACGGAGACCACCTATGGGCTGCAGCTGTTGTCTTTGATTCGAATGCATTCCTTCGGGCAGTATGTGCCGTAGGGTGCATTCCAGTCTGTCCCGGCAAGAATACCAGATTAGTTATCATATTTCCGGATGCAGAAACAACCGGCTTCCCAGTAACCCTTGCCGCAGGCGCACTTGTAGTGCTCCTCCGTTTTGTAGAACCAGGCGTCCGTCTTGCGGGATTCGCCAGTGGCCTTGTAATGATGAGAACTGCCGTATACAGGACAATTATCATCGGCACTTACGGACAAAGGACTCATGCCGCCGTCCATGTTATTCATTTCTTCCTCGGTCATTTCATGTATATTCATCGTGCTCATATTCAAGATCTCCTTTCAGATCCAAATCATCTTTTATTGCTGCAGGCGCTGATCACGACTGCATGATTTGATACGTTCTTTCGGGAGGGGTGGCAGCGTTTGAAACAAAAAAATCCTATCAAATCCTATCAATCCTATCAGCTTCACAGTTGCCTTTTCCATATCTACTCACTGTTGTTTTATTTTCCCTTGTCGCTCGCCTTGTTGGCGGACGGCAAATCAATTGTCTTCCATTCTTTTTATAGCTTCTTCCACACCTTTAACTGCTGTCATCTCAAGAAGCACATCCTTAAGTTCTGTCTCCAGATCACGCATTCTTATTTCTTTTCTCCAGGAGAGTTTACTGGGTTTCTATAGGTTCCGCCGTTCTGTTCAAAGATACTCTTCATTTTCAAGCCCTCCTGTGGTATGATTGGCCTATCGCTTTGTTTTTAGCGGCAGATGATGAATTGGTCAGTCCGGATCATTCCCGAATGCTGGCATCTGTTCTGGAAAAGCTTTCTATTCCCTGCAGGCTTGAAGTCGGAACTGAGGGCGGGCATGGTTTTGCGGATGGATCTGGAATGTGTATGGCAGGATGGCCGGAAAGAGCTATCCGCTGGTATGAATCATTACAGCAATTGTGCGTTGGTTAAACAAATCATTCGGCGCAGGAGGATCATACAGGCCAGTGAAGAAGACATATATCACAACGATGCCGGACGATATCGGAGCTTTCCTGAAGGCAAGCGAATGCTTTGCCTCGTTGGGAGTCAACATTACCCGTGTAAGCTATAACAAGGCTATTGATTCCCACACGCTGTTTATTGACGCAGACGGTGATAAGGAGCAGCTGGAAAAAGCAGACAGCGAACTGAGGAAGATCGGGTATTTGCTAACTGACAAAAATGAAAACAGCATTGTGCTTCTTGAGTTTATGCTCAGGGATACTCCCGGCAGCGTAACGGAAGTATTGAAACTGATTGACCGATTCCGGCTGAATATCTCATATATCAGCTCCCAGGAAAACGGATCGTCTTATCAGGCTTTTAAAATGGGCTTGTTCATGGAAAACGAAGAGGTCCTGAAATCATTCCTTGAGGAAGCACAGGAACTTTGTCCTGTGCGGGTACTTGATTACAATCATTCAGAGAGGGTGTTTGATAACAGTATTTTTTACCAGTCTTTTGTTTCAGGGCTGATGCGCTTGATTCAACTTCCGGAGGAAAAACGGGATGACCTGCTTGTCAACACCAATATGGTCATGCAGCTGCTGGATGAAAACGGTCTTTCGCCCTTTAAGACATTCGAAAGCATCAGCCGATTCGCGGAACTGCTTTCCGTATGCCGCGGAGAGGCTTTTGTTCCCCGGATATCCAGGCATCAGATTACGGAAAACACAGAGGTTGTTCTGATTGAGCCGCCCTGCGGCAGCAATACGGCAATCCTCCGCAGCGGCGGGGAAACGCTGTTTGTTGACAGTGGGTATGCGCTGTACCGGAACGAAATGCTGAAACTGTTCCGCGATCTCATCCCTGAATATGATCAGATGAAAAAACGGATCTTTGTCACGCATGCGGACGTAGATCACTGCGGATTGCTGCCACTGTTTGATGAAATCCTGACGAGCAGAAAAACAAAGGATTGTTTTGAGCTGGAACACAAAGGAGAGAACGGATACCGGGAACAAAATCTGCTGCACAGACCGTATGTGAACATCTGCAAAGCTCTGACATTCTACCTCCCGCCAGACCCATGGAAAGTCAAAGCCTTGTGGGATACAGCGAGCGAGCAAACCGAGCCGCTGGAACAGATGGGATTCTTTGATTTCGGAGAAATGCATTTCGAAGTATACCAGGGCAAAGGCGGTCATTTGCCCGGGGAAACCGTCTTGATTGATTATAATCATCATATAGCTTTCACGGGCGATATTTATGTCAACGTGCATGGAATGACCCGGGAGCAGGCTGCCTACAATAAATATGCGCCGGTACTGATGACCTCTGTGGACACAGATCCTCTGCTGTGCACAGCAGAACGCAATGCTGTCCTGCAGCGTCTTGGAGCCGGAAGTTGGAAAATCTTCGGCGCTCATGGCATGATGAAAGAATATTGCCTTAGCATTGAACAGGGATAGTATCGCTGTACATTGCTGACAGGAAAAGGATTTTTGTAATATTCTGTTTTTGAGAGGTTAATGGCTTTGGTTCAAACAAAGGATATGACAGCCGGCAATCCTGTGAAACTGATTCTGATCTTCGCACTTCCGATTCTTGCCGGTAATATGCTTCAGCAATTATACAGCCTGGTCGATTCGCTGATTATTGGTCGGTTGCTTGGCGTAACCGCGCTTACAGCTGTTTCAGCCTCCGGATGGCTTGACTGGGCAGTGCTCTCGATCCCAATGGGGCTGGCTCAAGGCTATTCCATTCACGCGGCGCAGTGCTACGGCGGGAAACGATTTGCGGATCTGAAAAGAAGCGTAGCTCAAAGTTATCTTATTTCCGTTGCGGCGACGATCCTCCTGGAGTTCGCCAGTCAGTTTCTGCTGCATCCTGTTCTGGTGTGGATGAATTCCCCTAACGAAACGATCAGAATGACGGAAAACTATCTCAGGATTATTTACGCCGGGCTTCCGGTCGTTATGTGTGTAAATATATTCAGCGGTTTTCTGCATGCCCTGGGTAACAGCAGAGTTCCGCTGATTGCTTTGGCATGCGCAACAACGGTGAACATTGCCCTCGACTGGTGGTTTGTCGGTTCGCTCGGAATGGGAACAAACGGCGGCGCCTATGCAACAGTGCTTGCTCAGGTTGTTTCCGCTGTGATTTGTTTCAGGGCAGTGTTGAAAATACCGCAGCTGAAACCTGAAAAAAAGGATTACCGCCCCGACAAAAAAGTGATCCGAAAACTCGTACGGCTTGGATTCCCGATTGCCTTCCAGAATCTGATTATTTCGCTGGGAGGCCTGATACTGCAGGGTGTGGTTAACGCCTTTGGCTTTGTCTTCATGGCTGGATATAACGCTGCCGCGCGATTCCAGGGGGTGATCGAAATTGCGGGTACCGCCCTCGGAAACGCGGCCGGAACATTCACCGGGCAGAACTTTGGCGCAGGAAAAATTGATCGGGTGAGAGAGGGGCTTCGGCGGTCAGCTCAGATCGGTTTTTTGCTTGCCGTATCGATTGGTTTGATCATGGTATTCTTCGGTAAACCGCTTTTGTCTCTGTTTATTCGTGAGGAAGCAGGTGTTTCTGATCAGGTCATGGGTTTCGGCTATGATTTTCTCAGGATTATGGCAGCAGGACTTCCGATGCTCTATCTTTTGTTTATTTACCGAACAACGCTTCAAGGCCTTGGGGATACGGTTATCCCTATGGTTTCTGGTTTTGCGGAGCTCGCGCTTCGTATCGGCGCGGCGCTGCTGCTTCCGACGGTGATCGGGTATTGGGGCGTTTATCTGGCGGAAATAGCCGCCTGGATCGGTGCGGGTATCTTCCTGATGACAGGTTGTTACCGGAGACTGAAAATGATCGTCCAATAATTTGACGAACAACAGCAAGGAAAAATCCGATAGAGTGTCATGCGTGGTGTTTTATCGTCTGTCCGGGACCTCGGACCAGTCGTGCGCTTTCATGCGTTCATATTCCTGCTGTGAAATCGGAAGAATCGTTCCGTGTTTGAAGCCGAATGGGAAAGAGAATTGAACGTCGCTGCGGACAAATCTCCCGCTTTCCAGGCTTTCCGCAACGAAGGGAACATATCCCTGCCCCGCGCCTTGAACTCCATAATAGTCCAGGAAAAGGCACCATTTGCCATCCTCCGTACGTACAGCGGTCGGCGCCTCGTACACTCCGTCAGCAACTCCTTTCATGGCGTCATCAAAGGCAGAAACCCGCTCAAAAGGGCCTGTGGCGTGGGGGGCCCGGAGCAGGATGACCCTGCTGGGATGATGATCACTCTTCACAAAAAGGTAATACTTTCCCTTTTCTTCATACATTGCGGAATCGATCACCCCCGCGTCTTCCTTCTGCCACAGAAGCTCCGGCTCCGACCATGAAGCGAAATCCCCGGTGCGTCTGTACCAGATGGCCATTTTCTTTTTGCCCTTCGCCAAAACCGGGGATGACCAGTGCAGGATAAAATCCCCATGCTCGGCGTCATACAGCACATCCGGCGCCCAGACGCAGCCAATACCGTCTTCTCCGACGGAAAACATTTCCTCCTCCGACCAGTGGATCAGGTCATCTGAAACCCAGTGTGCCAGGTCTCTGCTCCCGTGGGTAATAATATTTTCCCAGGAGTGATTGTATTTTCCGCGCATTCCGTACGCCAGGCTCAGGTCCGTAGCAAATATATGAATCCTGCTTCTGGCGGGATCACGAACCACCGTCATGTCCCTCACCCCATGATCCCCGTAATACGCCCACAATACCGGTCTTCCGCCGTTCAGCGCTTCCCAGGTGAATGCATCCCGGCTCACGGAAAAATATACCTGCTCCCCGTCCGGGGTTGTGGTTTCCCTGAAATGGACAAACAAATAATGCTGCATACGGTTCTCCCCTCTGTTCTGTTCCTTTACGGCAGTGTGACCACGGCAGCGCTGTAGCCGGGCAGAGTCACTTTCGCATTCCCGCCGGTAAATACGATCTCTGTCCCCACCGGGGTAATTCTCTCTTTGTCCGCACTGTTCACGGCCAGTCTTTCCCCCGCCAGCATCAGAAGCGTTCCCTTCGTCCCGCTTTCCGCTTCCCGGCCTGAAACCCGTATGTTGATCTTTTTCTCTTTTCCGGACACGTTCACCAGCTTCACATATACCGTGCCGTCATCTGTTACGGATGCGGTATGATACAGTCCGGCACCCTCATCCTTCACCGTTTCTCCCCTGTCATCCGTCATGACACTGCGAATCAGTTTATCGCCCAGGGACGAAGAAAACATCTTCTGGATATAATAGTTGGGGGTGCGAACCACCCTTCTGCCGTCAAACCAGATCAGGTCCGGCGTCCATTGATCCTGACCCATTCGAGCCAGCAGCGGCGCGTAACAGGACATCACAATCAAATCGCTGTTGCGTTCTATGCCGGTCAGATAAGCCGCTTCACACAGCGCGCTGTACAGATTGTTGGGCCGTCTTCCTCCCGCGGCAGGCTCGTGTGCCGCGTATTCACCCAGAAAGATTTTTGTTTCCCGGGGATAGAGATCATAGCGATGGGTGTTCTTCAGGAACCAGCCGCTTTCCATATAGTAGTGTTCATCCGCCACATCCTCCGGGAAGCGGCTGAGAATCGCGCTCCTGCCCGAATAATAGAGGCTGCCCTCCGCCACCGGCCCGTTTGCGACAATACAGGTAATCTCCGGGCGGACTTCCTTGACCCGGTTCCGGATTTTTTCATACCGGTCAAAATAAATATTTGCCCAGTTCTCGTTCCCGATGGCCAGGAACCGGAGATCAAAGGGTTCCGGATGCCCCATTTCCGCCCGTTTCGCTCCCCAGGGTGTTTCCGGAGTGCCCAGCGCGAATTCAAGCAGATCCAGAATATCCTGTGTCCATCTTTCCAGTTCCTCGTCATTCATGGGCGGCTCCGCCGGCTCCCGGGCCTGGCACAGCACTCCGCTGCCTACCACCGGCAGCGGCAGCGCGCCGATTTCCTCGCACAGGCGGAAATATTCATAGAACCCGATCCCATAACTCTGCATGTAGCCCCAGGTGTTCCAGTTTTCCTTCCGTTCTTCCACAGGCCCGATCGTGTCCTTCCACCGGTAAAGGTTGTCCCATGTCCAGGATCCCTCCGTCACGCATCCGCCCGGAAACCGCAAAAACCGCGGCTTCAGCTCTGCCAGCGCCTCCACCAGGTCCCGCCGCAGGCCGCCGCCGGGCCAGTCTGCGCCGATCCGGTCCGTCGGCATCAGCGAGGCCATGTCGATGTCCACAGTGCAGTCCTCCGCAACACGGAAGGTCAGGCAGGCATCCTCCGCGTACTTTTCCGCCGTCATCACTGCAGTCTGCTTTGCCCATTCCCCGCCTGCGGTTATCTCAGCCTCATCGCTCAGCAGTGCCCCCGACCGGGTGGTCAGCTGCGCGGTCATCCGCGGGGCCGGCCCCGCTTCCGGCGCTCGGGTCCAGAGGCACAGCTCGTAGGTCTCTCCCGCTGTCAGCGGAATGCCGCCCTGAAAATCGCTCTGCCCGTATCCAAGGTTCTGGAAGGTATACCCCGCCCCCGCGTACAGGCGGACATATGTTGGATTATTCGGGTGCAGGGAGTCCTCCGTGCGGATCTCCGATTTTCCGCTGCCCCCGCTTAGCGCGTCAAAAATCCAGCCGGTCATATGCTGGTGCCGTGCCGGGTTCATCAGCTGTTCATACTCAAAGGATCGGTTCCGCAGCAGCTCCGCGTACAGGCCCCCGTCCGCCCCGTGATTGATGTCCTCAAAAAAAAGGCCGTAAAGGGTCGGGCTGATTTCATGAATCACGTCCTCCGGATCCACCGTCAGAATCTCTTCTCCCGCCGCGGCGCATGCCGTCATCATCAGCGCCAGTGCCGCCAGCAGGGACAGTCCTCTGCGCATTCTTTTCTTCCTCCCCGTCCGATCCTGTCCCCATGTGAATTTTTCTATAAAACCCGCGAATGCGGTTTCCGCCGCCGAAGGTGTCTTGAACATCGCATGAGACGGAACTAAATAAGCTTGCGGAGAGGAGCAGCAATGCTCCTCCCCGCGGTTTTTCTTTGGTTTGTTTCCGTTGTTTCGGAATTATTCCGGCTTGCCGTACACGCCGTAGAACACTTCCATCGCCTCGTCGTAGTACTTCCGTCCGGCTTCCGCCAGAATGTCCGTGTAGTCATAGGGATCCACGGTGCCTTCACGGATGGCGTTTTCAATACCGACGGTTCCGTTGTAGTCAGAGCCATGATAGTAGTTGTTCACGAAGCTCTGGAATCCCGGAATGGTGCGGCTGCCCCAGGTCACGGGGTTCTGGATACCGTCCATGAAGGCAGCCCAGTCATTCCAGTAGCCCAGGTCGGGCATCAGTTCCACATATTTCGCTTTTACTTCCTCATCGGTGATCATCGGCAGGCAGTTCGGCACGTTATAGAACTTTTCATCGGTACCTTCGCGGGTGATTTCAGGGAACAGCTTGATCCGCTCCAGCCAGCCTTCCTTGCCCCAGGTCAGGAACTTAGCCAGCTCGTAGGCTTCACGCGGATGCTCGCAGGTGTAGGAGATGGAGTACATGTCCAGGAACGCCAGCTGTCCGGCATTCTCGGCGTCCTTGCCCACCGGCGGGTTGTAGGGGATCATCTTGGTGCCGCGGTCGGTGCAGATGGGCTGGGAGTAGATATTGTTCAGGGTCCAGAAAGCGTCCGTCACAATACCGACATGGCCGGTCTGTCCGCCCCACTCATCGCCAAGGTTCAGAGCTACATATTCGTCGGAAGCGGGGTCCAGGTCCTTGCCCAGGCGGCCGTTCTCAATCTGGGTCTCAATGGAATCCACCCAGCCGGAAGCGAAGTCATACGTCTCGCCGTTCCAGCCGAACTCACCGATGGCGTTGTCCGTCAGCGCAATGGGGCCTCCGGTTACATAGCTGTACATGCCGCCGAAGTGTCCCCAGTAGCCCTGGCTCGGATCCGCCAGCTTGTCGATCAGTCCCAGCATGTCTTCCCATTTCCAGTCCTGCGGAGGCAGTTCAACGTTCATCTTCTCAAACACGTTGGCATCACAGTATACGGTGGCCGGCAGGAATTCGCCCGCCATGAAGTAGCAGCGTTTTCCGTCCAGGTAGCCCACCTTGCGCAGCGTGTTGTACAGGCTGGTTTGAGCTTCTTCGTCGTTCTCGATATACTCGGTAAAGTCATACATGTACTTGCCGGCCATCAGGGGCTCCAGGTCCAGCCAGAAGTACACGTCCGGCAGATTGTTTTCCGCGGCGCGGTTCAGCAGCTCGCCGGCGATGTCGCCCGTGGTGGTGCGGAGAATCTCAACATGGATGTTCGGATACTTCTCCATGAACTTTGCGGCCAGCGCTTCGGTCATTTCGAAATCGTCCCAGGTCATAAAGGTGAGGGTGATTTCCTCGGTGGTCATCTCAGGCATATTGTACTCTTCCGCGCTCGCGAAGGAGACCGTGCCGAGCATCATCACCAGGGCCAGGATCAGTGCCAGAATCTTTTTCATTGTGGGGTTCCTCCTTAAAATGTTTTTTATCATCAGCCTTTCAAAGGCCTCGATACAGTAGGGAAACAATGGCTGGAAACTTACTCGCCGGTGATACCCGCCCGGTCGACGCTCTCAACGAACTGCCGCTGCAGCACGAAGTAGAAAATCATCAGCGGGGCAATCGCCAGCACCGTTCCGGCCATCCGGACGGCGTCGTTGATGCGGTCCGTGCTGGTCACGCTGCTTGCCCAGGTGCTGTATGCGTTGGCGTAGCTGTCCTCAAAGGCGTTCAGCTCCAGCATCAGCGTGGTCAGGCCGGTAGCCCGGGTGCTGCCGTAGCCCAGATAGTTCCGTACCAGGTAGGTCTCGTTCCAGTACCATACAAAGGAGAACAGCGTCACCACCACGATGGCCGCCGTGGCCAGCGGAATGGCGATCTGGAAATAGGCCTTGATATGACCTGCGCCGTCGATCTCCGCCGCCTCAATCAGGCTCTGGGGCGTCTGTTTGTGGAAGTTGTAGAAAATCAGGATGCACAATGTGCTCTTGAATCCCTGCCCCAGCAGTGCCGTAATCAGGAAGGGCTTGATCGTCCCGTCGATCATCTTCAGGTTCTGGAATACCAGGTAGTTAGGCAACGCCGTGGTCTGACCCGGCAGCAGGAAAGCCAGAATCAGCACGCCCATCCAGATTTTCTTTCCGGGAAAGTTGTACCGGGCGAAGCCGTATCCCACCGCCGAGCAGATGATCACCTGTGCCAGGGTGGAAACCGCTGCCAGATAAACGTTCTTCAGCAGGCTGTTCCAGAAGTCCATGGTCAGGATTGCGCTCTCGTAGTTATGCAGCGTCAGGCTGCTGGGAATCCACATGGCCGAGGAGTCCAGCAGGTCGTTGCGGCTCATCAGCGAGCGGCTGATCATGTACAGCACCGGGTAAACGAAGATGAAGCTGATCACGATCAGCAGCAGGTAAACCACAGTGCTTCCGATCCATCCGCGCTTGTCTGCGCTGCCCAGAAGCCGCTTCTTCCACTTTTCCTTCCGGTTCTCCCGGACAATCCGCCGGCCGGCCGGAACGGCGGCTGTACCGTTTTCCTTCAGTTTCATTTCAGTCAGCAGCATCCGTTTTCTCACACTCCCTTCATGTCCACGCGCTTCTGCTCGTAGACCACTTTCCGGTCGCTCTTTTCCTTCAGCAGCAGGAACACGATCACCAGGATCACCGCCACTACCGCCGTGTAGATCCAGCTCATGGCCATGGCGTAGCTGTAGCCCTGGGTCGCGGTGTAGGTTGCCGAATAAATCAACTCGATAATCTCATTGCTTCCGCCGGTGGCCAGCGTCACCACCGTGTAGATGGAGTTCAGCAGAATCAGGCTTTTCACGCTGGGAAGGGTAATCTTCCAGAAGGTTTCCCAGCCGCTGGCCCCGTCGATGGTGGCCGCCTCGTACATGGCCCGGGGCACCTTCTGCAGTCCCGCCAGGAAAATCAGGATCTGGATGCCGCTGTTCCACAGGATCAGAATCAGGCTGGAGAAAAGGTTGTTGATAGGCTCGTAGATAAACTGCGGCAGTCCCTCCAGCATCCCCAGCATGGCGTTCTGGGAAACCATCGGTACGCTGGCCACGCCCTGGGCTGTCATTTGGTTCATCACCGGCCCCGTGGCGATAATCACCGGCAGGAAGAAGATCAGCCGGAAAAGACCTCTGCACCTGATCTTGCTGTTCAGCAGCAGCGCGATGATCAGGCTGAAGGCGATGATCACCGGCAGCTGCAGCACCAACCCGATGCCGAAGTTCGCCAACGTCGTGGGAAAGTTCACATCCGTCGTGAACACCTTCACGAAGTTCTCAAATATGCCGTTCTCCAGGGGATGCAGGATCACCCCGCCGGAAAGCTCCACCCGGTGGAAGGCAAACTGCAGGCTCTGGATCATGGCATACAGGAAGAAGATGCAAACGCCCACGATCCACGGGGCAATAAAGACGTATCCCCATCCCCATTCCCGCAGGGTTCGCCGCGTCAGATGCTTCTTGTCGTGGATGTTTTTCACCTTTTTGCTCACGGCTCAACACCTCCCTGAGCCGCCGGCACAACCGTGTAGGAAAGCGGTCCCGCCGTCACGCCGTCCATGGACGCCTCCGTGCTGCCGAAGTTCACATACACTTTCACGCCGTTGGACCACTCCACCCGCACCAGGTCACCCTGGAAGGTATGCCCGGTAATCTGTGCCTTGCCGATGACCTCGTGCAGCGATGCCAGCTCATTGGCCCACTGGGGAATCATGTCCTGGTAAAGCTCCCATTTCGCGCTGTAGATGTCGTTGCTGTTGGTGTTCTGCAGCTTGATGGGATCCTCCGCTGTCAGCAGGAAGGTGGGCCGGGTGCCCTGCTCCACCAGGTGCAGGAAGAACTTCACGTTGTTCGCCTGAAAGTTGACGTACTCAGTGTAGTAGGGAATCTTTCCGCTCACCGTAATGGCCAGGAAGGGAATATCCCGCTTCACGTATGTGTAGTCCGAGCAGGCGATGGGCATGTTCTTCAGCGCCGCGGCGTACCGCCACAGGTAGCAGTTCGCCTTGTCCAGCATGGTCTCCATCTGGTCCGCGCTTTCCTTCACCAGTGTCTCATAGGAGTTCATAGCCCGGGTGGAATCCTGGTAGTGGTTGTCCTCGTAGTAGTCGCTCATCAGCGTAGGTACGCCCGTCAGGCTCACCCCGCCGATGCCGTGGTCTGCCATGGCCTTCATCGTGTTCCGGCCGATCTCCAGGGTCTTCTTCGGTGTCAGCGCATACAGCGTTCCGTATACCTTGCCGAAGGTGGGCCGGTTCCATGTCTGACCCGTTATCTTCTTGAAGCTGTTGTAGAACAGCAGCGGATTGGTTTCCGTGTTCAGCCGCAGGAAGTCTGCCTCCAGGCTCAGCCGGTCCCGTTGGCCCTCCGTGGCGCTCTTCAGGTCCTGCAGCCCCCCGTCGCCGCCCAGGGCGCCGGCCGGGCTGTAGCCGTCCGTCGGCAGTGCGCCGTACAGGCCGCCCTCCTGCCATCCGCGGAAGGTCACGTTCACGCCGTGTACACCCTTCTCGCCCAGTTCCTTCAGAATGTCCGCCGCCTGGCTGAAGCTGGTCATCACAACCGCCTGCTTCCCCAACATCCAGTTTTCCGTTTCGACGCCCAGGAAGTCGATGCCAATGTCAAACTCATTGGTTTCCGCCTCACCGAAGTAGCCCTTCTCCGTCATGTATTCCCGCAGGGCGGTGGCCAGGCCGGCGTAGTTTGCCCGCTCCCCGTCCTCCAGCAGGAACTCCTGCAGAATGTCGATGTCCCGGGCGTACTCCGTCCGCATGGAAATGGTGGAACTGTTCGGGCCCGTGGGCTGGCTGTAGATCATCCGGTACAGGTACTTCGCGCATACCCAGTCAAACTTCATCCGCACCCCGTTGGGATACGCCATAATCCGGGCCGCCGCGTCGCCGTTCTCAATGAACCCCAGCACGGCCAGCTGGTCTTCCTCGTGCACCATGCCGAAAACCGGCAGTAGTACCTGCTCCGCTGATACGCCCCAGTCGCTGTAAACCGTGTCCTCGATACCGATATTCGTTCCGTACACGGCCCGATCGAAGGGAGATTTGTATCTTTCCTCGTTGTCCTTCAGCTCGATGATGGCGCCCTGCCCGTCGGGGATGATCATGTATCCATCGTCTTCGCCCAGGTAGCTGTAGCCCAGGAACGGGTATACGTAGAAGCTGGCCACCGTGTAGTTTTCAACATCCGTCTCCTCAATAGAGTCCTTCGGAATACTCACGGAGAAGCCCCGCTCGTCCATCACCAGCGTCGCCTTATAGCTGATGCCGATGTCCGGATAGGTCACCTTCGCGATGTATCCGTTCTCCGTCAGCTGCAGGTCGATCTCATTCTTCATGTTGATGAAGTCTGCCTGCAGCGGAATGCTCTTCACGCCTTCCAGGTATTCCATCACAATGCCGCTCTGGTAGAATCCCTTCCACGTGGCGTTGTCCTTCATCTCGTCCGGGTTCTGCACGGTGCTGTAAAGCACCTTGCCGCTGTTCTTGCTCTCAACGATCAGCGCCAGCGTATCCCGCTTCAGATAAAGAGTGAATTTACTGTTCTCCGCGATAGCTTCGTAGCCCTCCGGAACAGCATCGCCCGCCGGGTCCTCCTTCGGTGCCTCCGCCGCGGCGAGGAAAGGCGTCACCGCCAGCAGGCAGGCCAGCAGAAGCGCGATCCATTTACGTCCTTCTGACAAAGCGATACACCACCTCTCCGTAAATACCGGATACAAAGTTCACCAGCTGGTTGATCAGTACCCAGATCACGAATCCCAGTGCCACGACGATCAGTACCGTAAAGGCCGTAAGGATCACTGTGATCAGCGTTTTCTTGAAGCTGTAGTCGTTCAGGTACATGATCATCAGCAGAATCAGCAGTCCGGTCCATCCGTAGCTCACCACATCGATCAGGGTAATGAAAAAACCTTCGTTGAAAGTCAGCACATTCGTCAGCAGAATCCGGACCGGCAGGAAAATCAGCATCGGGGCCAGCGCGTACGCCGCGCCGATGAACAGGTCCCTGAACTTCGCCTCGCCGTCCCGGATGGTGCAAACCAGATAGCAGCAGATCACCAGCAGCAGCCAGATGCCGAAGAACATGATTCCGTCATTCAGCAATTCAAACTGGCCTTCCTGCACCGTCTTGAAGAGGAATCCGCTGTAGTACTTGCTGATCTCGCTCAGGATGAACACAATCACCAGCACGATCGCGGCGCTCAGCCATCCCGCCCGTTTCTCCCGCTTGATGCCGTAACAGCAGTCGTATGGATTCTTCAGCATGTGGAAACAGTAACCCGTCTGGTTCAGGATTCTCACCTGGCCGACCTTCCCGATAGCCCGGCCTGCCGGCTGCAGCACCGCGGTATTCCGGTTCAGGATCTTCAGCCCCTGCCAAAGGAGCACAACACCCACCAGGGCGATCAGGATTACCCCGATATGGCTGTGCAGCCAGTCGCTCCGCAGTTCCCACCAGGCGTCGGAATAGCCCTGCCGGTTGCCGCTGTTGCGGAAGTTGTTCAGTGCCTCCTGGTATCCCCCCTCCCGGTACAGCGCCTCGCCCATGCCGGTATTGGCGTAGGTGAACAGGCTGTTCATCCGCTGCACCTGACTCCAGGGTGCCTTGCTTTCCTCATATTTGCCGTCCTGGAACAGCGTGAACGCGCTGTGCACCAGACTCGTGAATTCCGTGGGCTCCAGCACCTGGATGCTGCCCAGTACGCTGTCCAGCACGTATAGCCAATAGTTTTCGTCCACCACCATGCCGGTCACGCTCTTGAATGTGCCGATCCGCTGGTCGCCGCTGTCGAACGCGCCGAACACAAACAACATGTCTCCCTCGGAGGTATACTCGACAATGCGCCCATTGGCGTTCGCCGTGAAAACGCTGCCGCCGTCCGTAACCGCTACCGCCGTGGTCAGTTCCGTCCAGTAGTCAGGCACCAGCGTGTTCCGCCCGGCCACATTCAACCGTCGCAGGCTGCGTCCATCGTTCGTCTGGCTCACCGCGTAAACCATGCCTTTGTCATCGATGCACAGGTTCTCAACGCTGATGGGCACAATGCCAGCCATGCCGCTCAGCTGCTCATCCGTAAAGATAGCCTTGCGGATCGCTGTCAGGAAGGATACATTGGATGTGTTCGCCCCGTAGTAACCGAGGAATTCGCCATCCCCTGCCGGGCTCAGCTGAACGATGCCGTTCGTATTGCCCTTGCTGGAGATGTACAGGTTCCCGCGCTTGTCGATCACGACCTTCCGGGGCTTGTAGGGTGCCGTCTCGCCGAACAGCGGGTGCGTCGGCTTTTCCCACGTGCGGATCAGGGTGCCCTCCGGGTTATACACCAGCACCGCCCTGGCACTCTCATCCGCCACGTAAATGTTGCCTTCCTCGTCGACATTCACACCGCTGGGGGTCTTGAAGTTCTTCTTGTCCTTGATTTCCCTGATCAGCTCGCCCTCCCGGGAAACGATCAGGATCCGCTTGTTCCCCGTGTCGGCAATGTACAGGTTCCCGTCCTTTCCCATCCGCAGGTCCGAGGGCGCGTTCAGGGTTTCCTCCCCGAAACGGATCATGCTGCGCACGGGCTCGTAAGCTGTCTGGGTTTCCACCAGATCCTTGTTCACCCCCAGGGTGAAGGTCCGGTAGGGGGTGGCCGCCTGAGCACCCGCCGCCGTCAGAAGCGCGGCCAGGAGCACCAGGGCCAGGATTCTTCTCCTCACGTCCCGTCCCTCCTCACTTCAGTCCGCTGTGGGCCATGGTGTTCATCACGCTGCTCTGCATCACAACAAACAGCAGCAGGTTGGGAATAAACATGATCAGCGAAGCTGCCGCCGCCATGCCCTGTCCCTGCACGCTGCCGGCGGTGGAGAGGGTGTTCATGTAGAACGCCAGAGTCTTGACGCCCTCGCTGGTGGTAAACAGGTTGCTCGTCTCAATGTTGTTCCACACGTTCTGGAAAACCAGGATGGCACCCGTCGCGATGGCCGGTTTGATCAGCGGCAGGATAATCTTATAATAGATTTTCCAGCTGCCGGCGCCCTCCAGCTGCGCCGCTTCGATCAGGCTGTTCGGCACGCCGTCCACAAACTGCTTGATCAGGAAAAGGCACACCGGCATGGCCACCTGCGGCAGGATATGTGCCCAGTAAGTGTCCAGAATACCGATCTGGCTGATGGTCAGGTACCGCGGAATGGTCACCGCCGTAGCAACAAACATCAGCGCCAGATTGTTGATCTCGAAGATGGGGTTCTTGAATCGGAACTTCATCTTGCTCAGGGCAAAAGCCGCCATCGTGCTGATCAGCACGCTCAGCACGACCACCGCCACCGTCACAACCAGGCTGTTGAACACATACCGGCTGAAGGGAATACTGCTGCTGCCTGCCGCCTGGAAAAGGTTCTGAAAATTGATCAGCGAGGGATGCTGGACAAAGAACCGCGGCGGAAAGGCGAACAGTTCATCCATGGGCTTGAACGCGTGGTTGATGATGTACACAATGGGCATGCCCATGAAAATGGCGATGGGAACCAGATAAAGGTAGAATGGAATCTGGTTTTTATGGAATTTCTTCGGGTTAACCCGGGTGCCTCCGATCGCTGCCATCTTCCTCACTCCTTTTCGCTGAAGAGTTTCCGCGCCACGTAGCTGAACGCGTAGATCAGCCCGAGCAGTCCGACGCTCACCGCCGCCGCGTATCCCATTTCGTACCGGGTAAATCCGTAATCCTCAATGTGGTTGGTCATCAGCTGCGCGGCATACTGCGGAGTCGGGTTGCTTCCCGTCAGCATCACGCCGATGTTGCCCGCCTGGAAGGCGTTCACGATGCTCATTACCGCACCGAAGAGCATCTGCGGCTTCATGCTGGGAATCGTGATGTAGAAAACCTCCTGGAAGCGGTTCTTCACACCGTCGATGGCAGCTGCCTCATACAGCTCCGGGTTTACATCCAGCAGGCCTGCCAGCATCGCCAGGAAGCCGACGCCCATGCTGCCCCACAGTGCCACGATGATTACGATCGGCATAATATAGTCCGTGTTCAGCATCCAAACGATAGGCTCGGTGATCACGCCCAGCTGGGTCAGCACGTAGTTGGCGATGCCGCTCTGGTTTCCCAGGAACACCACCCGCCACATCACCGTCATCGCTACGCCCATGGTCATGCTCGGGCTGTACAGAATCAGCGCCAGGATGGTCCGTGGCAGCTTTGTCAGCTGGCTCAGGCTCCACGCCAGAAAAAACGCCAGCATGTAGCCGACCGGTCCTACTACCAGGCTGAACAGAATCGTGTTCGGCAGCACGTACTGCAGGAAAATCGTATCCTGCGTCAGCAGGTTGATGTAGTTCGTCAGTCCGACGAAAGCCGGCGTCTGCACCGCGTTGTAGTTGGTGAAGCTCAGCCCGACCGCCATCACCGTGGGAATGATAATGAACACCGTAAACAGAATCAGGTAGGGCAGCAGAAACAGGTAAGGTGTCTTTTTCTTCGTGATCACTTGTCCGCTCCTCCTTCCGCACCGTCTTTCCCGGCCGCCTGCCGGGCTTGCTCAATCAGTTTTTCAACCACCTCCGCGGTAGGCGTCCTGAATTCTTTGATCATCTTGCCGCCCCGGTAGTAGCCGAACTCTTCCAGCTTCCGGTAGGTTTCGCGGTTGATCCGCTTCACCGCCGTGTCCAGGGCCCGCCGGGCGTCCGTGCCGTCCACCACCACGCTTACAAAGGCGTTGCTCAGCTCGCGCTCC
The DNA here is from genome assembly GCA_947166385.1 of uncultured Clostridia bacterium. Lineage (GTDB taxonomy): Bacteria > Bacillota > Clostridia > Christensenellales > Aristaeellaceae > Aristaeella. Next base: position 18,314 of record CAMVEB010000006.1, on the reverse strand, counting down.
AGCATGTATGTGCCCAGGACCCAGGGTGCCTCGGTCATCCATTCCATCTGCTGCAGAATCACTTTTTTGTCCCTTGCTTTCAGCGGCAGGCTGTCAAAGGCTTCCTGGTTGGCTGTCGGCCAGATATATTCGCTTCCGTAGGTGCTCTGCAGCAGGTTGCCGAACCTGCTCTGCACCTCCGTGCTGCTCCACCATTTCAGGAACGTCCAGCTCTCCTCCGGCATCTTCGTCTGGCTCAGAATAGCCATGGTCTCCGCGCCGCCGGTAGTCCAGCGTGTGTCGTTCGTGCTCGGGAAAAGGCTGATTTCCCACATGCCGTCCAGCTCCGGCGCCGCGTTCAGCAGTAGGTTGTACGTGGCCAGATCCGCGATACCGACAGGCAGCGTCCCGTCGCGGAACTGTTGGTAGAAGCCCGGCGATGGCACGTCCGTGGGCATGTTGTATACCGTGAAAAGATCCGTCATCTCCCGGAAGCCCTTCAGGCTCTCCTCGCTGTCCAGCGTGGTGTCCCCCACCGTCTCCGCATAGATGCTCCCGCCGTTCTGGAGAATCAGCGGCAGCGTGCCGGGGAACACTTTCATACCGACCATGCCGGCCGTCGGGAAGTAGTAGTTCATGTTCCGCCGCTGCAGTTCCGGAAGCATCAGCTTCACCTGCTCCATGGTATCCGGCGGGTCGATGTTCAGCGCGCCAAGTATGTCCTTCCGGTAAAACTGCACCCAGAAGTTCACCGTCTCCGGCATGGCGTACACACCGTCCCCCAGGGTATAGGGGATAAACAGACCGCTGCTGAAGCGCTGCGCCACTTCCCCGAAGTCCGGAAACTGCGTCAGGTCGTACAGTGCGCCGCGGATGTTCAGGTAGCTGGGTACGACGTACTGCAAGCTCAGTACCACGTCGGGCGCCGTACCTGCCGCGTTCGCCAGCACCAGCTTGTTGGCGTCCGGCATAATGCTCAGGTCCACCTGGATGCCGGTCTCCGGCGTGAATTCCGCGTCAATCAGGTTCTGCACCAGTTCAACGTACTGGCGGCTCCGTCCCATCCACACCTGCAGGTGGCCTTCCACGCCGGTTCCGGTGGCGTAGTCCTGGTTGCCGAAGCTGTGGATGAACCGGTTAAAGCCTTCCGCGGTACGCTTCAGGAAATCCGGCTTCTGCGGCAGCTTCGCGCCGTCCTGGTAGAACCAGATCTCGTCGATGCTCAGGTCGTTCTGGGCAATATCCTGCAGCTGCTGGGCCAGCATCCGGCTGGCGCTGTTGCTGCCGGTACTCAGCTCCGTCAGGCGCCGGGGCAGGTCCTCCGGCTTCTCCGACAGCCGTCGCAGCTGGTCCGCCGCCAGCGTCAGGTTGCTGAAGGCGCTGCCGCTTCCGTTGGCGGAGTAGCCCTTCATGGTGGCAACGGTGGCGTCCAGCCGGTCCGCCCATCCCGTCAGAATTTCCACCAGGTTGGGAATATAGGTCAGCAGCTCATAGTCCCGGTACCGGTCCGTGGTAATGCCGCCCGTCAGCCGCACAACCTCCAGGCTCAGGCCGTTGATCTCGCTGAGCACCTCGTTGATCGTCTCGTAAACCGGGTTCAGGATTTCCCCGCTCAGCCGCAGGCCCAGCGTGTGCTCCCCGGCTGTCAGGTAAAAGCTCTGCGCGTCCCCCGCGGAGGTCTTCACCGTCCTGGTTTCAAATCCCGTCTGGTAGTCAAAGGGCACCTTCAGGGCCTCTTTACTGGGCGCCTCACCGTCAATCAGCACATCCGCGAAAACCGGGAAGTCGGCCTTCACGTTCTGGCGGTAGTTCATCGCCAGGTGGTACCATCCGTCCCGCTCCGCCGTAAAGCGCCATTCCACCTGGTCTCCTGACGAGTTAAAGCTCGCGCCGTCCAGAAAGTTCATCTTCCGGTGGTCTGTCTCGTAAGGGGTCAGGCTGTCATCAAACTCGCCCGCCGCGCGGATGCTGCTCTTGTTCCGGCTGTCGATCCTTTCCGCCCCGATGGCGATCAGCGCGTCGCCCTCCGCCGTCTCCCCGGCGTATTCCGCGGCCGCCTTCGCGCCCCGCAGACTGATTTTGCCGATCCACAGCGCCCCCTCCTGCATCTCCAGACTCAGGGTGTGCTCGCCGGCCTCCAGCTCAATCTGAAAAGGCACGTCGGTCCATCCGGCGCTGTCCGTCATCCCGGTTTCCTGCGTTACGTCCGCAGCTTCCGGCGTGGTGGCGATCTCGTTTCCGTAGCGGTCCAGCGAGAATACTCCATCGTCTTTCCACAGGGCCTTCAGCTTCACGCGCCGCAGCTCGTAGAAGGGGATTCCCCCGTCCAGCCGTACCGTCATCTCGCTGGGCAGCGCGCTCTCCGTCTCCGTGCGGTATTCAACCCAGATCTCGTACAGGGCCGTTTCCGGTGCGGTCAGCGTCACCTCTGCCGTGTCCCCTGTGCGCAGGCTCTGCTCCAGCGCGGCCTCCGCCGGCTCCCCGGTGTAGTTTTTCGCCGTCAGCCCCCGGCGGTATACGCTGTAGTATGGCTCTGTCCGGCTGGAAAACGTCATCCAGTTTTCAGCCGCTTTGGCTGTTTCCTCCGCGCCTGCCGGCAGAACGGCCAGTGCCATCAGCGCCGCCAGCATCGCGGCCGCCAGCCTTTTGCCCGTCTTTCTCAAGGTTTGCTCACCTCCGCCTTTATTCCCTGTGTGCAGCGTGGCTTCCCCACAGCGCCGCCCCGCTCTCATCCAGAGCTGTAAAGCATGTCACCCAGGTCCGCTCCCGGGAATCCAGAACCGTGGTCATGATTCCGTGGTAGGCGATGCCGTCCAGCTCGCACCGGAAGGTCATCCCATCGCATTCCCATGTGCCCGTCAGGTCGCCCTCCGCCGTGCCGTCCGCCTTAAGCGTCACCGTCACGCTGCTGTGCTCCACGGCGTTGATGTCCCGCCCGTGCAGCACAACCTTGTACAGGCCGGTCATAGCTTCAGGTGCCACCGCTTCCGGCGTCTCTCCGGCATACCGCTGCGGCAGCACCACCGGCCATCCATCCTCGTTCATCACCATCTGATGCACCCGGTCGCTGAAGCTTTCTCCTGTTCCTGCGAACCGCGTATGGAAAACCAGAAAATAACGTCCCGTTTCCTCCTCCCGGATGGCGCTGTTATGCCCCGGGCTGCGGAAGGCCTGCCGGAACTGGTTGTCATCCTCCGGCAGCGTCTCAAAGCAGTAGCCGCCCATCAGCTTCACACCGTAGCCTTCATAGTCCGCGTCATGAAAGAAGGTCCCCGGCTGCCCGCCGCATTTTGTCATTTCCTGTCCCAGCGCGTCCTCATAAGGCCCGTCCGGGTTCCGGCTCCGGCATACCCGGATGTTGTAGCCGCCTGTGCTGTCCAGTCCGCCGAAGCTCAGGAAAAGGTAGTAGTACTCCGTCTCCGGGCTGTAAAGGATGTAAGGGCCCTCGATCCGCGCGTGGTTTTTTCCCAGCAGCCGTTTGCCGTATCCCTGCCCGTCCAGGGGCCGCCCGGTCTCCCCGTCCATCTTCAGGATGTAGATGCCCCCGGAATAGCTTCCGTAAACCATCCACATCTCCCCGTCCCTGTCATAGAAGGCACAGGGGTCCACCACATTGGGGTAAACCGTGGCGTCGTATCCCGGGTATCCGCTTTTCAGCAGGATGCCCTCGTTCACATAGGGGCCTTCCGGCTGCTCCGCAATGGCCAGCCCCAGCATGCTCAGCGGGCTGCTGCCCTCGCACGCGCAGTAGTACATTGCATACCGCCCGTCCTTCAGGCGGATCACGTCCGGTGCCCAGAAGGTGTTCGTCCTCGCATAGCTCAGTGCTTCCCTCATCTGCTCCTGAACGTTCTCCACAAGCGTGCACCCGGCGCCCGCGTCCCGGCTGATCATGGTCCATTTGATCAGGTCGTCGCTTCGGGCGGCGGCCATGTGGCTGCCGAAGATGTACCACGTGCCGTCATCGTCCCGCAGCACAGACGGGTCGTGCACCGCCGCGTCCTGAAACTTCGGCATCGGCAGCGCGGCGTTTCCTTGCCCTTCCTCCGCCAGACCCGCCGCCGTCGTCATCATGATCATGGTTGCGATTCCCGCCAGCCATCGCCTCATGCGGTCTCCCCCTCGTTCTTCATCCTGCCGTCTCCGGTATCCTTCCGGCCTTTTCTGTGTCCTGTTCTATTCTTTCCCCAGCCGGATCACGTTCCAGCTCAGCGCCGGCAGCTTCACCGTCATCCGCCCGCCGTCCGTTCTTCCGCCCCGGACTTTCCGCGGCGCGACCTCTCCCGGATTCTCTTCTGTGTTCACAGCCTTCACGTCATCGTGGTGCAGCACAATGTGCTCCAGAATCTTCATATCCCCAAAGGCTCGCAGGTCGCATTCCAGCGAAACCGACTCTTCCATGTCACGGTTCACTGCGAAAATGGTCACGCTCCCGTCGTCTCCCATCACCGCGGTTCCGTCCGTCACCGGCACCTTCTCGTAGTCCTTGCAGTCGTATGTCGGTGAGGACATTATCGCCCGCAGTGCCGTACCCCGGCCGTAGCGGCTCGCGTGCATCATGGGGTAGAAAATCGTCTGTGCCCACACACCTCCGCCGTTCCGGGTCATAATCGGGGCAATCACGTTCACCAGCTGCGCCAGGCATGCCACCTTCACCCGGTCCGCGTTCTTCAGGAAGGTAATCAGAATGGCGCCCGCCAGCAGCGCGTCCTCAAAGTTGTAGATATCCTCCAGCAGCGGCAGCGCCCTGCCCCATTTGTCCGCCTTCTGGATTTCCCTGTCCTGCTCGTTGGAATGGTACCACACATTCCACTCGTCAAAGGAAAGGTTCAGCTTCTTTTTCGCATGCTTTTTGCCCTTCACCGCGTCACAGATGGCGATAACCTCTTTGATGAAGTCGTCCAGGTCCATGCTCCGTGCCAGGAAGCCGGGCGTATCCCCCGTGGGATTGCCGTAGTAACGGTGCAGGGAAACGTAGTCCACATTGCTGTAGCACTCGTTCAGCACTTCGTATTCCCAGCTGCCGAAGGTAGGCATGTCGTGGGCACAACTGCCGCAGGCCACAAGTTCAATGGTGGGATCCACCCACTTCATCATCTTGGCCGCCTCATTAGCCGTCCGGCCGTATTCATAGGCCGTCTTCTGCCCCATCTGCCACGGGCCGTCCATCTCGTTCCCCAGGCACCACAGTTTGATGTCAAAGGGTTTCTTTGCCCCGTTTTTGATCCGCAGGTCGCTCCAGTAGCTGCCGCTCTTGTGGTTGCAGTATTCCACCACATTCCGCGCCGCGTCCGCGCCACGGGTGCCCAGGTTCACCGCGTACATCACCTCAGTGTCCGCCTTCTTCGCCCATTCGACGAATTCGTGCAGACCGACTTCGTTGGTCTCTGTCGTCATCCACGCCAGATCCAGCCGCTTCGGCCGCTGCTCCCGCGGTCCGATAGAGTCCTCCCAGTTGAACCCGGAAACAAAGTTACCGCCGGGATACCGCACGACCGGAATCCCCAGTTCCCGTACCTTCTCAATCACATCCTGCCGAAAACCGTTTTTGTCCGCTGTCGGGTGGTCCGGCTCATAGATGCCGCCGTATACCGCCCGGCCCAGGTGCTCGATGAAGCTGCCGTAAATCCGGGGGTCTACCCGCCCGATGATGTAGTCTTTGTCGAGGATCATGGTCGCTTTTTTCATAAGTGCAGATGCGCTCCTTTCACACGCCGCGTTCCGGCAGCTCTTCTTCATCCTTCAGAATCGGAATCCCTTCCTCCGTGTACCGCACTTTTCGCAGGTGACAGTGCCGGTTCGGGTCGCTCAGGGCGGTGCCCCGGAATCCCGGATAGGGTCTTGCGTGGAAAACCAGTATGTCTTGTCCTTCCTCGTCCCGGGTGAAGCTGTTGTGCCCCGGGCCATAAAGGCAGTTGTGCTCCTCCGTCACCAGCACCGGCGTCGGACTCTTCTCCCAGTTTGCCGCATCCAGCGGATCCTTTCCCGCCTTCAGTGTCAGCATCCCGACGGCGTAGCGCTCGTCCGTCGCGCTGCCGGAGTAGGTCAGATACAGGTTTCCGCCGTGCTGCAGGCAGCCCGGCCCCTCGTTCACTTTGAATCCCCGGCATTCCCAGTCGTATTCAGGAATGCTCAGCCGCGTCCCGGGCAGCGCCAGTTCCAGCGCGCTCTTCATCCGGGCGATGTACAGGTTGCTGTTTCCGGGAATATTCCTGTCCCGCTGGGCCCAGATAAAGTACCTCTTTCCCTCAAACTCCGTCACCGTGGAATCGATCGTGAAGCTTTCCCAACCGGTGTCGATCCGTCCGGCTTCCTCAAACACACCTTCCATGGGATCCCCGTTCCGGTTGATCAGCGCGTAGGTTCGGTGGTCGTAACACCCCTCCCCGTCCGGGCCGCCCCGGGACGCCGCGAAATAAATCACCCACATCCCGTCGATAAAGTGGATTTCCGGCGCCCAGATGTTGCAGCTCATCTCCCCGTCCGCGTGGCGGATCCACACGATCTTTTCCACCGCGTCCGCCAGATCCTTCAGCCGCCGGCTCTTCCGCAGAATCACCCGGTCAAACTCCGGCACGGAAGCGGTGAAGTAATACCATCCGTCTTTTTCCAGGATGTACGGGTCCGCCCGCCGCTCGATAAAAGGCCTCATGCCAAACGCTTTTATTCCGTCAGGTTCCATTGTGCTTTTCGGTGCCTCCTTTCGCTGTCTCTTTGTTAACATTAACGTTAATGTATTTGAGAAAAAACATTTCCCGCCTCTTCCTTTTGGATCTGCGGGGCTGACCGAAAAGCGATGAACAATAACGTTAATGTATTCTTTCGGCTATACATTACCACGACCTTTCGCCCCTGTCAACAGGAATATTTTTCCATTTTGGGAAAAGAAAGCCGGGAAATTGACATGCGTCTTTTTTCTGTGTTACGATATTCGCGAAAAGCATGAACGTTAATGTGAAAGATGAGGTGAAAACCATGCGAAAGGAAGGCGCCCGCATCACCCTGCAGGATATTGCCGCGGCCACCGGCTATACGGTCAACACCGTTTCCCGCGCTCTCAAGGACAAGCCGGACATTTCCCGGGAAACCTGCCGCAAAATCCAGCAGGTCGCCCGGGAAATGGGCTACGTCCGTAACTACATTGCCAGCTCCCTGCGTTCCGGCCGCACAAAAACCTTCGCCATGATTGTGGGTTCGGTGCTGAACCCCTTCTATTCCATTCTTTGCAACCTCATTCAGCAGGAGGCCGTACGTCTGGGCTACAGTCTCTTCATTCTCTGCTCCAATGACGATCCGGAATACGAAACCCGCCTGGTGGAAATGGCAATTTCCCGCCAGGCGGATGGAGTGCTGATCACCCCCTGCTCCTTTGAGAGCCCGGCACTGGTGCTCCTGCGGGATTCCGGCATTCCCTTCGTGCTCCTCAGCCGCTTCCTCGAGGGGGAACAGGACGACTGCGTCATCTGCGATGACGAGCAGGGCGGCTGGCTGGCCGCCCGCCATCTTCTGGACCGCGGTCACAGCCATCTGGCCATGTTCTCCTTCCACCATGTCGTCTGGTCCTCCCGCAAGCGCTTTGAAGGTTTTCAGCGGGCCTGCATGGAAGCAGGCGTTCCCGCTGGTAATATCCATTATGCGGAGTTTGAGGGCCAGACGGAGGCGGAGATCCACGCCTGCGTCCGCGCCTGGCTGGACGCCGGGGTCACCGGCTTCTTCGCCTTCTGCGATGTGGAGGCCTGGAATGTCCTAAGCCGCATGGGGGAGGCAGGGACTCTCGAAAACCGGACCATCGAGATCGTCGGCTTCGATAATATCTTCCGCTACATATCCTTCATGAAGCCCATCTGCTCGGTCGACCCGAACCTGGCGGAGGAAGCCCGTCTCGCCGTTGACCTGATCCGCCGGCGTATCCACGATCCCTCCTTGCCGCCTCAACAGGTCATGCTGCCCGTCACGCTTGTTTCAAGACACATATAATTCCTGAATACCATGTGAACGGAAGCATCTGCCAAAGTAAAACAGGAAACATCTCTGTCAGTCCACACTGACGCATACATAAGCATCAAAGGGGGGCGGCACTTCCATCATGGAAGCAACGTCCCCCCTGTTTTTGTACGTGTATGGACTTTTGACTTTCAAATGGAAATAAACATGTTTTGCTGCTTTTATCGCAGGATGAGGAAATCCGCGATACCTTGTTATTCTTTCAGCAGGAACTGATCAAACCCCGTTGTTTCCAGAATCTCCCGGACATCCTCACTGACGCCCGTCATTTCAAATTTGTCCTTGTCCGCCAGGGACTTATACATAATCAGCAGCACACGCAGGCCGGCGGAAGACACATAAGCCATGCGGCTGACATCCACATGGATCGATCTGATCCCTTCCCCGGCATCCTGGAACTGCTTCAACAATTCCGGCGCGGTGATGGTATCCATGCGGCCCTGAATGCTCACGCTGAACACACCATTCTCCATTTCGCTTTTTACCGCAAACGGAAGGTTCGGGCTGACAGGTGCTGATTCCCCGTTTGCAACTTTTGGGACGGTAAGTTCCCAGAACATCATGTTTTTAAACTCGTTTCTGACCGCATCTTCCGCTTCCGGGTCATCACTAAGTGATCCCAGTTGATCCGGCAGGTAATCCGCCATGCAGATCTCCGTCAGATCAAAACCCGTTTTCCTGATAAATGCTTTAACCTTTTCATCATCAGGATCAAAGAAAACATTATCGTTGAATTTCACATCCGCCGCGGAGGCCGCCGCCTGGTTTGTAATAGCCGAATACAGGCCAATCAGCCGGGGATCATGGTGAAGAGAAGCCGCCACCACGTCCTTGTCATGCAGGAAATAGGCCCGATCAGTCAGCACCCAGCTTCCTCCGTATTGCTGCAGCAGCCGGTGAATATTGGAAAATACCTCCTCCAGTTCAGACTGGCTGAAGTACATCAGAAGACCTTCCGTTGTGAACATCAGATTGCGAGTTTCATCTGAAAAGGCTTTCTTCAGTGAATCGTAATTCGTCGCGTCCACGGCAAAATAGCGGATATTGCTGTTTTCACCGATGATTTTGGCTGACGCAGGCCCGATGGTATCAATGACGGCAGGGAGATCAAGGCCGTAGTAAACCCTTCCCTGGCGCGACATACGAATGCCGCGGGCTGTATATCCGCAGGGCAGGTCAGCGATCTGCCGGTCTTTTCGGCTTTCAATCAGGCGGTTCATTGCCTGAAACCGGGTTTCCAGAATAATTGTGTAAGCGGGAAACAGGCGCATCACCTGTTCATGGATTTCCGGCGGGACGGGTTTCTTTGATATTTGAGATCCGAAGGGTTCAAAGCCAAGCGCTTCGAGAAGCTGCTTTGAATCTTCATCTCCTGCTGCGGCGTCAAGCTGCACACAAGATTTTGCCGTGTTGAAAACGGGATTGACGATCTCCCATAATTCCTGATTATTCATGGAAACCTCCTTGTAAACTCAATTTCAAAATAATTCTGAGAACCTGTTATCTACTGCATGCCTCATATCCGTCTGTCATGATTCTTTTCCGTGCTGGCTCCCGCTCATTTTTTCAAGCCTCCGGAAGACAAGTTCCGACAGGAACTCCGCAGTCCCTGACAGCACGGAAGGATCTGCCCTGAATTTCGAATGATGGAGTCCGGGGCCGATTCCGGTTCCGACCCGGATGAAACAGCCGGGCTTTTCCTGCAGATATTCGGCGAAATCTTCTCCGATCATACTGGGTTCCTGCTGAATCACTCTGATTCCGAGGGACTGCGCGGTTTCAGCGGCAAAGGCAGCCAGATCGGCATTGTTGACTACCGGCGGAGGAGCGGAAAAAAACACTGTCTCTGCTGTGCATCCCCAGGCTTTTGCCATATGCTCCGCAATCTCCCGGATGGTCAAAATCCCTGTTGCCCTGTCCTTCTCCGACATGGTTCGCAAAGTCCCTTCCAGCAGTGCCTGCCCGGGAATCACATTCCAGGCATCTCCCGCCTGTATCCGGCAGACTGAGAGAACGCAGGGGGAAAAGGGACTGATCTTTCCCGGCACTGCCTGCTGCAGGGCCAGGGCAACCGATGCGGCACACGGAATCGGATTCACGCTCAGGTGAGGTTGAGCGCCATGCCCGCCGCGGCCGTGAATCCGGATCTGAAAGTGATCCGGGCAGGCCATGACCGCGCCTTCCCTGATGCCAAGCGTCCCTGCTTCAATCTCCGGATCGGTATGGATGCCGTAATATTCACTGACGTCTTCGAGCAAACCTGTGCGCAGCACGGGAACCGCGCCTTCGTTGACCTCCTCGGAGGGCTGGAAAATCAGGCGCACGGTTCCTTTCAGCCGAGACTCTCTCTCCTTCAGCAGCAGCGCCGCCCCAAGCACAGATGTCATGTGGAAATCATGACCGCAGGCATGCATGCAACCCGGGACTTCCGACGCGTAAAGAAGTCCGGTTTCCTCCTGCACAGGCAATGCGTCCAGATCGCACCGAAGGGCTGCTACGGGCCTGTTTCCGAACCCGATCTGAGCCAGAGCACCGGTGGGCAACGGTAAACTGATCAGGCTGACACCCCATTCGGTCAGATACGCTTTGATCTTCTCCGTCGTACGGAACTCCTTCCCGGAGATCTCCGGATGGCGGTGAAAGTCCTGAAAGATTGCCTCCAGTTTTTCCTGCAACTGTTTCATCGTTCCTGAGCTCGGGCGTCCGCGGATCAGACAGCAGACAGGCCTTTTTCCTTTATGTCAGTTTTCATGATCACCCGGCGATCTGCGTCCGGGAGATGCACCCGTCCGGGTCCTGATCCGGATGATCTCACGGTAATGGATGGTGAACGAACCACCCTTCCGGTTTTACGATTTTCTCCCGGCATTTTCTTCAACGACAATCCGCAGGCAATTTCTCAGGTTTTCCTCTTGCTGCATATAGGTCATTTCCCTGGTATATCCACAGATGACCCTTGCAGGAAGCACCATCCAGTCATCTGTATCTTCCAGATTGATCGGTTTATTTGCTTCCTTCCGGAGCTTTTCAACGAGGTCAAGGGGTTCTCCGTCATACATCACGTTGAGAACAACGCTGTTTTTTTTGCATTCCACTCTGAGATGAATGTTGAAGGGATCTTTGAGCAGATGAAACAACACGTTCTGAATAAGCTCATCCAGAAGAAGGATCGCATTGGACCAGATATTCCCGAAGGACTTCATCTGAATCATGAGCTCGTATATTTTTTTCGTCAATCCGGAAAAATCATAGTCACGTTTTGTGATATCTTCTTCCAGGACAAAGAGTTTCTTAATAAACTGAATCGTTCTGGCCTTCTTCGGATTCTCAAAAATCTCTTCGGATGTTCCTTCTTCATAGACAACGCCCTCATCCATGAAGAAGACGCGGTTGCTGATATCCCGGGCAAAAGCCATATCGTGTGTCACAATGAGAATGGTCATTCCGGAGGACGCCAGCTGCCTGATCACCTCATTCACTTCATCCACCATGGTAGGATCCAGGGCACTGGTGGGCTCATCCAGAAGAAGCACTTCCGGATCCATCGCCATCGCCCGCGCAATGGCGACCCGCTGCTTCTGGCCACCGGAAAGCTGAGAAGGATACTGAAGCGCCCTGTCAGCCAGTCCTACCTGCGAAAGCAGTTCCATCCCTTTTTCATAGGCCTCATGGCGGCTTCTCTGTAACAGCCTGACCTGCGGCATCATGATATTTTCAATGGAAGTCAGGTGGTTAAACAGATTGAACGACTGGAAAACCATTCCAACATGCTTGCGCAGCCTGGTCAGGTCATACCCTTTTTCGGTGATTTTTTCTCCTTTATAATAGATATCTCCCGAAGTCGGCGGATCCAGCATGTTCAGGCAGCGCAAAAGTGTTGACTTTCCCGTGCCCGATGGGCCGATCAGGGAAATGACATCCCCTTTATGAATGACCGCGTTCAGATCGTGAATCGGTTCGACCCCGTTGTCAAATTTCTTTGAAATATTCTCAATCTTAAACATGAACATTCACTCCCTTCAGAATCTGTTTTTCACTGCGCCGGGACGGATCGATTTTTTTCTGAATGCCGGTGATCAGCAAACCGAGCAGTTTCCCGACCACATAGTAAATCACCGCGACTGAAATCAGGGAGAAGAAGGCTTCAAAGGTACGATTTCGCACCATGTCCCCGGATCTCGTCAGATCCTGCACGGCGATATAACCTACGACCGCCGTTGCTTTCAGCAGCGAAACAACCTCGCCCCTGAAAATAGGCAAAACATGCATCAGAGCCTGAGGGAGAATCACTCTGAAGAATGTTTCATTGTCATTAAAGCCCAGCGCATACGCACCTTCTGTCTGTCCGCGTTCCACAGCGCCGGTTCCGGTCTCCAGCATATGAAACACAGAAGTTCCGAATGTCAGCGTGAAAGCGATAATCGAAACGATAATGCCTGAAATGGTGCTTCTTCCGAAAACGACATAGAAAAGCACCATCAGGAGCACCACCGCGGGGATGCCGACGATCACGCCTGTGACACTCTGCACAATCCTGCGAACGTGGTTTCCTGTCTTTCTGCAGAGGAAAAACAGGGCAAAACCAAGGATGCAACCGTGTATCATGGAAGCAAAAGTAATCAGCAGCGTGTTCAGCAACCCGGATACAAAAACAGCCCACCGATCTTCCTCCACGAAAGTACGTTTAAAGCTCGCGCTGATTGACGCGAAGAAAGAGGTGTCTTCGTTTTGCACTGTTTCCGTACTCAGACTCGTTAAGAGCACCGGATTCACATCGCTTTTGCGAACGACAAAAACGGAACCGCCGCGATAGAACGGATCGGAGAAATCGATTTTCTTCAGCCGTTCTTCTGTAATGGACATGCTTCGCCCGGCAAGATCGGCCTTGCCGCCCTGCAGCGCGGGAATCAATCCGTCAAAAGCGCATTCGGTGATTTCAACCTTATAATCCATTTCCCGGGCAACATGGAGCACAAAATCGATGGCATAGCCGACCGGCGTGCCGTCCGGGCCCAGATAGGACATGGGGGGCGTACCGGTATTCACCCAGTATCGCAGGGTGCCGTTCTTCCCTTCCCAATCCTGCGGGATCAGAACTTTCGCTGTCTCGTCAGTGCCCATCCATTTTACCGTCATCTCGTCTGTCAGACCCTGCGCAAGAAGCTTTTGCATCGCCTCATTAAAGGGAGCGACCAGAGGACTGCCCTTCTGAAAACCGAAACCATAGGAATCTTCCTGAACCACTTCGGGGAAGATCATGAATTCCTGATGCTCGGAAACAACGATTTCAGCGTTAGGCATATCCATGATCAACGCATCGCTCTTGCCGGACAGCACAGAAGCGATGGAGTCCACATCGCTGTTCTGATACAGAATTTTTACATTTCCCTGAATCGCCGAATTGTTTTCAAGATGAATATCAAAAGACGTGCCTGTGAGGACAGAAATCTTATTGTTGATAAAATCAGCAAGAGTTGTGTATTTGCCGTTCTGATCTCCGGTTGCAGACACGCTGCCGGCAGCGGCAGGCGCGGACGAAGCCAGAAGTTCTTCGCTGACACGGTCCTTCCTCACCACAAAAACGCTTCCACCGGAAAAGAAGGGATCTGAGAAATCGATCATTTTTTTCCGCTCTTCTGTGATCGACATGGTCCGGCCGGCCAGGTCTGCCTTTCCGCCCTGCAGCGCAGGAATCAATCCGTCAAAAGCACATTCGGTGATTTCAACCTTATAATCCATTTCCCGCGCAACGTGCAAAACGTAATCAACAGAATAGCCGATCGGCGTGCCGTCCGGTCCCAGATAGGACATGGGGGGCGTACCGGTATTCACCCAGAATCGCAGGGTACCGTTTTTTCCCTCCCAATCCTGCTCAATCAGGACCTTCTGACTTTCGTCCTGCCCCATCCATTTGGCTTTCATCTCCTCATCCAGGCCCTGGCTTTTGAGCTTTGCCATGGCCTGATTGAATGGGGCAACGAGGTCACTGCCCTTTTTAAATCCGAAGCCATAAGAATCATCACAAACAACTTCAGGAAAGATCATCAGCTCGTCATACTCGGACCCCAGAACCACGGCGTTTTGCATGTCCATGACCAGAGCGTCGCTCTTTCCGGACAGCACGGAGGTGATGGAATCCACATCGCTGTTCTGATACAGGATTTTTACATTTCCCTGCAGGACTTCATTTTTATCCATGTGAGAATCAAAATTTGTTCCATTTAACATGGAAATCGACTTGCCAATAAAATCGGCCAGCGTGGAAAACTTCCCGTTTTCTCCGCCTGCAGGAATTGCCCAGCTCATAAAGACAGTCATGAGCAGGCAGAAAGAGAAAAGGCGAATACGTCTTTTCCCGGCAGATGCTCCCGGATCCGATGACCTCATGATTGAAACCTCCTTCATTCTGTTTCAATCATCTGCCGGAATGATCAGGTCAACGCCTCTGAGCGCTCATGTATCATTCGGGCCAGATGACAAAACTCCTTTCATACTGACCGAAGCCAAAGTGCTTCCCACAGAGACCCTGAACAACCGATCATCTTTGTTGTTTCTGTCAGGCTTTGCAGCTGTTTCTCTTCAGGGCTCCAGTTTATCTGATGATTCTCGTTCATTATCCGTCCTTCGAGTCGCTGATATATTATCAAAAAAGTCACGGGTTTAGCAAGTTTTTCCCAGGGCAGTCTCATTTAAAGAGGGATCCAAAATGTAAAGAATGGTAACCAAAATTGCCAATTAACCAAAAGGATTCGAAGCGTCACAAAGCGAATAGAATCAACGAGGAGAGGCACATTGGAGAAGATCAAAGTACTCTCGTTGGATCGAATAATGGAATTGTTCGAAGAGATACCAGATCCAAGACGTCCAGCTTGACATATCTCCCGGCTTCTATTGCCAGGATCACCTTGTCGATGGCGTCCTCCGTCCCCTGGATCTCCATGGTGACACTGCCGTCCCATTCATTCCGCACCCAGCCGGTACAGCCATACAGCTCTGCGGCATGGCGGGCACGATAGCGGAAACCCACACCCTGAACCCAGCCGTAGTAGGAGATGTGTCTGCGGGCCATATTCATCATCTCGTCAACCCGGTTTCACTCTGTCCACGGTAACTTTATATTCGCAAGCTCCAGCTCATTGACATCCTGAAGGTCGTACACGATTCCGTTCTCCTCCAGCTCCTTCAGGAAGACGTTCACGAATATGGGGTTGGAAAACGTCTGTAGAAAATCAAGGGTGAAGCGTCCATTCACTGCGGATATTTCAACGATCAGGCCATTGGCTGCCGAGGACGTCCACAGCCGGAAATCACGGATATACTGCTCGGCTTCCTGATAGTTGGCCTTGCCGACATAGCTCACGTTGGCCGTGACGACCCTGGCCGCCAGCGCGTTGATATATCCTGCCACCCCCAGGCGTTCCTGGTCGCTCCCTTTGGAGAGAATCAAGCCATTGATCCCCTTCATGGAGGCTGCTCCCATCAGCACATTTTCCTCCTGGGTCTGGGCAAACACCATGCCTCGGTAGCCAGTGGCCTGCAGGTCCAGGGGCCAGTCGCGCATCTTGTCCTTATACTCCAGGAATGCGCCGCCGACCAGACTTTGGTGCGCCAGTGGCGCGTGCAGTGCTTTCCTCTGATTCACGCACAGTGTGATGCGGATGATGTCCTTCGCCTCCGGGAATAACTTCGCAATGGCCCGGCTGAGCAGCAGAGAGACCATGGTGCCAGGGCTGCCGTCGTTATCCAGATTGAATTTCATGAATTCAGATTCGGAAATGGCGATGCTGTAAACAGTAGGCCGGTGATCCTCCTCCAGTCCCGCAGATGCGATCAGATTCAGTGCGTCAGACATTTGTTCATTTCGTCTTGGACTCGGTAAATCGGCTCTGTTCGCTACAGGGTCGTCCCACTCCTCCGCGGATATTTCATCCCCAGCCAGACGAATACCCTCATCATTCAGCTTGACGTTGTACCGCTCGGAACAATAGTAATAGAGAAGCGTTCTTACCACTTCATAGGCGCCCGTCCCATCTGTCATCCCATGGAAAACATCCAGTATAATCCAGTTGTCCTCCCAGCAAAACGCAATCATGTGAAAATTGGAAGCCTCGGAGTTCAAAGCCACGCCATGGAGCGAATTTGTAATCACCACAGGGCGATGGTTTTCCGCAAAAATGTATTGTCCGTCTTTTTTCTGCAATTCCACACAGAAATACGGATATCTTTCCATGGTAGTATCCACGGCATGGCGAAGAGCGTCCGGGGCGATCAGATCCCGCATACGAATCCTGATTCTGATTTCATTAGGACGCTCTTTGGTTGTCACATATAATGAGCGCAATTCCGAAAATAGCTTTTGTTCCATATATTCCTCCAAAAATCCCGATTGAACTAAACCGTCTTCGGCGGCAGCTCGTTTCCCAGCCGATTAAGTTACTCTGACTGCGGCTTTCGAGCAGCTTTCATCATACCAAAATTCCTTTATACTTGGAAGGCCGCAATGGAAATTATACGCACTGCGGCAGAATGCAGCAGGTTTCGTGCCTGCTGCTTTTCTTCTGCCGCACTGCGTATAATTCGCTACTGAGTTAGCTGTTTACCGTTTTTATACAGCAGCGTAAAATGATTCTGTCCGTCCTTGCTGGGTGCAGTATTGCACGTCACACCCCCTTTGAGTTCATCCATCTCAGAAGCCATCATGACCAGCATCATTGTGGGAAGACCGGTATATCTGACCGCACTTTCTTCCGTCAGTCCGAATACGCAGTAACGCTCTCCCTCTTCATTCAGGATGGGCATATCCCTGATCCATTCAGAGATATGGGACCATCCGTGACGCTCGAAAACGACAGCGGCGTCTTCCGGAACCCGGTTGGGTTCTTCTGTCCCGTCAGGGTTGACAAGGATTCTGTCAGCGGAATCCAGGCTGCCGTCCTGAAAAGCCCGGATCACGTTCTCAACCCCGGTAACCGCCTTATCATCCATGGTCATGGTAACGGTCTCCAGCGTTTCTTTGTTTTTGGTCATCATATCAGCCAGCATCGCGTGGGCCTTTGCTGTCATCTCTGCCTTTCGATCCGTACTGATGCCGAATTCCTCCCACAGGGCCGGGTTGTCCAGCTGTCCTTCCACAAACCCGATGATTGCGTTGACCAGTCTCTGCATATCCATCTTTTCTTTGAGATACGATCTTTGTATTTCCCGGATCCGTTCCAGTTTCTGCTGCTGTTCCCTGATTTTCCGTTCAAATGCTGCTGTCAGGAGATCGTCATCTCCCGAAAGAAGCGTTTTGATCTCTTCAATGGAGAAATCCGCCTGCTGCAGATTTTTGATCTTCACATACAGCAGCGCCTGCTCTTCTTCATAGTACCTGTATCCTGTCCATTCATCGACCTTTGCCGGCGTCAGCAGGCCGATACGGTCATAGTACCGCAGTGTCTGGGTGCTGCATCTGCAGAGCTTTGCGAATCCCTGGATCGTGATCATATCCCAACCTCCTCACGGGGAAGGTATCATTGCAGTTAAGTGTAAGGTCAAGACTATTTGAGAAAAAACCTGAGATACTCAAAGATACCACAACAGACATTTTTCTGTCAGATGATGCAGTCGCTTACGAACTCAATGTCACGATCCGCTTTCCTCGAAGATCTCGCGCCTCAGGCCGTCCAGGAGCGCTTCGCCCTGTTCCACGATCCCTCCGGGGAACTCCCATCCCCTTCTTTCGGACCGGATCAGCAAGACTTTGCCGTCTTTATACACCACTCCTGCCGCCGAGACATAATGCACCGGAAGCTGTTTGGTTTCCAGCCATTGATCCATGATGCCCTCCATCAATTTATATATCTGTTCTGTCTCATCCGTCAATGGTTTCCGCTTCATCAGGTATGCTCCGGATGGGGTCCACGCCCTTTCGCGCCAGCTTGCACAGCCTGTTCTTGATTCGCCGCATGGCTTCGATGTGCATGATCCAGTGCCGGCTGAAAGGCATTTTAATCAGTCCCCGAATATCCTTTTCACACAAGTAGGGGATCAGCCAGTTCGCGCAGGGTTTCAGCCATAAAAGTTCACCTCTTTCCATTGCAATTTTGGACATGTTGAATATAATGGGATTAAACGGCGGCAGGGCTCGCGTTGTGACGTGTAGCCGCAGGACAGTCCGGATGTGCCGTTGTCGATCAAAGAGCATCTGGCTCACGAAATTACTCTTCCAGTTACCAGAATTTTTTCCAGAAGTACTGCCATCGGGCAATTCGTTTCATATCAACCAGTGAGACCCTGATTTGAACGGCTGCACAGCAGCGGAAAGGATGCAACCATGGATAAGGAAATGA
>CAMVEB010000005.1 GCA_947166385.1 uncultured Clostridia bacterium | reverse complement strand
CTATGACCCCCACGATGTCAACGTGGTGCTCTAACCAACTGAGCTATAATCCCAAGCGGTCAACGAAAGGGATTATAACACAGGAATAAAAAAAAATCAACACTTTTTCCGCAGGCATAAAATCTGTTATACTGTACAAAAATGCACAGGCATTCAGGACGATTATGAAGGAGAAAAACGGGAGGCATGGGATATGGTCCGCGAAATTATCCGGGATCCGATATGGCTGAGCCAGAAGTCCAGGGAGGCGACCGCGGCGGATCTTCCCATTGCGGAAGATCTGGCCGATACGCTTCGGGCAAATCAGGATCACTGTGTCGGTATGGCGGCCAATATGATCGGCTACCGGAAGCGGATCATTGCCATAGCGAAAGGGCCGATGGTCGTTACCATACTGAACCCGAGAATTCTCAGCAAGTCAGAGCCATTTGAGACGGAGGAAGGCTGCCTGTCGCTGGACGGCGTGCGGAAAACCACGCGCTACAAGAGCATACGCCTGGCCTGGCAGGATGCGCAGATGAAGGAGCATATCGGGATGCTGGATGGCTTTCAGGCACAGATTGTTCAGCATGAGATTGATCATTGTGACGGAATTCTGATTTAGGGACACGGAAGGGAAGGACAGGCGGTTCGGATGTTTTATAACAGGATTCTGCTGATTGCTTTTATCGCTTGGCTGGGAGCACAGATTTCGAAGGTCATTATTTACTGGATTATCAATAAAAAGTTTGTACTGGAACGCCTGCTGGGCGACGGCGGGATGCCGAGCGCCCATTCGGCGATTGTGGCCTCGGTCGCGACGGCGACGGGACTGCAGTGCGGATGGGATTCTCCGCTGTTTGCCGTTGCCACCATTCTTGCAGTGATTGTCATGCATGACGCGGTCGGAGTCAGGCAGGAAACAGGGAAACAGGCCAAAGTGATCAACAACATGCTGAAACTGCTGGAATCCATGGGCCGCGGAAAAATGACGCCGGTGGAAACGCTGAAGGAATTTGTCGGGCATACCGGTCGCCAGGTGGTCGTCGGCGCGCTCTCCGGGATTGTGACGGCTGTGATTTTCAATCTGATCCTGCCGTAAAGGATTTCACCGATGAATAAGACGACAAAGACAGCAGCGGGTGATTTTTCCCGCGGAAAAGTCTCCCGGATCATCCTGAAACTCGGTCTGCCCATGATGCTGGCCGAGTTTGTTCATGTGCTGTACAACATTGTGGACCGGATGTATATCGGCCACATGGCGGAAGGCGGCACGCTGGCGCTGACCGGGCTGGGGATCTGCTTTCCTCTGATCACGCTGATCGGGGCCTTTGCCAATCTGTTTTCAACCGGCGGCGCCACCCTGGCGACGATCGCCCGCGGCAGCAGGGAAGACGGGAAAGCGGAGCGGATCATGGGGACTTCTTTTTCCATGCTCCTGATCACAGGGGTGATCCTGACGGTTCTGCTTTATTTTTCCGCTCCGGTGACCCTGCGCTGGCTCGGCGGGGATGAAACGACGCTCCCGGCGGCGATGGGGTATTTCCGGATCTATGTTCTCGGGACCGTTCCCGTGCTGATCAGCCTGGGAATGAATCCGTTCATCAGCGCACAGGGGTTTCCACGGATCGGAATGATGACCGTGATCATCGGGGCTGCGCTGAATATTCTGCTGGATCCTCTCCTGATTTATACCCTGGATATGGGCATCCGCGGCGCGGCGCTGGCAACGGTGGCATCACAGACGGCCAGCGCGCTGTGGATTCTCTTTTTCCTCCGGAGCAGGCGGGCTTCCCTGCGCCTGAATGGGTTCTGCCTGGACAGGAAGGAACTGGGGCGGATCGTCCATCTGGGTGTTACGGGCTTTACCTTCCGGGTGACAAACAGCATTACCCAGGCCATCGTCAACATTATGCTCAAAACGTGGGGCGGAGCGGTGAGCACGGTTTATGTCGGAGCCATGAGCCTGATCAATTCCCTGCGGGAGATGATGAGCCTGCCCAACAGCGGGATTGTGATGGGCGCCCAGAGCGTCATGAGCTATAACTACGGAGCGAAACTGTACCGCCGCGTTTCGGAGAGCATCCGTTTCACATTCCTGAGCGGCCTGTCCATCAACCTGATCATGTGGGCGCTGATCATGTTTATTCCGGAACCGCTGATCCGGATTTTCACCTCGGACGAGCAGCTGATCGGAACGGCGGTGATCAGCGCACGGATCTATTTCGGCGCGTTCCCGTTTATGGCTTTGCAGCAGGCCGGGCAATCGACTTTTGTGGCGCTGAATTATCCGCGCTACGCGCTGTTCTTTTCGCTGCTGAGAAAGATTGTGCTCGTGGCGCCGCTGACACTGCTGCTGCCGAATCTCGGGCTGGGGGTACACGGCGTTTTCTGGGCGGAACTGATCAGCCAGCTGACAGGGGCAACGGCCTGCTTTGTTACGATGACGGTGATTGTCTGGCGGCCGATGAATGAGCTGTGAAGGGAGATGCAGCGAAAATGGAAGAAAAAAAGGTGTTTGATACGGAACGGGTGATTCCCACCTATTTTAAGCTGGCGCTGCCGGTGGTATTCAGCATGGTGATCACGCTGGTGTATAACCTGGCGGACACCTACTTTATCGGCAGGACCAACGACGCGGTGCTGGTGGCGGGAGTGTCCGTATGCGGGCCGATGTTTACGGCGCTGATGGCGATCGGCAACATTTTCGGGCAGGGCGGAAGCTCCCTGATTTCGCGGCTCCTGGGCAGCCGGGACTGGGAAAGCAGCCGGAGGATCAGTTCCTTCTGCTTCTGGGTATCCATCCTGACGGGTATCGTGATTGCTGTGCCGCTTCTGCTGCTGTGCCGCCCGATGCTCGGGCTCCTCGGCGCGAGCGGGCAGACCTTTGAATCCGCAAAGGCTTACTATCTGGTGATTGTCGGAGGAGCTCCGCTGGTCATCCTTTCCTTCATCCATTCGAACCTGATCCGCAGCGAAGGCATGTCCACCCTGTCCATGATTGGTTCAGTGGCCGGATCGCTGCTGAACATTGTGCTGGATCCGATCTTTATCAGCGGACTCGGATGGGGCGCGTTCGGTGCGGCGCTGGCCACCGTGCTGGGCTATACGCTGACGGATCTGCTGTGCCTGTTCTTTGTTCTGAAAAAGAGCAGCTGCCTGTCCGTGGATCCCCGAAAATGCCGCGTGCGCCGGGAGGAGTGCAGCCAGGTTTTCAGCGTTGGCTTTACAGCGGCGCTGACCAATATCGCGTCCAGCGTCTGCATTGTGTTCATGAACCAGTTTCTGCTGCCTTACGGGGATGAGAAGATTGCCGCGCTGGGCATTGTGTTGCGGATTACGATGATCGTGATGCTGATCCTGGTTGGCTTCTCCTTCGGCGGGGTGCCGCTGTTCGGATTTCTTTACGGATCCAGGGAATGGGAAAAACTCCGGCAGCTGCTGTGCTTCTGCACGGTGTTTCTGTGCGGGCTAGCTGCGGCGGAGTCACTGGCAGTTTTCCTGCTGGCGGAGCCGCTGATGGGGATTTTTATACAGGATGCGGGGATTATCCGGGACGGCGCGGTCATGATGCGGTGGCAGATTGCCGGGATGGTTTTCTGCGCGATTGTCCTGTTGTATACCTGCCTGTTCCAGGCAACGGGGAAACCCGTTCCGGCGCTGATCATGTCGCTCAGCAGGCAGGGAATTCTGTTTATCGCAGTGTTTCTGGCGGCGACGGCGATTGCCCAGTATAACGGATTTCTGGTTGCCCCGCTGATCGCGGACGTGCTGAGCGCGGGCCTGGCCCTGGTGCTGTATGCTCGCAATTTTCGCCCGAATGTGGTATGATAAAACAAATTTGCCGGGAAAACAGCGGAGAATGAAACAGTCCGGGGACGGAGCGGAACTCCGGACAGATGGGGAGAAGAGACTTTGAAGAAGACCGGTTCGAAATATTTCAGGGGAATCAGGGGGAAGCTGTTCCTGGTGATCCTGGTCACGGTAGGGTTGGTTGCCGTTTCCTTTGGATTGCTGAGCGTGTACCGGAACAGGATCGTTGACCAGCGGACGACAGAAACCAGGCTCAGGCAGGTCGCGTCCATGACGGAGATTGCCGAGGCGACCATGACGCAGGCAACCCGGGAGAAACTGACCCGGATCACAGAACTGGAAGCGTATGTCGCGGACGAAATTTTCCGCGATGCGCAGTCCCGGGTGACCATGCTGTGCAAAAACGCGGGTCAGATCTTTACGGACCCGGATCATTACGGCTTCAAATCCTACAGCGGGCCGGATGCCGCCCAGGACGGGGAGCTGGTGGCTCAGATGATTCCGGCCCCCGGAGTGGACACGTTTGATCCGGCATTCCAGGCGAGGGTCGGCCTGGCGGCAAACATGTCGGAAATCATGATTTCGGTCTGTGAAATCTTCCATACGGATAATGTGTATATGGCGCTGCCGGAAGGCGCTTTCCTGTCGGTCAGCCGGAGCTCGGGCAGCTGGTTCGATGAACAGGGCATGCTGCTGGAATACGATGCCCGCACCCGGTTCTGGTATAAGCAGGCGGTGGAAGAGGGGAAACTGATTTTCACGGATGTGGAGGTGGACGCCAACACCGGGGAACTGAGCCTGGTCTGCGCGGCGCCGGTTTACGGATCGAACGGCGAGCTGTGCGCGGTGATCGGGACGGACCTTTTCCTGGATACGATGCAGCAGACCATGCAGGCTTCCGAGAAGGACGGCGGCTATAACCTGGTCATCAACCGGGACGGCCATGCGGTGGTTTCCACGGTGAAGGGCGATGAATTCATCGTGCAGAGCAGCGGAGCGGCTGAGGATCTGCGTCAGTCGGACAATCAGGAACTGGCGGCCTTCATCCGGGAAGCGCAGGAAGGGCCGACGGATCTCCGGCTGGTGCATCTGGACAGCGGCGCTTATTTCATGGTCGGTGTACCGGTGGAAACAGTCGGATGGACCATGATTTCCCTGTTCAGCGAGGACAAGGTGACCGAGCCGGTCAGGAATCTTCAGGAAAGTTTCGACAGGATTGAGGAAGAAGCGTCCGACGCTTACAGAGAGAAGAATGCTCAGCTGAACCTGACGTTTTTCAGTGTTCTGACGGTACTCCTGATAGGACTCTGCAGCGTGGCTTTATGGCAGGGGAAAAGGATCGTCAAGCCGCTGAACACGATGGCGGAACGGATTTCCGAACTGGAAGAGGATCATCTTGATTTCCAGATGGAGGATGCCTACCGGACGGGGGACGAGATTGAAATCCTCGCGGAATCCTTTGCCATGATGACCCGGAAGACGACGGAATATGTGGAACAGGTCCGCAAGGTGACAGCAGAGAAGGAACGCATCGGCGCCGAGCTGAATATGGCGGCCACGATCCAGGCATCCATGCTGCCGCATATTTTCCCGCCGTTCCCGGACCGGAAGGAGTTTGACATCTTTGCCCTGATGGATCCGGCGAAGGAAGTGGGCGGCGATTTCTATGATTTCTTCCTGACCGATCCGGACCATCTGTGCCTGGTGATCGCGGATGTCAGCGGAAAAGGCATTCCCGCGGCGCTGTTTATGATGACCTCCAAGCTCATCCTGCAGAACATCGCCATGATGGGCAGCAGCCCGGCGGAAATCCTGGCGAAGGCGAATGACTCCATCTGCTCCAACAATCAGGCGGAGATGTTTGTGACGACCTGGATCGGGATCCTGGAGATTTCGACCGGCAAACTTGTTGCCGCGAACGCGGGGCATGAGTATCCGGCGCTGAAGCGCGCCGGCGGAAGCTTTGAACTGTACAAGGATCCGCATGGATTTGTGGTCGGCGGGATGACGGGGCTCCGGTTTAAGCAGTACGAGCTGCAGCTCAGCCCGGGAGACAAACTGTTCGTTTATACGGACGGCGTTCCGGAAGCGACGGACGCGGAGAAGGAACTCTTCGGGACAGAGCGGATGATTGACGCGCTGAACGAAGAGAAGGACGCGGGGCCCGAGGGACTGCTGAATAACGTGCGGAAGGCTGTGGATGCCTTCGTGAAGGACGCGGAACAGTTTGACGATCTGACAATGCTTTGCATGGCATATAAAGGACCATAAAAAACGACCCGGGTTCGTTTGAACCCGGGTGCGCTCATCCGGAGGGAATCAGACCCGCTGGATGTAGTCGTTGGCAACATAGCCGGTCTTGCCGGTTGCCGGATCGTAGACCTTGCTCCAGGTCCGTCCCACGGCGAGCACCTCCAGCTCATCGCCTTCGTACAGGCGGCGGATCGCCTGGGAAGTCTTATTGGGCTTTACGCGGAGGCCGACGCTCTCGCTGGTCCGGGCATTCAGGGCTTTGGCGACCACGGTGTAGGGGTTCACGGTGACAAAGTTGTCTTCCCGCTCGGTGATCTCATACTTGCCGGGCTTCCGGTCAACCAGGAACTGCTTCTGCACATAGCCGTATGTGCCGTTGTCCGTGCGGACTTCCACCCAGCCGTTGGCACAGTGATCGAGAACCTGGAGATGGGTGCCGTTATCCAGCAGGGTAATGCGGCGGCTGCCGGTACTGGGCTGTTCGCGGAGGTTCAGGCGCTTGCCGTTGGCGCAGTTTACCCACATGTCGTAGCCGTACATGGCGTTGGAGATGGAACCGTACCCGGCGTTGGAGGCGGAGACGGTGCCGGACACGGAACCGGCGGAAGCGAAGACGGGGATCATCAGAGCAAGTATGGCGAGGACGATCATAGCGGTTTTCATCAGTTTCTTCATGGTATTTACCTTCCTTTCAGCGCCCTGTTTGTCGGGCGGGTTCTCTCGTTTTATTCTGTCCGGTTTATCTGCCGGACACCAGTTGATACGCAGCTGCCTGCAGGGATGGCAGCAAGATGAAAATTAATTTTTTTGGCTCGGATTTTTGGGGCACCATGAACCGCAGGGGGCGTGATTTGCAAAACAGGAAGAAACATGATATCATACCGGCGAAATGATGCAGGGATTCGTATCAAAAGATGAAGGTATATCATGTTTTGTGAAGAGCATAAAGTAAAGGAGAAAACCCGAAATGAAGAAAATGTTCGCATGGATCCTGACGCTGGTGCTGCTTCTGAGCGGCGTGTGCACCGTTGCATCCGCGGCGGTAACGGGCGGATGGGAGATTCGGACTACCGCGAGCGCCATGCTGAAGGATGCACAGGCCCGAAAAGCCCTGGAGAAGGGTATGGAGGAATATACCGGATATGAGGTGAAGCCGCTGGCCTCGCTGGGGACCCAGGTCGTGGCCGGAACCAATTACTGCATTCTGGGATACGGCAGCACCGTGACCCTGACCCCGAAGAACAACCTGTGCCTGGCTTATGTGTATGAGGATCTGGCCGGGAAGTGCGAGATTACAAAAATCAAAACAATCCACCTGAAGGAAAAACCCGCGGGAGGATGGAAGCTGGCGCAGAAAAAGAGCGCGCTGAAGGTCGACAGCAAAGTCACCAAAGCCCTGAAGAAGGCTACGGCCGGGCTTGCCGGCGCGTCCTACAAAGCATTGCTGGTGGTGGCCAGGGACAAGACGGACACCGCCTTCTGCGTGCTGTGCAGAAAAAAGCTGTCGGATGCGGAAGGAACCACCGGTCTCTGTCTGGCCTATCTGGCAAAGAAAGACGGTCAATACCAGCTCAGCCGGGTGGATGACATCAAAGTTGCCCGGTAAGAACGATAAAAGATACCGGTCTCCTGCGCTGTGCGGGAGGCCGGTATGTATTTCCTGCGGTTAAAACCGGCGGATTGTATTGACAAAACACAGCCGGGAAACTAAAATAAGTCAGTTTTTCGGAAGACCGGAGAGGAGGGGACGGACGGTGAAGAATCGGAAACGGATTCTGGCGCTGGTACTCTGTGTCGGGATGCTGCTGACACTGGCA
Organism: uncultured Clostridia bacterium; assembly: GCA_947166385.1. Taxonomy (GTDB): domain Bacteria; phylum Bacillota; class Clostridia; order Christensenellales; family Aristaeellaceae; genus Aristaeella. The sequence continues at coordinate 156,795 of CAMVEB010000005.1, read as the reverse complement.
GCTTCTGCCGTGTTTATCATCAGTGCCTCCGGCCACGTCTGCTCCAGGAAGTGCTGCCGCACCTGCGATCGGGTCGCGGAGCAGATTGCCCTGCTGTGCAGTTTTGCGCTGCTGGGCATTGCTGTCCGCGCGGTCCTGACAAAGGTGGCTGCCCTCCGGGCATGCTCCGCGGGGAACGCGGATGTCCTGAAGGCCGGCTGCACGCTGGTGGGATGGAAAGTCCGGCTGAATAATTGAACTGCACAGAATCAGGGATTTTGCCACGGATTTCTTCTGATTTCCGCCGCCTTACAGGCAGCGCCTGTTTTGGCATATGGCTGAATTCCTGTTTTTTTCTGTGCTTTCAAACAAATCATTCAGTCGGAGGATAGAAAAATGGTGAGAAAAATGACAGCCGCGCTTCTGGCGGCCATGATGGTTCTGTGTATGGCGATCAGCCCCGTGATGGCTGAGGAAAAGGAAATCCACATTGTGGGAACGATTTTCCCGATCTGTGACTGGGTCAGGGAAATTGCCGGCAGGGATAACGCACGGATTAAAGTCACCCAGCTGCTGGACAGCGGTGTGGACCTTCACTCCTTCCAGCCGACCGCGGCGGATATTCTGAATGTGCAGAACGCCGACCTGTTTATCTATGTCGGCGGGGAAAGCGATGGCTGGGTGGACGATGTAACCCGGGTGATCGTCAATCCGGACTGGAAGAGTCTGAGCCTGGTGGATGCGATGGGAGACGCGGTCAAGGCGGAGGAAATCGTGGAGGGCATGGAACACGAGCATGAACATGAGCATGATGACGAAGATCATGAAGAGCATGAGCATGAGGAGCACGAAGAGGAGGAGGAAGCCGACGAGCATGTGTGGCTGAGCCTTCACAACGCGCAGCTGCTCTGCCGGAGTCTTTGTGACATGCTGTGTGAAATCGACGATGTTCACGCCGGGGAGTACCGGAAGAATACGGAAGCCTACCTGGAGAAACTGGATGCCCTGGATCAGGCTTACCGGGAGATGACGGACAAGGCGGCGTATCATACAGTGCTGTTCGCGGACCGGTTCCCCTTCCGCTACCTGGCGGACGATTACGGCCTGACTTATTTTGCGGCCTTTTCCGGATGCTCCGCGGAATGCGAGGCCAGTTTCCAGACGATCGCTTTTCTGGCGCAGAAGCTGGACGAACTGGGCCTGCCCGCGGTTCTGACGATTGAAAACGCGAATGTCCGCATTGCTGAGACGGTGATCAGTACGTCCCGGGATCAGAGCCGGCCGATTCTGACCATGAACTCCATGCAGGCGGCGACATCCCGGGACGCGGAAGCGGGAGTCACCTACCTGAGTCTGATGGAAGAGAACCTGAAAGTGCTGGAACAGGCACTGAACTGAGGAACGGGAGACGAGAAGATGGCACAACTGGTTTGCAGCGATCTGACCCTCGGCTATGAAGGACACGCGGTGCTTTCCGGCCTCAGTTTCTCCGTGAACGCAGGGGATTACCTGTGCATCGTGGGGGAAAACGGATCCGGAAAGAGCACGCTGATGAAAACAGTGCTGGGGCTGCAGAAAAATCTGGGCGGTTCGATCCGATGGGGGGACGGCCTGCGGGAGAATGAAATCGGCTATCTTCCCCAGCAGACGATCGTCCAGCGGGATTTCCCCGCAACGGTATGGGAAATTGTTTTATCCGGCTGCCAGGCCCGGTGCGGAAAACGTCCGTGGTACACGAAGGAAGAAAAAGAACTGGCCCGGCAGAATATGGAAAAAATGGGCATCACGTCCTTCAGGGACAGGAGCTACCGTCAGCTGTCCGGCGGCCAGCAGCAGCGGGTGTTGCTGGCCAGGGCCCTGTGCGCGACGCGGAAACTGCTGCTGCTGGACGAGCCTGTTTCCGGACTGGATCCGAAAGTGACGGCAGAGATGTATGACCTGATTGAATCCCTGAACAGGGAAGGCATCACGGTCATGATGGTGTCCCACGACCTGGCCGCTGCCCTGCGCTACGCGACGCATATCCTGCATGTCGGGCGGGAAGTGTTTTTCGGCAGCATCGAAGACTACCGGAAGAGTGACTTTGCCAGGCGTTTCCTGCCGGGGGAAGGAGGGACGGAACATGCTTGATACATTGAGACTGTATCTTGCCAACTCCTTTGTCATGAACGCGCTGATCGTCGGGACGCTCATCGCGCTGTGCTCCTCCCTGCTGGGAGTCACGCTGGTGCTGAAGCGGTTCTCTTTCATCGGCGACGGACTGTCCCATGTGGCGTTCGGCGCAATGGCGATGGCCGGCGTGCTTCATCTGAGCAACGACATGCTGTTTGTCCTGCCGTTTACCATTCTGACCGCGGTTCTGCTGCTGCGGGGCGGGAAGAACGCGAAGGTGCAGGGAGACGCGGCGATCGCGATGATCTCTGTCGGGGCGCTGGCGCTGGGCTACCTGATGCTGAACCTGTTTTCCAAATCCAGCAACCTGTCGGGCGATGTATGTACGACGCTGTTCGGATCCACCTCCATCCTGACGCTGAGCAGCATGGAGGTCTGGCTGTGCATCGGGCTGTCCATCGCGGCAGTGGTGATCTTTCTGCTGTTCTACAACAAGATTTTCGCTGTCACGTTTGACGAGGACTTTGCCCGGGCGGCAGGGACAAAGGCGGAAGCCTACAACCTGCTGATTGCCGTTATGATTGCTGTCATCATCGTGCTGGCGATGAATCTGGTCGGCTCGCTGCTGATTTCGGCCCTGATCATTTTCCCGGCCATGAGCGCCATGCAGGTTTTCCGGAGCTTCAGGGGCGTGACCATCTGCTCGGCGGTGCTGTCTGTCACCTGCTCGCTGGTTGGCATGCTGATCTCGATTATAGGAAGCACTCCGGTAGGGTCGACCATTGTTGCGGTGGATATCGCGGTGTTCCTGATTTTTGCAATCATTGCCCGTCTGGGCAGAAAGGGTAGTTAAAAGAGAGATGAAAAAGAGACTGTATCTGGTTCTGATTCTGGCTTCGGCGATGATGCTGCTGGCTTCCTGCAGCGGAAATGATGGACAGCAGAGCACCCAGGCGGGAGGCACCGCGAAAAACACGGACAAGATTCCGGTGATTCTGGATCAGATGGAATATGCGCTGTCCCAGAACATTTTTGCCAATGATGAGGGCGGTAACTATCTGGGGAAGACTATGACCAAGCGCGGTGTCCTCGGAAAGATTGAAGATTCCTTCAGCGATATGACACGTTATTATGTCTGGGGCTACCTGGACAATACCCGGTGCTGCGACTGGCAGTGGGAATTCGTTCCGGAAGACCCGGCAAGTCTGCCTCCGGTCGGATCCCTGGTACAGGTGAAGGGAACGTTCAGGACAAACAACAAGGCTTTGGACAAGTACTGGCTGACAGACACGACGGTGACCGTGGAGGAGAAGTATACGGGCACCCAGGCCGACCTGAACATGCTGGCTATGAGCAATACGCTGGAGCGCGTTCAGGTAGCCAACATCGTGGCGCATCCGGATCCGTATGAGGGAAAGAGCTACTTTGCCTACGGCAAAATATCCGGCCTCACGGAGCTGGCGGATCCTTATTACGACAATTCCTGGCGGATTGAATACGCCTATGAGAAAGAAAGCCCTGCCATCGGGACTTATGTGATTCTCCGGGGCAATGTGAAGAGCGGTATTCTGGGAACGGATTCGCTGGAGATTTCCAACGACTGATAACGGGAAAACAAAACGGGCGCGGTTCGGAATGAACCGCGCCCGTCTGTATCAAAGGAGCTTATTCCCTGTCGCCGTTATCGGCATTCAGGGTCTTCATGACCTTCTTCTCATCATAGGCTGACAGGATCACAGCCCCCAGCACACAGAAGCAGACAGCGACGATGGCCACGATCCGCAGGCCGGTGGGAGAGGCCGTCAGGTCGTTGCTCTTCAGATTCTGGGTTGTTCCCAGTACAGCCAGGGAAGTGAATACCAGCATCGCGACGGACTGGCCAAACTTCATGGCGAAGGTGCGGGCGGCGAAGAACATGCCTTCCCGCTTCTCGCCGGTGAGGATGGCATCCTCTTCCGCCACATCCGCTACGATCGCCTGGGGAATGATGCCCAGCAGGGCCATGGGGAAGGCGGAAATGATGACGATCAGGACGCCGGGGACGATTCCGGTCAGGCCGGGAACGACGCCGATCAGCGCCGTAATCACATAAGCCAGGGCCAGCCCAAGGAAGCCGCAGATGACCAGCTTCTTCTTGCCGAATTTGGCCACCAGTTTGGAAACGACCGGATAGAAGCAGGCGGAGAGGACGGTCATCGCGCCGAGGAAAACGGTGGTATAGAACTCATCCAGCTGCATGGAGACCTTCACGAAGAAGGGAAGGCCCGTCTGGAACAGTGTCAGGCCGATCCAGTAAGCGATATCGGAAACGGCAAACCGGCGGAAATCCCTGTTCCGGAAAGTATTGGAAAGACTTTTGAATGCGTTGCTCTCGCTGGGCTGCGCATCCACAAAATCCTTTTCCCGGAGCCGGAAGACGGGAACCAGCAGACAGATCAGAGCGATCACGGCCAGAACGATAAACCAGATGCGGTAGCTCCACGCGTAGCTGACCATCTGCTGCAGCGGGCCGGCCAGGACAAAGGGCAGATAGGCGATCAGGGTGCCGAAGAAGAATGTCAGCGAAATTGCGGTGGAGATGTACATCCGGTCTTCCTGTGTTTTGCCGAATTCGGAAATCAGGGCATTGTACGGGGTGCAGTACATGGTCATGAACAGGTAGAACAGAATCAGGAAAACGAGCACCCAGATGATATTCACGGTGCTGACAGCTTCCACGGGGGCAAAGAAAATCAGCACGGTGATGATTGCAAAGGGGACGGAAGCCTTCTGCATGAAGGGTATCCGCCGTCCTTTCGGGTTGGTGCTCCGGTCGGACAGGGAAGCGATCCACGGATCCGTTACCGCGTCAAAAATCCGGCAGATAAAGGTAATCAGCCCCAGAACGGTCAGCACGCCGAAGATGACCAGGCCGGTGGGCAGATAGAATTTCGCGCCGGCGTCGACAGAACTCTGGGTGGGGAGATAGAAAGTCACCAGCCAGGTGTTGACGATCCCGCCCAGGATGGACCAGCCAAGCTGGCCGACGGCAAAGATCCACATTTCCTTCTTGGTAAGACGTCTGGTTTTCATGATGATCGCCTGCTTTCCTGCAATGTGCATTTTTATGAAACCGGTAATTCCGGAACCTATTATCCCATAAATCGGGGAAAAGTCAACCGGAGAAGGAATGAATCATAAAAAGCGTTGAAAAGCCTTACTCCGTATGGTATAATTTTCTCCGGAATACGAAGGGCAGAGAGGGCGCTGGCGTCCGGAAGACGCCGAAGAGGAAACGCGCCGCGGAGGGAATATGGAAATTATCGACATCGTGATGCTCCTGGGCGGAGTGGCGATGTTCCTGTTCGGAATGTCGCTGATGGGGGACAGCCTGAAGAAGGTGGCGGGCAATAAGCTCGAGCTGATTCTGTACAGGCTTTCCGGAACGACGCCCCGGGGCATTTTGCTTGGCGCCGGCGTGACAGCGGTGATCCAGTCTTCTTCTGCCACCAGCGTCATGGTGGTCGGCTTTGTGAATTCCATGATGATGAGGCTCCGGCAGGCCCTGGCGGTGATCATGGGCGCGGTTATCGGTACCAGTATCACCGGCTGGGTGATCTGCCTGAGCAGCGTAGGCGGGGAGGGGACATCCGCCGCGCTGGCCCTGCTGAGCACGGAGGGCCTCAGCGCACTGACGGCGATCGCGGGCATCCTGATCCGGATGATCTCCAAAAAGAAAATGTGGGTTCATATCGGGGATATCCTGATGGGCTTTGCCGTACTGATGTTCGGCATGAAGACCATGAGCGGCGCCGTTTCCGGACTGAAGGAAGATCCCGGTTTTGTGGAGATGATGACGAACTTCAGCAACCCGCTGCTGGGGATTCTGCTGGGCATGCTGTTCACAGCGATCCTGCAGAGCGCCAGCGCCTCCGTCGGTATCCTACAGGCGCTGTCCAGCACAGGCCTGCTGACGTTTGAGGGAACACTGCCCATCATCCTCGGTATCGCGATCGGTGCGTCCGCGCCTGTCATTCTCTCCGGGTTGGGCTCCAGCCGGGAAGGGAAGCGGGCGGCCTTTGCCTATCCGGTGATTGAAACGCTGCGAGTGATCCTGTTTGCCGCGGTATTCTACGGGCTGAACGCCTTCCTGCATTTCAGTTTTATGGGCAGCACCATGAATATGTTCACTATCGCACTGACGAACACCATCTTCCGTGCGGGAACTGTGCTGGTGCTGGCCTGGTTCATTCCGCTGATCGAAAAGCTGATGATCCGCCTGATTCCCGATGATCCGAAGGAAGCGGAGGAGACCGGGGATATGAACCGGCTGGAGGAACGATTCCTCGCATATCCCACGCTGGCGGTGGAACAGACCCGCCTGACCATCAGCAAGATGGCTGAACTGAGCCGGAAATCCATGGTCCGGGCGATTGAACTCCTGGATGATTATTCTGCGAAAGGACTTCAGGAGATTGCGTCGCTGGAAGGAATTGTGGACCGGTATGAGGACAAAATCGGCAGTTACCTGATGAAACTGACCGGCCAGGAAATGACGGAAACGCAGAACAAGGCGGTCAGCCAGTATCTGCGCGCAATCACGGATCTGGAGCGGATCAGCGATCACGCGTTGAATATCGCCCAGCGTGCGGAGGAAATGGCCGAGAAAAAGATTGTTTTTTCCGATAAGGGAAGCCGGGAAATGAATACGCTGAAGCAGGCAGTCACGGAAATCCTGAATCTTTCCATTGAAAGCTTCCTCGCCAGCGATTCGGAAAGCGCCTACCGCGTGGAACCGCTGGAACAGGTGATTGACGCCATCTGCCGCAAGATGCGGGAGAAGCATACCGCCCGTCTGCAAAAGGGGAAGTGCACCATCGGAAACGGCTATGTCTTCAATGACCTGATTGCCGACTTCGAACGGGTATCCGATCACTGCTCCAATATCGCGATCGTACAGGTTGAACTGGAAGGAAACGCGCTGGATGTACACGAAATGTCTGAGGCGCTGAAGCAGGAGCATACCCATCAGTTTGATACATACTATGAGGAATTCCGGAGCCGTTACCTGAAGAGGAAGGACGAGAAGGACGACGAAAAAGATTAAAATATAATATTGACAAAGACAGTAACAATATATTAATATATCTGTAACAAATTAACATCAGGATGAAAATGTTGAAAAGGGGATTGATCGGATGTTCAAACATATCGGACGCAAGGTGAGAGGTCTGGCTGTTGCGCTGTGTGCCATCGGCATGCTGGGGGCAGTCGGCGCGGCGGTGTACCTGTATTTGAGCAAGACAATGCAGCTGGTGCCGTGCATCCTGATCGGTGTCGGCGGCCTGGTGGTGAGCTGGATTGTTTCCTGGGTGATGTACGCGATCGGAGATACGCACGCCAAGCTCGAGCGCCTGGAGGATAAGCTGGTTCCGAAGCCGAACTACTCCGCCTACCTGGCCGAGAATACCGCGCTCCGCGGCACCTGCGAGATCTGCGGCAGGATTACGGATCTGATTCCCGCCAAGATTGAGGATAAAATGGGAACGCGCTACCGCAAGGTGTGCCGGGAATGCTTTGCGGCCAGCAATTGTAAGGAAGCGGAATAAAGGATCATCTTCATGACGATACAACAGCTGAACTATGCCATCACGATCTCCGAAATCGGTTCTCTGAACAAGGCTTCGGAGATCCTGTTTGTTGCCCAGCCTTCTCTGAGCAGCTCCATGCGTGAGCTGGAAAAGGAACTGGGCATCGTCATATTTCACCGGAGCGGAAAAGGCGTGACCCTGACGAATGACGGGGCGGAGTTTATCCAGTATGCGCGCCAGGTGGTGAACCAGTATGAACGACTGCAGGAAAAATACGGGAAGAACGGCACGCTGAAGAAGAAATTCGGGATTTCCACCCAGCATTATTCCTTCGCACTGAAATGCTTTGTGGAGCTGGTGAAGCAGTTTGACACGCAGGAATACGAGTTCGCGATCCGGGAGACGAAAACCCGGGAAGTGATTGAGGATGTCAGCGCCTCCAAGAGCGAGATCGGGATTCTGTACCTGAGCGATTTCAACCGGAAGGCCATCGAGAAGATTCTGCGCAGCAACCAGTTGGAATTCCATTCCCTGATTAAATGTGAGCCATCTGTTTATCTGTGGAAGGGGCATCCTCTGGCCGGACGGAAGGTGATCCGGATGGCGGATCTGGAGGATTATCCCTGCCTGAGCTTTGAACAGGGGCCGTCGGAGTCTTTCTATTTCTCCGAGGAGATCATGAGCACGGCGGAATACCTGCGCCTGATCAAGACGACAGACCGGGCTTCCATGCTGAACCTGATGGTTGGGCTGAACGGATATACGCTGTGCTCCGGGATTATCTGCCAGGAGCTGAACGGGCCGGAGTACGTGACGGTTCCCTTCGAGGGAGATGAGCGGAACATCGGCGGAACGATGGAAATCGGTTATATCCTGAAATCCAGCATGATTCCGAGCACCGTCGGACAGCTGTATATCGCGGAACTGGAGAAGTACCTGCAGTATCAGGAAACAGGGAACACGAGGCAGTGATAAAAAGCGCTTCACCGGGCGCTTTTTTTCTTGACTTACAGGAAAAAACGGGAATATAATAATCAGGTAGCCTGACCCGGAATCCGCCGGGAGGGCGATACGGTTTGAAATGAATAAGGAGGGAATGTCATGGACGCTGGGAGTAGCAGCGGCATACCGGTTGGGCGAAGTATGCGGAGCATGAAGGCCGTGGCGTTCCTGTTCCTGCAGTATTAATTCCGAATATCCGCTTCGTCCGCCCGCACGCGTCGTGTGCTTACTGCTGGCTTCATCATCCTGGAACAGGAGGGAGCAAGCATGGCGGAGCATTCTGTCACAGTGGAAAACACCTTATCAACTCTGCTTTCTGAAAAAAAATACGCAACGATCCGGGATATCCTGATTACCATGAACCCGGCGGATATTGCAGCGGTCTTTTCCGGCGTGGAGACGGAGAAGCTGCCGCTGCTATTCCGTTTGCTGCCGAAGGAACTGGCGGCGGAGAGCTTCGTGGAGATGGAGAGCGACCAGCAGGAAGCTCTGATCCGGGGCATCAGCGACAGCGAGCTTCGCCAGGTGATGGACGAGCTGTATGTCGACGACGCGGTGGACATTGTCGAAGAAATGCCTGCCAATGTGGTGCAGCGGATCCTGGCTCAGTCCGCTCCGGAGATGCGCAAGGAGATCAACGAGATCCTGCAGTATCCGGAGAATTCCGCGGGTTCCGTGATGACGACGGAATATGTCAAGCTGACACCGGATATGACAGTGGGGGACGCCATCCTGCGAATTCGCCGGACCGGGGTGGACAAGGAGACGATCTATACCTGCTACGTGCTGGAAAACCGGCTGCTGGTCGGGACTGTGTCGGTCAAGAGTCTGCTGCTGGCTCCCAGTGACCTGCAGACGATCGACAGCATCATGGAGTCAAACCTGATTACGGTGACGACCCATACCGACCAGGAAGAAGTAGCCAAGATGATGAGCAAGTATAACTTGCTTGCCATTCCGGTGGTGGATGGGGACAACCGGATGGTCGGGATCGTGACTTTCGACGACGCCATGGACGTCATGGAAGACGAGGCCACGGAGGACATGGAAATCATGGCCGGTATGACGCCGAGTGACAAGACCTATCTCCGGTCTTCTCCCTTCGATCTGTTCAGGCACCGGATTCCCTGGCTGGCGCTGCTGATGGTTTCCGCCACCTTTACCGGGTTGATTATCTCCAATTTCGAGAAGAAACTGGAGGCACTGGTTTGCCTGACCGCGTTTATTCCCATGCTGATGGATACGGGCGGCAATTCCGGGTCCCAAAGCTCGGTGACGGTTATCCGTGCGCTGTCCCTGAACGAACTGGAATTCAAGGATCTGCTGAAAGTGATCTGGAAGGAAGTGCGCACCGCCCTGATGTGCGGCCTGGTGCTGAGCGTCCTTTGCTTCGGGAAGATTCTGCTGGTGGATAAACTGCTGCTGGGAACACCCGGGGTGGATGCCATGGTAGCGCTGGCCGTATGCCTGACGATGGCGATTACGGTGCTGTGCGCCAAGGTGGTGGGATGTACGCTGCCGATGCTGGCGAAGAAGCTGGGGTTTGATCCGGCGGTCATGGCCAGTCCGTTTATTACCACAATCGTGGATGCCCTGTCTCTGCTGGTATACTTCGGCATTGCGTCCGCCCTGCTTCCGCAGCTTCAGGCGGCCCTGTAATCATTGATATCTGGAGGATGGGCATGAGTACGAAAAAGAACGCGGCCTACAATGTGGCTTACCGCATGTTCTCCGTATTCCTGCCACTCGTGACAGCCCCATACCTGTCCAGGACGGTGGGAACGGACGGGGTGGGGCTTTATTCAAAAGCCTGGAGTATTTCCTATATCTTCTGCCTGATCGGAATGCTGGGTCTGAACGATTACGGAGTGCGGACCATTGCCCAGGTGAGGGATGACCGGGAAAAGCTGGACAGAACGTTTTCCGCTGTCTGGCAGATGCAGTTGGCGGTAGCCGGGGTTACGCTGCTGGCCTGGCTGGGTTATGTCTTTTTCGTGGCCGGGGAGGAGCAGGTCATTGCGCTGCATCTGACGATGATGAGCGTCAGCTGCCTGTGCAGCTTTGACTGGTGCCTGATGGGCCTGGATATCTTCAAGCCGATTGCGCTGCGGAACACCTTTGTGAAGCTGGCAGCGGCAGCCTGCGTCTTTCTGTTTGTCAAAGAAAAGAGCGATCTGTGGATTTATGGCTTTGTCTGGAGCCTGGCGACGCTGCTGGGGAACCTGATGAGCGGCGCTTCGCTGCGGGGCAGGATCCGGTACCGTCCGGTGCCGATGCGCGAAAGCCTGCGGCACCTGGCTCCCTGCGCGGTACTCTTTATCTCTGTTCTGGCGGTGAATATCTACCGCACGATGGACAAGGTCATGGTCAGCACCATCGCCGGGCTGGATGAGAACGGCCTGTATGAGAACGCCGAGAAAATCATCTACTGCCTGAGCGGGTTTATTTCCGCTATTGGGACGGTGATGATGCCGAAAGTGGCCCATATGCAGCTGCTTGGAGAAACGGAAAGAATTGCCCGGCATATCGACCGGAGCATGGAACTCATCCTGTGCATGGTGAGCGCGCTGGCTTTCGGAGTGGCCGCGGTGGCGGATCGCTTTGCTCCCCTGTTTTACGGGGAAGACTTCCGGTATTCCGGGGTGCTGATGATTCCGCTCTCTTTCACGCTGATCATGATCGGCTTTGCCAATGTGATCCGGACCCAGGTGGTGCTGCCGCAGAAACGGGATCATATCTTTGTGAAAAGCGTTTGCTGCGGCGCCTTGGTGAACCTGGTCGCCAACGCCTGCCTGATTCCCGGGATGAAGAGTATGGGTGCGGTCATCGGGACGCTGATGGCGGAAATGACGGTGCCGGTGGTGCAATATCTGATTCTTCGCAAAGAACTGCCCTACAGGCAGTTCCTGAAATATGTACTGGTCTACGCAGTGTTCGGGCTGGTCATGCTGGGGTGCGTCCGGGCAGTGGGAAAGCTCCTGCCGCAGGAGAACTGGCTGAACCTGATCATCCAGACGGTGACAGGCGCCGCGGTCTACGGCGGGATGTGCCTGGGATACTGGAAAATGGCACACAAAAGCTTCCGGGAACTGAACAGATAAAAAACAGGCGGTCCGGATGGACCGCCTGCAGTATTCCGGTGATATGCTGTCAGTTCGCGGGATAGTAGGAACCGTAGATGAAATTGTGCAGGGATTCCGTCGTAGCCTGTTTGTTGTTCAGCACGGTCACAGAGGCACCGTTGGCAGTGTCGTAATGATAGGTTTTGTCTTCCGGAATCCGGAACTCAGTGATCATGGAGCTGACGGAATCCAGATTCTCCAGGCTGAATCTTCCCAGAACAGCCGTCGCTACACTGAAGATTGTCTGCAGGTTCATATTGGTTTTAAAATACGGAATAAAGTTCATCAGCAGGTCCAGCAGGTCCAGCTCCCCGCCGCTGATCCGCGTGACCGTGGATTTCAGCATGCAGTCCAGCAGGTGCCGGGTGCGGCCGGTCCGGTTCAGGTCGTTTTCTCCCTTCAGAGAACGCAGCCGGGCATACATCAGGGCCTGGATCCCGTCAAGGTGCTGCGTGCCGTCCTGGACCTTCAGGGGATCCCGGTTGCCCTTCTTGTCATCGTAGGTTCGGGAGATGGCTTTTTTGTGCTTGGCCAGATAATCGTTGACCGCTTTGGCTTCCTTCTTTTTCAGGTCCACATCCACCCCGCCGAGAGATTCGATGATGGATGCCACGCCGTAGAAATTGATGGCCACATAATACTGGATGTTCATCTGGAAGTTGCGGTTGACGGTGGCCAGACAGACTTCCGGGGTGTCCGTCCAGGATTTGTATTTGCCGTTGGAATCATAGTTGCCGTGGCCGTAGCTGTTGGCAACGATAGACTTGTTCCTGCGGCCGGGAATCTCGACAAAGGTATTCCGGGCGATGGAGGTCAGCTTGATGGACCCGTCATCGGTATTGATGGACAGGATCATCTGAACATCCGCACGCTTGGCATATTCCTCCTGTTCCTGCAGCAGCTTCTTCTCCTGGGTGCCGCGGACATCCAGGCCGATCAGCAGGACATTGATCACATTGTCGGGCAGGTTCGCGTTCAGCTCCAGGTTTTTGAGATCGACCGTTTCGTCAATCTCAAACTGCTCGGCGAATTCCTCAATCTTATCCAGATCATCTTCGGGGAGAAGGGATTCTTCTTCCTCCGTGAGAACCAGGTTGCCGTCCTCGTCGACATTGAAATCATCTTCGTCCAGGGCCTCCACGGTCACTTCCTGTTCCGCAGCCAGGGCGAACACGGGAAGCAGCAGGGAGAAGACCAGCAGCAGCGAAATCAAACGTTTCATGGAAAGATCCTCCTGTAAACACTTATTCCTGAGTCGGATGGTTGAGCTCATCCAGGGTCATCTCGAAAGCGGGAAGGAAATCCCGCAGGAAATCATGCACCTCGGGCAGGGTGATTTCCCTGATGCTGCGGAGTACATTCTCCGCGGCGTAATCAAACTCCCGGTTTCCCGCACGCCGTTCTTCCATGCATTTGATGTAGGCGGAAATCCGGTCTGCCGCTTTGACCACATCCCGGTCATATCCCTTTTCCTGCTTCAGGTAGGGGGAGAAGGCGGGACGCAGATCCTCCGGCAGGAGCGTCAGCAAACGGTCGGCGGAAACGTCCTCCAGGCGACGATAGGCCGAACGAAGCTCGTCATTATGATACTTGACCGGGGTGGGCAGATCGCCGGTCATCACCTCGGTCGCATCATGGTATACCGCCAGGGAAAGAACATGTTCCGGATCCGTGGCCCGCTGGTACCGGTCGCGGCCGATGACGGCGATTGCGTGGGCAATCATGGCTACCTGGAGAGAATGCTCCGCATCGTTTTCCGGTTGGGTATTTCTCATCAGGCTCCATCGGCTGATCAGCTTCAACCGGGAGAGGCAGGCAAAAAAAGCGTAGGACATAAGTACTCCTTTCCGGAAATCCATTATACCCGCGGGCAACAGACAATTCAAGGGAAAATAAAAACAGCATCCGGACAGAATGCCCGGACGCTGTATGCGGCAGGAATCAGATCTCCCTGAGCTCTTTCAGGCATTTGGCGCAGATCATCCTGTCCTTATAGGCGGACAGTTCGCGGGAACTGCCGCAGAACAGGCAGTTGGACTCATACTTGCGGAGAATCACGGAATTGCCTTCCACAAAAATCTCCAGCATATCCTTGGTTCCGATACCCAGGGACCGGCGAAGCTCAATGGGGAGAACAATCCTGCCCAGTGAATCCAGCTGCCGGATAATTCCAGTGGATTTCATGGAAAAAACCTCCTTCGAATGTGATTGTATACACATTACCAATCGGAGTATAAGATGAGTTTGAAGGGCTGTCAAGCAAAAAGAAAAGATTATTGTAAAAATCGATCTTACTAGTTCCAGGCAGTTTCCAGTTGCCGGAAAGAAGACGAAAAAGGGAAAACATGGGTGAAAAAATTGGACCGTAAGAGCAGATTGGTGTATAATACCGGCGAGTTTTCAAACAGGGAGGATCACTCGGATGAGACTGAATATCGCAATTGACGGCCCGGTCAGCGCAGGGAAATCCTCGATTTCCGACGAGGTTGCCCGTCGGCTGGGCATTCTGCATCTGGATACAGGCGCTATGTACCGCGCCCTGGGGCTGAAGGTGCTCCGGGACGGAACGGATCCGCAGGACGAGGAGAAAGTGGTGGCGACCTGCCGGAACCTGGGGGTTTCCGTATGCCATCGGGAGGACGGGCAGCATACCTTTGTTCAGGGAGAAGATGTAACCGGGCTGATTCGGTCGCCTGAGGTCAGTATGGCAGCTTCTACCGTCAGCCGGTATGCCGAAGTCCGAAAGGAAATGGTCCGGATCCAGCAACAGCTGGCTGCGGAGACGGATATGCTGGTGGATGGGCGGGACATCTGCACCACTGTCCTTCCAAATGCCACGGCAAAGATCTTCCTGACCGCAGCACAGGAGGAACGCGCCCGGCGCCGCTGGCTGGAGATGAAGGAGAAAGGGCAGGAAACGCCTTTTGAGGAAGTGCTGCAGGCGCTGAAGGAACGGGATGAGCAGGATATGAACCGCCCGGTGGAACCTCTTCGACGGGCTCCTGATGCTGTGCTGGTGGACTCCACGGACCTGACTTTTGATGAGACGGTGGAAACCATTCTTCAGATTGTGGAGGAAAAACGCCATGGGTGAAAGAAAACTTGAGCCTGTTACAGAAAAACGGAGCGTCCTGTATGAGGTGCTCCGCGGCCTGGCCAAGATCGTTTTCCATACTCTGATGCCGGTGACCTGCGACCATCCGGAACGGCTGGCGGCGGATGCGCCGTATGTGCTGATTTCCAACCATCTGCACGCACTGGATCCGGTGGCGATCGCGGTGTTTATCCCCAAAAGGCAGATTGTCTTTCTGGGGAAGAAAGAGCTGGCGAAAAACCGGTTGCTTGAGAGGCTTTTAACCCGCGCGCACTGTATCCTGGTGGATCGGCACAATTCGGATATGGCCGCCATGCGAAACTGTATGAAGGCGGTAAAGCTGAAGAAAATCCTGCTGATTTTCCCGGAGGGGACCCGCCATCACGAGGGTCAGATGGAACAGATTGAGAGCGGCGCATCCCTGATCGCCATGCGGACCAAGGCTCCGATTGTTCCGGTATACCTGGATCGGAAGCTGGCCTTTTTCCGGCGGACAGGTCTGCATGTCGGCGAACCGATCGCGTATGACGATCTGCTGGAACAGGGGATCAACATGGAAACCTGCGAGCAGATGAACGAACGCTTCCGGGAAACTTTCCGGCAGATAATCCGGGGCCTGGAAAAGCCGGGAAAATCCTGATCCGAAAGAAAAACAAAAAAATTTTATTTTCTTGCAGGATTTTTTGAAGGAGAATAGAAAATAATTATGAATGTAGCGTATTTAGGATGAGAGGATACCGTTTATGCCTGTTCAGGTAGCGGCTCATGCCGGTTTCTGCATGGGAGTCAGGCGCGCTGTGGAGATGGCTGAAAAGGCTGTGCAGGATGGGGTTCCTTCCTGTACGCTGGGGGATCTGATCCACAATCCCGCCGTGGTCGCAGATCTGGAGGCAAAAGGGCTGAAGTCCGTCCGCAGCGCGGAGGAGGCGGAAGGCCGCCGGGTGCTGATCCGCAGCCACGGGGTAGCCCGCCGGGTCATGGAAGAGCTACAGGCAGCCGGAAACGAGATTCTGGATCTGACCTGCCCCTTCGTCAGCAGAATGCACCGCATCGTGGAGGAAGCGTCCCGGAACGGAATGCCGGTGATTCTGGTCGGGGAGCAGGAGCACCCCGAGGTCCGGGGGACAGCAGGCTGGGCGCTCGGAGAAGTGTACTATGTGGCTGCACCGGAAGAGGCAGAGCGTCTGCCGGAAACGGAACACGCGGCCGCGGTCTGCCAGACCACGTATCCCCCTGAGAAATGGGACGCGGTACTCAGCGTTCTGAAACGCCGGATCCGGCAGCTGGACGCGTTCTGCACCATCTGTAGCGCGACGGAGATCCGGCAGAAAGAGGCCGCGGAACTGGCCTCCCGGGCGGACGCGATGATTGTCGTGGGAGGGCGGAACAGCGCAAATACCCGAAAGCTTTTCGACATCTGCGCAGGCAGGTGCGGAAGAACAATCCTGGTGGAGAGTGCGGCGGAGATACCGCCCGCCTTTGCAAATACAGATTCCGAGATGATTGGGATCACCGCCGGAGCGTCTACTCCGACGGATTCACTTAAGGAGGTTGTCACACGCATGAGCGACATGGAGAACAAGGACCTGACCCCTACCGCGGAGGAGGAAAACCACAATGACTTCATGGCAGAAGTCGAATCTACTCTGGTGAGGATCCGGCCCGGACAGACGTTGACCGGAAAAGTGGTGCAGATCACCGATGAAGAAGTCTGTGTCAGCATCGGATACAAGGCTGACGGGCTGATTAAGCGCGCCGATCTGGTTGATCAGGATGTCAAACTGGACGATGAGATTGAGGTCGAAGTCGTCAAAGTGAACGATGGCGAGGGAAATGTGCTGCTGAGCCAGCGCAACATCGTCAACCGCAAGGCGTGGGACGCCCTGATGGAAAAGAATGAAGCGGGCGAGTATGTGGAAGCTGTCGGCAAGGAAGCTGTCAAAGGCGGTCTGATTGCCGATATCGGCGGTGTCCGGGCTTTCGTCCCGGCGAGCCAGCTGAGCCAGCGCTATGTGGAAAAGATCGCGGACTTTGTCGGTAAACCGATGAAGCTGAAGATTATTGAAGTCGACAAGCAGAAGAAGCGTGTCGTTGCCAGCCGGAAGACCGTTGTGGCGGAAGAAGCGGCTGCAAAGAAAAAGGAAGCCTGGGAGAAGCTGGAAGAAGGCATCGTCATTCACGGAATCGTCCGTCGGCTGACTGATTTCGGCGCGTTTGTGGATGTCGGTGGTGTGGACGGCCTCATCCATATTACGGACCTGAGCTGGGGTCGTATCAAGCACCCCAGTGAGGTTGTCAAACCCAATCAGGAAGTGGATGTAAAGGTCCTGTCCCTGGATCGCGAAAAGGAACGTATCCAGCTGGGCTATAAGCAGCTGCAGCCCCATCCGTGGGATCAGGCGGCGGAAAAGTATCCCGAAGGCGCGATTGTGGACGGCAAAGTAGTCCGGATCACCGATTTCGGCGCATTTGTCGAGCTGGAACCCGGTCTGGACGGCCTGGTTCATATCAGCCAGTGTGCGACGACCCGCGTAGCCAAGGTGGAAGACGCTGTGAAGGTCGGCGAGGAAGTCAAGGTGAAGGTGCTGGGCGTGGATCCGGAAAAGAAGCGCATCAGCCTGAGCATCCGCCAGGTGCTGGAACCCGAAGTTCCCGCTGCCGCGGAAGAGGAAGCGGCTCCTGTTTCCGAAGCGGAATATGAAGTCGTAGCCAGTGACGACCAGGTAGCCGAGAAGTTCGCGGAAGCGGTGGAAGAAGTAGTGGAAGCTGCCGCCGAGGAAAAAGCCGGAGAGAAAACCGAGGAATAATCACAGGGACAAACGAAGATCCCGCCGGAAACCGGCGGGATCTTTTCTTCGTGGATTCGGTCAGTCGTTGGTATAATTATCGAAATATCCCTGAACCAGGACAACGGGCGTTCCTTTGTCGCCGGAGCCGCTGGTCAGGTCGCACAGGGATCCGATCAGATCGGTCAGCTGGCGGGGGGTGGTTCCTTCGGAAACCATCTGACCCTTCAGGTTGCCGTCCTTGGCCCGGATGCTGGTTTCGATCGCCTTTTTCAGCTCCTCGCCGCTGAGGTGGGCGAAGTCGTTATCCGCCAGGTATTTGAGCTTGAGCTCGTTGGGTGTGCCGATCAGGCCGGAGGTATGGGCAGGTGAAACCACCGGGTCTGCCAGTTCCCAGATCTTGCCCTTGGGATCCTTGAAGGCGCCGTCCCCGTATACCATGACTTCCACATGCTTTCCGGTGGCTTTCAGGATACGGCTCTGGACATCCTCCACGAGGGGAAGGCATTCCCGGGGGAAGAGCTTGACGGTGTCTTCCGTGCTCTTGTTGGAGCCCAGGAGACCGTATTTTTCATTGCAGCCGCTGCCGTTCACGGGAGCATTCAGGATATCATCCAGGCCGAGAACCACTTTCGCGCCGGCGGCTTTCAGGATCCGCTTGGTGCGGGCGCGGGTGTGGATGTCGCAGGTGATGACGGTATCGGTATAATCCAGGATAGCCTTCGGCTGGTTGGCAAAAATGATTTCGACTTCCGCGCCGGCGTTCTCAATGACTTCTGTATAATAAGCCACATAATCCACGCCTGTGAACTCATGCTTGTTTTCACCGAACAGGTCCCTGTACTGCTTCAGAGAGAGAATATCCGAATAGGGATTGATGCCGGCTTCGTCGACCTTGTCCAGGCTGACCAGTTCATTGCCGACCTCATCGGACGGGTAGGAGAGCATCAGCACAATCTTTCTCGCTCCCATCGCGATCCCTTTCAGGCAGATCGCGAAACGGTTGCGGCTGAGGATCGGGAAGATTACGCCAACCGTTCCGCCACCGCACTTGGCCCGCACGTCAGCGGCAATATCCTGCACGGAAGCGTAGTTGCCCTGGGAACGGGCGACGATGGATTCGGTGATCGAAATGACATCCCGGTCATGCAGGGAAAAACCGTCTTCTTCGGCGGCCAGCAGGACGCTTTCAGTCACGATGGCGGCCAGGTCATCTCCCTGACGGATGATCGGGCAGCGGATGCCGCGGGATACGGTGCCTACTCTTCTGGTGCTCTTTTCCATGCTGATGATTCCTTTCCGGGGGTTCCTTGCCGGAAACCCACATGCGAAAATATAATCCTCTTTATTTCAAAGTTCAAGATTATTTTTTGTACATTTTTGATGAATATGGATTATCTTCCCGGATGGGTCAGCTTGCCGGCGGCAATCTGTTCATCTACCCACAACTGCAGGTTGGAAACGCTCAGGGCGATTTTGTCCAGTGTCGTTTTGATCTCGACAAAATCGGCGATTTCATCGCTCTGGACTTCCCCGTCCTCCACGATTTCCAGCAGCCGGTCTTTACTGCGGGACAGTTTGTTGATGGCGTTCAGCGTCTCTACGGCGATCTGTCCCAGTTCCTTGGATTCTGTCCGCAGCGCATGAGCCTGCCCGATGGGGCACTCATTGACGCAGTAGTAATTGCGCAGGGAAGGAGATTTGTAGTATTCCGCTAACAGCATGACATCCTCCGGCTGGATCTGGGTACGGCCGTTTTCGATTTTCTCAATGCGCTCCGGCGAAAAACCGGGGATCAGTTCACCGGCCTTCTCCCGGGTAAGTCCCAGGTTTTCCCGGGTTGTCTGCCAGATGGATTTGTTTTCTTTCGTGGATTTTCTGCCCATTGCTGTTTCTCCTTCCGTTTCTCAATCTTCAGTGGATGGTTTGCCGGTGTCCGGCGTGTAATACTTTTCATGAACCCAGCCGCGGATGCCTTTGCCTTCCAGCAGCAGAAATTCTCCCTGCCGGTCTGCGACCGCGACCGGCGTACCGGGTTTCCAGGCGGTTGTTTTTTTGCTGTCCGCCTTCGGGTTCATATGGACGGTCACCTCTACGGAACCGGATGTTTTTCCGTTCACGGAGATGAGACCGGTTTCAAAGTCTTCCATGGAGCTCAGGAGTTCGGTGTCTTTCCGGGCGAGGAAGCCGAAGCTTCCGTCCCACCAGGCATACAGGAGGTCCCTGTCGTTTTCCAGCAGCAGCACCATGCTGCCATAGGGAATGCGTTTGGCGCCGGAAAGAGCTTTCCCGTTTCCGTCCAGGAGGCGTGTACCTTTCTTTGCGGTAATCAGGGCGATCTGAGGCGCTCCGGCCTCCGCGTTTCCCAGGCGCAGATCGCGCGTAGGAACTCGGACAGCGTTTTCATCCCGGACAACCTTGGTGATCAGGGCACCCGCATATTCCGGTATGACGCCTTTCAGCCCGTCTCCCAGGTTGGCTTTGAGCCAGGGACTCCGGATCAGGCGCATGCCCCGCCAGGCACAGTAGGACAGATCCATCCAGTATTCCATTCCGCTGTACTCTCCGGTTTCAAAGAACCACCGGATGCCGGGAAGATCTTCAGGATTCACGGCCTCGATGAAGGTTCCGTCCTCTGCGCGGTAGTAAATATGACCCTTGATCTTATACTTGTTGATCCGTTCATAGGTGGCACTGGCAGCACTGTCGACGATGTGCACCTTGGTACCGTCTTCGCTGAGCCCGTCTGCCAGGGCGATATGGCCGATCACGATGCTGAAGGAAAAGAGATCCCCGCGCTTCAGGCAGGTGGCGATTTCCTTCTCGCTTTCAATGAGGTCGTTTTGCGTGACAAAATCATAGTCCAGGGAGGCCTGTCGGATCAGCCCTTCATTGTCGGTTCCGCGCTCATTGATGTAGAAGCGGGAATAGGTGGCAGCCAGGGCATCCGGGATCACGGAAGGGTCCGAAATTCCCATGCGCTGCAGGGCGTGGCTCAGGGCAAACAGCGCGCAGCCGGATTTCTGAACGGATCGCTTGTGCTTCTTGGAGTATACCTTGTCAGCCCACCAGCCATCTTTCTGACTGTACAGGACTTCCCGGCTTTCCTGAGCCGGGGCGATCCCGGAAACGGGCACGGAGATCTCTGCAGTTTCCGTATCTTTTTTGCCATATCCCAGGGTGACGCTGAGTGTATAGGTGCCTTCGCGGCGGGGACGGAAGGAAGCGGTGAGATGGGTTTCCGGTTTGCCGGAAAAGATTTCCTCTCCGTCACAGAGAAGGGCCCAGGCAATGCTTTCCGGTTGATCCCGTCCAGGCGTTACGATTACATCCACATAGTCTCCCAGGCGCGGCTGTTCGGGGGTGAACGTAATGGATGTTTCCCCCAGCGCAGAGGAGACGAAAAGCAGAGCCAGCAATCCTAAGAGTATCCAGACATATCGTTTCATGGATCAAAACCCTTTACTTCAGAAGATAAACCGCGGCGTCATGGGGCGCCAGGGCGGCATGCAGGACACCGGTTTTCCGGACCGGTTTTCCGGACCAGAGCTCCCGGCCGGAAAGGGCAGCGCATTCCGCGTCCTCCGCGGAGAGGGAAACGGTACGCTTCCGGTCGGACAAGTTGAACAGCGCGGCATAGAATCCCCGGCCGTCCCGCCGGGGCGCCAGCCAGGCGCTTTCCTCCGGCAGGGTACGGAGCGGGCGTGCGCAGAAGCTGTCTTTCAGCATGCCCAGAACATCACCGTTTGTCAGCAGCGACAGCGTGGCCTCATCATTCTTGGTCAGTTCTCCTCCGATCATCAGCGGGGAACGCATGATGCACCAGAGGGTCATCATAGTGCGCTGTTCTGCCGGGGTGAAACGCGATCTGCTTTCCGGATCCTCGCACTGACGCAGGGCGCCGAGGGGGAGCATGTCCGCGTCCGGCCAGTGCCCCGGACCGGCATGGATACACCACTTCTCTGCCCGCTCAAACATGGCTTTCAGCAGGGACCAGTCATCCCAGAAGTCATCCGTGATGCGCCACATGTTCGCATACTGCTTCAGGTGTTCCGCCTGCTCCAGCGGGGCGGGACCGGGGGACAGGCTCAGCACGATTTCCCGGCCGCAGTTTCTGCAGGCTCCGGAGATCAGCTCGATTTCCTTCCGGCAATGGGGATACTCCCGGGCGATATCGTCGCATTTCACAAAATCCACGCCCCAGGCGGCATAGAGCCGGAATATGCTGTCGTAGTAGGCTTTCGCGTCCGGCGTGTTACACCGGAGGCCGTACATATCCGGATTCCAGGCGCAGATGGAATGGGCATCCGCCGCCAAATGGCAGAAACAGGAACTGTCCGCGACGGGCAGACGGCGATGCGCGGCCATGCGGGGCAGGCCGCGCATGATGTGGATGCCGAACTTCAGCCCCAGGGAATGCACATAATCTGCCAGCGGGCGAAAACCGGCTCCGCCTTTCGCACTGGGGAAGCGGTTGACCGCCGGGGTCAGCCGACCGTACTCATCCATGGTCAGCTCGGCAAAGGGCTCGTAGGAATGATCCTGGGCGTTGGCCCGGGACCATTGAATATCCACCACAACATATTCCCAGCCAAAAGGCTTCAGGTGGGCAGCCATATAGTCCGCATTTTTCAGGACAATGTCCTCTGTCACAGCAGCTCCGTAACAGTCCCAGCTGTTCCAGCCCATGGGCGGCGTCTGAGCGATCATCGGTATCCTCCCTCCTGCACAATCAACCCCGGTATTATACCAGACACAAGTTGTTAAGACAAGTTTTTGAGTTTCTTCGGAGAGATCTGCGCGGTCGCGGAATACAAAAGATTGAATCTTCCCCTCCGGAGGATTATAATGCATTCGTCCGTCGGACATCCGTCCGGATAATCTTATCTGAAACAGGTGCGACCATGAAACTGCCGGCTACGACACCCCCGGAATCCTCCTGCATGGAAGTGCTGCAGACGGCCGGGGAAATCATTATGGAAAACGGCGGGGAAACATACCGCGCGGAGGAAACCATTACACGGATGGGAGTCGGCTTCGGCCTGAACAAGGTGGAAAGCTTTGCCGTCCCCAGCGGGTTGTTTATCAGCTATCGGGGAAAGAACGGAAAACTGGAAACCAGCGTCAAGCGGGTTCGTCGCCTGGGAAGAAATCTTTCCCGTGTGGACGCCGCCAATCAGGTTTCCCGTCAGGTGGCTGCCGGGAAAATGAATTGTCCCCAGGCGATGGAAAAACTGAAGGAAATCAAGGCGATGCCCGGGGCTTTTTCCGGCTGGTGGAGCCTGCCGGCAGCTTTTCTGTGCGCTTCCGGCTTTTCAGCACTCTTCGGCGGAAACTGGCTGGCTATCGGCGCTTCCGGGGTTGTCGCACTGGTGGTTCAGATGATTGAGATGTTCCTGAGCCGCTTCCGCAAGCGTGGGTTGGCAGCCTCTGTGATCGGCGGAATGTTTACGGCACTTCTGCCCAATCTGCTGGTGCTGGTTCTGCCTGCTCTCCAGACTGAGCTGGTGATTGCCGGGGCAGTGATGCCTCTGGTGCCGGGCCTGGCCATGACCAATGCTGTCCAGGATACGATGCGCGGTGATATGATCTCCGGCCTATCCCACGGTGCTCAGGCCATTCTGACTGCCTGCCTGATTGCCGGCGGCGCGCTGCTGGCGCTGGATCTGATGAAGCTGATTACGGGAGGGATGGTCTGATGCCGGAACCGCTGTGGCTGGAAATCATTCGTGCCGTTCTCGGCGCTTTTTTCGGCACGATCGGCTTTGCCATGCTCGTCCATGTGCCAAAACGTGCCTGGCTTTCATCCGGCCTGATTGCCGCGCTTTCCTACCTGGTTTACTGGGGGCTGACCCGGCTGTCCATTCCGGACCCGATGGCCATTTTCATCGGCGCCTTCTTCGGCTCCATGGCCGGGCAGCTTTTCGCACGGAAGCTGAAGATTATCAGCACGGTATTCCTGATGTCGGCCATCGTGCCGGTAGTTCCCGGCCTGGGGCTTTACCGCATGATGTCGTTCCTGGGCCGCGGGAAAATCAATGTTGGCGCAGAAATCGGGATTGAGGCCATGATTACCGTTGTAATGATCGCCCTTGGCCTGGCGGCGGGCGGTTATACGGATCATGCGATCTGCACCCTTGCCGGGAAAAGGCATCACATGTCTGAAAAGAAAATTACCCCTTGACATTTATCCGTTCGTCCTGTATTATATGCGTTGCCGCTTGCGAGAGCAGCGGATGCCGCGGGGTGGAGCAGCTGGCAGCTCGTCGGGCTCATAACCCGGAGGTCGGGGGTTCAAATCCCTCCCCCGCAACGATCTGGCTCAATAGCTCAGTTGGCTAGAGCATTCGGTTCATACCCGGAGTGTCATAGGTTCGAGTCCTATTTGAGCCACACCGGAAATCCCAGGAATTATAAGGTTCCTGGGGTTTTTCATTTTCCGGAAAACAACTGGATGATCATGGGCAGAATAGCTTTTCTCGGTGCTGAAGATATGCATGCAGGAATACAGTTGGAAAAACACTTCGCAGGGACACAAAGAAAAGAATTTTTGTGTTTTCATACAGAATCTAATGTGTTATAATCTCGTCAGCACATGTCAGAAAAGCAAAGAATGAAACACACATTCAGGAGAATCGGAGGCAAAGGAACATGGAGAAAGCGAAAGTGTATTTTACTGATTTTCGTACCAAGCTGGATGTCAGCCAGGGGGTGAAGCTTCAGCGGCTTTGCAGGAAAGCGGGAATGGATCGGATTGATTTCGACGGTAAGTTTGTGGCGATCAAGCTGCATTTTGGTGAACTGGGGAATTTTGCTTACCTGCGGCCCAACTATATCAAGGCTGTGGCGGACCTGGTCAAGGAACTGGGCGGAAAACCTTTTCTCACGGATTGCAACACCCTGTATCCCGGATCCCGGAAGAATGCGGTGGACCATTTGCTGAACGCGGACATCAACGGATTCAATTATATAACAACAGGCTGCCATAATATTATCGCTGACGGCCTGAAGGGCACGGACGATGTGACGGTTCCCGTACCGAACGGGGTGTATTGCAGGGAAGCCGCTATCGGCAGAGCACTGTATGACGCGGATGTCATCATTGTGGTGAGTCATTTCAAAGGCCATGAGGTGGCAGGCTTCGGCGGTGCCATCAAGAACCTGGGAATGGGCGGAGGCAGCCGGGCCGGGAAAATGCAGCAGCATAATGAAGGAAAGCCGACAGTCAATCCTGACCTTTGCCGGATGTGCCGGCAGTGTGCCAGGGAATGCGGATCGGACGCCATTTCTTATGACAGCGGGAAGGCATTGATTGATCCGGCGGTGTGCAAGGGGTGCGGCCGGTGCATCGGCGCCTGTGCCTTTGACGCGATCTATACTGCGTTCGACAGCGTTTCGGAAGCGCTGGGACGCAAGATGGCCGAGTATTCCGCGGCGATTGCGGCCGGAAAGCCTGTCTTCTACATCAATATGATTATGGATGTATCCCCGGACTGTGACTGTCACGGGGAGAACGACGCGCCGATCCTTCCGAACCTGGGCATGCTGGCTTCCTTTGATCCGGTGGCACTGGACCAGGCCTGCGCGGATCTGTGCCTGGCGGCGGATCCGCTGCCGAACAGCCAGCTGACAGATCAGCTGAGTATGCCGGAGTTCCATACGCATCATGATCCTTTCAAGGATGTTCATCCGAATACGAGCTGGCGGGAATGCCTGGAGCATGCAGAAAAGATCGGCCTGGGGACCAGGGAATATGATCTGATCCGATGATCCGGCCTGAAAACGGAACATTGACGAACGGAAAGATTCTCCGTTATAATGTAAAAAATCACCAATACATATATCCAAAAGGCGGTATGCGGGGATGGATAAATGGGATAAGCGTTTTATGGAAATGGCATATACCATCGCGGGATGGTCCAGCTGCTTCCGGGCCGGCCGGAGCATCGGCTGCGTGATTGTGAAGGACAAACGGATTATGACCACCGGATACAACGGTGCGCCGGCCGGGATTAAAACCTGCCGGGAGAAAGGGGAGTGCCTGCGGGATAAGCTGGGAATCCCCAGCGGTACCCGGATGGAAACCTGTTATGCCGTGCATGCGGAGCAGAACGCGATCGTACAGGCGGCGAAACTGGGAGTGTCCATTGACGGGGCAACGCTGTACTGTACCCACCAGCCCTGTTCCATGTGCTGCAAGATGATCATCAACAGCGGCATCCGCAGGGTGATCTATCAGGAAGGTTATCCGGATGCGTTTACGCTGGAGCTGTTTGCGGAGGCAGGAGTTACGCTGGAAAGGTTTGAAGCGGAATGAGATATCATATTGACACGATTCCGGTATGGGATGCCATGAAGCTGGAAGGCGAATGCCTGCTGTGCGCTCTGGAACGCCGGACGGAGCTGGGAGAGGCGGAGCGGTACCTGGGCGCTTCTGTCATGGAGCCGGATGTTCGTGTCCGGGTCAATGACAAGGGATTCTGCCGCCATCATCACGCGATGCTGTATGGAATGAGCAACCGGCTGGGCCACGCGCTGATGCTGGAAAGCCATATGATTGAGATCCGGAAGAAAACGGAAAAGATTTACGAAAAACTGGACAGCTCGGCGGATGCTCTCAAAGGGATCGGCCTGGCCGGGCGGCTGGGCGGGAAGGCAAAAAACGCGAATGCTGCCGTGCGGGAATGCGCGTCGGAACTGTCGGAAATGGCCGGCAGCTGCCTGATGTGTGAGACCATTGAGGAGAACATGCGGCGTTATCTGCATACTTTTTTCCATCTGTATCAGAACGACACCGATTTCCGCACCCGCTTTGCGGGAAGCAAAGGGCTTTGCCTGCCCCATATGGCCAGGCTGCTGGAGGCGGCGGAGGAGGAACTGGCGCCAAAGGAACTGGGAGAACTGATCACGACACTGACCCGGGTCCAGAAGGAAAACATGGACCGGATCCAGGAGGAGATTTCCTGGTTCATCAAGAAGTTTGACTACCGGTTTGAAAAGGAATCCTGGGGCAACAGCAAAGATGCCGTGGAACGCACGGTGAACAAGGTGAGGGGCTGGTGCGTTGGCAAGGAACCGATTCCGGAAGAAAAATGAGGGGGATGGAAAAGATGACCATCGGAGAAGTGATGAAAATTGTCGACGGCAAGGTGCTTGTCGGGGCAGAACGGCTGGATGAGCCGGTGGTGACCGCCTGCGGATCGGATCTGATGAGCGATGTGCTGGCCTTTGTGAAGGACAAAACGGTGCTGATTACCGGACTGATCAATCCGCATGTGGTGCGAACCAGCGAGATGCTGGATATCACCTGCATCGTCTTTTCACGGGGTAAAATGCCCAGTGAGGAAATTCTGGAGATGGCGGAGGAAACCGGCATCACGGTGATTTCCAGCCCGCTGACGACCTACACGGCCTGCGGGGAACTGTATGTACACGGGCTGCCGGGAACAAAGCCGAAGAAACCTGCGGCAGAAGGAGCGTAAAGGATGGCTGTTATTCTGGAAAAAACATTTCCGGTGGAAGCGGGAGCCTTTACGACAGCCGGCGAAGCATCCACGACCATCAAAAGGACGCTGAAACAGCTGGGAGTAAACGCGGAAGTTCTGCGGCGCGTTTCGGTGGCCTGCTATGAAGTGGAACTGAACCTGGTGATCCATTCCCTGGGCGGAACACTGAAGCTGCTGGTGGATCCGGAAAAAGTGACGCTGATTTCCGAGGATGTGGGACCGGGTATTCCGGATATTGCCAAGGCGATGACAGAGGGCTTCTCAACAGCCAGTGACGAGGCCAGAACACTTGGATTCGGCGCCGGCATGGGACTGCCCAATATGAAACGAAACGCCAGCGAATTTGACATTCAGAGCGAAGTCGGCATCGGAACGAAGATTACCATGTCGTTTGCGCTGCAATCATAAAGAGGAAAGAGCATGAACGAAAAGCGATTTCATTCGGTGCGGCTGGAAGGGGACAAATGCAGGGGATGCACCAACTGCCTGAAACGCTGCCCGACGGAAGCCATCCGGGTCCGTGGCGGGCGGGCGCATATCATTGACGAGCGCTGTATCGACTGCGGCGAATGTATCCGGGTATGCGGATACCATGCAAAAGTAGCGGTGACGGATCCCCTCAGCTCGATTTCCAGCTTTAAGTACAAAATTGCCCTTCCGGCGCCGAGTCTTTACGGGCAGTTCAGCAACCTGAAGAGCATTTCCCAGGTACTGGGCGGGCTGAAACGGATGGGCTTTGACGAAGTTTATGAAGTGGCCCGCGGCGCGGATGTGGTCAGTAAGGCGATCCGGGAACGGCTGAAGGATCCGAAGCTCCCGCGGCCGGTGATTTCCTCAGCCTGTCCGGCGATTGTCCGGTTGATTCAGGTGCGTTTTCCGGATCTGATTGACCACATTGTGGATGTACGTCAGCCGATGGAAGTTGCGGCGATGATCGCGCGGAAGGAGTTTGCGCGGAAGCATGGCGTGGATCCGGAGGAGATCGGATGCTTCTTCATCACTCCCTGCCCGGCAAAGGTAACTGCGATCCGGAATCCGATCGGACATGCGAAGAGCGCGGTGAACGGGGCGATCTCGGTGCTGGAAATCTACGGACTGCTTTCCAGCCAGCTGAAAACCACCCCGGAGGACAAGGCGTTGGAGGAAGCCTCGGATCTGGGGGTCGGATGGGCCCGCAGCGGCGGGGAGAGCATGGCGGTGAGCCCGGAGAACGCGATGTCGGTGGACGGCATTGAAAACTGCATTCACGTGCTGGAGGAGATTGAGGACAACCGGCTGCGCGGGCTGGAGTTCTTTGAAGGCGCTGCCTGTACGGGAGGCTGTGTCGGCGGACCGCTGAATTTTGAGAATAATTATGTGGCCCGGTCCGGAATCCGGAAGCTGTCCTCCCGCGAAGAGCATCCTGATCTGAACGTGGACAGCGGGATGATGACCAAATATGACCTGTATATGAGCGACCGCATCCTGCCCAATTCCGCGATGAAGCTGGATGATGACCTGATGGAAGCCATGCGGAAGATGGATAAGATCGAGAAGCTGTACAATGAGCTTCCCGGCTTTGACTGCGGCAGCTGCGGAAGTCCGACCTGCCGGACGTTCGCGGAGGATGTGGTTCAGGGGGTTGCCACCAAGATGGATTGTATTCATCTGATGAAAAACCAGCTTCGCATCATGGCGGAGCAGATGGTGAGCCTGGCGAAGACATCGAGAGAATGATGGAGGAACGAGAAGAAATGACTGTTCAGGAAATGATGGAACTGATCAACGCGAAAAACAAAACGCCGGAAACGGATCTGGGCAGGGAGGTTTCCTGCGGATATACCTGTGACCTGCTGAGCTGGGTTATGGCGCACGGTGCTGCGGGAATGGCCTGGGTTACGGTACAGACCCATATGAACGTGATCGCGGTGGCCAGCCTGATGGAAATGGCGGCGGTGATTATTCCGGAGGGAATCGAGATGGAAACGCCGTCGCTGGAAAAAGCGGCGGAGGAGGGCATCACCGTGCTGGAAAGCCCGCTCACAGCCTATGAAATCTGCGCCCGGCTGGCGGAAAAAGGACTGCCGGGGAAGCATTCCTGATATGTTTGTTGATCTCCATATGCATTCCTGCCTGAGTCCCTGCGCGGATGATGACATGACGCCTGCGAATATCTGCGGAATGGCGCACATCAAAGGACTTCAGGCCATCGCGGTGACGGATCATAATACGGCCCGGAATCTGCCCTATGTGAAGGAAGCCGCGGATTACTACAACCTGATCCTGCTGCCGGGAATGGAGATTACGACCAAGGAGGAAGTGCACCTGCTGGGGTACTTCCGGGACGTGGAAACGGCGGTGGAAGTCGGCGAGATCTTTACCGGGCATCTGCCGAAGATGAGGAACAAGCCGGACTTTTTCGGCAACCAGTATGTCATGAACACCGACGACGAGATTGTGGATGTGGAAGAACGGCTGCTCATCGGTTCTACCGACCTGAACCTGGGGGAATGCACAAGAATTATCCGGGAGCACGGCGGGGCAGCGGTTCCGGCGCATATCAACCGGGGACACGGTCTGCTGGTGAACCTGGGTCTCTTTCCGGAGGATCCGGAGTTCCCGGTATGCGAGGTACGGAAAGAACTGCCGGTGAATGATCGGCTGGTGGGCAGCCGGCTGCGCCTTCAGTCTTCGGACGCGCATCATCTCGGGGATATCCTGGAAGCTGTTTTTGATCTGGAGGTGGGGCGCTTCTCCTTGGGGGGGCTGTTTGACACGGTCAGCGGCGCGCGGAGCGAGCCCTGAAAGCATTGATGCAAAAGGCATGTGGTTAGATTTTTCTAACCACATTTTTTAAAAAAGCAGCGGAAAAACACTTTTCAGATTTATGAATCTATGATACTATTAATAATCGTGGAAAAGGGACTTTTGCGCTTTGCGCAAAAGGTTCAAAATACATAAGGAGGTCAAGGACTGTATGCCTGACAACAAGGAAAAGTACGCAAAGTTGCAGGAGGTCATTGAAAAGCGCAAAGGCGAACGCGGCGCGGTGATGCCCTGTCTGCAGGAAGCCATGAACATCTTCGGCTATGTGCCCCAGGATGTTCAGGAGATGATCGCGGACGGGCTGGGCGTGACCCTGTCTGAAGTGTACGGCGTCTCCACCTTCTATTCCCAGTTCTCCCTGAAGCCCAAGGGAGAGCACGTGATCGGCGTGTGCCTGGGCACGGCCTGCTACGTGAAGGGAAGCCAGAAGATTATCGACAGGCTCTCTGAGGAGCTGAAGATCCAGCCCGGTGATACCACGGAAGACGGGAAATTCACCCTGAATGCGACACGGTGCCTGGGTGCCTGCGGTCTGGCTCCCGTTATGATGATCGGCGAAGAAGTGTACGGCCGTCTGACTCCGGACAAGGTGCCGGAAATTCTGGATAAATACCGTGCGTGATCTGAGCCTGCATCTGCTGGATCTCGCGCAGAACAGCATCACCGCCGGGGCGAGCCTGGTGACGGTGCGGCTGACGCTGGAGGACAGCGGAATGCTGACGATGCAGCTGGAGGATAACGGGAAAGGGATGAGTCCCGAACTGCTCCAGCGGGTAACCAGTCCCTTCGCGACAACCCGGACTACCCGCAAGGTTGGTCTGGGGATTCCCATGATGAAGGAGAACGCCGAGAAAGCCGGCGGCACATTCACCCTGGAAAGCGAAGAAGGGAAGGGAACGGTACTGACCGCATCCATGGATACAAAGAACATCGACTGCCTGCCCATGGGTGACCTGAGCGGTACGCTGCTGAGCCTGATGCTGACCAATCCTCTGTATCCCGATTTTCTGATCGAAGGGAAAAGCCCTCAGGGGGAGGGAACTTTCGACACCAGGGAAGTGCGGGCGGCCCTTGGCAGCGACATTCCATTCAACGAGCCTTCCGTCGCCGCGTGGCTGAAGGAAGCGCTGGACGAGGAAATGAAATCAATCTTTGGAGGTGTATTGATATGAAGTCTTTGGCGGATCTGGAAGCCATCCGCGCGAGAACGCTGGAAAACATCAACATGCGCAAGGATGAAAACGCTGCCCGCGTTGTCATCGGCATGGCCACCTGCGGCATCGCCGCCGGCGCTCGCCCTGTGATGCTGGCTTTTATGGAAGAGATTCAGAAGCGGAATCTGCAGCATGTGACCGTGAGCCAGACCGGCTGCATCGGCATGTGCCGCTATGAGCCCATGCTGGATGTGATCCTGCCCGGCCAGGAAAAAGTGACCTATATTCATGTGAAGCCTGAAATGGTGCCGCGCATCGTTTCCGAGCATATTGTGAACGGCCATCCGGTGGAAGAATACACCATCGGCGCCGCGAAGGACTAAGAAGAGGAGGAAAACCCAGATGGAGCTTTATCGTTCTCATGTGCTGGTCTGCGGCGGCACCGGCTGTACTTCATCCGGCTCTGCGAAGCTGATTGAACGCTTTGAGGAGCAGCTGAAGGAAAAAGGCCTTGACAAGGAAGTCAAGGTCATCCGTACGGGCTGCTTCGGACTTTGCGAAGCCGGCCCCGTGGTTATCGTCTATCCTGAAGGGACATTCTACAGCCGCGTTAAGGAAGAAGACGTGGATGAGATCGTTTCGGAACACCTGCTGAAGGGCCGCAAGGTGCAGCGGCTGGTTTATGTGGATCACAAGACCCAGGAATCCAGCGCCCAGAAGAGCCTTGCCGAGATCGGCTTCTACAAGCAGCAGATGCGTGTGGCGCTGCGGAACTGCGGCGTGATCGATCCCGAGAATATTGACGAGTATATTGCCTTTGACGGTTACAAAGCGCTGGCCAAAGCCCTGACGGAGATGACCCCCGAACAGGTGATCCAGGAAGTCCTGGATTCCGGCCTGCGCGGCCGCGGCGGCGCGGGATTCCCCACCGGCAAGAAGTGGCAGTTTGCCCGTGCCAGCCAGGCGGAACACAAGTATTTCGTCTGCAACGCGGACGAAGGCGATCCCGGTGCCTTTATGGACCGTTCCCTGCTGGAAGGCGATCCCCACGCGATCCTGGAAGCCATGGCGATCGGCGGATATGCCATCGGCGCGGATGAAGGCTGGATCTATGTCCGTGCAGAGTACCCCATCGCTGTGAAGCGGCTGGAGAAAGCCATTGCGCAGGCCCACGAATACGGCCTGCTGGGCGAGAACATCTTCGGCACGGACTTCAGCTTTGACATTCATATTCGCCTGGGCGCCGGCGCGTTCGTGTGCGGTGAGGAAACCGCCCTGATGGCCTCCATTGAAGGCAGGCGCGGCGAGCCGAAGCCGAAGCCCCCGTTCCCGGCGGTAAAGGGTCTGTTCGACAGCCCCACCAATATCAACAACGTGGAAACTCTGGGCAATATCGCTCAGATCATCCTGAAAGGCGCGGACTGGTTCAAGTCCATCGGTACCGAGCGCTCTACGGGTACCAAGGTGTTTGCTCTGGGCGGCAAGATCAATAACACCGGTCTGGTGGAAGTGCCCATGGGTATTCCGCTGCGGACCATC
Source organism: uncultured Clostridia bacterium (assembly GCA_947166385.1). Classification (GTDB taxonomy): domain Bacteria; phylum Bacillota; class Clostridia; order Christensenellales; family Aristaeellaceae; genus Aristaeella. Next base: position 124,126 of record CAMVEB010000005.1, on the reverse strand, counting down.
ATTGAGGACATCGGCGGCGGCTGCCCCAATGGCAAGAAGTTCAAGGCCGTGCAGACCGGCGGTCCCTCCGGCGGCTGCATTCCGGCCGAACTGCTGGATACCCCCGTTGAGTATGATACCCTGACTGCCATCGGCGCCATGATGGGTTCCGGCGGTATGATCGTCATGGATGAAGACAACTGTATGGTCGACATCGCCCGCTTCTTCCTGGACTTCACCGTGGATGAGAGCTGCGGAAAGTGCACCCCCTGCCGGGTCGGTACACGCCGGATGCTGGAAATCCTGGAGCGGATCACCCAGGGCAAGGGCGAAGAAGGCGATATCGAGAAGCTGGAAGAGCTGGCTGAAAGCATCAAGAACAGCGCTCTGTGCGGTCTGGGTCAGACGGCTCCCAACCCCGTGCTTTCCACGCTGAAGTATTTCCGCCATGAATATGAGGCCCATATTAAGGAAAAGCGCTGCCCGGCTCATCACTGCCAGGCTCTGCTGAACTATGAGATCACCGATGCCTGCCGCGGATGTACCGCGTGCGCCCGCAAGTGCCCGGTCAGTGCCATCACCGGCAATGTGAAGGAAAAGCATGTGATTGACCAGCAGAAGTGCATCAAGTGCGGATCCTGTATAGCGACCTGTAAGTTCGGCGCTATCGTGAAGAAGTAATCGTGCGAGGAGGAACAACACAAATGGAAAATCTCGTGAAACTTACGATTGACGGCGTCAGTGTTGAAGTCCCCGCCGGTACAACCGTGCTGGAAGCCGCCAAGAAGGCCGGCATCAACATTCCCACGCTGTGTTACCTGAAGGATATCAATCAGATCGGCGCCTGCCGGATGTGTATTGTGGACACCGGAGCCCGCGCTTTCGGCGCGGCCTGTGTGCTGCCTGTGACCAACGGCATGAACGTCAAGACCAATACCCCCAAGCTGCGGGCTGCCCGCAAGGTCAACCTGGAGCTCCTGCTGAGCAACCATGACAAGCGCTGCCTGGACTGCGCCCGTAACCAGAAGTGTGAACTGCAGCAGATGTGTATCGACCTGGGTGTTGAGGATGTGGACAAGTTCAAGGGAAAGGTCAACGAGTATGACATTGATGACCTGAGCCCCTCCATCGTCCGTAACAACAATAAGTGCATCCTGTGCCGCCGCTGCATTGCTGCCTGTGTCAACACCCAGGCTGTCGGCGTAATCGGCCCCATGGGACGCGGATTCAAGACCAAGATCGGCAGCGCCTGGGAACAGCCGCTGGGTGAAGTGGCCTGCATCAACTGTGGCCAGTGCATCGCAGCATGCCCGACAGGCGCCCTGTATGAGAAAGATTCCACCAAGGCTGTCTGGAAGCTGCTGGCGGATGAAACCAAGCACGTAGTCGTGCAGCCCGCTCCCGCGGTTCGCGCCGCGCTGGGCGAAGAGTTCGGTATTCCCATGGGTACCTCTGTCACCGGCAAGATGGCGGCAGCCCTGCGCCGCCTGGGCTTCGAGAAGGTATTTGATACCGACTGGGGTGCAGACCTGACAATCATGGAAGAAGGCACCGAGTTCATCGGCCGCCTGCAGAACAAGGGCGTGCTGCCGATGATTACCAGCTGCTCTCCCGGATGGATCAAGTTCTGCGAAACCTACTATCCGGACTTCATCGACAACCTGTCCAGCTGCAAGTCTCCCCACGAGATGGAAGGCGCGATGATCAAGAGCTACTGGGCGGAGAAGGAAGGCATCGATCCCAAGGATATCCGCGTGGTGTCCGTGATGCCCTGTACCGCCAAGAAGTTCGAAGCAAAGCGGCCCGAGCTGAGCCGTAACGGCATGCAGGATGTGGACGAAGTTATTACCACCCGTGAACTGGCCCGTATGATCAAGGAAGCCGGCATTGACTTCGCGAACCTGCCGGACGAAGACTTTGATCCCGTCCTGGGCGAGAGCACCGGCGCGGCTGTCATCTTCGGCGCGACCGGCGGCGTGATGGAAGCGGCCCTGCGTACCGTGTATGAAAAAGTGACGGGCAAGATTCTGGACAATGTGGACTTCCATGAGGTTCGCGGCATCCAGGGCGTGAAGGAAGCCACCATCAAGGTCGGCGATCTGGATGTGAACGTAGCGGTGGCCCATGGAACTGCCAACGCTGCGAAACTGCTGGACAGCATCCGCAGCGGTGAGAAGACCTATCATTTCATCGAGGTCATGGCCTGCCCCGGCGGCTGCGTGACCGGCGGCGGACAGCCTATTGTTTCCGCCCAGAAGCGGATGGAATGCGATCCCAAGCAGCTGCGCGCGGCGGCCCTCTACAATGAGGACGCCAACAAGCCGGAGCGCAAGAGCCATGAGAACGCCTCCATTATGGCCGTGTACAGGGATTATCTGGGCGAGCCCAACAGCCATCTGGCGCATGAGCTGCTCCATACCCATTATACCAAGCGGGAAAAGTACTCCAAGTAATCCCGAAATCAATCCTGAAAACAAACACCGGCGCTCCCTGTACAGGGGGCGCCGGTTTGTGATAAAATCAGGAAAGAAAGTATTCGGAGGCATGATATGATTCGGGAAGTCAGAATCAGTACGCTGGAGGATCTTATGCCGCTGCTGTCGGAGCAGGAGTTCCGGCCGGAACTGGGGCGGAACCGCAGCGGATATCTGTACCGGGGAATGCCGGACAGTTCGTATCGGATGGTGACCAGCCTGACGCGCTGCTGCAAAGGGCTTCAGAAGACGCTGGAACCTGCGATCCTGAACAATTTCGCCAAATACGCGGTCCGCGAGGATCCGACGATTGCCCTGAGTGTCTGGCATCAGATGATTACGGGACAGCATAACGGACTGCCGACCCGCCTGCTGGACTGGAGCCATTCCGCTCTTGTAGCGCTGCATTTCGCCATGACGGAGGAGAACCTGGGGGATATGGATGCCCATGACTGCATGGTCTGGCGGATTGACATGAATGAGCAGATCAACCACCTGCCTGAAAAATACAGGCTGGCGGTCGGCCGAGAGCAGACGACGCTTTTCTCCGTGGAAATGCTGAGCCGGCTGGCTTTGTCCCTGGATCAGTATGACGAGGATATGAAGGATCGCTCCATGGTGATTATTGAACCCCCCAGTACCAACAACCGCATCATCATGCAGTATTCCTTCTTCGCTGTGATTCCTACCGACATGCAGGATATCGAGGGATTTCTGGACGCGCATACGAAGAACACCGTAAAATATGTGATTGACCGGAATCTCCGGTGGCGGGTGCGGGACATGCTGGACAGCCTGAACATCAGCGAGAGGCTGCTGTATCCGGGACTGGAGGGGCTGAGCAAATGGATTGCCCGGCACTATTATGTGAAATAATACGAACAGGGAAATGAATTACATGAAGAAACACCTGGGTATGATCCTTGCCGCGGTATGCTTCTGTCTGGCAGCGCTCCTGTATGTGCTGACCGGGTGGTATACGGCGCGGTATGATACCAGTTTTGCGGGGCTTCTGTTTACCCTGACCACCCCGATGAAGGGAGTGGGCGGCGGATTCTGGAGCGATTTTCTCAGCGGGGTGCTTCCGCCGGTACTCCTTGCGATTGCCGGATTCATTCTGCTCGCGGTTCTGCTCCGATGGGAGCGGCTGTGGACAGCGCTGACCAAACGGATTCCTTCGGCGGAAAAGGCCGGGAAAGCCCGGGAAACGGCCGGCAGGGTGTTTCTGATTCTTGGCTGCCTGTGTCTCCCGGCTGCGGCGGTGCATACCTGGGACCGGCTGCATGTCAGCGATTACCTGCGCTTCCGCAGCGAGAAGACCACGCTGTACGAAGATTACTATATAGCGCCGGACAGCATCCGGATCATGGCGCCGGAGAAGAAGCCCAATGTGATCTGGCTGGTGCTGGAAAGCATGGAAACCACTTATGCTTCCCGGGAAGACGGTGGATACCAGCAGGCAAACTATATGCCGAACCTGACCCGGCTGGCAGCGGAAAACATTTCCTTTTCGAACTCGGACCGGCTGGGAGGTTTCCTCTCCACCAACAATACCAACTGGACCATGGCGGCACTGTTTGCGGGGACCAGCGGGATGCCGTTTGGGTTTCCGGTGGAGCAGAACAGCATGTACAAATACACAGAGTTCGCTCCGGAAGTTGTATCCATGGGGGATCTTCTGGAAAGAGAAGGATACAGGCAGGTGTTTCTTTGCGGCAGTGACGGATCTTACGGCGGCCGGGCTCTGTACTTTACCCAGCACGGGGGATATGAAATTCACGATCTGTTTGCCGCCCGGGAGAGAGGAGAAATTCCGTCCGACTACTATGTCTGGTGGGGATTTGAGGACAGCAAGCTGTTTCGTATCGCGCGGGAGGAGCTGACCCGGCTGGCGGCCGGGGAGCAGCCTTTCAACCTGACGCTGCTGACAGTGGATGCCCACCACCTGGGAGGCTATACCTGCGCGGAATGCGGGACGGTGTTTGAGGACCGGACGGCCAATGTCATTGCGTGCACAGACCGGCAGGTGGGAGATTTTGTGACCTGGTGCCGGGAACAGCCGTTCTGGGAAAATACGGTGCTGATTATTACCGGGGACCATCCCCGGATGGATACCTGCCTGACAGAAGGGGTTCCCTATGAACAGCGCCCTGTCTACAACTGCATCCTGAACAGCCGGAAGGAGGCAGCGGGGGAGACTTTCAACCGGACTGCCGTGATGATGGATATGTTTCCGACGATGCTCAGCGCGATGGGGTTTGCCATTGATGGCGACCGGCTGGCTTTGGGAACGGATTTGCTGAGCGGTCGAAAGACACTGGCGGAGGAAATGGGTTACGATGCACTGAATGAGGAAGTGCAGAAGTATTCGCCGTTCTTTGCGGAACATTTCGCGACGCAGCAATGACGGAAAAACTGCAGGAAGGGATGGGACAGATGATGAAGAAGACAGGATTTCTGACCGGATTGCTGCTGTCCGTCTTCCTGTGCGGATTCGCGGCCCGGGCTGATGTGGTGATCAATGAAGTGATGGCCAGCAATGGTTTTTATGAGAACGGGCAGGCCTATGACTGGGTGGAACTGTACAACGACGGGGAGAAAACGGAGGATCTGAGCGGCTGGTATTTCAGCGACAGCAAAAAGGATCCTCTGAAATGGTCTTTTCCGGAGGGGACAAAGCTGAAATCCGGAGCCTGCCTGACGGTTTTCTGCACCGGCGAGGAGGGCATCAGACCGGGGAAAGGAAGTACCTTTTATACGGAATTCAAGATTTCCTCCGGCGGGGAAACACTGATTCTTTCCGACCGCGAGGGAACGGAAAAACAGCGGATCAAGGTTCCGCAGCAGTACGGATGCGTCAGCTGGGGGAAGCCTGCGGACGGCGGAAAATACGGCTTCTTTGAAACGCCGACCCGCGGGAAAAAGAACGAGAAACATGCCTATGCGTCGCGGACGGAAACGCCGGCCGTCAGTGCCGGCGGGTTTTACAGCGGCAGCGTGACCGTCCGGGCGGAAACGACGGAAGGTACGGTGCTGCGCTATACCACCGACGGAGAAACTCCGACGGAGAAGAGCAGGGAGTTTCCGGAAGACGGCCTGATCCTGAAGAAAACCACGCCGCTGCGGGTAAAAGCCTTCCGGGAGGATGCCGTATCCTCGGAAACCGTGAGCGCCACCTATTTTATTGACGACGATCCGCAGACCGCGATTGTTTCCCTGATTTCGGATGACCGGTACCTGTTCAGCAAAAAGACCGGTATGCTGGTGAAAGGAACCGGTTCTATCCCCAACTACAGCCGGGGTTATGAGTATCCGGTGCACATTGAATATTTCAATCGGCAGGGGAAGCAGCAGATCAGCCAGAACGGCACCATGACATGCTCCGGCCACAGCGCACGGATCAACTCTCAGAAGAGTATCGCCCTGTATGCCAGGAAAGCCTGGGGAGATGACCAGTTTCGATTCAATCCCTTTCCGACCCGGGACTATGCCGGATACAAGAGCCTGCTGCTGCGGGCGGCCAACAGCGACACCTACGCCACCAGGCTGCGGGATATTGTGGCCAGTTCGCTTGCGGAGGGACAGGGAATCCTGTACCAGGACCATGAAGTCATCCAGGTTTATATCAACGGCCGGTACTGGGGTCATTACAATCTCCGGGAGAAGATCAACAAATATTTTGTGGCTGCCTATGAAGGCGTGACAGATGAGACGGAGATTGACCGGATTGACATACTGGCCAGGACCGGGACGGATGAGTTCCTGCAGAACGGAGATAACGCGGACTGGCTGGAACTGTGCGATTTCTGCCGGAAAAACAGCATGGCGGAACCGGAAAACCTGCAGTGGCTGGAGGAACGGCTGGACATCGGCAACATGTTCACCCACGCTGCCTATGAAATCATCCTGGGCAATGTGGACTTTACGAATGTGCGGGTTTACCGGGTACCCGGGGGAAAATGGAAATACCTGTTGTTTGATGTGGAAGCCTGCTGGCGCGGGCTGGACAGAACTCCGATTGAGTACTATATCAAACCGGTCAGCGCAAAGATCCAGGGATTCCGCCATGAACCGCTGAACGCCCTGCTGGCGGTGCCGGAGATGAAAGCGAGATTCCTGAACCGGGTCAGCGAGCTGCTGGCAACGGTTTTCCGCTGGGACAATGTGGAAGCGAAGTTTGACGGTGTTATCGCGCAGTTGGAGCCGATCCTGCCCCGGCATATCAGCCGGTGGAAAAATATGAAGATGGAAAACTGGAAGAAAAACATCAGGGCCACCAAGTATTATGCACGGGTTCGTCCGAAAAAAATTCCGGAGCTGCTGAAGAAAGCCATGAAACTGACACAGGCTGAGGTGGACGAATACTTCGGGGAAACGATGAAACTGCTGGAGGAAATCAACAGTCCCAAGCAGGAGTGAGGGAGAATGCGCATGCTGAAATATCCTTGTCTGGTGCTGGATCACGATGATACAACGGTGAATTCCACCGCGACGGTCCATTATCCCTCCTTCGCGGAATATATGGGGAAGTATCACCCCGGGAACATGCTGACGCTGGAGGAATACTTCCTGTATAATTTTGATCCGGGCGTGATTCCGATGTTCACGAAGATCTGCGGTCTGACGCAGGAAGAACTGCAGGAGGAGGAGAACTATTGGAATGAATATGTCAAGCGTCATGTTCCCAAAGCCTACGATGGGATCCGGGAGATTCTGGAGGAACAGAGGAGAGAAGGCGGCCGAATCTGTGTGGTCAGTCATTCCTTCAGTGAAAACATCCGGCGGGATTACCGGGAGAACCATCTTCCGGAGCCGGATCTCATTTTCGGATGGGAATATCCGCCGGAAAAGCGGAAACCGGCGGTCTGGCCGTTGGAACAGATTATGCGGACATTCGGATACCGGCCGGATGAACTGCTGGTGATCGACGACCTGAAACCGGGGTACGATATGGCAACAGCGGCAGGCGTTCCTTTTGCTGCGGCGGGCTGGGCCAATGACATTGAGAAGATTGAAAGATTTATGCGGCAGAACTGCGGACTGTATTTCAAAACGGTCCGGGAACTGAAGGCATATCTGTTCGGGGAGGATCAGAAATGAATGTGACAATCGGGCGGTACCCGGTGAAGGTGCTGGGCAGGACGGTTATGGACGGGGACAGGCTCTGGATGGCATCTTCGCTGAGCGAGATTGGTTTTCGCGTCCGGGGAGGCCGTTTCCTGAAAATTGTGCTGGAAGCGGATGACACGGTTACGGATCCGGACCGGCAGCATCTGACGCCGCGCTTTGCCGTAAAGGTGGACGGGGATACCATCTATAACCGCTGTATGCGGGAAACGGAGGAAACCCTTGATGTTTTTGAATCCCGAACGCCCTGGAGCACGGAAATCCGGTTGCTGAAACTGAGCGAATGCAGCCAGAGCCTCCTGGCGGTGAAGGAAATCCTGACAGACGGAAAAATCGAACCGCTGGAGGAGAAAGGACTGCGGGTGGAATTTATTGGCGATTCCATTACCTGCGGTTACGGCGTGGAAGGTAAAAACGAAACGGAATCATTTGCCACGGCAACCGAAAATGCCGAAAAATCCTATGCCGGGCTGGTTTCCGAATGGATGGGGATCGAGCCGATGCTGACAGCCTTCAGCGGCCATGGGATTGTTTCCGGCTATACGGACGATCCGGAAAAGAGAAATATCGAAGAACTGGTTCCGCCGTATTATGAGCAGGTGGGCAGAAACGGATTCCGTCTGCCTTCCGGAAGAACGGTAACAGATATCCCATGGGATTTCCATGCCTGGCAGCCGGACAAGGTTCTGGTGAACCTGGGAACCAACGACCTGAGCTGGATTGCGGACCGGGAAGCCCGGAAGACTATGTATCGGAAGCAGTACAAGGAATTTCTGCAAACCGTTCGGAAAAACAACCCGGGTGCGATGATTCTCTGCGTGCTGGGCATCATGGGGACCGGCCTGAATGAAACCATGGTGAGCGCGGTGAACGAATACCGGGCGGAAAGCGGAGATCAGCGAATCCACTCCATGGCGCTGCCAGAACAGGATGCGGAGCGGGACGGGTACGGATCCGATTATCATCCCAGCGAAGCCACCCAGCGGAAAATGGCGATCAAAATCCAGGCTTTTATCCAGAATACATAGAAGGAAACAGGACTGTCTGCGGGAATTCCTGCGGCAGGAACCAGCTTCCGGATCGGAGAGAACAGATCATGAAATGCGGACAGTGCGGTAAAGAGATCATTGGGGAAGGAATCGCTTTCTGCCCCTATTGCGGTGCGAAACTTCCGGCGCTTCCTGCCATGGCAGGCGGAGATTCCCGGGCTGCGGAATGGGTGCGGAAAGCGCTGGCTGTGACCAGCCTGCCGGAGCGGAAGAAAATCCTGGAGAAGGCGAAGAATGCCTGCCCGGACGCACCGGAAATTGACTGGGAAATGCTGTTTATCGGCCATAAGAATCCGAAACCGCCCCGGGGGAAAATGGATTTTTCCATTATCAAAAGCCACCTGCTGCAGATTTACCGTATGCCGGAGGATTTTTCCGGTGAGGAACGAAACCGGATGCGGACGGAACTGTTTGAAGATCCCCTGCTGATCTCCATCCTGCAGCAGGCGAAAGATCCGGAAGAGAAAATGAAGGAGTACCTGCTGCGCCTGTGCAGGGAATATATCGACATCTTTCTGGAGGAAGACAACCGGCTGATGGGCAGCCTCTTTGGATTCCGGACAGTCCGCAACAAGGAGAAAATCATCGGGGGTGTCGTTTCGGAAATGATCCGGAGCATTGCTCTGGATGATCAGCTGGCACCGGAACGTCAGCTTCTGCTGAAACAGGCGATGATTCAGGCATTTACCATCCGATCCGGCGGAAAAACGGAATTTCTGGTGCTGGAAGGAGAGGAACAACCGTGAAAATGCAGAACCGAAACAGAGCATCCCTGCTGGCCATTGCCGGAGTTTATGTGCTGTACCTGGCCTATGAGATGGTGAAGGACCAGGTGAACGGAAAGTCGACCATGGCACTGTGGCTATGTATTGTGGCAGTGGCGTTTTTCGGCATCGCGGGGATCGCGGTACTGATCTATGCCTGGAAGATATACAGGACCAAAGACAAAGATGACCAGGAGGAGGATTCTCCTGAAAACCAGAATGCCCTCAAATAGCAAAGGATGAGCAATATTCTTTTTGTACCTGCTTTTTGAAGTGAAAACAGGCTGTAAACGTTTGCATGACTGAAAACATTTCCATCAAGGAAAAACCACGCTTTCCGGAACATTAAAAAGCAGAAATCGAACAGAAAAATGGCAGAAAAAGTATTTACAAACCGAGAGCAAAAGTGTAATATATGGTCAGTTCATTTCCGGATCGCAAATCCGGAAAAAAATAAAAAAAGGAGTGTACCCCATATGAAGAAGATCCTTGCTCTGGTACTCGCACTGGTTCTGTGCATCGGCTGCGCTTCCGCGTTTGCTGACAAGGTTGGCGTTTCCATGCCCACCAAAGACCTGCAGAGATGGGTGCAGGACGGCGAAAACATGCAGAAAGAACTGGAAGCTGCCGGCTTCGAAGTTGAACTGCAGTATGCTTCCAACGACATCGCGACCCAGCTGAACCAGATCGACGCCATGATCGACAACGGCTGCAACGTCATCGTCATCTCCGCGATCGAAGGTTCCTCCCTGGGCCAGGCTCTGGACAAGGCCGCCGAAAAGGGCGTCAAAGTCATCGCTTATGACCGTCTGCTGATGGACAACGCGAATGTTGACTACTATGCCACTTTCGATAACTACATGGTCGGCACCGTGCAGGGCACCTATGTGAAAGACGCTCTGAAGCTGGACGAAGCAGAAGGCCCCTTCTACATGGAAATCACTGCCGGCGACCCCGGTGACAACAATGCCCGTTATTTCTATCAGGGTGCTATCGATGTCCTGAAGCCCTACATGGACGCTGGCAAGATCGTGGTTCGTTCCGGCCAGATTGAGTTCGATCAGGTTGCTACCCCCACCTGGAAGACCGACGTTGCCCAGAAGCGTGCTGACGACATCCTGACCGGCTACTATGCCAACGGCGAACAGCTGGATGTATGGCTCTGCTCCAACGACTCCACCGCCCTGGGCGTCACCAACGCTCTGGACAACTACACCGGCGAAGGCTGGCCCGTCATTACTGGTCAGGACTGCGATATCGCCAACACCAAGAACATGATCGCCGGCAAGCAGGCCATGTCCGTGTTCAAAGACACCCGGACCTTGGCTGCCCGCGTTGTGACCATGATCAAGCAGATCCTGGCCGGCGAAGAAGTCGAAGTGAACGATACCGAGACCTACAACAACAACGTGAAGGTTGTTCCTTCCTTCCTGTGCGCTCCTGTTTTCGCCAGTGCTGAAAACTACAAAGAGCTGCTGATCGACTCCGGTTACTACACCGAGGATCAGCTCCAGTAATCAAACCCAGAATAAACCGTATCAGATGCAGGCGGGCCCAGCCCGCCTGCATCGTTTAAGGTTTCCATCCTAATAAATGCTGGAGGAATACCATGGCAAAGATCTTGCTGGAAATGAAGGATATCACCAAGACATTCCCCGGCGTCAAAGCGCTGGACAACGTGAACTTCAAGGTTGAAGAGGGCGAAATCCATGCGCTGGTCGGTGAGAACGGCGCGGGTAAGTCCACCCTGATGAACGTGCTGAGCGGCATCTATCCCTACGGCACTTACGAGGGGGATATCATATATAACGGGAATGTCTGCAAATTCAACAACATCAAAGATTCCGAAAAACTGGGCATCGTCATTATTCACCAGGAACTGGCGCTGGTTCCCGAGATGACGATCGGTGAAAATATGTACCTGGGCAATGAATGCGGACACAAGTTCGCAATCGACTGGAACACCACTTATTCCGAAGCGGATAAATACCTGAAGATGGTGGGCCTTTCCGAGAGCTCCAAGACACAGGTTAAGGACATCGGTACCGGTAAGCAGCAGCTGGTTGAAATTGCCAAGGCGCTGGCCAAGAATGCGAAACTGCTGATCCTGGATGAGCCTACATCCTCCCTGAACGAAGAAGATTCCCGCGCGCTGCTGGATCTGATGCTTGGGTTTAAGAAACAGGGAATGACCATGATTATCATCTCCCATAAACTCAACGAGGTCGCCTACGTCGCGGATACGATAACGGTCGTCCGTGACGGCGCTACCATTGAGACCATCGATAACCGCGGGGATGAGCCGGTCAGCGAGGAGCGGATTATCAAGGGCATGGTCGGCCGTGAGATGACCAACCGGTTCCCGAAACGGGAAGGCGTCGAGATCGGCAGTACCATGCTGGAAGTCAGCCACTGGACGGTTCACCATCCGCTGTATCCGGAACGCAAAGTAGTAGATGACGTGTCCATGTACGTTCGCAAGGGCGAGGTTGTCGGGATATACGGCCTGATGGGCGCCGGCCGTACGGAACTGGCCATGAGTATTTTCGGCCAGACTTACGGAACCCATATCACCGGCGACATGAAAATCAACGGCCAGACGGTGAAAATCAAAAAGGGCGCTGATGATGCCATCAAGCATAAGATCGCTTATGTCACGGAGGATCGGAAGGGCAACGGCCTGGTGCTGAGCCAGTCAATCAAGGTCAATACCTCCCTGGCGCATCTGGATGCCATTTCGAACCATATGGTCATTGACGGCGATAAGGAATACGCTGTGGCGGAAGAATACCGCAGAAAACTGAAAACAAAGACCCCGACGGTCGAACAGCTGGTGGGTAACCTTTCCGGCGGCAACCAGCAGAAGGTTCTGCTGGCCAAGTGGATGTTCGCGGAACCGGACATCATGCTGCTGGACGAACCGACCCGCGGTATCGACGTCGGCGCCAAATACGAGATCTACTGCATCATCAACGACCTTGCCGCGGCAGGCAAGTCGGTGGTCATGATTTCTTCCGAACTGCCGGAGGTGCTCGGCATGAGCGATCGGATTTACATCATGAACGAAGGCAAGTTTGTCGGTGAAATGAAGGCGGAGGACGCCACTCAGGAAAACATCATGGCCTTAATCCTCCAGTCGGGAAGGGGTGCGTGACAATGAACGAGAACAGAATGAGCGTTGGCGCATTTTTCCAGAAATATACCATGGTGATTGCCCTTGTCGTGGTGGTCATCTTCTTTGCCATCGCAACCGGTGGAAACTCCCTGATGCCGGGCAGCATCAACAACCTGATCTCCCAGAACGGCTATGTGTTTGTCCTGGCGGCCGGTATGCTGCTGTGTATCCTGACCGGCGGCAACATTGACCTGTCTGTCGGCTCTGTGGTTTGCTTTACGGCTGCTGTCGGCTGCGTGCTCATGTCCAACAAGGTGAACATGTGGATCGCGGTCTTTGCCATGCTGGCGATCGGCCTGCTGATCGGTGCCTTCCAGGGCTTCTGGATCGCAAAACTTCACGTTCCTGCCTTTATTGCGACCCTGTCCGGCATGTATGCTTTCCGGGGATTCTCCAACGTGGTTCTGGGCGGTTTCCGTGTGGATATTACGAATGAACAGTTCCTTTTCCTCTTCGGCGGCGGCCGGGACTGCTATATTCCGGATTTCATCCGCCAGTGGGCAGGCATGGAATCGGGAAAGCCCAACCTGACCTGCGTGGCGATCGGCGGTATCGCGATTCTGGTTTATGTGCTGATGACACTTCGGAAAATCCATGTACAGAAGAAACTGAACATCCATCAGTCCATTCCGGGACAGATTATCACAACGGCGTTGATTTCCGTGGTGATCGGGTTTATTACCTGGCAGCTGGCCAATCTTCGCGGCTTCCCGACCGTTCTGATCTGGATCGCTCTGGTGCTGGGAATCTATCAGTACATCACCACCAAGACTGCCATCGGCCGTCATCTGTATGCTGTGGGCGGCAATGAAAAGGCGACCGCACTGTCCGGCGTTAAGACCCGGAATGTTTACTGGTTCGCCTATGCCAGCATCGGCCTGATGGCCGGCCTGGCCGGTATCCTGACCGCTGCCCGCGCGAAAGGAATCGATCCGGTCTACGGGGAAGGATATGAGATGGACGCCATCGCGTCCTGCTTCATCGGCGGTGCATCCGCTTACGGCGGCATCGGTAAGGTATCCGGCATGATCATCGGTGCTGTGCTGATGGGTGTTATCAACCAGGGCATGAACATGGTCGGTATTGATTCCAACCTGCAGAAGGTGGTTAAAGGCCTGGTGCTGCTGGGAGCCGTTGTCTTCGACGTGCTGTCCAAGCGGCAGAAGCAGTAAGGAAAGGAGGGTGGCAGCAATGGAAAAAACTGTTGTGAATCAGTCCAATATCCGGAAAGCGGATCCTGTTTCCCTGCTGAAAAAGAACGCCATGCTCATTATTCTGGTGCTGGTGTATATCTTCTTTACGGCCATGACCGGCGGGAGGATGTTCCGTCCGAACAGTTTCGCCGCTCTGATCAACCAGAACGCCTATGTGTACATTCTCGGCTGCGGTATGCTGATGTGCATGCTAACTGGCGGGAACATTGACCTGAGTTGCGGTGCTTTCGTTTGCCTGATCGGCGCGATGGGCGGTATGATGATGGTCTACTGGGGCATGGGTACCGCGCTTTCCATCGTAGCTCTCCTGGCCATCGGCATTGCCTACGGATGCGCTCTCGGTGCGATTATCGCGTACGTTCGCGTTCCACCGTGGATCGCAACCCTGGCCGGCTATCTGGCATTCCGCGGCCTGGGCACGGCCATTCTGGGCGTTTCCTCCACGAACTCCATTTCGTTTAACAACAACCAGGATTTTCTGAGCATCTTCTCCGGCACGCTGTTCAGGACGCCGGAGGGCCAGATGAACTGGCCCTGCCTGATTGTCGGTATCGTCGCGGCGGCAATGGTCGTCCTGCTGATCTTCCGGAACCGGACCGTGCGTCTGAAGAAAGGCTATGAGGTGGACGAGCTGAAGATGGATGTTGCCAAGAGTGTGCTCGGCGCGGCCGTCATTTTGCTGATGATGTACAAGCTGGCTCTCTCAGGCGGTATTCCGACCGTACTGGTCTGGGTGGGGCTCGTCGTGCTTTTCTACAGCTTTATTACCAGCAAGACCACCATTGGCCGCCACTTTTATGTGGTGGGCGGCAATATCGAGGCGGCACGTCTTTCCGGCGTAAACACCAAGCGGATTATGTTTATCGCGTATCTGAACATGGCGATCCTGACCACCATTGCCGCCATGACTACGATGACCCGCTTTACCGCGGCCAACGCGGACGCCGGCAAGAACTTCGAGATGGACGCAATCTCCGCCTGCGTGGTGGGCGGCGTATCCGCCAGCGGCGGCGCAGGAACCGTCCTGGGCATGGTGATCGGTGCAACACTGATCGGCGTCATCAACCTGGGCATGTTCCAGGTTAACCTGGACGCGAATTACCAGCGTGTGGTCAAAGGTTTCGTGCTGCTGGCTGCTGTGGTATTCGATATCCTGAGCAAGAAAAAGCAGCGCTGATGACTGCTTATACAGGACCATGGTGAACCAAAGGAACTGGCTGCCGGACTGAAGGCGGCCAGTTCCTTTTATCCGGAGAAATCTGGTTTCATGCAAACTCAAAAACAATCAAAAAACATTCAAACCGGCACAGATCATGCAATAATCATCATTGTGAGGCTTTCATTTTTTTGAAAGGGAAGGATTGTCACATGGCAACTGCGGGAAAGATTTACGGAACATATTTCCAAAATGACGCGAAAAAGCCACTGGTTTACGGAGAGGTGGAACTGATCAATCCGCCGCGACAGCGTTTGCGGGGTGAACCGAAAAAAGAAGGCATCGAGGTACACCCGGTTATCATCGGCTTCTGCGGGACGGATTACGAACTGATGCGAATGGGCCGGGAAGGCCGACTGGGCGCGAAATTTCCTGCAGGACAGCAGCGGCTGATCAACGGCCACGAGGGTGTGGTATGGGTTCCTGAACAGAACCGGTTCGCGATCGTTCTGATTCGTGGCGGGGACAGCGTCGATCCCACCCGGTACACGGAGGACGAAACCTACTTCGAGTACGGATGCGATCAGGCGGATGGGCTTTTCTGCGACAGGATGTATGTGAATCCGGATATGCTGTTGAAAATTCCGGACGGACATGTGTCGGACGGAAAACTGGATCTTTCCTTTGCGAAAAAGATGGTTTTTCCAGATCCTTTTGGATGCATGCTGTTCCAGCTGGAACGGATGGAGGACCTGGGATCTGCCCACTGGTTCCGGCAGACAGTCCGGCGGCGCGGATGCGGCATGGAAGAAGCACGGAAGTTTGCCGCGGATGAGATTTTCGGGCGGACGGTCATCTTCGGCCTGGGAACGACAGGAATGTTCATCGGAGATGTGATTCACCAGGCACATCCTGACGCGAGGATTGTATTTGTGGCACGCAGCCCGAAGGACAGCCTGAAGGTTCGCTTCGCGCTGGAACAGACGGACGCGGTTTACGTACGGAACACCTTCGGGGAACCGGCGGACATGGCGGACGCGATCCGGCAGGCGCTGGGCGGAAGAGCCACATGCTTTATCGGCGTGAGCGGAACGAATCTGGAACATCAGATTGCCTTCGAACAGAAGGTGCTGGGGTGCAACGGCATTTATAACAGCTTTTCCCTGGGGCCGAGGATTACCTTCGATACAATGCCGTTCGGATTTGAGAATCACCTGATTTTCGGATCCATCAACTTCAGGCAGGATCATATGGAGAAAGCCATTGAGATGCTGGCTGTGAGCCGGTATAACGAGATTGTTGAACTGATCGATCGGGACGAGTTTACCGCGGATCCCATCAGCGCCTATGAGAACAGAATATACAGCAAGAATGCACCGATGAAGACCGCGGTGATCTGGAATCCGGCTAGAATCGACATGAACCGGTAAAAAGGGGGAAGATCCATGAAAGCTATTGCAATCCCGGAACCGTACAAAATTGATATCATTGATATGCCGATGCCGGAAGCCAAGGCGGGCGAGGCACTGCTGCAGGTGCTGTTCTGCGGGATCTGCGGTGCGGATGTGGCAAGCTTCACGGGAAACCAACCATTTACCACCTATCCCCGGATTCCCGGGCATGAGTTTTCCGCGCGGATCGTCTCTGTACCGAAAAACGACAAAGGATTGAAAGCCGGGGATGTGATTACCTGCAATCCTTATTTCAACTGCGGGACATGCTACGCGTGCCGGAAGGGGCTGGTGAACGCCTGCGAAGACAACCAGACCATGGGCGTACAGCGGGACGGCGCTTACCGGGAATTTATCACGATGCCGGTAGAACGGCTGATTCCCGGGCATGGGATGAGCGGACGCCGGCTGGCGCTGATTGAGCCTTTTGCCATCGGACAACATGCGATCAGCCGGTGCGAAATCCACGAAGGTGACAGACTGGTCATCATGGGCGCGGGACCGATCGGCACTTTTGCGCTGATGGCTGCAAAAGCAAAAGGCGCGGAGGTCACGATCTGCGATTTGCTGGACGGCCGGCTGGAAAATGCAAAAAGCTTTGGCGCGGATCATACGGTGAACACAGGAAAGGATGGATGGCAGGAGCAACTGGCGCAGTTTACCGGAGGCCGGGGATTTGATGTGTGCGTGGAGGCATGCGGACGGCCAGAGGCTTTCCTGAACTGTATCGACCAGGCCTGTCAGGGAGCAAACATCATCCTGATCGGGAACGGAAAGAAGGAGACGACCTTCGTCCATTCCATCCTGCTGAAAAAGGAACTGAATGTTTTCGGCAGCCGGAATGCCTTTACACGGGACTTTGACAGCCTGATCGCCATGGTGTCTGAAAGCGGGCTGCCACTGGAAAAAATGATCAGCGCGGAATACGACTATCCGGATGCCGCGAAAGCGTTTGACGCGCTCGTGCACAACGACGGCAGCCTGGAAAAAGTGCTTCTGCGCTTTGCGGGCGACCGGAACGGATAACCAGAACGAAATAAACGAGGTACAGGGATGAAGAGAACCGAACTGTCCGCCGGGGTGACCCGGATCATTCTGCAGCCGGCGGAGGATGCAGTCTTTGAATCGATTGTGTTTGCTGACGAAGGCGGCGAGTTCCTGCGGCAGACCGGTTTTAACTGCACTGAACGGCCGGTTTACCGCATGGCGCCCACGGCCGGAGAAGGGAAGCTCCGACAGACTGCCAACGGCGATGTCATTGCGTTTGACGGGAACGAGCGGCGGCTGCTCCGGATCAGCCATTCTGCGGAACTGCGCTTTGCGTGCCGGGATGGAGAGATTCTGACCGGGCTTGGGCAGCATGAGGACGGGATATTTGACTATAGCCGGCGGGAGGAACGACTGTACCAGCATAATATGAAAATCGCCATTCCTTTCCTGCTGTGCAGTGCCGGGTGGGGTCTGCTGATCGAGGCGGGCTGTGCCATGCGTTATCGCGGAGAAGGGAATGGCTTTGTGTTTGCGCTGGATGCCGCGAAGGAAATCTCCTATGTTGTCATCCGGGCGGTAAACTGTGCGGAAGTATTGAAAAAACTGGCCATGCTGACCGGAAAGCCGGCGCTGCTGCCAAAATGGGCTTACGGGTATATCCAGTCGAAAGAGAGGTATAAAACGGCTGCGGAGCTGACAGATACGGCAGCTGAATTCCGACGGCTGGGGATCGGGCTTGATTGTATCGTGCTCGACTGGTGCAGCTGGCGCGAGGGATGCTGGGGCGATAAAATGCCGGACCCGGAACGCTTTCCGGACATCCGCGCGCTGACAGACACACTGCACGAGATGAAGGTGCACTGGATGGTATCCGTTTGGCCTAATACTGTCTGCGGACAGGACTGCAACGAGTTTGAAAAAGCCGGGCTGTTTCTGCCCGGAAGCCAGATCTATGACGCGTTTTCCGATGAAGCGCGGGAAATGTACTGGGAACAATGCAAACGATACTGGATCAGCGGCGGGGTGGACGCGTTGTGGTGTGACAGCGATGAGCCCATTACGGATCCGGACTGGTGCGGCTCAGAAAAACGGAGTGAGGATGAACGGATGCGCCTGATCACGGAAGCTTCTGAGGTGCGCATGGATCCGGAAAGGCTGAATGACTACGGTGCTGCACACCTGCGCGGCCTTTATGATCACTGGCGGAAGGATATTCCGGAAAAGCGGCCGGTGATTCTTTCACGCAGCGGCGGGCCGAATTCCAGCGCATTGGGAGTCATCCTGTGGTCAGGCGATGTGGCAGCTCGCTGGGATGTACTTCGAAAGCAGGTGACGGAAGCAATCCGGACGGCATGCAGCGGGATCTGCTGGTGGACGCTGGATATCGGAGCCTTTTTTGTCGGAAGGAAGGAACCTTGGTTCTGGCGTGGGGATTATCAGGAAGGCGTCAAGGATCCCGGATACCGGGAACTGTATCTCCGTTGGTTCCAGTTCGGAAGCATGCTGCCGGTTTTCCGATCGCATGGGACGGATACGCCGCGTGAACCCTGGCAGTTTGGCGGGGAAGACAGCTGGGAATACAGGTGCCTGCGGGATACCATCGCACTGAGGTACCGGCTGATGCCGTACCTGTATGCGACGGCTGCGCAGGCCTGCCGGGACGGATTGCCGATGATCAGGGCGATGATGACGGCTTTTCCGGAAGAAAAGGAGCTGGCTCCGGTTGATGATCAGTACATGCTGGGGGACATGCTGCTTGTAAAACCGGTGACCAGACCGCTGAATGACGGCGGAAACCGGACGGAAGTGCTTCTGCCGGCCGGCGGATGGTATGACTTGTTTACAGAGAAATATACAGAAGGCGGACGGCGGATCAGCGTTCCGACGCCAATCTGCCGCTGGGCCGTTTATATCCGCGCGGGCGGCATTCTGCCGGAGGCGGAAGGTGCACAGTGCGCGGAGGACCTGCCGTTTCTGACCCGGAAGATCCGGATATTCGGCGGGACGGACGGCACATTTGACTGCTATGACGACACGGGCGACGGCTATGGAAACGGCGTGACGGTTGGATTGGAATACCGGGATGACCGGAAAGAACTGACGATTCGCGCGGCAGAGGGAAAAATGCCGGAAGCGATTTCCATCACGGTGATAATGATTCAGCCGGACGGTACGCAAACAGCACAGAAAGTCCGGTATGACGGAACGGAAATGAAGGTCATCCCTGCGCCAGGAAAGATTCGATGAACCTGGTGGCTTCGGAGACAGGGTCTGCGGACATGTCCAGCCAGATGATCCGGGGATCCCGGCGAAACCAGGTCATCTGGCGTTTGGCAAACTTTTTGATTGCGTTGCCCAGCTCCTCCACCATCTGTTCATAGGTGATTTTTCCGGTCAGGTACCAGGTCAGGTACTTGTATTCCAGGCCGAGCTTAATCAGAAACTCTTCGGAGGTTCCTTCCTCCAGGAGGGCTCTGACCTCGTCCACCATGCCCTGCTGCAGACGCTTCTCCAGCCGCTCGTCAATCCGCTGTTTCAGGATTTCCCGCGGCCAGGTGATGCCCAGCTTCAGCAATGTGAAACGCGGCGTTTTCCCTGCAGGATGGTAATCGTCCGCCTCCAGACGCTCCAGAGCGCGCATGACGCGGTGGCGGTTGCGGGGATCTATGTCTGTATCCGGCAGTTTCTGCTTCAGCATTTCATATAGAGCAGGGGTATCAAAGGTTTCCAGATGTTCCCGGAGAGCGTGATCAGGTGCCCGGTCGCTGAGATTATATCCGTCAGCGACAGCGTCCACATACAATCCGGTTCCGCCAACGAGGAAAGGAAGATGCCCCCGGGAGAGAATGCCGTCAATCGCCTTATAGCTCAGGCGCTGGAAATCGGCCATGGAAAAGAATTCTCCCGGCTTGCGCACATCCAGCAGATGATGGGGAACGCCCCGCATCTCCTCCGGCGTGATTTTTCCGGAACCGAGATCCAGGCGTAAGTAAACCTGACGGGAATCGGCGGAGATGATTTCTCCTCCGAAGCGACGGGCCAGTTCCACCCCGATAGCGCTTTTTCCAGAAGCGTTGGTTCCCTCAATGACAATCATCTTTGGCAGCATTTCGAATTCCTCCGGATGGATGATACCATAACCGGGGAAGATACCGCAAGGGAAAGCAACTGAAACAAATAAAAATGAAAAAACAGAAAATGAAAAACAACTTGACAGGGAGCAAATCATGAGTAGAATGAATTATAGATTTTGCCAATTTGGTTTCAAAACAGGCGGAATGGGACATTTTTCCAATCGGATTCAGGGGCAGAAGCCCTTTGAATAAATCAATACAAGGAGGATTCCCACATGAAGAAACTCGTAGCCCTGGTTCTGGCGCTGGTTCTGGCGCTGAGCTGCACCGCGGTTTTCGCGGAAGCAAAGACTGAGTACAACGTTGGCGTACTCGTCTGGAAATTTGACGACACCTATGGCTCCACTGTCCGTAAGGGCATGATGGACTGGGCGGAAAAAGTCGGCGATGAACTGGGCGTAAAGATCAACCTCGATATGCAGGATGCCGGTGACGACATGGCCAAGCAGGTTGAGCAGTGCGACCAGCTGATCGGCAAGAACCCCGATTTCGTGATTATCAACCTGGCGGAGCCGGCCGGCGGACAGGTTCTGGTGGACAAGCTGACCGAGGCGAAGATCCCCTTCCTGTTCTACAACATTCCGCCGTCTGAAGAGACCTACGAATCCGTTGTGAAGAACTCCGGCGCCTTCTTTATCGGCACGCTGCCGCGTGAAGCCGGCGACATGCAGGGCGAAATCCTGGCCGATCTGTGGGCTGCGGATCAGTCCATTGACAAGAACGGCGACGGCAAGATCCAGTTTGTGGAATTCAAGGGTGTTGCCAACAACCCCGAAGCGATCGCCCGTACCCAGTACTCTGAAGAGACCGCCAAGGAACTGGGCGTTCCGCTGGAAATGGTTACCGACATCATCGTGGCTGACTGGGATACCGGCAAAGCCAACGACGCAATGAAGGCCACCTGGGCTTCTCATCCTGAAATTGAACTGGTCTTCGCCAACAATGACGACATGGCGCTGGGCGTCATCGCCGCTCTGAACGAAACCGGCTACAACACCGGCAACGAAGGCGATCCTTCCATCACCGTTATCGGCGTCGACGCGACCGAAGCCGCGATCGAAGCCATCAAGGCCGGCAGAATGACTGCGTCCGTGAAGCAGGACGGCGACGCCATGGGCGAAGCCAACATCCGCATCATGATGAACTACCTGCTGAACGGTGTATGGGCCGACGGTCTGAACTACAAAGTGAATGACGACGGTGTCTCCACTTACATTCCGTATGCGAAGATCACCGCTGACAGCCTGAAGTAATTTCCGCTTCTATCGTTAGAACCATTGAAGTCAAAGGGTTCCGGCGGCTTCGGCCGCCGGAACCTGTTTTAAGAAAAAACAGTCTGTACCGGTTATGAACAACAATCAAGCTGAAAAGTGGTGAGGTTGAGACATGTCCGAGAATCAATACCTGCTGGAAATGCTGGACATCGAAAAGACGTTCCCCGGCGTAAAAGCGCTGGATCACGCAAAGCTGCAGCTGCGTTCCGGTACCGTGCACGCACTGATGGGGGAGAACGGAGCCGGTAAGTCGACCCTGATGAAGTGCCTGTTCGGGATCTATACCCGGGACAGCGGCACCATCACCATGGACGGAAAGCCGGTGACATTCACCAGCCCCCGGGACGCACTGGACAACGGCGTTGCCATGGTACACCAGGAACTGAACCAGGTGCTGCGCCGCAACGTGATGGAGAATATGTGGCTGGGCCGGTTCCCGACGACAAAAATCGGCACAGTGGACACAAGAAAGATGTATGCGGATACAAAGGCAGTCTTCGAGAAACTGGAGATTGATGTGGATCCGAAACAGATTATCGGAGAACTGTCCGTGTCCAAACGGCAGATGGTGGAAATCGCCAAGGCGGTTTCCTATGATGCCCGGATCCTGGTTCTGGATGAACCGACCAGCTCGCTCACTGAGGATGAGGTGGAACACCTGTTCCGCATCATGAACCGGCTGACGGCAGAAGGCGTCGGCATCATCTACATCAGCCACAAAATGGATGAAATCCTGCGAATTTCGGATGATGTGACCATTATGCGTGATGGTCAGTGGATTGCCACGAAATCTGCGGCGGAACTGACCAAGGAAGAAATCATCAGGCTGATGGTCGGCCGGGAAATGACCAACCAGTTCCCGCCGAAGAACAACGAGATTGGGGAAGTCCTGCTGGATGTGAAAGATTTCTCTGGCATGTATGAACCTACCTGCCACCATGTTAACTTCCAGCTGCACCGGGGCGAGGTACTGGGCGTGGCCGGACTGGTGGGATCTCGCCGGACAGAGCTGCTGAACACGCTGTTCGGCTATTTCACCAAGGGCGGTGGCTCGGTGGAGATGAACGGGAAGCCCATCAACAATGTGACCACCGACGAGGCCAGGAAGAACGGCTTCGCCCTGATCACGGAAGAACGCCGGGCAACCGGTATTTTCGGTGAGAATACAATCACCTTCAATGCGACGATTGCCAACGTGGACACGTACGGAAAACCGTTGCTGAACGGCAAGAAGATGGACAAGGATACAGACTGGGTGATTGATTCTATCAAGGTCAAGACACCAAGCAAAAAAACGCACATCAAGAGCCTGTCCGGCGGAAACCAGCAGAAGGTGATTATCGGACGGTGGCTGCTGACCCAGCCGGATGTGCTGCTGCTTGACGAGCCGACCCGCGGTATTGACGTTGGCGCCAAGTATGAAATTTATCAGCTGATTCTGAACCTGGCTGAACAGGGCAAGGGCGTGATGATGGTTTCCAGCGAAATGCCTGAGCTGCTTGGTATCTGCGACCGGATCCTGGTTATGTCCAACGGACAGCTGGCCGGGATTGTGGAACGTGGAAAGGATTTCGGGGACATTCCAGGAGAACAGGAAACAATTATGGCTTTGGCGGCCAAGTATGTGTGATGAGGTGAAGAACAGATGACAAAGAAAAGAATAACCAGCATCATCATGCTGGTCGTGCTGGCAGCCGGAATCGCCTGCGCCGTCTACGGCGCAACGGGTACCGGCATCTATGAAAATGCCGCGGCCATGATGGGCGGCGACAAGAAGGCCGCCATGACTTATATTCAGGATCCGTCCTCATTGACTGAACTCGGCGCGGTGAGCAAAATCGGCGCCGATAAGATGAAGTCGTTCCTGAAGGATATCGGCGCGGAGGCCGCCGCAGTGGACGCCGCAGTGGACCAGCGGGCGAAATACGAGGACGCTGTCGCGAACGCCAAGGACCGGGACAAGTTCCTGGCGTACGCCCAAAGCGTTGATGAGACCATTACTGCGGATAACATCAACGACCTGATCAAAGACCGGGAAAAGAGTGAACCCATGCGCAAGGCGATGGCCATGGCGGAAATGGGAATTACGGATGAAGCGGCCTTTGACGAAATCGCCGGAAACGAAACCCTGTTGAACCTGTACCGCGCAAACCTGCCGAAACTGCTGGAAAACAGCCACATGACCAGCGCAGTCACGATTCAGTTTATCGGCATCGTGCTGATTGTGGCGGCACTTGCGTACTTCCTGATCCAGGCAATGGACATCAAGCCCCGCCCGAAGACAAAGGTGGCCAATCCGAAGATCAGCAAAGTGACCGGTTTCCTGCTGAACTATGCGCTGTTCATCATCATGGGCCTGATCCTGGTGGTGGTTTCCATCATCCGGATTGACTTCCTGAGCATGAATAACATCCTGAACATCCTCCAGAACGCTTCCACCAAAGGTATTCTGGCCCTGGGCTGCGCCGGCCTGATCGTGCTGGCCGGAACGGACCTGAGTATCGGCCGCGTGCTGGGCATCAGCGCCGCTGTTACAGCCTCCCTGGTGCAGAGCACGACCTACGCGAGCCGGATGTATCCCACAATGGTATCGCCGCTGGGTGGCCTGGGCCTGCTGGTGCCGCTGTTTGCCTCCATCGCGGTGGCAGTGGCCTTCAGCATGATCAACGGTTTCGGCGTTGCCAAACTGCACCTGCATGCCTTTATCGTGACGCTGGGCACGCAGCTGATTGCCTACGGCGCCAACTGTCTGTATATTGAATCCCAGCCATCCGGCACGGCACAGGCATTGTCCACCTTCGACCCGAATTTCCTGAATGTGGCGGCAGGCGCCATTTACCTGGGAGATGTCCGAATCCCACTGGTAGTTATTTACTTCATCGTGCTGGCTTTGATTGTCTGGGTGATCTGGAACAAGACGAAACTGGGCAAGAACATGTTCGCCGTAGGCGGCAACACAGAAGCTGCAGCGGTTTCCGGCGTGAACGTTGCCAAGACAATCATGCTGGTATATCTGATGGCTGGTGTGCTGTACGGTATTGCCTCCTTCCTGGAAGCGGCCCGCATTACCTCCGTTGGCGCGAACACCGGTCTGAACTATGAAACAGACGCAATCAGCGCGGTTGTGGTCGGCGGCGTCAGCTTCTCCGGCGGCGTCGGTACCATTCAGGGCGTCGTTATCGGCGCGGTGATTATGCAGGCTATTGTATATGCCCTGCAGTTCCTGGGTGTGAACCCCTATATTCAATACATTATCCGCGGCCTGATTATCATCCTGGCGGTTTCCATCGACGTACGCAAGTACATTGTCAAGAAGTAAGCCATGATGAAGAATCAGGGAAACGAACGCCAGGCCCGCGCGGCCATGGAAGCCGCAAAAGAAAAATCGGAGTGGGACTTTTCCGGAAAACCTGCCGGGCCAAGACGGTATAAACTTTATGACAAAATCAAGGACCATGTATCCCTCCGGACAGTGGATATCATCATCGCAGTCACAGCCGTGCTGCTGGTTGCGGCACTGGTTGTCGGGATTATGACAGCTCAACCTCCGCAGTAAAACACAAAAACGCTTGACAGAAAACAATTGTTGGTTATACTAGTAACGCAAAATCATGCAAGGAGGTATCTCTCAATGAATAAGGGAGAACTGGTAGCTGCCCTGGCAGCCAAGACTGAACTGACGAAAAAAGAATCCGAAGCCGCTCTGAACGGGATCCTGGATGTGATCGCCGAGAGCATGGCCAAGGGTGACAAAGTACAATTGATCGGATTCGGCACCTTCGAAGGGAAGAACCGTCCCGCCCGTGTAGCCCGCAATCCCCGCACCGGCGCTTCCGTGAAGATTGCCGCCTGCAAGGCTCCCGCTTTCAAAGCCGGTAAAGCTCTGAAAGATGCTGTGAACAAATAAGTTCCCACTAAAACCGCCGGAAGTTTCCGGCGGGTATTTTTTTGCCGGCGAAGTCTTTTTTGAAATTAATTGCAAATCCGGGGCACATGTGATATTATTCTAGTAACTGTAAACGGAATCATAGGAGGGAAACGTTATGTTCGCAGGAATGAGCAGGAGACGGACGCTCTTTATGCTCATTACGTTTATCCTTGTTTTCTGCGTTACCGTTTTCTCTCTGGCGGATATTTTGATGCCGGAGGCTTCCGGAAAGAAAGTTCAGAAGGATGGCAGTCTTGTTGTCGACAGCAGCCATGCGGATGACGGATACGTAATGGTAAAGGTCAGCAAAAAGGTTTCCAAGCGGGTTAAGGTCCGGGTTCAGGCCGGGCAGGGGACAGCCCTGAATTATGACCTGAACGGGGACGGCGAGTATGAAGTGTTCCCGCTACAGTTCGGACGCGTCAATTATTCTGTCGGCCTTTTTTTGAACCAGAGCGGGAATAAGTACAAGGCAGCAGGGAAAGTGACCGTTTCTCCCAAGGGAATGAAGGATGAGCTCAGCTGCTTCCTGTATCCCAACCAGTATGTGAATTACACGGCGGATTCTCCCGTGGTGCAGGAAGCGATCAAGCTGTGCGACGGGATGACAAAGCAGACGGAGATTTACAAGGCGGTCTGCAACTACGTTAAAACCAACTTTGCCTACGATTTCATCAAGAGCGTGACGGTGAAACCAGGACAGTTGCCGGATATCCAGTACTGCTGGGATAATAAAATGGGTATCTGCCAGGATCTGTCCGCGCTGACCTGCGCGATGCTGCGCAGTCAGGGAGTTCCGGCCCGGCTGATGATCGGTACACTGGGAAGCGGGACACCCCACGCCTGGGTGCTGGCCGTTGTGGACGGGGAAGATAAATTCTTCGATCCCACGGCAGAACTGAACGCCAGCTCGAAGACGGATACTTACACCACAGAACGCTGGTATTAAGATCGAATTCGATCATGCATATTTGGAGGGGAGTAAGAATGGCAATCGGAGGAAAAAAGAAAAAGAGACTCATGTCCTCTGAAGAGCTGAGCAGTTTCTGCGATCAGATCGCATTGATGCTGAGTTCCGGTATGACACTGCGGGACGGCATCGAGATGCTGGCAGAAGACGAGATGAAGGAGAACAACAACAAGGTTCATCCTTATACTAACCTGTATAAGGTAGTGGATGAAACCGGTTCTCTGTATATCGCGATGAAGGAGAATGAGGAAGACTGGCCTTCCTACATGATTGAGATGGTGGATATCGGTGAACAGACCGGCCGCCTGGAAGATATCATGGTGAGCCTGTCCACCTACTATCAGCGGGAAGGCCGGATCCGGTCCGCCGCGGTCAGCGCAATTACCTATCCGCTGGTGCTGGGCGTGATGCTGGTCGTGATTATCGGCATTCTGCTCTGGCGCGTCCTGCCTATTTTCCGCCGCGTACTGGAATCCCTGGGCGTCGGCGCCTCCGGAAGCGGATCTTTCCTGATGTCGGTTGGTACCTATGCCGGTTGGGGTGTACTGGTGCTGATCGGCCTGGTTGTGATCGCTGCCATTGTGATTATGATCCTGCTGAAGACCAAAGCCCGGAACAAGACGCTGAAATTCCTGAAGAACCTGTTCCCGCCTGTCCGTAAACTGACGGAGAAACTGTCCGCTTCCCGCGTGGCCGGCATTCTGGGACTGATGATGCAGAGTGGTTTCCCGATGGAAAACGCGCTGGAAATGGCACCTGCCGCACTAGCTGATGAGGAATCCATCGAAAAGGTCAACTTTATCCGCACTGAGATGAAGAAGGATGAGACCTTCTCTGACGCACTGGCCAAGAGCGGCCTGTTCGCGGATTTCCATAATCGGATGCTGAAGGTTGGCGCTGCTTCCGGTCATGAACCCCAGGTCATGGAAAAGATTTCCGAGATTTATGAGGAACAGGTGGAAGATGGCTTGGATCATCTGATCTCCATTGTGGAACCCACGCTGGTAGCCCTGCTGAGCATCGTGATCGGTGCGATCTTGCTGAGCGTCATGCTACCGATGGCCGGCGTTCTCAGTTCCATGTAATCAACCTATTACCGAATTATCACCGAAAGGAGCAGACGAGATGAGCATCAATAAAAAAGACGTCGGGGCGATTCTCATTTTCGTCGTTCTGATTGTTGCGTTTGTCTTCCTGATTAACAATATTACCAGCAAGGGTGACGGCCGCGAGCTGGATATCGTCCGGGACGCCGTGAAGAATGCGGCCCTGACGTGCTATGCCGTGGAAGGTATGTATCCGGGGGATCTTCAGTATCTCAGGGATCATTACAACCTTTCCTACAATGAGGAGCGCTATATTGTCTATTACCGACCACTTGCATCCAACCTGATGCCTTCGATCAAGGTCGTGGAGAAGGGGGCAATGGATCTGTGAGCAGAAAGGTCGTAGGCCATACCCCGAAAACAATCCAGAATGTATTCGTGCTGTTGTTGCTGGCCCTGTTTGCCTGCTTGAGCACCTTCCTGGTGACGATGGGCGCCCAACTGTACCGGAATACCGTGGAGAACGCTGAAAAGAACAATACCAGCCGGATCATGAATGCGGTTGTCCGCAGCGCCATCTGGGCTGAGGACGGCGGAGAAATCATTGTTGAAAAGTTCAGCGAATGGGATATTACCACGTTGACCGTGGTGGAGAGAAACGAAGAGGAGACGGACTACAAGCGCCTCTTTGCCTATGAGGGATCCCTGCTGGAAACCTATACAGACGATGAGATCGGCTTTGATCCGAAATATGGGGAGCCTCTGTGCAACCTGAAAGAATTCGAACCAGAGATCAACGGAAATGTGCTGACGGTTCGCCTGAAGAGTGCGGATGATGTGGAAAGCACGGTCCGGATGACTCTGCGCGCAGGAGGTGCCGGAAAATGAGAGAAGGACACCGCGCCAATGCGCTGTTGGTTGAGTTGCTGCTGGTTATCCTGTTCTTCATGCTCGGGGCGACGACCCTGACCGAGCTTTTTGCCGGCGCCAAGCATAAAAGCCTGCAGGCCCGGGCAACCAACAACTCCATGATGGAAGCGGAGAATATTGCGGATGACCTGTACGGAGCGGAGGATCCGGAGGCGACACTTCAAGCTCTTGGATTTACCCGGGAGGGTGAAGCGTGGAAGCTGACGCAGGACGGATATACGCTGACGGTGAGCCGCCAGGATGAGGAAATGGAAGCCGGAACTCTCCGTACATACACGATTTCTTCCTTTGGCGACGGGCAGGATCTGTTCAGCCTGCCCTCCACGCGGTATATCCCGAAGGAGGTGAGTCCGTGAACAAGCGAAAAATCGCTCTGGGACCGGGCGCCGCGTCCCTGATCCTGATTGTTGTGATGCTGTCGCTGTGCATGCTGGCCATGCTGGCGCAGATCGGCTCCCGGAACGACCTCAGCCTGGCATCCCGGAGCGCCATGATGATCAGCAGGGTTTATCATCTGTCTGCAAATTCCGAACGCAAGCTGGCAGAGCTGGACACCCTTCTGGCCAAATGTCAGCAGGAGACACAGGATCAGGCGGCTTATCTGGAACTGGTGGCACAAAACCTGCCGGAAGGCATGGAGATTGAAGACAAGCTCATCAGCTGGACCGAGCCGCTGGATAACCGGACCATGAACTGTGTTGTGGAACTGGCTGATCCCGGAGAAATGCCCCGGGCCAAATGGGTGAATTACAAGCTTAAGGTTGATGAACCGGAGGAAGAATGGGAATGACAGAGACACTTGATGAGATTCTGAGAAAAGCACTGGAATACAAGGGCTCCGATATTTTCGTTGTACCTGGTTCGCCTGTGATGACAAAATCCAGTGGAAAAATGATTGCCGTTACCCAGGATCGGGCATTGCCGAACGACATCGCCGGGCTGGTGGATCGGGCCTATGAACTGGCTGGCAGAACACGGGAAACTCTGAAGGAGGAAGGCGACGATGACTTCTCCTTCGCTATCCGTGATTTGTCCCGTTTCCGCTGCAACACTTACCGCCAGCGCGGTTCACTGGCCATGACCTGCCGTACAGTTGCCTTTGGCATTCCAAACCCCGCTGACTGCAATATCCCGGATGTTGTGATGCGGCTGGCAGACCTTCGCAGCGGCATGATTCTGGTCACCGGGCCTGCCGGCAACGGTAAAAGCACCACCCTGGCCTGCCTCGTGGACAAGATCAACCAGACCCGCAGCGGGCATATTATTACGATCGAAGACCCGATCGAGTACCTGCATCCTCACAAAAAGTGCCTGGTGAGCCAGCGCGAAGTTCCCGGCGATGCCTCCACTTTTGCCAGAGCGCTGCGCGCGGCCCTGCGACAGGCACCGGACGTTATCATGTTGGGTGAAATGCGCGACATTGAGACGATCTCTACCGCAATTACCGCGGCGGAAACCGGGCATCTGCTGCTGTCCTCGCTGCATACGCTGGGTGCGGCCAAGACGATTGACCGTGTCATCGACGCCTTCCCGGCCAACCAACAGAACCAGATCCGGGCACAGCTGTCCATGGTGCTTCGAGCGGTGGTTTCCCAGCGCCTGATTCTGACCAAGGAAGGAAAACTCCATCCGGTGTTTGAGGTCATGTGCGTCAATCCGGCGATTCAGAACCTGATCCGCGAAGGCAAGACCCACCAGATCGACAACGCCATCTTCGGCGGCGGCGCGGATATGCTTTCCATGGATACGGAACTGGCGAGACTCCTGCGGGACAACAAGATTGACAAGGAGCAGGCGTCCCTGCTTGCTATCCATCCCGAAACCGTGGAGCGGCAGGCACGCTTCATGAGGTAAAATGTCATCAGTTTTTTGCGGACTGTGCAAAATGTACAGTCCGTTTTTCATCAATCAACGGGCGGTGAGCAAATGAACCGGGGTAAGATTACCAGGCTGGCTTTCATCATTGTTTTCCTCTGTTTCTTTATGTCCACGTTTGTTTCGCTCTGGTCACTTCGGATGCTGGGCAGGCAGAACATGGAGGAACTGAGCAAGGCCCTGGCGTCCCGGATCTATGACAGCATCAGCAGCCAGCTTTCGGAACCGGTCATTGTTTCCAGAACCATGTCTCATGACCGTTTTCTGCGGGATATGCTTCGCCGTGAGAACCGGTATGGGGACGCGGAAGCGTCCGGCACGATGAAGGCCTACTTGGCTGGACTGCGGGAAGGCCTGAAATATGAAACAGCCTTCGTGGTCTCGGCCGGCAGCAAACGATATTACACTTCCGATGGCATGAGCAAGGTGATCCATCCCGGAGAGGATCCCCGGGACGCCTGGTATCAGGAGTTCCTGGAAAAAGGCACGGAATACGACCTGGATGTGGACCGGGATGAGTTTGCGCACGATGCATGGACTGTTTTTGTCGATACCCGGATCGAGGATGACGATGGTACATTTCTGGGAGTCTGCGGCGTCGGTGTCCGGATGCGCGGCAGCGAGGACCTGTTTGCGGAACTGGAGCGGGACTATAGGGCGGAAATCTGCCTGGTGGATCCGCAGGGCTTGGTAAAAGTAGATACAGATGAAACCAGAATTGAAAAGGTCTGTCTGGAGGGTATTGCCCTCCGGAAGGAAGGGGGGTATGTTTTCCAGCAAGCGGGGGAGAGCCGGTATGCCATCTCCAAATATATTGACAAACTGGGCTGGTACCTGGTGGTGCAGACGGACGGACGGAATGAATCTTCCCAGCTGATCCATGTGCTTCTGCTGAATGGCGGGCTGTGCCTGCTGGTCATGGGCGTCCTGGTGGTCGCAATCCGGATCATCATTACACGAACCCGGGCACTGACCCATGCTTCCTTCCGGGACCAGTCCACACAGCTGTTGAACCGGCGGGCTTTCGAGGAGGAAAAAGAGCAGCTGGCAGGGATGCCGCTGGATCCAGATTTCACATATATTACAGCAGACCTGAACGGGCTGAAAACAGCCAATGATACGCAAGGCCACATGGCAGGGGATGAACTGATCCGCGGCGCAGCGGAATGCCTGAAGGAATGCCTTGAGCCGTATGGCAAGGTATTCAGAATCGGCGGGGACGAGTTTGCCGCTATCCTGAAGGTGCCGGAAGGGAAAATGGAACCGCTGTTGGGGGAACTGGAAGGGAAAACAGCCGCCTGGTCCGGGAACACCGTGAAAAGCCTCTCCATCTCCATCGGCTGCGCGAGAAGCCGGGAATTCCCGTCGGAAAACCTGGCGGAGATTATCCGGATTTCCGACGAACGAATGTACGCGGCCAAGGAGAAGCATTACCGGGAGACCGGAAAAACCCGAAGAGTGACTTAAAGTACTCAAAAAGCGCCGGCAGCCATCGAGCTGCCGGCGAAGTGATCTCTCCGTTTCTTACACATTTGTCTGCTTCAGCAGATTTTCCCACTGGCGGATAATGGAACGATCCTCAAAGTAGTTGATCCGCATTGCCTTCCGAACCCGGGCCAGGGTGGCATTGGTTGTTTCCACCGCTTTGGAGGTGCCGGCACGAAGGATGTCATAAACGGCATCAATGTCACTTTCCCAACGGGCGCGCTCAGCGCGGATGGGACTGAGCGTTTCCTCCAGAATGCTGATGAGGAACTTCTTGCAGGTCCCGTCCCCCAGACCGCCGCGGCGGTAATGCTCTTTCATCTCCTCCAGGTTGGCGTAGTCCGGGAGAAACTCAGCAAAATGCGCATTTGTGCAGAAGGCATCCAGGTAGGTGAAGACCACATTCCCTTCCGTATGACCGGGATCGGAGATCTGCAGATGCTGCGGATCGGTAAACATTTTGCCGTTGATCTGCTTTTTCACAGTTTTCGCATCGTCAGAAAGGTAAATACAATTCCCCAGGGACTTGCTCATCTTGGCTTTTCCATCCACCCCGGGAAGGCGGCGCTGCGTTTCATTTTCAGGAATCATGGCCTTCGGAAGTACCAGTGTCTCGCCATAGATTTTATTGAATTTCTCCACGATTTCCCGGGCCTGTTCGAGCATGGGCAGTTGATCCTCCCCGACGGGGACAACATTCGCGTCGAAAGCGGTGATATCCGCGGCCTGAGACACCGGGTAGGTAAAGAACCCAGCGGGGAGCCCCTCATCCGCAAAGCCGCGCATCTGAATCTCCGCCTTGACAGTGGGGTTGCGGGAGAGGCGGGCCGTCGTGACCAGATTCAGGTAGTAGAAGGTGAGAGCGTGCAGGGCCGGGAGAGCGGACTGCACGCAGATTGTCGTCTTCTCCGGGTCAATGCCGACGGAGAGATAATCGAGCACCACATTGATGATGTTATCCCGGATCTTGTCGGGATTGTCGGCATTGTCGGTCAGAGCCTGATCGTCGGCGATGAGGATGTTGATCTCATCGTACAGGCCGGAATTCTGCAATTCGACACGCCGCTTCAGGGAGCCGACATAATGACCGAGATGCAGGCGGCCGGTAGGCCGGTCCCCGGTAAGGATAATATTTTTCATAGCCATTCCTCCATGAACACCGATAATAGATCTTTGTCAATATACCACGAAACAACATTTTTCGGAAGGGGGAAAAAAGCAAACACGGGAAGATATGGACAATTTCCACAGAAAATGTTACAATAAGCGCCGACATCATAAGGAGGAATGAAATGATGGCTACGAAAAAGGCAACCGAAACCAACACTGAAAAGAAAGTGACTGCCGCGAAGAAGCCCGCAGCCGCTAAGACTGCCGCGGTGAAAAAGCCTGCAGCCAAAGCCACTGCCAGGAAAGCGGAAGTGATTATCCAGAGCCCCATGGGCGGGAACATCACCCCCGAAGAGATCATGGCCAAGATCGGCAAGGCTGACAAGGTCTATGTCCGTGTGGACGAGAACAAAGCCTACTGGGTCAGGGGCGAGGAAACCGGCAGCGTTGATCTGTGGTAAACTGAAGCCTGATGCATGCAGGGAGGAAACTGAAATGGCAAAGAAGCTGGAAGATTATGTCGTTACGATTCCGGATTTTCCGGAACCGGGGATTCAGTTTCGGGATATTACTTCCGTAATTCAGGATCCGGACGGGCTGAAGCTGGCCGTGGACGGCCTGGTTGAAATTGCCCGCGAGGTGGATTTTGATCTGGTGGTCGGACCGGAGTCCCGTGGCTTTATATTCGGCGTTCCTGTGGCTTATCTGCTGGGAAAAGGTTTTATCCCTGTGCGGAAAAAGGGGAAACTACCCCGGGAAACCGTGAGCCAGAAGTATGACCTGGAATACGGGCAGGCGGAAGTGGAGATTCACAAGGATGCGATTCAGCCGGGTCAGAAGGTTCTGCTGGTGGACGATCTGATCGCTACCGGCGGAAGCGCCGAAGCGGCCGCGAACCTGGTGGAAAAGCTCGGCGGAGAAGTTGTGCGGATGGCCTTTGTGATGGAACTCGCAGGCCTTGACGGACGCAGGAAATTGGGCAAATACGATGTGAAATCTCTGATCTGCTATCCCGGGAAGTAAGGCAATGAAAAACAGCGATGCAAGCGCATCGCTGTTTTTCAATCCTGCTCAATCATCCCACTCCAGCGTGTCCAGGATTTTCTCCACGGTTTTCATCGCTTTGGAAGTTTTGCCGGTAAAGCGAAAATCCAGTGTGACGCCATCTTTTTTCCTGATCCAGAAGCAGGAGTAGTAGGACAGCCCGTTGGAAGATCCGGCAATATACTGTACCGTCCTGCCGTTGATTTTGCGGCTGCCCATATCGGTTTCATCCCCGGTGAGAACAAAGGGTACGCTGTCCGGCGATACATTACCCACAAAGGAGACAAAGACCGAAATCGTCATGCTTTTGCTTTCCAGCAACAGGCAGAGATCCGGATCCTCACTGTCGGAAAGATCGGTGAGAGCAAAGGAATCCGGCAGGACAAAGGAAAAACCGCCGGCGGGGCAGGAAACCTGATCTGCCGCCATGGCCGGGAAAGACAGGCCCAGCAGCACAGCGCACAGGAGAAGCAACCATTTCTTCATTATCGGTGCACTTCCTTTCGGGAATTCACAGATATAACGCGCGGCGTGTTCGCAATCTTCCCTTCGCATCACTTTTTTTGCCATGGATTTTTAGACAGTATCCTGCTATAATAAAAAGTTAGAAGATTGCTTCTGCACTGGAGACGTTCCGGCAGCAGAACAGGATACTTTGAGGGGTGAACAGGATGAAGGAGAGGGTCAGCGGAATCCTGAGAAAGGCTGCAGCCCTGCTGACGGCGGTATGCTGCCTGGCAGGCTGCTTCGCAGCTGTGGGAGAGGATCGGGTTTTCATCGAAAATCAGTGGAATTTCGTGGATGAAAGCATGGACATCAGCAAGGGAATTCCGGCCAACTCCAGCGGCGTGCTGGCCAGGATCCGGGAGCGCGGTGTGCTGCGGGTCGCGACGGAGCCCTATTTTCCCCCGCAGGAGTTTATCGATCCCGCACTGGAAGGCCAGGAAACCTATGTCGGCGCAGATATGAATTTTGCCAGGATGATTGCGGAGAAGATGGGCGTCGCGCTGGAAATCATTCCGAAGGATTTCGCGGATGTCCTGGAAGCGACCGCGAACGATGAATGCGACCTGGCAATTTCGGCGCTTTCCTTCCTTCCGAGCCGGGCCCAGACGAATGAACTGAGCAAAGGTTACTTTTTTGTGGACCTGCCGGTGAGCAGCACGATGATCATCCGCGCCGAGGACGCGGAGGAGATCAGGGGCATTGACGATATGACCGACCGGGTGATTGTCGCCCAGCAGGGCAGCCTGCAGGAGCAGCTGACGGTGGAAAACATTCATAACTACCGCGAGTTCCGCCGCCTGAATACCACCCAGAATGTATACGATGCCGTTACCAGCGGGGAAGCGGACGCAGGAACGGTAGACCTGCGCTACGCGGAGAGCTATATCCGGAACAACCCGGAGAGCGGCCTGATGATCGTGGATGCCATCCAGTTCAAGCTGCTGCCTCAGTACGAGGGAGACCGGGTCGCGGCGAAGAAGGGCGAACTGGAGCTGATGTATTTCGTCAACGGCGTGATTGATGAAATGCTCAGCCAGGGCCTTTACATGCAGTGGTACGAGGAAGCACAGAAACGGGCGGACGAGCTTGGACTGTAAGGAGGAATGACTCATGAAAAAAGGCAGGATGGCAGGCTTTTGCCTGATGGTACTTCTGAGCATTCTGATGAATTTTTACGGACGGGTGCTGACGACTACCTTTCAGCTGCCGCTGTGGCTGGACGCGACCGGCACCATCCTGACCGGCTATCTGGGAGGTCCTGTGATCGGCGCGATTGTCGGCCTGACGTCCAACCTGCTCTTTGCCATGACCAGCAACGCGAGCTGGCTGTACGGCCTGGTGAGCATTGTGATCGGCGTTATTGCCGGGCTTGCCGGGAAGCGGAAAACCATTGAGACGATCTTCGGTACGCTGAACACCTGCGTGATGGTGACCGTCGGGGCAACGATCGCCTCCCTGACGCTGAACTACCTGCTGAACGGCGGCAGCACCGGCAATGTATGGGGAGACGCGGTCATCGGTTTCATGAGGGAAAAGGACGTTCCGGATTTTGTCTGCATGCCGATCGGCCAGCTGTATGTGGAGCTGCTGGACAAACTGGTTTCCCTGGTGATTGTCTTTATCATTGTTAAAATTCTCCGGGCGGTGCTGAAAGTCATCCGGAAAAAAGACGCACCGGAGCAGCCGGTAGAGAAGAGCGAGGAAGAGGAAGCTGCGTTTACCGGAGCGGCGAAAGCCATCGCGATCCTGCTGGCCGGCGGACTGCTGGCGGCGGGAAGCACCGGGATATCCCGGGCGGAATCCGCTGAGAAAACGGAAACCAATTACAACGATTATGTCCAGACGGTCTATTCCAGCCAGAACGGATTGCCCTGCGGCGAGGCAAACGATATTGCCCAGACAAACGACGGCATTCTCTGGATCGGTACCTACGCCGGACTGTACCGCTATAACGGACGGGAATTCCGCTGGATGGATCAGTACGATTCTGTCCGGAATGTCAACTGCCTGTATGTGGATGAAGAAGGGCGCCTGTGGATCGGAACGAACGATAACGGTCTGTCCATCGTGATCAACGAGCAGGTAGTCAATGTGCTGGACCAGAGCAACGGCCTGCCTGCCAATTCTGTCCGGTCGATTGTCCGCAGCACAGACGGATACTATTACATCGGCACGACAGGAAGCATGCAGGTGCTGTCTCTGAACTACGGCCTGCGGAAGATCACTACGCTGGCGGAGATTTACTACGCGCAGGACAGCGCGGCGGACAGCGAAGGCCATGTGGCGGCTGTGACCAACAGCGGCGTTCTGTACCTCCTGAAGGGCGGCAGAATCCTGAGCTCCCTGCAAAACCAGGGAGAAGGCGAAGTCTTTAAAAGCTGTACCTTTGACGAGGAAGGCCACCTGATTGTCGGAACGACAGGAAACAAAATCCACCATTTCCTGATTAACAAGGGGTATTTCGAGGAAACCGACGTTTTTGAGTGCGGCGAACTGAATACCATCAAGGATCTGACGCTGCTGGATTCCGGTGAAACCTTTGTCAGCGCGGACAACGGAGTAGGCTATTTCCGGGAGGACGGCGTTTTCCGCCGGGTGAACACCAACGACTTCAACACCTCGATCGACAACATGCTGGTGGACTACCAGGGCAACCTGTGGTTTACCTCTTCCCGGCTGGGCCTGCTGCGAATGGCTCCTTCCGATTTCCGGGATGTTTATGCCACGGCGGGAATGACCAGCCAGGTGGTCAACACCGTGGCAGAATGGCAGGGAGCCTACTATATCGGCACGGACAAAGGACTGGATGCCGTAGACCTGACCTGTGAAAAACGGGTTGTGAACGATCTGACCCGACAACTGGCCGGCATCCGGATCCGCTGCATGACGGTGGACGGGGGAAACCATCTGTGGATCTGTACCTACAGCCAGGGGTTGCTGGAAGTGGATCCGGACGGAACCCAGCACGAATACAACAAAAACAACGGCACCTTCGGAAACCGGGCCCGAGTGGTGAAGGAGCTTTCAGACGGCACCATCATGGCGGCCGGAGATACCGGGATCAGTTTCATCAAGGATCATGAAATCCAGAGCACCATCCTGTACCAGGACGGACAGATCACCTCCATGATCCTGACCGTGACAGAGATGGGAGACGGCCGGATCCTCGCGGGAACGGACGGAAACGGGATTGCCGTACTGGAGAACCGGCAGGTTTCCCGGATGCTGACCCGGAAGGACGGGCTGAGTTCTGAAGTCATCCTGCGGACCGTGCGGGATCCGAAGACAGGCGGCGTATTTGTCGTCACCAGCAACGGTCTGTGCTACATGAATCCGGATGAGACGGTCCGGAAGCTGGACAATTTCCCTTATTTCAACAATTACGATATCTGGATCCGCGGCACGGACGACCTGTTTGTGATGAGCAGTGCGGGGATCTATGTGACGGACCGGGGAGAACTGCTGAGCGGGAAGAAAGACCTGAACTACGAGCTGCTGGATACCCGGCGGGGCCTGAACAGCAACCTGACCGCCAACAGCTGGACCTGGTACAATCAGGAGACCGGGGAACTGTTCCTGCCCTGCGATTCCGGCGTGTTTGTCATCAACACCATCCGCTTTACCAGCGGGGCCAAGGTGTACCGGATGAGCGTTCCTTCCGCCCGGATGGACGGTGTGTACCGCCGTCTCAACCGGAACACGCCCATCAAAATCACCCGCGGAACGAGCCGGGTGGAGCTGAATCCGGAAGTCATCAACTACACGATTCAGGAGCCTTTTGTCGGCTATAAACTGGAGGGCTTTGACAGCGACTGGACCGTCGTTTCCCAGAACGATCTGGGCAAAATCGTCTATACCAACCTGCCCTCAGGCACCTACACCTTCCACCTGGCGGTGTTTGACAACAACCAGGAGACCGTCCTGGAGGAAAGGACCTATACCCTGATCAAGGAAAAGGAACTGTACGACAATTCTTGGTTTGTGCTGTATATCCTGACAGTACCCATGTTCACGATCACCTGGCTCGTCTGGCTGTCGGTGAAACGGCGGGAGCAGCGGATGGCCAGAGAACTGGAAGAAGCCAACCGCATGGTGGAAATGGGCAAGCAGACGGTCATCGCCATTGCCCGGGCCGTGGATGCCAAGGATCCTAGAACCGGCGGCCACAGCCGCCGTGTCGCCCTGTATTCCAAGCAGATGGCCAAGGAGTACGGACTGGACGACGCAGCCTGCCAGGAAATCGAGTGGTCTGCCAACATGCATGATATCGGCAAGATCGGTATTCCGGACGCGATCCTGAACAAGGACTCCCGGCTCACGGACGAGGAATACGCGGTTATGAAATCGCATACCACGCGGGGGGCGGAGATCCTGAATGATTTCACCCTGTTGAATCATGTGGTGGAAGGCGCCGAATTTCACCATGAGCGCTATGATGGGCGCGGATATCCGAAGGGACTGGCGGGAGAAGATATTCCGCTGTTTGCCCGGATCATCGGCGTGGCGGACGCCTTCGACGCCATGACCGCGAACCGTGTCTACCGGAAACAGATGGACTTCGGCTATGTGCTAAATGAACTGGAAAAGGGCAGGGGATCCCAGTTTGACCCGCAGTTTGTGGACATCCTGCTGAAACTGATCCGGGACGGGGTGATCGATCTGAACAAGCTGTACGGCGTGAAGTCCGAGGAAACCGCTCCGGAAGCGCCGAAGGAAGAAAAAACGGACGAACAGAAGTCCGGAGACGGAACGGGCAAGGCCTGACGGGAGAGGAGGAGCGCTGAATGAAAAAGAAAATGCCCTACATCATCGCAACGGTGATCATCAGTATCGCGGTGCTCGCTGCCTTCAGCCTGATCTACGGCTTCTGGAACAAGCGTCCGGAGGACGCGACACTGAAGGTCGGATTCCTGTACTCTGAGGATGAAAGCACCCCTTACACATACAATTTTGTCCAGGGACAGTATGCTCTGACAGAACAGTTCGGTGACAAAGTGGAAATCCTGACCCGGAGCAACGTGCCGGCCAAGGAAGCGGAGGACCCGCTGCGGGATCTGGTCTGGAAGGGATGCAAGATCATCTTTATCAATGAGGATACCCCGGCGGCCGCGAATATTTCCGCGGAATACCCAGATGTGCAGTTCTGCCAGATCTCGATGCCGGATATCAGCATGGAGGGGCGGAGCAAAAACTACCATACCTTTAACGGCGAAATCTACCAGGCCCGCTACGCCGCCGGCGTTGCGGCAGGGATGAAGCTGAAGCATATGGTGGACAACGGGATCATTCTTCCGGAGGACGCCCAGGTAGGCTATGTGGCGGCCAACAACAGCGCAGAAGTTATCAGCGGCTATACCGCTTTCATCCTGGGTATCCGAAGCGTGATGCCGGACGCGGTGATGCGCGTCCGCTATACCGGCAGCTGGAGCAACTATTCCATGGAGAAACAACGGGCCAGGGAACTGATCAACGAAGGATGCGTCCTGATCTCCCAGCATACCAATACCCTGGCGCCCGCGATCGCCTGCGAGGAAGCCTTCCGGGAAGGCCGCCGGATTTACTATGTGGGATACCACCAAAGCATGGTGGATGTGGCTCCGGGAACCACGCTGGCCAGCATCCGGACCAATTGGGTGCCCTACATTGTCGGCGCTACCGAAGCCGTGATGAAAAACATGGTGATTGAAGAATATGTACCGGGCCATCTCCACGGCAATGATATCAGCGCCGGTTTTGAGCAGGGATGGGTGGAGCTGCTGGAGCTGAACAAGCAGGTTGCCGTGGAAGGGACGGAAGAGAAAATCAACCAGCTGATCGATGCCTTCAAAAAGGAAAAGGTCAATGTATTCAAGGGCAATTATATCGGAGTGAGCCCGGACAATCCTTCCGATACGATCGATCTGAGTCTGGGCTATAAGGAAATGAGCGAGTCCTCTTCCCCCAGTTTCCGATATATTCTCCAGGAATGCGTGATTGAGGAAACAGGAAACGTCACAAAATGAAACAAAATTATTAAATTCTGTTGACAATTGAAACACTCCGTGGTATCATACCGCTTGCAAGGAGGCGAGCGGTATGACTTACGGCGATCGGATCCGGCAGCGTCGGGTTGCCCTTGGGATGAACCAGGCAGAACTGGCGCAGCGCGTCGGCGTCAGCCGAAATACGGTGGCCGGATGGGAGACAAATCATTCCCGTCCCGATCTGAATTCACTTCCGGTTCTTTGCGCCACCCTGAAAATATCGCTGAACGCTTTCTTCGGTGTTGCCCGCCGGCGCAGCGAAGAAGAGGCCCGGGTGCTGGAGCTTTTCTTTTCCCTGGAAGAGGGGGACAGGGAGTGCCTCACCTGGCAGATGGAAGGGCTGAAGGAAAGACGGGCTGCCCAACGCGCTGAAGAGCGGCGGTATGCAGCCTCTGC
Source organism: uncultured Clostridia bacterium (assembly GCA_947166385.1). Taxonomy (GTDB): domain Bacteria; phylum Bacillota; class Clostridia; order Christensenellales; family Aristaeellaceae; genus Aristaeella. The sequence goes on along the minus strand of CAMVEB010000005.1, from coordinate 83,025 downwards.
CCCGAAGACGGTGACCCTGTTCATGAACGAATTGGGAGCCGCGGCAGGGTTCGGCGGCGACCTGGGGGAGGCCCAGGGCGAAAAGGTGACACTCCTGGCCGACCGGGATACCGAGCGGGCAGATGAAGTCATCATGGTATGCGGTCGCAGCATGGAGCCTACATTCTACGACGGAGACCGTGTTCTGGTGCAGCATACCCGGGAAATCCGGGAAGGGGAGATTGGGATCTTCCTGGTTGATCAGGAAGGGTACATCAAGGAATACCGGAAGGATGGCCTCCATTCCCATAATCCTGAATACCGGACCATGACGTTCCGGGAGGATCAGGCTGTTCGCTGTATCGGCCGGGTCATTGGAAAACTGCGGGAGGATCAGATTCCTACACCGGATCAGATGAAACAAATTGAACAGGCCGAGGAGGCCGGGGAGGTAAGTCCATGAGCAGCAGAATGAATGAAAGTACCATTCGGGCGATCAACGATGCCCTGATGTTTTCCGTACCGCGGGATTCCTATGAAATCCCGGAAATCCGGCCGTGGCAGTATGTGCGGATGGAGTATGAGCGGGTTGGGCTGGTTCCGCCGGTCCGGGTGCCCCGATTCCAGACGCTGGAAGATGCCCAGATCTGGATGTGCCTGGACAGCCGGTACAATACCAGGCTGCGTGAAGTGTCCTGGCAGCAGGCTGGATAAAAATGTAGAAAGATGAAGCCGTCCGGAACAGATCCGGACGGCCAATTTATGTATCGGGGAAATCATTTACGTTTTTTCTTTTCCTTCCCTGACCAGGCTGAGGATCAGCGAGACCAGGAAGGTCGGGATGCCGATGATCCCGGCCGGGAGCCACCAGTTAACACAGAAGGCGCAGAACAGTTCCAGCGACCGGTTGTAGCGGTACCTGCTCATGAAAGCGCCGGGATTCTTTTCACAGGTCAATCCCACCGCGAAGATCACAATCAGCAGCGCACCGACGAAAATGGCGACAGCGCCGGACTTTTTGCCTTTCATGGGAGCCCTCCGGTTTACTTCATCCGCTTCAGATACTTCAGCATCACATAGCCTTCGATTTTGCCGTAGCGCACCTTTACCCAGGTGGCAGGATATTTCGTACCGGGTTCGATGACATCGACCACTTCACCGGGAGACAGACGGGCCAGGTGCCTGTAGCCCTTGCCTTCCCCGGCGCGGATATTGACCTTTTCACCAGCCTTGCAGGTAATCTCCGCCTTGTAGGGAGAGAAGGGAACCGGCGTGGGATCGGGTTCTTCCGTGGGCTTGGGCTTGGGTGTGACCTTTGGATCGGGAGGCGTCAGCTGGATATATTCGCGCTCCACGTAACCGACCCGGTTATTGTACCGGATTTTATACCAGTCGCCTTCCTTCAGGACGGTGACCTTGGCGCCGTAGGGGAGAACCATGATGGCCGCGTATCCCTTGCCGGCATGACGGCGCATATTCACGCCTTCCTTGTTGATGCTGGTGATGTAGGCTTCATAGCTTACAAAGGGAGGATCGGTCGGCTTCACGGTGGGCGTGGGAGCCGGCTTGTTCTTGGACAGGTAAGCATTCAGCATATATCCGAAGTTCCCGTCCACTTCAATATAATCCCAGGTCTGATTATGCTGCCATACCGTGACCTGTGTCCCGGAAGGATAGGAGTTGATTACATTGGCCTTCGAGGAAGGAGCGGTGCGCAGCTTCACGGGACCCTGCGGGTTCACGATCCAGGCGGTGTAGTACACATCCTGGGACGCCGGGGTGGAAGGCTTGCCGGAGGGCTTGATGTACTTCTTGCTCAGGCGGGCGTTCAGCACATAACCGCGGCCGACGGAACTGATGACATAGTCATACTTGGTTCCGTGAGTCAGGACCGTCACCTTCGCGCCGCGGGCCAGCGTGCCCACATTGCTGAAGTTATAGGCCGGGCCGGTGCGGATGGGCGTATAATCCGTCGTGATATAGGCTCTGTAGGTCTTCGACTTCGCCAGGTAACGGGTCAGCACATATCCTTCGCTGCCGTTGGTGAAGGTGACATAAGACCAGTTGCTGTCGACCTTCCGCTGTACGGTCAGGGCAAAGTCCTGGCGGAAGCTGTCCAACACCGTGGATTTCTCATCCGGCAGCTGGCGCAGTTTCAGTGAAGACGTATTCACCCGGTAATACGTCACCGCGGCCGCCAAGGCTGTCGGCACCAGCAGGACCAGGACCAGCAGGAACGCAATCAGACGTTTCTTCATAAAAAATCCCCTCTCTGTAAGATCTTCGTAATGAAGATTTCATACCAGTTCATATTATAGCCAAAAAGTTGTTTTTTGAAAAGCCACGATATATGCAGATCAGCGCACTGCCGAACGCCAGATATTGGGGAAACGGTGAAAAAACCGAAAAAAAAAGAATTTCGCTCTTGACTTTATTACGGTAAAGCGATAATATGATAAAGCACCCGGAAGAACGAAAAAAGGGCAGGACGACAGCGCCCGGGTGATGTATAATAAACAGGATTACAGCGAAAGGCGGACGAAATATGCAGATCAACGACCGGGTCATGGATTCCCAGGAGCGCATCGGGTTCCTGCTCAGGGATCTTTATGCCGGGTACGGATACAGCCGGTACCGGATGAGCAAGTTTGAAGAATATGACCTGTACAGCAGGAACAAGGATTTTCTTTTTTCTGAAGGGGTCATCACCTTCACGGATATCAACGGGCGCCTGATGGCCCTGAAGCCGGATGTGACGCTTTCCATTATTAAAAACGGGCGGGATCTTCCCGGTACGCTGCAGAAAATGTACTACCATGAGAATGTGTACCGCGTTGCCTCTGCAGAGGACGGATTCCGGGAGCAGACGCAGGTAGGCCTGGAGTGCATGGGGGATGTGGACAACGCCTGCGTGACGGAAGTGCTGAAGCTGGCGGCGGAAAGCCTGAACCTATGCTCACCGGATTATGTGCTGGAAATCAGCCATCTGGGGATTCTGGGAGCTTTTGTGGACGCCATTGCCTCCGGAGATCCCATGCGGGACGCACTGCTGCAGTGCGTGACCGAAAAGAATCCGCACGGCATCCGCCTGCTCTGCCGGGAAAACGGCATGGCAGAAGGCGCGGAGGAACCGTTGCTTCGTCTGATGGCCCTGTACGGATCGCCGAAGACTGTGATGCCAAAAATCCGGGAACTGGCGGAGGAAAACGGCGCCGCGGAATATGCCGCCGAGCTCGGACAGGCCGTTGCCGCCCTGGCGGGAAGTGAGGCTACCGATCGGATCCGGATTGATTTTTCCGCCTCCGGGGACACAAAGTACTACAACGGCATTGCCTTCAAGGGGTTTATCAGCGGCATTCCCGGCAGCGTGCTGAGCGGCGGGCAGTATGACCGGCTGATGCGCAGGATGGGGCGGAAGGACCGGGCCATCGGGTTCGCTGTTTTCCTGAACATGCTGGAAAGGCTGACGGAAGGAGGACGGACGGATGCTTAATGTAGCGCTTCCCAAAGGACGGCTGGGGGAAAAAGTCTATGCGATGTTTGAAAAAGCCGGTTTTCCCTGTCCGAGCCTCCTGGAGAACAGCCGGAAACTGATTTTTGACAACGAGGAAGCGGGCGTCCGCTATTTCTGGGTGAAGCCTTCCGATGTGGCGATCTATGTGGAACGGGGGGCGGCGGATATCGGCGTGGCCGGAAAGGATATCCTGCTGGAATACCGGCCGGAAGTATACGAACTGCTGGACCTGGACGTCGGAAAATGCCGGATGGCGGTGGCTGCACCGGAAGGTTTCCGGGACAACCTGAACCGGACGCTGCGGGTCGCGACAAAATTCAGCCGGATTGCCCGGAACCATTATGCGACCCGCGGCCGGGATATTGATATTATCCATCTGAACGGGAGCATTGAGATCGCCCCGATTCTCGGACTGTCGGATGTGATCGTGGATATCGTTGAGACGGGAACAACCCTGCGGGAAAACCACCTGGAAGTGATCGAAACGATCGTTCCGATCTCCGCCCGGCTGATTGCCAACAAGTCGGGATTCAAGTTCAAGACAGAGCAGATAGAACACCTGCTGGAGGAAATGCGAAAGGAAGTGGCGCAGAAATGATCCGGATTCTGAAAGTCGGGGAAGTCAGCGGGCAGGAAATCTTTGCCCGGAATATGCCGACCGTGAACGTGGAAGAGAAGGTGGCGGAGATCCTCCGCAACGTGCGGGAGCGGGGCGACGAAGCCCTGCGGGAATATACGGAGAAGTATGACCACGCGAAGCCGGAAAGCCTGACCGTGACGCCGGCGGAGATGCAGGAAGCGCTGCAGGCCGTGGATCCTGATTTCATGCGGATTCTGGAGCGCGCAGCGGAGAATATCCGGAAGTTCCACAGCCGTCAGGTCCGCAATTCCTTCCTGATCAATGATGAGGACGGCATCGTGATGGGCCAGAAGGTCATCCCTGTGGACCGGGCCGGACTCTATGTGCCCGGCGGCACGGCGGCATATCCTTCCACGGTGCTGATGGATGTGATCCCCGCGAAAATCGCGGGGGTGAAGGAAGTCATCGTGACCACTCCTCCCGGCGCGGACGGAAAGATCAACCCGGTGATCCTGGCCGCGGCGAAGACGGCCGGGGCGGACCGGATCGTGAAGGCGGGCGGGGCGCAGGCCATTGCGGCTCTGGCATACGGAACGGAGTCTGTTCCGAAAGTTGATAAGATCGTCGGACCCGGGAACGCCTTTGTGGCGGAAGCCAAGCGGCAGGTTTACGGCATGGTCGCCATCGATATGATTGCCGGCCCCAGCGAGATTCTCGTGGTGGCGGACAGAAAATCCAACCCCGCCTACCTGGCAGCGGACCTGCTGAGCCAGGCGGAGCATGACAAGGTGGCCAGCGCGGTGCTGGTGACGGACTCCCAGGAGCTGGCGGAACGCGTCCGCGACGAGATTGAACGGCAGCTGCCCCTGCTGGAGAGGTGCGCCATTGCCCGGGAATCCGTCGATAACAACGGGAAAATCATCGTGGCAGAGGATCTGCGTGCCGCGATCGAAATTGCCAACGAGATTGCCCCCGAGCACCTGGAGCTCTGTGTGGATAACCCCTTTGATTATCTGGACAGCATCCGCCACGCCGGTTCCGTCTTCCTGGGCAGGAACTGCCCCGAGGCGCTGGGAGATTATCTGGCAGGGCCGAACCACACGCTGCCGACGCAGGGAACCGCGAAATTTTCCAGTCCCCTGAGCGTGGATGACTTTGTAAAGAAAACGCAGTATACTTATTATACAAAAGAAGCGCTGGCCCGGGTGGCACAGGATGTTGCCGCATTCGCCCGGAAGGAGGGCCTGACGGGCCACGCGCGGAGCGCCGTCATCCGGACGGAAGAATAAAATCAGCAGGAAAGGCAGGGAAGTCCAGTGAGCCGGTTTTTTTCCGAAAAGTTTGCGGAGCTGGAAGCCTATGTCCCCGGAGAACAGCCGAAGGACCAGCAGTATGTCAAGCTGAACACCAATGAAAACGCGTTTCCGCCCCATCAAGCCGTAGCGAAAGCGGCGGCCGCGGAGAGCGAAAAGCTGCACCTGTATCCGGACCCGGAATGCCTGGATCTGCGGGTCTGCCTGGCGGAGAAACTGGGCCTGGAACCGGAGGAACTGGTTCTGACCAACGGGTCGGACGAAGTGCTGAACTTTGCTTTCATGGCTTTCTGCGACGAGCATATCCCGGCCCTGTTCCCGGATATCACATACGGATTTTATCCTGTGTTTGCCCGGGTGGATCAGGTGCCGTTCCGGCAAATTCCGCTGCAGGAGGATCTGACGGTCCGCGTACAGGATTACCTGCACGCTGCAGGCACGATTTTTCTGGCAAACCCAAACGCTCCGACCGGGATCGCTCTGAGCCTGGACGACATCGTCCGGATTCTGGAGACCAATCCGTATAATGTGGTTGTTGTGGACGAGGCCTATGTCGACTTTGGGGCGGAAAGCTGTCTGCCACTGATTCGCGAATACGATAACCTGCTGGTGGTCCAGACATTTTCGAAATCCCGCTCCCTGGCGGGAGGACGGCTTGGATTTGGCGCCGCGAACCCGGAAATCATCCGCGACCTGAACACCATCCGCTATTCCACCAACCCCTATAACCTGGACCGGCTGACGCTGGCGGCGGGGATTGCCTGCCTGACGCATGACGATTACAACCGGAGGAACTGCCGGATCATCATAAGAACCCGGGAAACAGCCCGGAAAGCGCTGACCGGCCTGGGGTTTGAGGTGCTGCCTTCCTCGGCCAATTTCCTCTTCGCACGGCATCCGGCGATTCCCGGGGAGGAAGTTTACAGGCGTCTGAAGGAGAAGGGCGTGCTGGTCAGGCATTTTGCCGGAGAACGGATCCGGGATTACAACCGGATTTCGGTCGGGACGGAGGAACAAATGGAGATCCTGGTGAATAAACTGGAGGAGATCCTGAAGGAAGACGGGAGGATGAACGCATGAGAACCACGGAGATTAGCCGGAAGACCGGGGAAACCGATATTCTGGTAAAGCTGGATCTGGACGGATCAGGGAAGGCGGAGATCGATACCGGCGTCGGCTTCCTGGATCATATGCTGGAACTGTTTACGCGGCACGGGCGTTTTGACCTGACCGTTTCCTGCCGGGGGGACACCCGGGTGGACGATCATCATTCGACCGAAGACATCGGGATCGCGCTGGGGCAGGCCTTCGACCGGGCGCTGGGCGACCGGAAGGGAATCACCCGCTACGGCCAGATGATTCTGCCCATGGATGAGAGCCTGATCCTCAGTGCCGTGGATCTCAGCGGCCGTGGTTTCCTGGCGTATGACCTGCGCCTGATGACAGAAAAGGTCGGCACGTTTGACACCGAACTGGGAGAGGAATTCTTCCGGGCCCTGGCGATGAACGCCCGCATGACGCTGCATATCCGCCAGCTGGACGGCCGCAACAGCCACCACATCCTGGAGGGCGCCTTCAAGAGCGTGGCGCGGTCCCTCCGGGCAGCGGTGAAACCCGATCCCGACTGCGCGGGAGAAATCCCCTCCACGAAAGGAGTCCTCTGATGGTTGTCCTGATTGATTACGGCGTCGGAAATCTGTTTTCCCTCCGCTCGTCCTTTGCCGCGATCGGCGAGGCAGCGGAAGTGTCCTCGGATCCGGAGACGATCCGACGGGCGGAAAGAATCATTCTGCCGGGCGTCGGCGCTTTCGGAGACGCGGCGGAGAAACTGCGCCGGACCGGGCTGGACCGGGTGGTACAGGAAGAAGCGGCCTGCGGCAAACCGCTGATGGGAATCTGCCTGGGCATGCAGCTGCTGTTTGAAAAAAGCTTTGAATACGGTGAACACGCGGGCCTGGGGCTTCTGAAGGGTGAGATCCGGCCCATCGCGGAGCGGATCCCCGCGGGGCTGAAAATCCCCCAGATGGGCTGGAACGCACTGAAGATCGTGCGTCCGTCCCCGATCCTGAAGTATACGCAGGACGGCGAATACGTTTACTTCGTGCATTCCTACAGCGCGGTGAAATGCGAGGATTCCCTGCTGGCCTCCACGGAATACGGGGCGGATCTGACCGCCTGCGTCGGCAGGGGAAACGTGTTCGGCTGCCAATTCCATCCGGAGAAGAGCGGGGATGTCGGGCTGAAAATCCTGAAAGCGTTCTGCGAAACGGGGGTGGACGCATGATCCTGTTTCCGGCCATCGACCTGTTTGAAGGCAAAGCGGTCCGCCTCTTCCAGGGGGACTACCGGCAGATGACCGTCTACAGTGAGCATCCGGAGGAGATCGCCCGGGATTTCGCGGCATGCGGCGCCAAACACATCCATCTGGTGGACCTGGAAGGGGCCCGGAGCGGAGAAACACCGAATCTGGACACTGTGCTGAGAATCCGGGAAGAGAGCGGCCTTTTCTGCGAAATCGGCGGGGGCATCCGGAGCATGGAGACGGTTCACCGCTATCTGCAGGCCGGCCTGGACCGGGTGATTCTCGGAACGGCGGCGGCGGAGAATGAAGACTTCCTCCGGGAAGCTGTCGCAACGTACGGGGAGAAGATCGCCGCGGGAGCGGACATCCGGGACGGTTATGTAGCGATCCGGGGGTGGACGGAAAAATCGCAGCTGACGCTGGAAGACTTCTGCGATAGGATGGTTGCCATCGGCGTCAAGACCCTGATCTGCACGGATATATCCCGGGACGGTGCGATGCGCGGAACCAACCGGGAAATGTACCGAATGCTGTCGGAACGCTTCCGCCTGCAGATTACGGCCTCCGGCGGCGTTTCCTCCATGGAGGATATCCGAAGCCTGCGGGCGCTGAACCTGTACGGCGCGATTATCGGCAAGGCATACTACACAGGCGATATTGACCTGAAGAAAGCGATTGAGGTGGCCCGGTGATTACGAAACGAATTATTCCCTGCCTGGATGTGAAGAACGGCCGCGTGGTGAAAGGCGTGAACTTCCTGAATCTGGGTGATGTGGCGTCCCCGGTGGACCTGGCCCGGTTTTACAGCGCGAACGGCGCGGATGAGCTGGTGTTCTACGATATTACCGCCTCCGCGGAAGGCCGGGCCCTGTTTACGGATATCCTGACGGAAGCGGCACGGTCCGTGTTCATTCCCCTGACGGTGGGCGGCGGAATCAACACTACGGATGATTTTGACCGGGTGCTGAAATGCGGCGCGGACAAGGTATCCGTCAATTCCGGCGCGATCCGGGATCCCTCCCTCGTCGGGAAGGCAGCCCGGCTGTACGGCGATCAGTGTGTGGTGCTGAGCGTGGATGTCAAACGCGTGGACGGCGTATTCCGGATCTTTGCGAAGGGCGGACGGGAGAACACAGGAATGGAAGCGATCGAATGGATCCGGCGGTGCGTCGGCGACGGCGCCGGGGAAGTGGTCGTCAATTCCATGGATACCGACGGCGTCCGGCAGGGATTCGATCTGGAACTGCTGGAGCAGGTCTGCGCGGCGGTGAAAGTGCCGGTGATTGCCTCCGGCGGCGCCGGAAAGATCGAGGATTTTATCACGCTGTTCCAGACGCTTCCCGGCGTGGATGCCGGGCTGGCCGCCTCCATCTTCCATTTTTGCGAAGTCCGGATCCCGGAGCTGAAGGAAGCCATGCGCCGGCAGGGAATTCCGGCGAGAATCGTGCAGACTGAATCAGAAACAGGAGGAAAAAAACATGCTGAACCCTGATGAACTGAAGTTTGATGAAAAAGGCCTGATCCCGGCCATCGTGACAGACGCGGAAAGCGGAAAGGTGCTGACTTTAGCCTATATGAACCGGGAAAGCCTGAAGATTTCCATGGAAAAAGGACTGACCTGCTTCTGGAGCCGGAGCCGGCAGGAACTGTGGCTGAAGGGGGAGACCAGCGGCCATTATCAGCATATTGTCTCCATAACGGCGGACTGCGACCGCGACGCACTGCTGGTGAAGGTGGAAAAGGACGGACCGGCCTGCCACCTGGGAACGGAGAGCTGCTTCAACGATCCCGTGTGGGAGAGCGACGAGCGGCATGAATTCTCCCTGGAGGGGCTGATGACGCTGATCCAGGGCCGGAAAACGGAGAAGAAGGAAGGCTCCTATACGACGTATCTGTTTGAAAAGGGGCTGGACAAGATCCTGAAGAAGGTGGGCGAGGAATCCACCGAGGTGATTATCGCGGCGAAGGATCAGGATCGGAAGGAAACGATCTATGAGATCGCGGATCTGACCTACCATGTGATGGTGCTGATGATTGAGGCCGGGATCTCCCTGCAGGATATTCACCGGGAACTGGCTTCCCGCCATGTGATTGACCATAAAGTGAAGCAGGAGAAAATGACCTGATGTTTGACCTTCATATGCACACCACTTTTTCCGATGGGAAGCATTCGCCGGAGGAAATGGTGCTGGAAGCCATCCGCCGGGGCCTGGATACCGTCGGGATTTCCGATCACAGCTCAGGGGACCCCTGCGGCATGACACTGGCACAGAGCGATGATTACCGGGCGGAAATCGCCCGGCTGAAGAAAAAGTATGCCGGGCAGATCCGAATCCTGTGCGGGCTGGAGCGGGATTATTTGACGGATGATTTCGGCCTCTATGACTACACCATCGGCTCCGTCCACTGGCTGACGATGCCGGACGGGCATCATGTATCGATTGACTGGACGGCGGAGAAGCAGCGCGAAGGCGCTGAGAAGTATTTCGGCGGGGACTGGTACGCTCTGGCGGAAGCCTATTATGAGGCGGTGTCGCATGTGGCTGAGGTGACGAAATGCGATATCATCGGGCACTTTGACCTGCTGACGAAGTTCATGGAGAAGGATCCGTGCTTTGATCCGGGCCATCCGCGGTACATCCGGGCCTGGCAGGATGCGTGCGATACGCTTCTGAAGACGGGAAAACCCTTCGAGGTGAACACCGGCGCCATGAGCAGGGGGTACCGGACAGCACCCTATCCGGCCGCAGAAATCCGGCGGTATATCCTTTCAAACGGAGGGAAGCTGCTGCTGTCCAGCGACGCCCATGCGCGGGAATTCATCGCTTTCGGATTTGATGATCCTGAAATCCGGGAAGGATGCATGGAAAAGTGCCCTGTCTGAGGAAAACACGTCCGAAAAAGTTTCGCTTTTTGCGGAACTTTTTTTCTTTCCCGCCGTCTGACAGGGTGAGCCCGGAAAAACCGGACGAGGAAAGGAGCGTTTTTCCATGAAAATGAAAAGAATTACAGCGATGCTTCTGGCGGTTCTGCTGACCATCACGGCGGCTTCCGCGGCGCTGGGGGAAGCCCATGAGATCCTGAGGAGGGGAGACTCCGGGGAGAGAGTTGCGGCCCTCCAGAAGAAACTGATCGAGCTCGAATACCTGTCCGGGGAATGCACTGGTGTTTTCGATGAAGCGACGGAGGAAGCCGTCCGGCTTTTCCAGCGGCAGCATCGCCTGCTGGAAACGGGTATGGCGGACCGGGTCACCTGCCGCATCCTGGAAGGGGAGACCGAAAAGGCCCGGAACCCGGAAGAAAACGGACGGGACCTGATGAAAGGACTGGCTTACAGCACGTCGGCGCCGGCACAGAACTATGCCCCGGCGGGCGCGTATGACGCGGAGTGCGAGGAAGGCTACGCCATGGAATCCTGGCCGGGATCCTATGATATGCCTTTCCAAACGGATGAATACACCCACATCGCGACGAACCGGTTCCAAAGCACCGCCGCTTCCCCAATGTCGACCTTCGCGGCGGATGTGGACACCTCCTCGTATGCGCAGCTGCGGCGGAGAATCCTAGACGGGGAAACCGTTCCGGCGGACAGCGTCCGGATTGAGGAAATGCTGAACTATTTCCGCTATGATTACCGCCAGCCGACAGGAAACGATCCCTTCGGCGTAACCGTGGAATACGCGGATTGCCCATGGAACGAAAAGACGAAACTGCTGCAGATCGGTCTGCAGGCGCGGACGGAGACAGAGGAAAACCGTCCGGGACACAACCTGGTGTTCCTGATCGACACTTCCGGCAGCATGTGGGGAGAAGACCGGCTGGATCTGGTGAAACGCGCCTTCCTGATGCTGCTGGAGGAACTGAAGCCGGAGGATACTGTTTCCATCGTCGCCTATGCCAGCCAGGACCGCGTCGTCCTCGAAGGCGTCCGGGCCGGAGAGAAGACACGGATCATGGAGGCAATCTCTGAACTGGAGGCCGGCGGATCCACCAACGGATCGGCAGGCATTCTGCGGGCCTATGAAATCGCAGCGAAATACTTCGTTCCGGGCGGGGTGAACCGGATTCTCCTGGCAACGGACGGCGACCTGAATGTCGGCGTGACCAGCGAGGGCGAGCTGGTGCGGATGGTTGAGGAAAAACGCGAGAGCGGGATCAGCCTGACCTGCCTGGGGTTCGGGATGGGCAACTACAAGGATAACAAGATGGAAGCCCTGGCGGATTACGGCAACGGAAACTGCTGGTATATCGATACGATCCATGAAGCCCGGAAGGCGCTTGTCTCCGAGGGCGGCGGAACCTTCATCACCGTGGCGAAAGACGTCAAGATCCAGGTGGATTTCAACCCGGCCTATGTCCGGGGATACCGTCTCATCGGGTATGAAGACCGGCTGATGGCGGCGGAGGACTTCGCGGACGATACGAAGGACGGCGGCGAGATCGGCAGCGGCCACAGGATGACCGCTCTGTATGAGATCGTGCCGACGGACTCGGACTTCGACTTTGGGGCCGCGGAAAGCCGCTACCGGGAAGCGGCCCCCGGGAACCCGACCGGCGAAATGCTGACCGTCAGCATCCGGGCAAAAGAACCGGAAGGCACGGAAAGCCGGCTGTATGAGTATCCGGTAGGGCCGGAAGCCGCGGAAACGCTCAGCGACAACATGAAGTTCGCCGCCGCCGTGGCCGAGGTCGGGATGCTGCTGCAGGGGTGCGAATGGAAAGGGACCGCCTCCTGCGGGGAAGCCCTGGAACTGCTCCGCTCCTGCGGAAGCGTCAGCGGAGATCCATACAAGGAAGAATTCGTTTACCTGGTCACGCTTCTGCAGCGGGAAACAGAAATCCAGTAAGCCACCAGCCCTGTAAACCAGCGGGCCGGTCTGTCAAAAGCAGCCGGCGCCGCTTTTTTCTTTTCAGCAGGGCAGGGATTGAATTCTGCCTGAAGAGGGGGTAATATATACTGACTGACTGACTGCCGGAGGGGAGCATATCATGGCTTTTTTATACGAAACGCATCTGCATACCTGCCTGGCCAGCAAATGCGGGGTCAGCACGGGGAAGGAGCACGCGCGATTTTACCGGGATATCGGTTACACCGGGATCATCATGACGGATCACTTTTTCGGGGGCAATACGGCGGTAGACCGCGAACTGCCCTGGGAACAGCGGATTGATCTGTTCTGGCGCGGCTATGAGGACGCGAAGGAAGAGGGAGACCGGATCGGCCTGGATGTTTTTTTCGGCCTGGAGCAGAACTTCGGCTGGGATGAGTACCTGATTTACGGTCTGAGCAAATCGTATATGAAAGCACATCCGGAGATGGAACACTGGACCCGGCGGCAGCAGCTGGAGGAAGTACACAAAGCCGGCGGATGCGTCATTCAGGCCCATCCTTTCCGGATGCGCGGCTACATGGATGATATCAAGCTGGGCTACCTGTACTGCGACGGGATCGAGGCCGCGAACGCCGGCAATGACGCGCTGGACGATGCCAGAGCCATGAAACTTGGGCGCGAACGGGGCATGATTATGACGGCCGGGAGCGATAACCACCACTCCCCGGCCTCAACGGTGTACGGGGTCGCACTGGAAAAACGATTGACAAGCATTCATGATTATGTCAAAATAATCATGGAACATGGGGTCATTCATCTGCATGTACCGGAAGAACGTTTTATATTGAAGGAAAAACCCGTGCTGGACGACCGGCACCGGGCTTACCTGGTTGACGAAAACGAGAGAATTGTACCGGCACCGTCCGAATGGATCGACTGACGGACAGCGGCCGGTACGGCGGAAGAGGGAGTCACAGCGATGAGCCCGTTACTGATCCTGAGGGAAGAAATCGTCTGTCTGATTATACTGATTTTTATGGCATTTGTTTCCCGGACATTCCGGATGGGGAAGGAAGGCCGGATCTTCAATCTGATCCTGACGTTTGCCATGGCGCATGTAATCCTGGACGGCTTCACGGTCTGGTCCGTGAATCACCTGGATGCTGTTCCGCCTGCGGTCAATGATGCCGCCCACATTGCTTTTTACCTTTCCGCTATCCTTTTTTCCACGGAAATCATTATTTATATCCTCAACATGTGCCGGCCGAATCAGACGAACCGGTTCCGGATCTCCCTGGAGCTCATCAACATGGTTTACCTGATTCTGGCGGTGACAGGGCTGCTGAAAATCGAATATCTGCCGTATCACGGGACTTATTCCAGCGCCGGCACTGCACGGGCCGTCGGGTTTGGCCTGTGTTTCCTGTATTTTGTCAACGCGATTCTGATGATCATCCGCAACCGGAAGCAGATCGGACGGCATATCCAGCAGCTGCTGCTGCCGATGCTCTTCCTGATGATCGCGGCGGCAGTCATCCAGTTTTTCGTGAAGGAATTCCTTTTCATCGGCGCCGCGATTACGGTCGTTACTATCGGATTCTTCTTCTCCCTGGAGAATCCGGCAGCTGTCCTGGAAAGGAAGATCATGATGGACGCGCTGAGCGGACTTGGCTCCCGCTCCAGCTACGAGCATGACATGACCGGGTACGACGAGGAATTCCTGCAGGACAAGCATATTCCCTTCACCTTCGTGTTTGTGGATATCAACAACCTCCGCTCCGTGAACGGCCTGTACGGCCATCAGGCCGGGGACAACTATATCAGCGAAATGGCGATCCTCCTGATATCCAACATGCGGAACGCGGAACATATCTACCGCATGGGCGGAGATGAGTTCCTGGCGATCTACCGGAAAACGGACGAGAAAACGGTTGTCAAGGATATTCAGCGGGTTCATGCCGCCTGCCGGAAGGACGGGGAGAAGCGGGAGTTCACTCCGGAACTGGCGATCGGTTACGCAGTCAGCGACGAGAAATACAACAACCTGCGGGATGTGCTGCGCGTGGCCGATTACATGATGTACCGCAACAAGACGGAGCTGAAGCGGGAAGTCGCCGTCGGCGCCATGCATGAGAACGGCACCCGCCTGAATCTTTACGGGCTGACGGACCGGGTGTTCGACGCCATGTGCCTGACAAGCGAGGAATTCTATCCCTACATGACCAACATGGAAACGGATGTGACCCGCATCGCACCGGCCATGAAGGAGTTTTTCGGCCTGGAAAGCGAGTTTATCCAGGGCTTCATGCCGGTCTGGCTGGACCGGCTGCACCCGGCGGACCGGAAAGAGTATGAAGTGGACCTGCGGCTGACGATGAAGGGCCTGAAGGATTACCACTATTTCCGCTACCGCGCGAGGGGAAAGGACGGCACCTATGTGGAGCTGACCTGCCGCGGCGGCATCTACCATGGCCGGGACGGCGAACCGGATATTTTCTGCGGATACATTGTGAACCACGGCCTGCCAAAGACGCGGGACGACCTGACCGGACTGCAGAACGCGGAAGTGCTGATGGACCGGATCGGGGAAACGCTCCGCAGGGAAGAAAACGCCGTGATCATGCGCATGGAGCAGAAGAATATCAACCGCACCAAGATGCTCTACGGCACGGAAGCCGCCGTCGGCCTGACCCGGGAAATGGCAAACCTCTGCCGGGAAGCTGTGAAGGGCAAGGGCGAAGTCTTCAGCACGGACGGCCGGTACTACACGTTCCATCTGCCGAATGCCACCCAGGATACCGCCGAGGAAATCCTCGGAAGCATCCGGGAGAACTGCGCCGGCGGCCTGGTGGTGGAAGAACTGGTGATTCCGGTGGATGTCTACGCCGGGGCGGTTACCCTGCCGTCGGCCAGCCTGAAGGATGTCGACACCGTGCGCAGCGCCGTGCTCTTTGCCACGGAGGAGGCAGGCTTTGCCCAGCACGACGGTGTTGTGTTCTATCAGCAGGATACGACTGATATTCGGGAAGAGGATCTGGCCCTCCTGCGCACCATCCATCACGACTGCGTTATGGACCGGAAGCGCTTCTTCCTGCGGCTCCAGCCGATTGTGAACGCGCAGACAGAAGAAGTGGTCGGCGCCGAAGCACTGATCCGCTACGAGCATCCGGAGCAGGGAGAAGTTCCGCCTTCGAGGTTTATCGCATTCCTGGAAAGCGATCCGGGATATACGGAGCTCGGATTTGACATCATCCGCTTCGCGGTCTATTATGCCCACAGGATCCAGAAATCCCTGCCGGACTTCAACATCAATGTGAACATCACCGCGATGCAGCTGTACGCGGAAGATTTTGTCCCTCGGGTCTGCCGGATCCTGGAGGAGGAACAGTTCCAGCCGGAGCACCTGATCCTGGAACTGACGGAACGCTGCAAGGAGATGGATTTCGAATTCCTGCGCAGGCGTGTGGAACAGCTGCGCGCCGCCGGCATCCGGGTGGCCCTGGACGATATGGGAACCGGCTTCTCGACGATTGATCTGCTGCTGCATCTGCCGGTGAACGAAATCAAGCTGGACATGGTCTTCACCCAGCACATGCAGGAAAGCGAGAACGATGTCCGGTTCGCGGAACTCCTGAACCATATCGCGGAACAGAACCAGATGCTGCTCTGCTTCGAAGGCGTGGAAACGCAGGAACTGCGGGATTACCTTCGCCGGTTCGGCTCCGCGATCCTGCAGGGTTACTACTTTGATCAGCCCCTGAAGGTTGAGGATTTCCAGAAGAAATACTGCTGAAGGACTCCCGCCCCAAACGAAACAGCAAAGCGAGCCGGTTCATTCGAACCGGCTCGCTTTTTCCATGATCCGGAGGCCGCGGCGGGAGGGCTCTTTCCGCTCCGGCGTCTCCGGCAGGTCAAACTCGAAGGATGTCGAGGCGTTGATCACCGGGATGCCGTGGTATTCCCGCTCCCGCTGGAAAAAGGCCGTGTAGGACTGGTGCATGTGCCCGTGGATCATGACCGCGGGGCGGTACTGATCCAGGAGGGGACCGAAGCACTCAAACCCCCGGTGGGTCAGATTGTCCTCGTCGCCCAGACCGCGGATCGGCGCGTGTGCCAGAAGGATATCAAACCCGCCGGTGGCCCGCAGCTTCCTTCGCAGAGCGGCGATCCGCGCGGCCATATCCTGTTCGTTATACATATGGATGCCATCCGGCCGGTAGCGGACGCTGCCGCCGAGCCCCAGGATCCGCACCCCCCTGATCTGCACGATTTTCCCATCGGCGCAGAGGCAGCCTTCCGGGGGCTTCTGATCATAGTGGTCATCGTGGTTTCCGTGGACATAGATCACCGGCGCACTGGTAAAGCAGGTGAGAAAAGACAGATAGGAGGCAGGGAGATCCCCGGCGGAGAGGATCAGGTCGATCCCCCGGAGGTATTCCCTGCAGCGGTCTCCCCACAGTTTGTTGCTCGGTTCATCCGACAAGGCCAGGATGCGCATCGGGAAACCCTCACTTTCTGTTCCAGCTGAAGGAGGAAAGCTCGGGCATCAGTTCTCCGTGTATTCCCTGAAGCCGAACCAGCGGACGGGCGGACTCGATCAGTTCCTTTTCGGTTGGGAAATTCCCGACAATATTGTCCACCAGGTAATCCATGCAGAGGATTTCGGCAGGGGTCATCATCCGGTCCGCCTCACAGCGGAGTTTGCCGCTCTGATCGCGGATTTCTCCCTCGAAGGGGGAGAAGGACCCCTCCCGCAGCTCCTGCCGGAAATGATTGATGATCCGGGCGGCATAGGGGTCAAACCGCGCGGAGAAAGCAACATCCAGAATATGGGATCCCAGCCCCCACCAGTAGTTGGTGGCGTTCTGCCTGTTCTCAGCCGGATTGAAGGTCCCGTTGAGGATCATTTCTGAGCAGAGGCGATAGAACAGGCCCCAGCGCGGAATCAGCGTGGCCATGTTCACAATGTTTTCACCGTCCCGGGTATACAGGCCATAGTCCCGGGCATCGTGCTTCGGCGCGGTGATGTCCCGGTTGCAGATGACTGTAATCTCCGGATCCTCGAAGGGCAGCTTATCGTTGTACCAGGAGGCGGAGAACCAGTTCATATAAATCTTTGCCTTCGGATTGACCATCCGGGCACCGAGGGCAAAAGCGTTGGCCGCGCTCGGGGAACCGTAGATGGGAAAGTCGGCGATATACCCGATCTTCCCGTTTTCAGACAGAATGCCGGCGGCAAGCCCCAGCAGGAACTTCGCCTCGTAGAAGCGGATATAATAGGTCCGGATATTGGTATAGCTGGACAGCAGGGAACAGCACATAAACCGGGCCTCCGGATGTGTCAGCGCCGGCTCAATCATGCTGTTGAGCATCACCGGGGAGGTTGCGAAGAAGGCGGTATAGCCTTCCCTGATCAGCCGATCCACCTCTTTTTCAAAATCCGTCCGGGAGGGAACGATACAGGTGACGGTCTCCAGCTTTCCGCCCATGGTCTCTTCAGCTTCCAGGCGCCCCAGGTTGTGCCAGTAATTCCAGGCGGAATCCTCAATGGGCCGGTTGAACAGGAAAGCGGCTTTCAGCCGGGAGGGACGGAACAGCTGGCCGATGATCGGCACAGCCGGGGCGGGATTCGCCCGGTCCATCACCAGGTTCACCTTGCCGTCGTGCACTTCAAACTCGCGGGCCATCAGGCGAACACGCTCCCTGGTTTTGTCCAGATCCTCATCGCGCACATCCAGATAGCCAAAAGCGGTCAGGTACATCAGGAAGGCATCCCCGACAGGCAGAACCTTCGCGTCTTTCAGCAGCGTCTCATAGACCTCGGAGAAATAGTGAAAAATCTTCCGCAGGGAGAGAATTTCATCCTCAGTCCATCGATCCCCGGTATGCATTCCGGGCAGGGAAAGCAGCTTCTGATAGCTGCCGGGGCGGGTGAACAGGATGCTGTACAGCCCTGTTTCCTTCGCAAAATCCACATATTCATAGTAAGCGGTGATCACCGGGTCATCACTCCGCGGGGGATAAACCCTGGTGACATCGGCTTCCAGATCCCGGGCACCCATCGCCTTCATGACGGAAACCCGCTTGTTCCCTTCAATGACATAGTAGTATCCGAGATATTCCAGCGCGGTGATCGGCTGGGAAACGCCTTCCGCCTCCACACTTTCATACAGGCGGTCCCACTTGGCGGCGAACTCGCTGCCGCCGTCCAGAATGGGAAGGAAATTCTCCGTAAAGGCAAAGGAGCGCCCCTGAGATACGGAGCCCACCACCCGGGACAGGGGAATGCTCATCACGCCCAGGGGCAGCCGGGTCAGCTGCGCCAGGTCGGGTACCTTTTTCTCCAGCACGGGAAGATAAGGATCGGCATTGGCCTGGATCGCCGCTGTATAAATCCGCAGCCCGTCACGCCGGGCCTTTCCATAATGATCCATGAAAAAACAAACCTCCAAAATAGATGCCTGTGCCATATGGCACAGGCCTATTGTACCCTTTTCCGGACCCGGATGCAACCGCCTGCCTCTGACACCGGACAAGGCGAACATTCTGCACCTTTGTTTCAAAAACGTCCGGAAAATGTCATTTTTGGGTCATACATTTGACATTTTAGACGTCTTGAGAAAAAAAACAGAAGATGGTAAAATGCAAGTGTTTTAACCGGGGAAAGGGAGGAACGCCGGATGCCTGAAATCGGGATGTTATTGCGCGAAGGAAAAGGGAAAAAAGTATACGCGACGGATGACCCGGACAAGGCAATCGTCTACTTCAAAGACGAGGCGATGGCTTTTCACGGCCTGAAACGGGGCCGGATCCTCGGTAAGGGAGAAGTCAATAACGCGGTGTGCGAGCACCTTTTCTCCCTGCTGGAGGATAACGGGATCGAGAGCCATTTCATCGAGCGGATTGACGCGCGGCACAGCCTGGTGAAGCGGTGCGATATGCTGCCCTTCTCCGTCAAGATCCGGAACCGGGTGGCCGGCCAGCTGGCGGCCAGAACGGGGCTGCCGGTCGGGAAGAAGCTGATCCCCCCCGTCGTGGAGTATGTCATGCGGGACGCGGATATGGATGTGGATCCCATGATCAACCATACGCATATCTATGCCATGGAAGCGGCGACGCCGGAGGAGATGGATCAGATTGACCGTACCTGTCTCCGGGTCAACGACCTGCTGATGGCTTACCTGAAGGAAATCAACATTGAGCTGATCGATTTCAAACTGGAGTTCGGCCGGTATCACGGCCGGATCATCGTGGCGGATGAAATTACACCCGATACCGCCCGGTTCTGGGACAGCAGCACGCATGAGCCGCTGGATAAAGACCGCTTCCGCCGCGACCTGGACAATGTGGCCGAAGCTTACCAGGAAGTTCTTCACCGGATGATGGGCGTCAGCTGACGGCTGTCCGGCCCGACAGCAAATCTTTATTCCCCGAATATCTTTTCAAAAACCGTCATTGCATTCTCCGATACCGGCAGTGTGCCGGTATCAATGATTATGTCGTACCCTTCTTTCGGGAACAAATACTCCGCGGACGCTTCCGCCGATCCGGAACACCGGTTCCCCCGTGCCTGCTCCCTTTTCCGCAGAACTTCCAGCTGGCAGGTGAGGTGCACCAGGCGCAGGGGATACGCGTACAGCATCTCTTTCAGCTGGCTGAAGATCCGTTCGCTTGTGATGACATGATCGATGATGACTCCTGAACCGGCTTCCAGGATTTCCAGCGCCCGCCGGCACAGATCGCCTGAAACCGCATAGACGTCCTCCTCATAAATGGTTTCCATCGGATCCATCGTCATGAAGTCATCAATGGAAACGACTTCATACCTTTCGGATCGTTGCTCCCCGATCAGCGCCTGCAGGGCCTTCGCCAGGGTGGATTTTCCGCTGCTGGACGGCCCGTTCAGCAAGATGACCTGCCTGCCCGAGGAGACGCCGCCGCACAGCCGGCTTAAGGCCGTGTATTCCCGAAGATACATTCCGCGACGCATCTCATCCGTATCCGCATAGGACGCGTGCTCCGAAAAGATCCGGATGATCTCATCCAGGGGAAGCCAGCGCGGCTCCATTCCCACTTCTTTTTCGCGCTCTGTCAGGCGGACGGCTGTTTCCCCCAAGATTTCCCCGAAGAAATACCGGTTCACCCATTTGAAATCCTCATAATACTCATCAATTTCCAGGACACATTCCGTCGGAGAAATCAGGAAGCCCGTTTCCTCCGCGACCTCCCGGATGCAGGCGTCCCGCTCCTCCTCACCGGCCTCGAGGCCGCCGCCCGGCAGCATCCACTGCCCGGTCACCGTTTCATAGGACAGGAGGAGCTTTTGATCCCGGATGATGATCCCCCGGCAGGCTGTCCGGGTTTTCTCCCATTTGCCGAGATAGTTCTCCCCGACAATCGAAATGATTCTCCGATACTCGTTCCGCAACGCGGTCATCCGCTCGGTGATATCAGGATTCCAGGAGATGAGGGACGGAAGCTTTCCGCACGGAAACTCCGCGCACAGTCCGCAGAACTGCACCTGGTGATCGCTGACGCAGGCATGTACCCTGCATCTGCCGGATTCGGTCCATTCGGGAACGTGCCCGTCCGCCTCCCGGCAGCCCGGACATCTTCCGTCCAGTTTCTTCGGGCATCTGACGCAGCATTCCCCGCAGGCGGTAATCGTTGAAAAATCTGTCATTGTCCATCCTCTCCTGTCCTGAGAAGCTTTCCGGGTTCATCATATCATACCGGAAAAACTTCCGTCAAAGGAAAAAAGGGGAGGTTGCTGCGTTCATACAGGGGAGCTGACACGCGCGTGGTTTCCGGCAGAAATGTCTTGCTGAGAAACTGTTGCAAACCATTCCTACTTATGTTAATATAACGATCGGCGCTTTGCGCGCCGGGTTTTTTGATCCGACAAGATTCAGGAGGAAAGATTTACATGAGCCACACCTATGAGAAGGTATCCGGAAACAAAGCAAAACTGACTTTTACCATTCCCGCCGAACAGTTTGACGAGGCGCTTCAGAAGGCGTTCCTGAAGCTGCGCGGGCGGATCAACGTTCCCGGATTCCGCAAGGGGAAGGCCCCCAGAAGAATGATTGAGACGCTGTACGGCGAAAGCGTATTCTACGACGATGCCTTTGAAATGGTTTTCCCGGACGCTTATGAAGCGGCTGTGAAGGAATTCGACCTGAAGCCCGTGGACCGCCCCAATATCGATGTGGACGAGATCGGCGCCGGCAAGGAACTGAAATTCCACCTGGAAGTGTTTGTCCGCCCCGATGTTCAGCTGGGCGAGTACAAGGGTCTGACCGTGGAAACCGAACAGCAGAAGCTGACGGACGAGCTGGTGGATGCCCGCATCAGCCAGGATCAGGACAAGGCCAGCCGCACGATCGACGTGGATGACCGTCCGGTGCAGGAAGGCGACACGGTGAACCTGGACTATGCCGGCACCGTGGACGGCGTTGCCTTTGCCGGCGGCACGGCTGAAGGCCAGACACTGAAGATCGGCAGCCATCAGTTCATTCCCGGATTTGAAGAGCAGATGGTCGGCATGAACATCGGCGAGGAGAAGGATCTGCCGGTGAAGTTCCCCGAGGAGTATCACGCGGAAGAGCTGAAGGGCAAGGACGCGGTGTTCCACGTGAAGGTGAACGGGATCCAGGTCACGGAGAAGCCGGAGCTGGACGACGACTTTGCCGCCGATATCAGCGACTTCAACACCTTCGCGGAATACAAGGATTCCATCGTGAAGGAACTGACGGAGCAGATCACCCGGAACAACGACGCCGCGGCGGAGAACGCACTGGT
Source organism: uncultured Clostridia bacterium (assembly GCA_947166385.1). Taxonomy (GTDB): domain Bacteria; phylum Bacillota; class Clostridia; order Christensenellales; family Aristaeellaceae; genus Aristaeella. Next base: position 60,704 of record CAMVEB010000005.1, on the reverse strand, counting down.
TGACAAGGCCGTGGAGAATGCGGAAATGGATATCCCGCAGGCGATGATTGACGACGAGGCGGAATACATGGTCCGCGAAATGGCCATGCGGATGAGCTACCAGGGCCTGAAGATGGAAGACTACATGAAGTACACCGGCCAGACGATGGACGATATGAAGACCATGTACAAGCCGGAAGCCGAAAAGCGGGTCAAGACCCAGCTGGTGATCGAGGCCATCCGCAAGGCGGAGAACCTGGAGCCCGGTGAGGCGGAGATCGAAAGGGCGATCAAAGACCAGGCGGAACGCTCCGGTCAGGATCCGGAAGAGTTCAAAAAGAACCTGACGGAAGAGCAGAAGAACTACCTGAAGGACAGCGCCGGCATCATGATGGTGCTCGACCTGCTGAAGAAGGACGCGACCATCCTGGAGAAGAAGAAAGAGAGCGCGGAAGAGAAGGCGGAGGAAAAGGAAGAGGAAGCAAAGCCTGCGAAGAAGACCGCCCGGAAGTCCGCCAAGAAGAACGCGGAAGAAGCGCCTGCCGAGGACGCGGAACAGAAACCCGCCAAGAAGCCGGCCAGGAAGCCGGCCGCGAAGAAAACCTCCGAACAGAACGCGGAAGACGCGCCTGCGGAGGAATAAACCCACCACCCTTTCGGCGGCCCGGCCGGGCCGCCGTTGCTGTCAGAAGGAGGAAGACAGATGCCGTTAATTCCCATGGTCATCGAACAGACCAACCGGGGCGAACGCTCCTATGATATCTATTCCCGCCTGCTGAAGGACCGGATTGTTTTCCTGGGCGGAGAGATTAACGACGATACCGCCAACCTGGTCGTGGCGCAGCTGCTGTTTCTGGAAATGGAAGATCCGGACAGCGATATCAGCCTGTATATCAACAGCCCGGGCGGATCCGTGACCGCCGGGATGGCGATCTATGATACGATGCAGTACATCCGGCCTCAAGTGCGTACCGTGTGCGTCGGAATGGCGGCCAGCATGGGCGCCTTCCTGCTGATGGCGGGGGAAAAGGGAAAACGGCTGGCCCTGCCCAATGCAGAGGTTATGATTCACCAGCCGCTGGGCGGCGCTCAGGGCCAGGCGACGGATGTTGCCATCCGCGCGGAATGGCTGATGAAAACCAAGAAAAAGATGACAGCGATGATGGCCGAAATGACCGGTCAGCCCCTGAAGAAGGTCCAGGCGGATGTGGAACGCGACTACTTCATGAGCGCGGAAGAAGCGCTGGAATACCACATTATCGACGAGATCTATCAGCCGCGGGACAAACAGGCGAAGTGAGGGTCTGACGATGGCAAACAATAACGGAAACCGTCAGGGGCCTCGGTGCTCCTTCTGCGGCAAGACACAGAACATGGTGGAACGACTGGTGGCCGGTCCAAACGTCTACATCTGCAATGAATGCATCGGGCTGTGCAACGATATCCTGCAGGATCAGGACTTCATGAACCCGGGCAAAAACGGGAAGTCTTCTGAAATGAAGAAGCTTCCGACACCGGCGGAAATGAAGCGGACGCTGGACGAGTACGTGATCGGACAGGAACGGGCGAAGCGCGCGCTGAGCGTGGCGGTATACAACCACTACAAGCGGATCAACCGGAAGGCGAAGAAGGACGAGGTTGAGCTGCAGAAGAGCAACATCCTGCTGCTGGGCCCGACCGGAAGCGGAAAAACCTACCTGGCGCAGACGCTGGCCCGGATCCTGGAGGTGCCCTTCGCGATCGCGGACGCCACCAGCGTTACAGAAGCCGGATATGTGGGCGACGATGTGGAGACGATCCTGCTCCGCCTGATCCAGGCAGCTGACTGGGACATCGAGAAGGCGCAAAGGGGCATTGTCTACATCGATGAAATCGACAAAATTGCCCGGAAGGGAGAAAACATGTCGATTACCCGGGATGTCAGCGGCGAGGGTGTTCAACAGGCGCTGCTGAAAATCCTGGAGGGAACGGAAGCCGCTGTGCCGCCCCAGGGCGGACGAAAGCATCCGCACCAGGAAATGATCCGGATCGACACGACCAATATCCTGTTCATCTGCGGCGGTGCCTTTGACGGACTGGTTCCGATTATCGAAAACCGTATCGGGAAAAAGGTGCTGGGGTTCGGTGCGGAAGTACTGAGCCAGCGGGATCCAAACCGGACGGACGCCCTGAAGGATGTACGCCCGGAAGATCTGACCAAATACGGGCTGATTCCGGAATTTGTCGGGCGGCTGCCGGTTGTCGTGACGCTGGAAGGACTGGACGAGGACGCGCTGGTCCGGATCCTGACGGAGCCGAAGAACGCTCTGTGCAGGCAGTATGAAGCGCTGCTGGACATGGACGGCGTGAAACTGACATTTGAAGAAGAAGCGATCCGGGAGATCGCAAGGCAGGCGATCCAGCGCAAGTGCGGCGCCCGGGGCCTGCGGGCGATTATCGAGGACGCCATGCTGGATACGATGTTTGACCTGCCCGGGCTGACAGATATCAACGAATGCGTGATGACAAAGGAAGCTGTGAACGGCGGAAGGCCGACACTGATCACCGGCGTTCGCCGGCGCAGCGCCAAGCGCGGCGCCAATCCTTCGCCCGGGGATGACGCGAAAGAAATCAGCTGAGAGAGGAATCCATGAGAAAAACTCAAACGATACAACTGCCCGTGCTGCCGCTGCGGGGACTGATGATTTTCCCGAACATGGTGCTCCACTTTGACGTGGGACGGAGGAAGTCCGTGCTGGCACTGGAGGCCGGGATGACCGACCGGCAGAAGGTTTTCCTGGTCAGCCAGAAGGATGAGGACGTGGAGGATCCGGGCTGGAAGGACCTGAACCGGGTCGGAACGATTGCGGAGATCCGCCAGGTCATGAACCTGCCGGGAGAAAACATCCGGGTGCTGGTGGAAGGGAAAAGCCGGGGCATCATCGAAGAAGCGACCGGAGATGATCCCTGCATGACCGCACGGATCCGGATCTGTGAGGACAAAACGCCGCGCAGCGCGGAGGCGAAAGCCATGCTGCGCACCTGTCAGGACCTTTTCGCGGAATACGCGAGGACTTCCCAGCGGGTGAGCCAGGAGACTGTCGACTCCGTTCGCCATGTGGAAAAGCCCGGGGAAGCGGCAGACCTGCTGGCGGCCAACATCCTGACGAAGATGGAGGACCGGCAGGCGATCCTGAACGAACTGGATCCCCTGAAACGACTGGAGAAAGTCTGCACGATCCTGATGCGCGAGACCGATATGGCCGACACGGAGAAACAGATCCAGGCCAGGATCCGCAAACAGGTCGAGAAAAACCAGAAGGATTACTACCTGCGCGAACAGATCAAGGCGATCCAGAATGAACTGGGCGACCGGGACGACACGGAAGCCGATGACCTGCGGAAGCGGATGGAAGAAACTCCGCTGAACGAGGAAGCCCGGACAAAGTGCGAAAAAGAACTGGACCGGCTGAGCCATATGGCTCCGGGATCCCCGGAAGCCTCCGTGAGCCAGACCTATATCGAATGGATCCTGGATCTGCCGTGGGGGAAGGAAACAACGGATAACCTGGATCTGGATCAGGCCCGCGAGGTGCTGAACCGGGACCATTACGGGATGGATGAGGTCAAGGAGCGGATTATTGAATACCTGGCCGTGCTGCAGATGAAGAAGGACATGAAGGGTCCGATCCTCTGCTTTGTCGGACCTCCCGGCGTGGGCAAGACCAGCATTGTGAAAGCCATCGCGGAAGCCGTCGGGCGGAAGTTTGTGCAGATGAGCCTTGGCGGCGTGCGGGATGAAGCGGAAATCCGCGGACATCGCCGGACCTATATCGGCGCCATTCCCGGCCGGATCATCGCCGGGATCAAACAGGCCGGCACTGTCAACCCGGTGTTCCTGTTCGACGAGATTGACAAAATGAGCGGCGATTTCCGGGGCGACCCGGCTTCCGCCATGCTGGAAGTGCTGGATGCAGAGCAGAACAACGCATTCCGGGATCACTACCTGGAGCTGCCCTTTGACCTGAGCAAGGTCATGTTCATCACGACAGCCAACAGCATGGAGACGATTCCCGCCCCGCTGCTTGACCGGATGGAGCTGATTGAGGTTCCCAGCTATACAGAGGAAGAAAAGCTGCAGATCCTGAAGCGCCACCTGCTGCCGAAGCAGATCCGGGAGCACGGCCTGCGCGAGAAGGCGCTGAAGATGCCGGAAGACGCCATGAAGGCCATGATTGAAGGCTACACGCGGGAAGCCGGCGTGCGGACGCTGGAGAGGACGATGGCCAAGGTCTGCCGGAAAGCGGCCGTGAAGATGCTGGACAGCGGAAAGCATTCGATGACCGTGAACACGAAGACGCTGAAGGAACTGCTGGGCGCGCCCCGCTACCTGCGCGAAGATCCGGAGAAGAAGCCGCTGGTCGGCGTGGTGAACGGACTGGCCTGGACGAGCGTCGGCGGGGAAATGCTGGAAGTGGAATGCACCCTGATGCCCGGAAAAGGCGCGCTGAAGATGACCGGACAACTGGGCGATGTCATGAAGGAATCCGCAGAAGCGGCGTTCAGCTGGGTGCGGGCGCACAGCGAGGAACTAGGCCTGGATCCGGAATTCTACCAGAAGCAGGATATTCATATTCACGTGCCGGAAGGCGCGGTGCCGAAGGACGGCCCCTCCGCGGGCGTTACGATGACCACGGCGTTGGTCAGCGCGCTGACCGGAACACCGGTGAAACAGAACGTGGCGATGACCGGAGAGATTACACTGCGGGGAAGGGTGCTGCCGATCGGCGGACTGAAGGAAAAGACGCTGGCGGCTTACCGGGCGGGGATCCGGACACTGGTGATTCCGGAGGAAAACCGCAAGGACCTGGAGAAAATTCCTGATTATGTGCTGAACCAGTTCAAGGTGGTTACGGCGCGGGATATCCATGAGGTCCTGGAGACGGCCCTGGTCCGGAAAGCGCAGGAAAAAGAATCAGACGGGGTTAAGAAGGATTGAATGGAGATTAAGAGCGCGGAGTTTGTTACCTCCATGGCGGAATACGGGAAGTTCCCCGGAAAAGGGCTTCCCCAGATTGCTGTTGCCGGGAAGAGCAACGTCGGGAAGAGTACGCTGATCAACAAGCTCTGCCGGCGGAACAAGCTGGCCCGGACGAGCTCCACACCCGGGAAGACCCGACTGCTGAATATTTTCCTGCTCAACGGCTGCTTTCACCTGGTGGATCTGCCGGGATACGGCTTTGCGAAAGTGGACAAGCAGGAGAAGCTACGCTGGGGGAAAATGATGCAGGACTACTTTGCTCAGGCGGAGGAGCTGAAACATGTGCTGTGCCTGTTGGATATCCGGCACGATCCCACCGAGGATGACATTACCATGAACCGATTCCTGCAGGAGAGCGGGATTCCGTTTTCCGTGATTGCCACGAAGGCGGACAAAATCAGCCGGGGAGCCAGAAGCAAGTACCTGGCGCCGATCTGCCGGGCACTGAGCGTCCAGCCGTGGGAGATTCTCTGCTTCAGCGGGGAAGACGGGACGGGACGGGACGAGCTGCTGAAACTTCTGGAGACGGTGCTGGCAGAATAAACACCAAAAAACCGGATTCGTACAGAATTCCATTATTTGCCTATTGCATCCACGGAAGGAAGAGTGTATAATCACGAGCCGTGGATTGGGGGATGATCATAATGGGTCGCTGTGGGCCGGAAATCCATGGAAGTGGGGCCGGCACACTGTATTATCCTATCCACAGACAGATTGTGGATCAAAAGAGAGGATTTTTGCCTGATTATTGGGAATGAGTGGGAATTTCGTCCTGAATCAGGCGGGTTCGAGGAGGAATCGGGATGAATCTGGTTAAATGCCCTCGCTGTGACCTGAACTATATCCGGGAGGATGAAAAGTACTGCAAGGTGTGCCTCCGGGAGATGAAAGGGGAAAACACAGAAGACGAAGTGGAGCTCTGCAGCATCTGCAACGAGGCTCCCGCACTTCCCGGCCGGGATGTCTGCCTGTTCTGCCTGAAGGAAATGAATAAGAGCAACAGCACCCCGGAAAGCGATACCGAGGAAGAGCACGGGGAGAATGTGGATACCAGCAACATCGGTGATATGGACTCCGTCAGCGGAATGGATGAAATCATTCCGGAGGTGGAGGATGACGAGGATATCCCCAGCCAGGAATTCGGCGAGATTGAGGAAGAACTGAGCCTGGAAGATGTCCGGGAAGACGAGGAAAGGGAAGCGGAAGAGGAAGAATCGGAAGACGAGTAACCGACTTCGCGACAAAAGGAAACGTTATGCGCCTGTTTGCCATCGGAGACCTGCATATGCCGGGGGGAGACGAAAAGCCCATGGATGTGTTCGGTCCTCAATGGGACAGGCATTTTTTGCGCATCAGCGAGAACTGGAAGAGGCTGGTTTCCCCGGAGGATACCGTTCTGATTCCAGGGGATATCAGCTGGGCAATGCAGCTGGAGAACGCAGCCCCGGACCTGGCGGAGATCGGGGCGCTGCCGGGAAGAAAGATCCTGTGCAAGGGAAACCATGAATACTGGTGGTCCTCCATCAGCAGGGTGCGAGCCTGCCTCCCAAAGAACATGTTTGCGCTTCAGTTTGACGCGATGGATCTGGGACCGTGCGTCGTGTGCGGGACGCGGGGATGGACCTGCCCGACCGAAAAGAACCCACTGCCGGAGGGGGAGATGAAAATCTTCCGGCGGGAGGTGGAACGGCTGCGCGCAGCACTGGACAGGGCAGAGGAACTGGCACCTGAAAAACCGATCCTGGTGATGATGCATTTCCCGCCCCGCATGGGCGAAGATCCGGAATCACTCTTTACCCGGATGCTGGAGGAGAGAAAGCATGTGCGGACGGTCGTGTACGGCCACCTGCACGGCCCCGCCATTGCCGGAGGCGTTTCCGGCATCCACGGTGGGATTGATTACCACCCGGTTTCCTGCGACGGAATCGGGTTCTGTCCGACTGAAATTCCGTGGCCATCCCTGAGCAATTCTTAACTTTTTGTAACAATTAAGTTTGCATTTCCAGTGTGTCCGGTCCTACTAAAGGGTCGGGCCTTTTTTATTATACAAAATATAGAGAAGTGAATTCGGGCGGGATACAAGTCCAAATTATATATTACATCTTTATTACGAAAAAATTACAAATTTTGTAATAAAAATAAAAACGGCCGTTCAAAAACTATGAAATTCATGCTTGCACGGGGGATGAATGTGTGCTAAATTTGTGGGGAAAAAGGGAATTTAAACCCAAAATTAATTATAAAAGTGGTAGAAAGGGGGAAAGGTGTCCATGGGTGACAAGAGCCAGCGATTTATCGGCTCCTTCAATCACAGCCTGGACACCAAGGGACGGTTGGTTATTCCGCAGAGTTTCCGCGAAAAACTGGGCGAATCATTCTGCGTGGCCCCCTCCTACGACTTTAAATCCATATCAATTTATCCCACGGAGAAGTGGGAAGCGCGGAATGAGGCGTATGAAAAGCTCGGGAAAATGGATCCAGCGCTGAACCGATACCTGGAGCAGTTTTACGCGCTCAGCTATGACGAGCAGTCCTGTGATGGTCAGGGGCGTGTGCTCCTGCCGGCTAACATCCGGCAGAAGATCCTCGGGGAGGAACGGGATGTGGAGATCACCGGTGCCAACGATCATATTCGCGTCGTGGCCGAGACGGTCAGCAGCGAGAGCTGGACGCAGTTCAGCACGGAGCTGCCTCAGTTACTTGAAATGATTGCGGCGCTCGAGAAGAAAGAAACGCCGAAAGAATGAAGATCAATGACCTGGAGTGATAAGAAATGCTGGAAATGCCGATCCGACGGAGAACGATGATCCAACAGGCCTCCGTGATGTTCCGCGGCAGGGAAGTGATGAAGCAGAGCGCGCAGCAGCGCAACAACCTGCACAGGCAGCGGCTGACCTGTGCCGATTCCGTGCGCAATGTGACCCAGACGCAGGACTGGACCAACGGGATGAGAATCAGCCCCAGCGGACGGTTCCAGGTCATTGAGGAGCCGAAGCCCAAGCTGCGGATTCTATCCCGGGAGGGGATTCGCTGGGACGCGGCGTGGATCGCGCTGATCCTGGCGGCTGTTCTGTGCATCGGAATTCTGGTGGCGGAAGTAGCCGGAATCGGGATTGGTTCCCGGTCTGTGAATAAGCTTGACGCGAAAATTGCCAATTATATGGAAAAAAACGGTGCGCTGATGGCGGAGCTGGAAACGTTGACGAAGGATTACAATGTGTGCACAGAAGCGGTGAAGCTGAATATGATTTCAGGCAGGGCGGCGCAGACCGTCCGTCTGACTGCCCCGACAGGCCTGAAATCCGCTGCGGCTACGGAAGAAATTCTTACCCGGACGGCAGGCAGGTTGACAGGAACCGCGGGAGACTGATACAATCAGTCTCCCGATCGGTGCTTTTTTTGATACTATGCGGAGGGGATTCCGATCTTACAGAGCAGGGGATGAAGGATAGAAATGAAACTGTGGGAACTGTTGACAGAGATTCCATATGTGGTGGATACCCGGGGCAATATGGATGTGGAAATCCGGGAGATTACTTCTTCCAGTCATGACAAAACAGACCATGGTTTGTTTTTTTGCATTGTTGGCGCCCGGTTTGACGCACATGATTACGCGCCGGAAGCTCTGGAAAACGGCTGCATCGCCCTGATGGTGGAGCATTTTCTGCCGCTGGATGTGCCGCAGGTACGAGTCAGCAACGGCCGCGCCGCAATGGCCCGGATTGCCGATGCCTTCTATGGGCATCCTTCCAGACGGATGCGGATGATCGGCATTACCGGCACCAAGGGAAAGACGACGACCACCTATTTGCTCAAGAGCATCTGCGAAAAGGCCGGGCTGAAATGCGGGATCATCGGATCGACCGGAACGGTCGTTGAGGATCAGCACCTGGACAGCAAACTGACGACTCCAGACCCGATCGACCTGCAGCGGATGCTGAAGATGATGGCGGACGAAGGGGTTAAGGTCTGCTGCATGGAAGTTTCCGCCCATGCCATTGATATGAACCGCCTTGACGGAATGACCTTTGAGGTTGGCTGCTATACCAACCTGAGTCAGGATCACCTGGATTATTTCTACACGATGGACCGGTATTTCGAAACCAAGAAGCTATTCTTTACCAGCGGCATGGTGAAAAACGCCGCAGTCAACGCGGACGATGAAACCGCGGAGAAGCTGACGAAAGACCTGGAGATCCCTTTTATTACCTACGGTATCTGCGTGAATGCGGACATTTTTGCCCGGGATATTGAGATTACTGAGGAAGGCGTACGCTTCACGGCCCGGATGAACGGGATGAATGAACTCGGACTGCACATGCATATGACGGGCATGTTCAATGTATACAATGCGCTGGCGGCGACCAGCTGCGCGCTGATTATGGGCATCTCGCCGGACGCTATCCGGCAGGGACTGGAAGCGGTTACGCGGGTACCAGGCCGGATTGAGGTCCTGCAGACCGGAACGCCCTACAAAGTAATCCTTGACTACAGCCATTCTCCCGACGCACTGCAGAATATCCTGAAAACCGTCCGCCAGTTTACCCGGAACAGACTGATTGCGGTCTTCGGCTGCGGCGGCGACCGGGACAAGGGAAAGCGGCCCATGATGGGCGAGATCGGCGGGAAGCTGGCCGATCACTGCATCCTGACATCGGATAACCCCCGGACGGAGAACCCGATGGTGATTCTGGCCGCCATTGAGAAGGGGATCAAGCCGACCGGCGGGAGCTATGAAGTGATTGAAAACCGCCGGGACGCGATCAAAAAGGCGCTGGTCATGGCTGAAGAGGGCGATATCATCGTTCTGGCCGGCAAGGGACATGAGACTTACCAGGAAATCATGGGCGTCAAACGGCCTTTCGACGAAAAGGTTATCGTCAGCGAGCTGCTGGCTGCCATGCGGGAAGAGCAGGAAAAATGACCTTCTGCGGCGAAATACTATCAGATAGGACTTCTATCTGAAAGGAAGTTGGGCCCATGTACAGAATGATCGGTTCCCTGCTGCTGTCCGCCGGGATCGCACTGGCGATCGGGCCGAAGCTGATCGCATATCTGAAAAAACTGCACTTCGGACAGACGATTTATGAACTGGGTCCCGCGCATCAGAAGAAGCAGGGGACCCCTGTCATGGGCGGGCTGATGATGGCTGCTGGAATTCTGGTTTCCAGCCTGATTTTCCATCCGGCCCGGTGGAACGGCGGATGGGATTTCATTATTCCCCTGCTGGCGGTCGCTTTCCTGAGCATGGCTGTCGGCTTTGCAGACGACTATATCAAGGCGGTGAAGAAGCGGCACGACGGACTGTCCCCCTGGCAGAAAATCGCGGGGCAGGTCATTGTGGCTGCCGGGTTCAGCGCCTATTGCTATTTTTCTCCCGCTGTCGGCAGCAGGATCCGGATTCCTTTTGCCGGGACTGACTGGGATCTGGGAGTTTTCTACCTGCCGGTGATGACGCTGCTGACGATCTTTATCGTGAACAGCAGCAACCTGCAGGACGGGCTGGACGGCCTGCTGGGAACTGTGACGGCGATCGGTTCCTCCGCGTGGGCCATCATTGCGCTGATGATCCTGCTGGTACCATCGCTGAGCGGAATCGCGGACGCGGACGGGGCAGAAGTGGTTTGTGTATTTGCCCTGGCGATGACAGGTGCCTGTGTCGGCTATCTGCGGTACAACCGATATCCGGCCAGAACCTTCATGGGGGATACAGGCAGCATGCTGCTGGGAGGCGGAACGGTCGCGATGGCGATGCTGCTGCGCCTGCCGCTGCTGCTGATCCTGATCTTCTTTACCCCCATCATGAGCAGCGTCAGCGTGATCCTGCAGCGGTATTACTTCAAGCTGACCCACGGGAAGCGGATCTTCCTGATGAGCCCGATCCACCATCATTTCGAGAAAAAGGGGTACAGCGAAACCCAGATCGTGAGCATGTACGCGGGCGTCACGCTGATCCTGAGCCTGGTTGCCATCCTGAGTCTTGCAGCCGGATAAAGCCGGCAGAACGGAACAGCCTGTATCATACTTTAAAGAAGGAAGAAATATGAATTACGAGCAGAAGAAGATCCTGGTAGTCGGAATGGCCCGCAGCGGGGTGGCAGCAGCACAGCTGCTGCGCGCCTGCGGAGCGGATGTGACCGTGAACGACAGCAAGAGTGAAGAGGAACTGGGCGTTCAGCTGAAGCCGCTGGAAGGCCTGCAGCTGACGCGAAAATTCGGCTGTCCGGCGGCGGAACTTCTCGACGGGATGGACTGTCTGGTTATTTCTCCCGGCATTCCGGATACCGCGCCTTTCGTACAGAAGGCGAAGGACATGGGTATCTATGTGATCGGGGAGCTGGAGCTGGCGGCCCAGCTGGCCCGGGGGACCCTGCTGGCCGTGAGCGGCACCAACGGAAAGACGACAACGGTCACGCTGCTGGGGGAAATCTTTGTCAACAGCGGAAAGGTGACCCATGTGGTGGGCAATATCGGGTATCCCTTTTCGCTGGCATCACTGGTCAGCCGGCCGGAGGATGTCATTGTATGCGAGGTTTCCTCATTCCAGATGGAGACGGCGGATACCTTCCATCCCCATGTGGCTCTGCTGACCAATATCACTGAGGATCATCTGAACCGGCATGGAACGATGGAAGTTTATACAGCGCTGAAAATGCGCATGTTCCGGAACCAGGATGCCGGAGATTATGCCGTGTTCAACGCCGACGATCCGGGGCTGGAGGGACTGGCCGGGCAGGTCAGAAGCCGGGTGCTCGAATTCAGCCGGAAAAAGGAAGTCCGGGAAGGCGCTTTCGTCAGGGAGAATACGGTTATCTTGCGGATGGACGGAAGTGAAAAGCGGATCTGCCGGACGGACGAGATCTATATCCCCGGCCCGCATAACCTGGAGAACGCGCTGGGAGCGGTCTGCGTCGCCGGGGCTATGAAGATTCCGGTCCCGATTATCCGGCATACCCTGAAAACCTTTAAGGGCGTGGAGCACCGGATTGAACGGGTGCGGGAACTGGAGGGCATCACCTATATCAACGACAGTAAGGGAACCAATGTGGATTCCACTATCAAAGCGGTTCAGACCATGACGGACCCAACCGTGATCATCTTGGGAGGATATGACAAACATACGTCTTTCGATCCGCTTTCCCGGGAGATTGCTTCCAGCCAGACGATCCGGCACGCCGTTCTGATCGGGGAGACGGCGCCGCTGATCCGGAGCAGCCTGGAACGGGCTGGGTTTACCTCCATGGAGTATGCCGAGAGCCTGGGTCAGGCGGTGGAAAAGGCCAGGAGCTCCGCGTCGGAGGGCTGGAACGTGCTGCTGAGCCCGGCCTGTGCCAGCTTCGACATGTTTAAGGATTTTGAAGAACGCGGTCGGGTCTTCAAGGAAATCGTGAAAAATCTCGAGCCTAATCCATAAAACAAACCAGAGTCTTGCTTTTCGAGGGAGGTGAAGCGGATGCAGGGCCCATACGATCCCCAGCCCGGGAGGCGGGCCGGCGATTCTTCCCGTATGTCCGCTTCCCCGCAGCAGGAACTGAAAGACTGGCAGCGGAACGCGACGTGGGTCGGCCCGGTTCCCGTCAATCCGGATCCCTTTGACGAACCGGAAAACTCTCCGGAACTGGAAGACGAGCGATCGAAAAATGTGCGGGAGCATGCGGGAGAATTTTGGGATGAAATCCCCATGCAGGGATATGAGACGCGGAGCATTCCCGTCCTTCAACAGGGCAAAACTGCCCAAAGGGCGGAAGGGAAGCGGGAACGGCGGATTTCCCTGCGGAATGTCGGGATCATTGCTGGGGTGCTGGTGTCGATTCTCCTGATTCTGTATTTCGCTGTGTTCCGAATCCGGGAGATCCGGGTAATCGGCAACGAGGACATTTCCACAGCGGATGTGATCCGCTTCAGCGGGATCCGCCGGGGCGGCAGCATCCTGCGGCTAAGTGAGAGAGAAACCGAAGAACAGCTGAACAACTCTGCGGTTTCCGCGGCGGTGGCCACCGGAAACTATAACTATTACCGGCTGCAGTTCCGCTATCTGGAAAAGGAGATGCCGGGGACGGTGATTCTCGCGGTGAAGGAGCGGGAAGCCTGCTGCTGGCTGAGCTGGTGCGGCATCAACTATGTACTGGACAAAACTGGACTTGTGCTGTACGAAACCGAAGATCCGGAGAAGATGAACCAGGTGAATCTGGTGGAGGTCAAGGGGCTTGAAATCCGGTCCGGCGCGCGTGTCGGACAGCGGATGGTGCTGTCCTCCGCGCTGCAGGAGTCGATATTCAACGATCTGTTCCTGGAAATGAAGGTGGTGGGCTGCACGGAGGAAATCCGGGAAGTGGACCTGAGCAATACTGCATCAATCCTGATGACGACCCGAAAGAATTTCAATGTTGCCATGGGTACCCGGGATTCCCTGCACGCGAAGCTGAAGAGCATAATGCTGGTGCAGTCGCAGCTGCTGGCCATGGGAAAAACGGAGGGGTCCATCAACGTGAGCAATCCGGAAGTTCCGATTTATTCTCCGTCCGCGCCACAGTAGCTCAAAATTGTTACAAAAAGCCCCAAAATTGTAATAAAAAAGGCGGGAACACTTGCATTTCCATCATAAACTGGCTATAATACCTTGTTGTGTACATTTATTAGTAGGATTTTCTGAAAGATTTCCCGACGCAAAGCTGAAACAGGGAGGAAACACACGATGAAAACAACGGTTGCGGCCATTGACTTCGGGACAAGCAAGATTGTGACGCTTGTCGCGGAAAACAGTGGCAGCCAGCGCTGCGATATTGTCGCGGCCGGTGTCGCTAAATATGACGGCTATCTGGAAGAGGGATGGAACAATCCCGGCCAGCTGGATGAAGCGATCCGGCTTTCCATCAGCGACGCGGAGGAACAGGCGAACACCCGGATCAAGGAAATCAACGTCGGCGTTCCCGGCGCGTTTACCCATGTGTATGCCACCAAGGTGACCATTACACTGAAGGGAACTGATCCGCGTGTCACATCCGGCGATGTGAAGGCCGCCTTCAACAAGGCGGCAGAAAACCTGACCAATATTCCGGGTGTCGTCGTGCATTCCAGCCCCGCCTGGTTTATGGTGGACAGCGGGAAAAAGACGCTGGAGCCCGTCGGTATGAAAGGCCGGGAAATGACTGCGTTCATCAGCTTTGTTGTCGGAAACCGCTTCTTTGTGGACGATGTAACCAACCGGATGGCCGACATGGGCATCGTCGTATCCGGCTTCTACTCCACCTCCGCGGGCGAAGCAATGCTGTATCTGAACGAGCAGGAGCGGGACCGTACATCCGCCCTGATCGATATGGGCTACCTGAACACCGAGATCATCGGAGTGGAAGGGGACGCCATTATCTATCACAAGGTCCTGGATCTGGGCGGCGGCGACATTTCCGTCGCACTGGCTGAGGAACTGGATATTTCCCTCAGCGCGGCCGAGGATATCAAGCGCAAGTTTGTATACGGAATTGAAACAGCCGGGGAGACATACGAAGTTCCCGGCGCGGACGGGCAGAAGGGGACTTCCTTCACCCGGGAGCAGGTCAAGCCGATCATCTGCAAGATTCTGGATGAGATCTGCGACAAGATCAAAGAGTGCCTCGACGATGATTTCGGATCGCTGGGCAGCTGGAGCAATGTGTTCCTGACCGGCGGAGGGCTGGGATTCAACCGCGGCGGCAAGGAATACCTGGCCGGCAAGCTGGGCCGACCGGTTCAGGAGACGCCCCGCAGGACCACCAAACTGAACAGTCACAGTTTCTCCAGTGCCCTGGGTCTGATGGACCTGATTATCGATACCATAGAGCAGCAGCATCAGCCCGCGGCCGGTGCAGGCGGCAAAGTCAAGGAGTTTTTCCGTAGTCTGTTGGGAGGTTAAGAAAATGATCGAATTCCAGAATGAAGAACAGAGTACTTTCGCTTCCATCAAGGTTGTCGGCTGCGGCGGCGGCGGGAACAATGCGGTGAACCGTATGGTGGACGCCGGGCTGCGCGGGGTGGAGTTTATCTCCGTGAACACGGACCGGCAGGCGCTGGGACAATCCAATGCACAGGTGAAGATCCAGATCGGCGAAAAACTGACCAAGGGTCTGGGCGCCGGCGCTGTTCCTGAAGTGGGCCGTCGGGCTGCCGAAGAAAGCAGGGAAGAAATCGCCTCCGCGCTGAAGGGTGCGGATCTGGTGTTCATTACCGCCGGGATGGGCGGCGGCACGGGAACAGGCGCAGCGCCGATCGTGGCGGAAATCGCCCGCGATCTGGGAACGCTGACGATTGCTGTGGTTACGAAGCCCTTTAACTTCGAAGGAAAGCAGCGCATGAGGAACGCGGAAGCCGGGATCGACGAGCTGAAGCAGCACGTGGATACTCTGGTGGTGATTCCCAACGACCGGCTGCTGCAGGTTGTCAATAAGGGGACTACCATGCTGGAAGCCTTCCGGATTGCCGACGACGTCCTGCGCCAGGGCATCCAGGGCATCAGTGACCTGATTGCTGTTCCCGCGATGATTAACCTGGACTTTGCCGATGTGAAGACCGTGATGGAATCCGGCGGCATGGCACATATGGGCATCGGTATCGGCAGCGGCGAAAACCGCCTGGTGGAGGCCGCCAAGAACGCGATCGCCTCTCCGCTGCTGGAGACCAATATCGACGGCGCGAGAGCCGTGTTGATCAATGTGACCGGCGGCGCCGATATTTCCATTGTGGATATCAATGAAGCGGCCAACCTGATTATGGAAGCCGCCGATCCGGACGCGAACATTATCTTCGGCGCCGGGATTGACGAGACCATGGGCGAGGATGTGCGGATCACCGTCATCGCGACCGGGTTTGAAAAGACGCCTTTCCCAACCAAGGAGCCGGCAAAAAAACCGCGGGAGATTGAACATGAACGGCTGTTCGGTTCCTTCGGGACGAACTTTGCCAGAACGGAAACGCCGTCTTCCCGGGATCTGTTTGATTCCAGTGCGCCTTCCTCCTCAGCCTTCTCCAGTGGGAACACGGGTGAGGTGCCGACCTATATGGGATCCAGCCGTCCGAGCATGGGTATCCCCGGCATGGTGAACAGCGGCTCGTTCCAGACCGGATTCAGCTACCAGCAGACTTCTCCGCAACAGCCTGTCCAGTCCACGCGGCCCTTCCAGCCGATGAACGGACAGCAGACTGGCGGGAACGCGCCGCTGAGCAATCCGCAGTTTTCCGGCCAACCCCAGAACTACCAGCCCCTCTTTAACAGCAACGGGCAGGTGACCGGCCAGACCGGCGGATTCCAGGCGATTCCGCAGAACCAGGCGATGACGACCGACGACCACGGCGTTCCCGGGTTCCTGAAGCGCCGGAAATAAAGCGAATAATCATCCAAACCAGCGGGCGAAAGCCCGCTGTTTTTACGGGCAAATCCGGCAACTATCCTGCTGATCCAGGCTGTGTGAATTTTCTTCAAAAAAACCTGAAAATGGCTGTAACGAAAATCTGACTTGTCCGTCTAATCAATGAGTCCGACAGAAGGGAGGTGAGACGGTGGACCGGGAACAGACAGAGAAACTGTACCAGACGCATTACATGCGGGTGTTCTCCTACGCGATGACTCTGAGCGGAGACCGGGGACTGGCGGAAGAGATCACGCAGGAAACCTTCTTCCGGGCGTTTTCCCGCAAGAGCGAATACCGGAAGGAAGCGGATGAAGCTACCTGGCTGTGCGCTATCGCAAAGAATTACTTTTACGACGAAAAACGGCGCCAGAGCAAGGCAGGGCCGATACCGGAAGAAATACCGGATACGGAAAAAGGCGTGGAACAGGCTGCGGTGGATCGGGATTCCTCCTTTCGCATTCACGTAGCGCTGCACGGCCTGGAGGAACCGTACCGGGAAATCTTTGAACTGAGAATCTTCGGCGAACTGAGTTTCCGCGAGATCGGGACGATCTTCGGAAAGACAGAAAACTGGGCCCGGGTCACCTATCACCGTGCCAGGCTTAAACTTCAGGAAAGGATGGAGGAAAGAGCATGAAAACACCGTGTGCAATTATCCGCGACCTGCTGCCGCTGTACGCAGACGAAGCCTGCAGCGCAGAGAGCGGGAAGATGGTGGAAGAGCACCTGCAGGAATGCCCGGACTGCAGCGATATGCTGAAACGAATCAAAAAAAGCGAGATTGAGGAAGACCTGAAGAGCGAGAAGGAGAACGTTATCCAGTACGGGGTACAAAAGTTCAGGAAGCGCGCCGGAACTGTGGGTTCCACCGTGTCCGGGCTGTTCATGATCCCGATCCTGGTCTGCCTGATTGTGAACCTGACCGCCGGAACGGCATTGGGTTGGTTCTTCATTGTACTGGCCTCGCTGGCCGTGGCGGCATCGCTGATCCTGGTACCGCTGATGGTGCCGGAGGACAAGGCTTTCTGGACATTCTGTGCCTTTTGTTCCAGCCTGATGATCCTGCTGGCGGTTACATGCATCGTGAGCAGGGGAAACTGGTTCTGGGTTGCCGGGAGTTCCACCCTGTTCGGGCTGGGAGTGATCTTCCTGCCGTTTGTGGCGAAAGCAAAGCCGCTGCAGAAGTGGATCGGCGGACTGAAGCGGGCCCCGCTGGTCATTACCGCGGATCTGGTGCTGTTCCTGAACATGATGAGCGCCATCAGCCTGCATAACCGGAATACGGGGAGCGGTATCGTGATGACGATCGGGTGCGTTGCCGGTGTGACCCTGGTGGTTCTGAGCATGATGAAGTATGGGAGGAATTCAAAATGAGAAAAGACCAGATCATTAAAATCGCAATGGTGGTATGCATCGTGGCGGTCCTGTGCGCGGTGATTGTCGCCGTGACCGGGGTTTTCAGCGGGACGATCGGCGGATATGCCAACGCGGAAAAATATACGGCCGGAGAAATGGAGATTCAGGACGAGGTCAGGAATCTGGATATCAACTGGATCAACGGGAAAGTGAATGTGGTTTACGCGAACCGCAGCGGGATCCGCGTTACCGAAACGAGCAAGAGCAGCATATCGGACGATCTGAAGCTGCGCTGGTGGATGGACGGTAATACGCTGCGGATCCAGTACAGCAAGCCGGGACTGCGCCTGAACTGGAACTTTGAGAAGGAACTGACCGTGGAGCTACCGGAAAGCCTGGTCCTGGAGACTGCGTCCGTTCAACTGACCTCCGGGGATGTGAACATCCCGGCGATAAAGGCGGACACCCTGCACCTGGGCGCTACCTCCGGAGAACTGACTGCCGCAGCGGAGGCGCGGATCGTCGACGCCGGAACAACCTCCGGGGACGTGAAGCTGAAGCTGACCGGGAACACGGAAAGCGTCAGCCTCGGCGGCACCTCCGGCAACATACACCTGGAAGCGGAGAAAGCCGGGAAGATCAAGGCAGGGACGACCTCCGGAACAGTGGAAGTTCAGGCGGACCAAAACGACGAAACAAAAATCAGCTGCACCAGCGGTACCGTGCGGGTGACGCTGAAGCAGCTGAAGGAACTTGAGATCGGTACTACGTCCGGCAATGTCCAGGCTTATTTACCCGAGGAACCCGGATTCAAAGCGAAAGTGGGCACTACCAGCGGTGACTTTACGACTTCGATCGCCATGAGCCGGGACGGGAAAGAATATACGTGCGGTGACGGAAGCGGCAGGGTGACGATTTCCACGACCTCCGGGGATGTCCGGATCGAGGCTGTGAAGTAAGGATTACGGCAGCATTCTGAACAGCTCGTACTGGCTGCCGACGGGATAGCGCTGGACGTGCTGGTAATAGGTCCGGCCATCCTGGTTGAAGGGGACGTGATCTCCGACCTTGCTGATATAGTTGAACAGCTCGGTGAGGGTCACTCTTCCGTTTTTGTTGGAGTCCGCAGGCGCAGGATGATAGTAACCTGGATAACCCATGCCTTCTACCAACCAACCAGTGAAAACATTGTAAGAGCCATAACCGGTGTATCCCCAGCTCAGCTCATGATGCCGGGCAGCGGCCAGCACGTAGAATCTCGACTGGCGAAGCTCGCCGGTGTTCGAATCCACAATCCCTTTGTCCACAGCGGCAAAGGCTCTGACCGCAGCGGAAGCGATACGCCCGCTGCGGTCTTCTTCTGCTCCGCCACCGGCCGAGTTTTGCTCGCTCGGATCATAGATCGCTGAGCCGGCGCCGCAGGATTCGAGGATAACAATTACTGTGCCGCGGACATACTCGTTGAGCCAGGAGGCCAGCGTGCTGAAGGGCAGATTCTTTTCGTATGATCCTTCGATGGTAATCAAGTCGCCGTCTCCGCTGCTGTTGCCATGAGAAGCGATGAAAAAGAGGGAGACATCGGAATCTTTTGTACCGGCGAAGGTGGATTGGATCAGGGAACGGATTTCGTTGTAGGAGGCGTTGATCTTTTTCGTGACGCTGTATTTCTTGCCGGCAGGGCCGTAAACCCTTTCGAGCATGCCGGACATCAGTTTCACATCACCCTCATTCCGGTCGGCTCGATATTGTGGGCCGCCTGAGAAATCTCTTTCTCCGATCAGCAGAGCCCGGTATTCTGTATCTGAAGTAGGCGTCGGTTCAGGGTCGCCCTTGTCCTTCACCGTGATGGTGACGGAGGCCTTTTTCTTACTGCCGTCGGAAGCTGTGGCGGTTATCTTCACCTTGCCGGCGCTCTTCGCGGTGACTTTGCCGGAAGAGGAAACGGTAGCGACGGATGTGTCACTGCTCTTCCAGGTAAAACTCTGGGCGGCGGAGGAGGGAGAAGCCTTGGCCTTCAGGGTGACAGTGCGTTTATCCTTCGTATCCAGCGTCTTTGTCGGGGCGGTGATCTTCACCGACGTGACGGCCTGAGATTTGACCGTGATCTTCCACCGGGTATACTCCCAGTCTCCGGACTCAACGTAGAGATAAGTGGTGCCGGCTTTCAGTCCCTTGACAACACCATCCCGGCTGACAGTTACGATCCGCTCGTTTCCGGAGTACCAGTTCACGGAACGGTTGGCTTTCAGGGTGATCTTTTTGCCTTTGGCGACATAATGGGAACCGGTGATCTTGATATCATTGGTTCTGACCCCGTTCTCCTTCAGGGCTGCAATGACTTCTTCCGCTGTGCGGGTCTTTGCCGATGCGGCGGGAATCATCATACAGGAGCACAAAAGCGCAATGATCAGCAGAACGGCGAGAATACGTTTATTCATGAAAACCTCCTTGTCTGGAATGAATCTATGCATACAGATTGCTTCCTTTCTTTTCGCATGTTAAAGGAAAAAGAACCGTCTGTCAATCCCCCAAATGACGGGGGATTGATTCATTCCATCCGCCTAAGATAAAGAAAAAACCATGGCGAAAAGTATGGATAAGGAGTATAATACCGATCAGGCAGGAGAAAAACCGAGACGATCCAGGAGACAAACGGAAAAAGAGGAGGAATCATGGCTATGCGGAAACGAATTTCAGTCTGGATCCTGATTCTGGTGCTGACGGTGACAGGATGCGCCGCGGCGGAACCGGGAGCGGCCAACGCCGGACCGGTCAGCTGGGGCGAAATTGCCCTGGATCTGGTCAGTTCGGACAGCGTGACGATCAATATTTACCTGTTTGAACAGCTGCTGCTCAAATACGGCCAGATCGAAGCCGGCGGCAGCATTGATCTGAACAATGACGGGCAGACGGATGTGTATGTCTCCGCTTTTTCCGGAGAAAGCGCGAGAGTGGAACGGCGGGACGGCGCCAAACTGCTCCATGTCAATTACAGCATTTCGCTGGATGCCTCGAAATCCAGGGAATACTACTACACCAGCGTTACCTTCCGCCTTTGTCCGGAGGTCAGCTTTGACGCGGGCGGCGGCTCCGGCAGCATGGCTTCTGTGCTGGTGGGCAAGGGGACGGAATATACTCTGCCGGTATGCGGATTCACGGCACCTGCAGATCACGCATTCGACAAATGGCAGGTTGGGGGAGCTTCCCACAACCCGGGCGACAAGATCGCCGTCAGCGCGGATCTGACCGTGAAGGCGCTGTGGAAGAGCACGGAAGAGCCACCGCAGGAAACGGAAGAGCCAAAGAAGGATACGACCTATATTATCTATTTTGACAACAAACCCAGCAAAAACAAGGTTTACCAGATCGTTGAAATCGGCGAGGAAACAACGCTGCGGAAGAATCCATTTACCAGGAAAGGTTATACCTTTACCGGATGGAACACGAAGAAGAACGGATCCGGAAAGTATTACGCGGACCGGGCCACCATCACGCCGGACGGGAGCATCCTGATGCTCTATGCCCAATGGGCCAAGGGCGGAAAGTGTACAATCACCCTGATGCCCAATTATAAAGGCGCTCCCGCCAAAAAAAAGCAAATAAAAGCGAAGGCCGGGAAAACGATTACCCTGCCCAAGAATCCTTTTACCAGGAAATGGTATAAGTTCAAGGGTTGGGCTGTCAGCCCCAACAAGACGGCAGTCACCTACAAGAACCGGCAGAAGATTCATGTAACACGGTCGATGACGCTGAACGCGGTCTGGCAGAAAAAGAAAATCACTATCGCCGCGAAAAACAAAACATACAAGGCAACAGCAAAACCAAAAAAGTATACTGTGACGGTCAAATGCGAGGGGAAAGTCCTGAAGAAGCATCCTGTCAAACTGAAGATCAACGGGAAAACCTATCAGAATAAGACAAACGCAAAGGGCAAAGTGACATTCAAAATTCCCATAAAGAAGAAAGGGAAATATACCGCGACCATCACCGTCAAGACAGGAAATTTCACCACTCAAAAGAAAGTCAAGATCATCATCAAAAAATAATCAAGGGGACTGACCGGAAACGGAAAGGACAAACAGGAGGTAACGCGCATGAAAAGAATCCTGATCATGGCGATCGCGCTGGCGCTGGCGGTATGCGGATGTATCGCGGAAGGCGCCGGGACAGAAGTGACAGACCAGATTCCGAAGGAATACCTGACCGGCATGAAGAACGGAGGAACGGTCGAGAAGATCGCCTATCCGTCGAAGGATTATGCCGGGGACGGGACGGAGATCACGAAACACGCGGTGGTTTACCTGCCACCGGACTATGATCCCGAAGGGCATTACGACCTGCTGATCCTGTGCCACGGGATCGGAGGGAACGACAATGAATGGGGGTTCCTGAACGATTTCTGCCTGGGCCGGAACGCAGTGGATCACCTGATCCTGGACGAGGGGATGAATCCACTGATCATCGTGATGCCCAACGGCCGGGCTTCCGCGAACTACAGCGACTCCAGCATGAGCAACGCCCAGTCTTTCTACGCGTTCGGCAAGGAGATCCGGAACAACCTGATTCCCTATCTAGATGAACACTACGCCACCTGGGGCTCCCTGTATCCGGACGACCTGACCAAGGCCAGGGATCACCGGGCGATGGCGGGCCTGTCCATGGGCGGCATGCAGACGATCAATATCGGCCTGTGCGAATGCCTGGATATTATTTCCGCTTTCGGGGCTTTCTCCGCGGCGCCGACATCGTATCCGTCGTCCTCCGTGGCGGCGAAACTGGAAGCTTTCCCGGACTGCCCGATTCGATTCTTCTACAATATCTGCGGTACGGAGGACGGAACGGCCTATGCCTCGGCAGCCGGCGCGGCGAAGGACCTGCCGGACAAAACCGACCGGGTTAACGACAACAACTTCCTGTGGCAGGAGAAGCCAGGCGGCCATGATTTCAACATCTGGAACCTGGGCCTGTATAATTTTGTGCGCATTCTGAACGCGGTTCGGGCAGAAGAATAGGAAAACAGGGAACCGGCGGCTCCCTTCCGGCGTCTTACTGGCAGGAGGTGACTGAACGATGCGTACATTTCTGAGTCTGATCCTGACTGTGATCCTGCTGATCTGCTGCTGTGTTTCCTTTGCCGAAGACGACCGGGAAATTCCCGAGGATGCCATCCGGAGCCGGGAGAACAGGGAATATTATTACCGACTTCTGGAGGACGGTACAGCGGAGATCGCTGCGTATACCGGCGAGGAAGAAGATGTGACGGTTCCCACGGAGCTGGACGGTATTCCGGTGACGGGAATCGGGGAGGATGCCTTCCTGGAATGCTGGTTCCTGACAAGCCTGACAGTTGCGGAGGGGATTGTTACCATCGGAGACTGGGCATTCGACAGCTGCGAGCATCTGGAGTGCATCCGGCTGCCGGAGAGCCTGCGGATCATCGGCTGTTCTGCTTTTTCCGGCTGCACGCGGCTCCGCGGGGAACTGATCCTTCCGGAAGGACTGGAGAAACTGGAAGATCACGCATTCTTCGGGACCCGTTTTACCAGCGTGAAGCTGCCGGGGACACTGAAGGAGATCGGAGAGCGCGCATTCCAGAGCAGCGGACTGGAATCCGTTGAGATTCCGGAGGGGGTGGAAATTCTCGGAGACCAGGCGTTCAACAGCTGCCGGAAACTGGCATCTGTGCATATTCCGGAGAGCGTTGCTTCCGTCGGCGCGAATCCTTTTTCCTCATGCCCTGAACTGAAGGAATTCCGGATTTCCGATCACCATCCCTGCCTGGAACTGACCGACGGCATGCTGTTTGACAAAACGGAGCACCGACTGATCGGATACGTCGGTCCGCTGACGGTCTCTTCCTATGAAATCCCGGAAGGCACCCGGATCATCGGCTACGGAGCGCTGAGCCACAGCGGCTTGGAGACAGTGACCATTCCGGGCAGCGTTGCGGAGATCGGAGATTACGCTTTTTACCGGTGCAGGAGTCTGCAGTCCCTGTTTATTCCGGACAGCGTGGAAAAACTCGGGTCGGGCGTGTGCGGCGGCTGCATCACGATGAGGGAGGTGCACCTGCCCGCCGGGATTCCGGAAATCGGCAAGCTGATGTTTGACGCCTGCTATCACCTGGTTTCCGTAAATATCCCGGAGAGCGTGACAGCGATCGGGGACTGTGCTTTCCGGGACTGCCGGAGTCTGAAAAACCTGAAACTGCCGGAAAGTCTGACCGAAATCGGGTACAATGCCTTCTCCGGATGCGCGTGGCAACCCTGACGGCATTTCTTCTGTTTCCCCTGGGCGAGGAACGTTGAATCCCCGCCCGTTTTCTGTTAAAATACAAAAAAGCACAATGCGTTAAGGAGACCGATGCGAAATGAAACGGTGGCTTGCGGGACTGCTTGCCCTGGCGTTCCTCTTCACGGGGACGGCAGGACTGGCGAACGAGGTTCCGGACGAGGACAGGTATAAGATTGAGGAGTTGCTGGTCAGCCGGGAAGAGGAAGATCGCGGGATCACGAACGACCTGAAACTGATCCGGGAACTCCTGAACAATGAAGATATACGCGACCTTCTGCAGTTTGAAGATATCCGGACTATTGTTACGGAGATCGGCGTCAAAGCAGGCATCTGGCTGATTAAGCACCGGCCGACAACCATGGAGGTGCTGAAGGAACTCGGCGTCAGCGATCAGGAGCAGGAATGCATCGGGAAGATCTGGGACAGCGGTGACCGGATCCATGAAGCGATGGACGTGTACAGAGCAACAGAGGAAGGCGCCGAACTGCAGCGCGAATATGAAGCGCTGATCGCGGACGGCGTGCTTCAGCGGGCAGTGCAGGATTTTATCAGCATGATGAAAAACAAAGATATTGAAAGCGTGCTGGATATCATCATCCAGAAGGCTGCAGAGGATGCCGCGAAGAAACAAAAGACGGTCCAGGAGAACGGCCAGCTGACCAAGGAAGCGTTCAAAAGAGAGATGAACACCAGTTCCTTTATGGGGTCCGTGATTCTGGAGCTTCTAAACTATATAGAGCAAAGCAATTGGGCGCAGAATTCCTTGCCGGAACTGATCGACAATGAGCATCTGTGGAACGTGCTGCGCCAGTTGAGCGGATTTAATAACCAGCTGGGCGGCGCAATCACGGAAGAAGTCCACCTGCTGACGCAGGATCCGGAAGTCATGGATTTTCTGGACAGGACTATCAAAGCTATCAGTGACCTTGCCCGTGAATACAAAGAAAAACTCAGCAGCGCAGATACGGAAGCAGCGGAAGATGAAACCGACAACGATAAAGCGACGGAAAGGCCTGACAGTGAAACCATCAGCGAGGAGGTCACCCCATGAGCCAGGGAAAAAACATTTCCAAACCGGAAAAACCGGCAGGCCTTATATTTTTTGAGGCGCAGGAAAAACCACGCCAGTATGTGATCTTTGATCAGGCTGTGATTCGCGGACAGCAGGAGATGGATGTTTTCACGACGTCCTCCCTGCAGCTGACCTACCCGTTTCTGGACGCGGAACAGTGCGAGATCCGGTATGAGAACGGACAATGGATCTATCGGAACCTGAGCGAAAATGTGTTCACCTTTGTCGGCGGGATAATGCTACCCAGCGGGGAAGAACGCGTCCTGAAGGACAACATGGTGATCCGTCTGTCCAACGACCGGATGCTGACAGCGGTATTTCTGGAAACTTTTGCCTCCTCCACCGACTGGCAGATGATCAACATGGACGACGGCCGCCACACGGTCGTGATTGAAAACAAAGCCTGGAATGATCATACTCCAGCGCTGACGCTGGCATATGAAAACAGCGCCTGGCATCTGCAGGAGATCGGCGTGGAGAACCTGCTGCTGAACGGGAAAACAGTAAACGAATCTGCGGCGCTGCAGTTTGACGACTGCCTGCAGATCGGAAATGCGCGGTTCATTTTTGAGGGCTCCGGCCTTCTGTACAGCACGCAGACCTCCCAGGGCGGACTGAGCATTGCCATCGACGAGCGGACTGTCAAGAACGCCATGAAAAAGGTGACGCTGCTGAAGGATATCCGCCTGGAAGTGGAACCCGGCAACATGGTCATGATCCTGGGCGGATCCGGCGCCGGAAAGAGCACCTTCGTCAACGCGGTGACCGGCTATGAAAAGGCAAAGGCCACCATTATCGAAGGCGGCGTGGATTATTACCGCCAGTATGAACAGGTTAAGCACCGGATTGGGTTTGTTCCTCAGGAAAACCTGATGCGGGAAGAGGACACGGTGCTGATGACGATCAGCAACGCGGCGGATCTGCGGTTGCCTGCCACCATGCCGGCGGAGGAGAAGAAACGCAGGATCCGGATGGCTCTGGAGACCTTCGGCCTGACCGGCCGGGAGGATACGCTGGTATCCAAGCTGTCCGGCGGACAGAAGAAGCGCCTGTCCATCTCGACGGAATTCGTTGCCAGCCCGAACCTGTTCATCCTGGATGAGCCGGACTCCGGCCTGGACGGCATTATGGCAAAAGAACTGATGGAAAACCTCCGGCTGGTCGCCTGCCAGGGGAAAATGGTGCTGGTGATTACCCACGCGCCTGATCGCGTATCGGATCTGTTTGACAAGGTCATCGTACTGGCCAAGGGATCGGAGACCAAGATCGGTCAGCTGGCTTTCTACGGCGGGATCCAGGAAGCGAAGGACTTCTTCGGAACGGATACGCTGGAGAATGTGGTCAAACGGATCAATGCCAGGAATGAAGGCGGCGAAGGCCGGGCGGACGAGTTTATTGAAAAATACAAATCCTACGCGGTGGAGCAGGAAAAACGAGTCCGGGATGTTTTCCGGGAAGCCGGCACTGAGGGAAAGGATGAGGCAGAAGAGGCCGACGAAACCATTGAGGGAATCCGTTACAAGAGACGGATGGAACAGATTCCGATCTTCCTGGGGAAACACCTGCGAATGTTTATCAACGAGGGAAACTGGAAGGTTCTGCCCCTGTCGGCGATCATCGCGTACCTGGTGGTATACGTCATCGGCAAGCGGATGTTCATCAATATGGAAGGAACGTCGTACGCGGCGTTCGCCATTACCTGCGTCTGTATCTGGAACGGTGTGTTCAACTCCATCCAGGTCGTCTGCAAGGAACGGGGGATTATCAAGCGGGAACACCGGGCCGGGCTTCACATCAGTTCCTATGTCCTGTCACATATGATCTATCAGGCGATGATCTGTCTGATTCAGGTTGTCATCATGCTGGCCATCTTCCTGATTTTCAAGGTGTATATGCCCTCCGGCAGCGCGGTGACCGGCAGCTTCCTGCTGGATCTGGGGATCACGATGTTCCTGATCACCTATGCCGCGGATATGCTGGGAATCATGATTTCCTGCATCGTCCATACCACTGTGACAGCAATGACGGTCATGCCCTTCGTGCTGATTGTCCAGCTGGTGTTTGCCAACTTTGTGATTCCGCTGAACGAATTCGGAAAGCAGATGTCCAATATCACCATCAGCAAATGGGGAATTCAGACCGTCTGCTCGGTTTCCAACTACAACGGTCAGGAATCGACCGTGCTTCTGACGGCTGTGGACACCATGAGCAACAGCGATCCGAACAGCCTGATTTCCCGGGTGCAGAGAGCGATGTCCGTTGAGGAAGTCAGCCACAAGATCGGTGAACTGACGGCATCGCAGCTGCAGAACATAAACTATGAGTTTTCCTCGGCCAATATTCTCAAAAACTGGGCGATCCTGCTGGGATTTATCCTGATATATGTGCTGATCGGCATTCTGTTCCTGGAACAGGTGGACCGCGACAAACGTTAGATCAGTGAAAGGGGGAGATCACCTCATGAAAAGATGGATCGGACTGCTGGCCTGCCTGCTGCTGGCGGGAATCTGCGTCGTCGCGGCGGCAGATACGGCGATAGACGAAGCACATTTTCCGGATGCGCAATTCCGTGAATCTATCCGGGTACTGGATACGGACGGCGACGGGAATTTCAGCGAGGAAGAGATTGGAAAGATCACTTCGATCGACGTGAAGGGGCTCGGGATTGCCGACCTCACTGGGATCGAAATATTTACGGCACTCCGGACCCTGGATCTCCGGGATAACCAGATGGCAAAGCTGGATCTGAAAGCGAATGAGCAGATCTGCGACCTGAAAATCCGAAACAATCCGGTGACCGCCGATCAGGCAGCCCTTCCGCCCCTGCTTCGGTGGGTCGGGGATTACCTGTATGTGCTGGATGAGGACGGCGACGGTGAACTGATCTGGGAAGTGACGGAATATCTGGGGGAATACCTTCCCCGCATCAGCCCGGATGAACGGATCCCGGAAGTGATGGACGGTGTTCCGGTGGCGCGGTGGTATATGCAGAACGCTGAGATCTATCAATGTCTGAACCGGGAAGAGGATCCTTACCTTTATGCACCGGTATCCGGGGAAGAATGCTATCTGACCGGATATACCCGGGAGGAAAGGACCGCTTTCCTGCCGTCGGAAATCAACGGGCTGCGGGTGACCGGGATCGGGGATTACGCGTTTGCGTACTGCGGATGGGAAACGCCGGTCTTCGCGGAAACCGTGGTTTTCCCGGAAACAATCCGGTATGTGGGCAAATATGCATTCAACCAGTCTGAGATCACGTTCTTCCAGATGAACGAAGGACTGGAATTCATTGACGACGGCGCCTTTATGTCGATCCTGCAGGATGCGGTGTTCCTGCCGGAAAGCCTGAAACAGATGGGTGAAAACCCCTTCCGGGCTGATTACTACATCAAGCGCAGCAACAAACCGCTGCGGTTCACGGATACCCGGGACGTGGTGACCCGCTATAACACACCGACCTTTGAGGAGACGGACAGCGCGCTGCTGGAAAAGCCGGTGATGAGACTGGTCAGCTATCTGGATCAGGAGGGAAAAAGTGTTTACCAGGTTCCGGAAGGCACAAAGATCATCGGAGCCTACGCTTTCTTTGGAACGGAGGAACTGGAGGAGGTCATCCTGCCCGACGGAGTGGCTTCCATTGAAGAAGGCGCCTTCCTGAACTGCGGGAAGCTCACTGTCCGGATTCCGGCCTCTGTTACGGAATTCGGGCCTGAAGTATTCGACGTCGGGAATGAGGGTGTCATGCTGATTGTGAGCGCCGGCTCCGACGCGGAATTTTACTGCAGAGAAAACCAGATTCCATATGAAGTACAATAATACGATTTCAGGAGGAAGAGAAACATGACCATCAAGGAACTGCGCGAACAGAAAAACCTGTCCCAGCTGGATCTGGCAAAAGCCCTGGGGATTACCAAGGGTGCGGTGGCACACCTCGACTACGGCAGGATGAAGATCAGCGCCAAAATCGCGGCCAAGGTGAAGGAACTCTACGGTGTGGAAGTGACCGATCCCGAAGGTACGGCATTCCCGGCGAAAACCGCCCCGAAGAAGACTGCCGAAAAGAAATCCCCTGAAAAGAAACCGGCGAGGGCCGCAGCAAAAAGAGATCCCGGAGACGTAATCGTTATCCAGTCCCCCATGGGCGGGGAGATTACGGTGAACCAGGTTCAGGCAAAGCTGCCCGAAGGCGCGGACTGCGTATTTGTCCGAGTGGACCAGAATAAACTCTGGTGGATCATGGGTGAAGAAACAGGGAATGTTGATATCTGGTAAAAGAAGGGAGGTTGCGTATGCATCTGGTTAACAACACGCTCAGCCGCTTTGTCTCATCCGGACAGATTGCCGGATGTGCTGTCCGGATCATGCGGAACGATGAGGTCTGCCTGGAAGGCAGCTTCGGGTACGCGGATATTGAAAAAAAGGTCCGGATGTCATCAGAAAACACGATTTTTCCGATTGCCTCCATGTCCAAAGTGATTACGGTGGCCGGAATCATGCAGCTTTACGAACAGGGACTGTTCAAGATGTGGGATCATGTGAGCGAGTACCTGCCGGGGTTTAAAAACCCGAAGATCGCCGCGGAGAAGGCGGACGGCAGCTACGAAATCGTCGATGCCAAAGGCCAGGTGACTATGCGGCAGCTATTCACCATGACCAGCGGCGTTCCGTATCCCTGGGGGGATACGGCTGCGGGCAGGATTCGCATTGAGAAGGAAAAAGAATATGAAGCGTCGGGGAAACCTGTTCCCGGAACCGTGGAATACGCCAACCTGGTCGGTGAGCTTCCGCTGGCATTTGAACCGGGGGAGAGATGGATGTACGGTTTCTCGATTGATGTCCTCGGTGCGGTCATCGAGGTTCTGAGCGGGAAGACGCTGGGCGAGTATCTGAAGGCGAACATCTTTGATCCGCTGGGCATGAAGGATACCGGGTTCTTTGTCTCGGCGGAGAAGCTGAACCGGGTGGCCACGCTGTATCACATCCAGGAAAACCTGAAACCGGAAGACCGGGATTACAATACGGAAAAGCCGCCGTTTGAGAGCGGCGGAGGCGGTCTGTACTCCACCGTGCGCGACTATTCCAGATTTGCCCAGATGCTGCTGCACGGCGGCACGCTGGACGGCGAACGGATCCTGGGACGAAAAACGATTGAGCTGATCTCTACGGACCATCTGACGCCGGAACAGCGGAAAGGCGACAGCTGGGACACGCAGCGGGGGTACGGCTACGGACTGGGCGTTCGCGTCATGACCAATCCGGAACTGGCCGGGATCAACGGTTCCGTCGGCGAATGGGGATGGGACGGCGCCTTCGGCAACTGGTTCTGTGTGGATCCCAGAGAGAATCTGACCTGCGTGTACCTGACGACCAATCTTCCCGGAGACCATTACCGCTTTATTCCGAAGCTCATGGCGTCCATGTACGCGTCCCTGAACTGAAAAAAGAGGAAGAGAAAATGAAAAAAACAGCCTGCTTTCTGTTTCTGACGCTGATTCTTGCGGCAGCCCTGTGCCTGTCTGCCCTGGCGGATGAAGGAGCATGGACCTGCCCGTCCTGCGGCCAGAAAGGGAATACCGGGAACTTCTGTCCGGCCTGCGGCACGGCAAAACCAAAGGAGGACTGGACCTGTTCGGCCTGCGGCCAGAAAGGGAACACCGGGAACTTCTGTATCAACTGCGGTGCTTCCAGGGAAGGCGGCTCCCCCCGACAGGAAACCAAACAGCCGGCTCATACCGCGGTGCTGTCTGATACCATCGTATACCGGGAAGGCGTCAGCACCATTTCCTGGACAGTTCAGGGCAGCAGGATTTCCTGCGATGTCATCATGGAGGCAGTCAACGGGAACTCCAAACAGCATCGGTGGAATCTTGGATCGGGCACATCCAGCGTCAAGACCAGCATGCTGATGCCCGGAAAAACCTATCAGATTACCCTAGTGGAAACCGACTCCTCCGAAATCCTGGATGAAAAAACCTATACGATGCCCCGAGCATCGACCTTTGAGGATGGGCGGCTGAAAAACACTTCCGTCAAAGTGACGATCGAACTGCGGAAACTTGACGCCGGAAAGCCCCGGTCCGAGGCGAAAAAAGTCTCCTCCCTCTCCGCTGACAAGATTATCAACTCGATCAGGAACGGCGGTGAATCCTATGGATTCAAGTACCAGATGCGCATGCCGACCCTGGCAAAACCACGGTCCTTTTATGTGACGATTTACATCGAATCCCCGGACGGATTCCTGGAAGCAGAAATCTGGAGTGACATGGAGTTCAAAAGGGTCAGTGGCGGATACCAGACCATCTGGTATTACATGCTGGGCGACGATTATTTTGAAAACCTCTACAAGATTACCGGGGATATTCCTTCCGGAAACTATACCGTTACCATGTTCTGGGACGGCATGTATGTGAATCAGAGCACATTCAAAGTGAAGTAATTCTTTTCCCGGTGGCGCACAGGGAACAGCGTCACCAAAGTTGACAAACCGGATGCAGTTGCATAAAATTGCAAAAAAACGAACAGGGGTTAAGACGATGAACGAGAAAATCTTTAATAAGGGCGAAGTAATCTTTCATGAAGGGGAAACCGGGAAAAGCTTTTTCCAGATCACAGACGGCACGGCAGGTGTGTATCTGCATTACGGAGAGGAGAATCAGCGGAAGCTGGCGGATATGAGAGCCGGTCAGTTTTTCGGCGAGATGGCTGTGATTGATGCCTGGCCCCGCAGCACAACGGTTGTCGCGGAGGATTCTCTTCATGTGATAGAAATTGACGAGGGAATGCTGAACGAGTATTTCCGGGAGAAACCGGACATGATCCGTGCACTGATCTGTCAGCTGGGCCGCCGGCTTTTCGAACTGACGGTGGAATATGAAGAAGTCAACGCGGTGATCCGGGAAAAACAGGAAGTCGGAGCGGAACAAAAAGAAGGTTTCCTGGCCAGAATGACCAAGATTCTGGAAATGAACAACCTGATTCACAAGGTTTCCGTCATGACCGAGGAAGAGAAACTGGTCCGGCAGTCTTTCCGGGATCAGGGGAAAGATTCTTCCCGGGTGCTGTCTTTCAAGAAAGGACAGATCATCTTCCGGGAAGGTGACGAGGGTAAGTTTATGTACGCGGTTTACGGCGGCGCTGTCGGGATCTATCTCAACTACGGCATGCCGGAAGAAAAGCGCCTGACCACCCTTTACCCGGATACCTTCTTCGGAGAAATGGGACTGGTGATGAACGAGCCGCGCAGCGCGACGGCTGTGGTGGAAGAGGATGATACCCTGTTGGAATGCATCCGGGAGGAGGATCTTCAGGCGCTGTTTGAAGAGAATCCGATCAAGATTTATATGATTGTCAGCCATTTGTCCCATCGCCTTCGCGCACTCACCCGGGACTATTACAGGGCATGCGCCATTGCGGCAGGAGAATAAAGGAGGATGAAACCATGGAATTCGGCATGGACAAAGCACAGGAAATCCTGAACAAGGGAATCGCGGAAGCAGAGGAAGTTGTCAAAAACCCGTCGAAGGTGGATGAGATCCTGAAACAACTGGAGGAAAAACTGAAAGCGGTGCCGGTTATCGGCTCCACCCTGTCGGATTTGCCGCTGATGATTGCGATGATCAAGGCATGGATCAAAAAAGAATATACGGTTGTTTCTCCAAAGGCCATCGCCTGCCTCGTCGGCGCGATTCTGTACCTGATCAAGAAAAAGGATCTGATTCCGGATTCTATCCCGATCGTTGGCCATGCGGACGATCTGGCTGTGATGGGACTGGCGCTGAAGCTGTCGGAGAAGGAACTGAAAGCTTTTGCTGAATGGCGGGACGGAACGGGTGCGGTCTGATCAGGAAGGCAGACCGGCATGAACGACACAATTCATCAGGAAGACCGGGACTCTGAAAAATACCATGCAGCAATGGATTTTATCCGCGCGTTGTTTCAGGGTAATTCAGACGGACATGGATTTGACCATTCCGTCAGGGTTTATCGGAACGCGATGAAGATTGCGGAAACAGAAGCGGAATGTGATCACCGGATTGTCGCACTGGCGGCGCTTCTGCATGATACGGATGATGATAAACTGTTTTCAACAGAAAACAACGCGAATGCCAGGAGCTTTCTGGAAACCCAGGATTTACCCGCTGAGATGACGGAACGCATCTGTGAAGCGATTAATGCTGTCTCATTTCACAAAAACAGAAGAAAGAAACCGGAAACGCCGGAAGGACGGATTGTCCAGGACGCGGACAGACTGGATGCCATCGGAGCGGTTGGCATCGGCAGAGCCTTTGCGTATGGCGGAGCCCATGGCCGTTCCTTAGCGGAGTCGATTGATCATTTCCACGAGAAGCTGCTTCTGCTGAAGGATGAGCTGAATACAGAAAGCGCCCGGTGCATCGCAGAAACCAGGCACGCATTCCTGGAGTCCTTTCTGGAAGAATGGAAAAAAGAAACAGAGAATCTCGGAGAGCGGGAGTCTGAACAAAATGCTGACCGATGAGATCAGAACCGAACTGAAATCCCTCCAGGATACCGGGTACCGCGATCTGCAGATCCGGACCATCCCAACGCTCAAGCCCGAGACCATTATCGGCGTACGTACGCCGGAACTGCGGAAGCTGGCAAAACAGTTTGGTTCCTCCGCGGAAGCCGGCACTTTTTTGAACGATTTGCCGCATCGGTATTTTGAGGAAAACCAGCTGCACGCGTTCATGCTTTCAGCGTTGAAGGATTATACGGAATGCGTTCAGCTGCTGGACCGGTTCCTGCCTTTTGTGGATAACTGGGCCACCTGCGACCAAATGTCTCCCCGCGTGTTCCGGAAGCACCGGCCGGAGCTGCTGAAAGAGATCCGGAAATGGATTCATTCCACGGAAACCTATACCGTCCGCTTTGGAATCGGCATGCTGATGGAGCATTATCTGGATGAAGACTTCGATCCGGCGTATCCGGAAACTGTTGCAACTCTCCGGTCAGAAGAATACTATGTCAATATGATGATCGCCTGGTACTTTGCCACAGCCCTTGCGAAACAGTACGACGCGGTTCTTCCGTATCTGGAAAACAACCGGCTGGACAGCTGGACACACAATAAAACCATTCAGAAGACTGTGGAGAGTTATCGGATTACACCGGAGCAGAAAGCCTATCTGAGAACCCTGAAAATCAGAAAATAATCAGACTATGACCGTACAATGCACAGGGGATAACGGTTCATACCGACCCGGGAGGCGCGGCATGCATCACAACTTTCTTTTTGACCTCGATCAGACACTGCTGGATTTTCATGCTTCCGAGTACAAAGCGCTCGGTATTGTCCTGAGAGCAAACGGCCTTATGTTCTCAGATGACATTTACCGGGCGTTTCAGGCATACAACAAGTCGCTCTGGCTGGAGCTTGAAAAAGGAACCATCTCAAGGACAGAGCTCTTTACAAAGCGGTTTCAGGATGTTTTCAGCCGATGCGGCGGAGATCCGGCCGGACTCGATCCCCTGAAGGTCAACGATGACTTTATCCGGACGATGTCCGTGAACGGTGTGCTGATGGACGGCGCGCTGGAATTTGTCAAAAGGGTCAAGGAAAACATACAGGACGCACGGATCTATATTGCCTCCAACGGCGTAACCATCAACGCCAAGGGCAGGATCGCCTCCACAGGCCTCGACCGGTATATTGATGATCTGTTTATCAGCGAAGACTTGGGGGTGACAAAGCCTGATGCGGCATTCTTCGATCTGTGTCTGGACCGGATCGGAGAACCCAGATCATCATGCATCATGATCGGTGATTCACTGACTTCCGATATGCTCGGCGCGAAAAACGCGTCCCTGGATTCCGTATGGTTCATGCCATCCGGGAATATCGAGGAAGCAATGGCGGCATACGATATCAACGAATACGCTTCCTCTTTTGACGAACTGTATGAAATTCTGAAGAAGTGGTCATCCTTATAAAGCCAGTGATTCCAAATCTTGCCACTCCAGGACGGATGATATATTGAAAAACATCCGGATGGTTTGTATTTCAATGAATGCCAGGGAGTGAAATACAATCCGGAATGATCTCATTCCCCAAGAAGCTTCTTCTGAAAGGATAATATCCATGATCCGAAATCGAGTGCTTTCTGTCTTTCTGGAGCTGCTCCTGCTGATTCACCTGAGTGCATGCGCGGCTTTATCAGAATCTTCAGCAGAACCTGATTACGATGAGGTTTTCGTCATTGTCCATAAATGGCCTGAACTCGAGCAACACTGCACCAGCTACGGCGATAACAACTATCCGCTGTTCAAACTGAAATAGCGAACAATTACCAATCATTACTAATCCCCCTGCCAGGAACATTGACTGAATGATTCCGGAGCTTTTTCTTTGGGCTTTTCATTTTTCATATTCTATGATATGATAAAGTATAAAAGTCCGGCAATTTCTGCAGAGTTGAATATGAGGGGGGATCCGCATGAAGAAGAACGCAGCAATATCCATCATCGCAGTCCTGGCCGTGCTGACCATTGTTTTCGGCGTGCTGTACTTTACAAACAACGCCGGAAAGACAAAAGAGATTGACCAGCTGGTTGCGGAAAGAAACGACCAGACGAAACAGATCGCTGCCCTGAATGAGGAAACCTCGGATCAGTCAGCCCAGATCAACACGCTGAACGAGGATGTGGCGGGCAAGGCGGAACAGATTGAGACCCTGACGGCAGACGTTGCGAGCAAGGACGATCAGATTCGTTCCCTGACCGTAGACGTTGCGGAGAGGGAGAGCCGGATTGAAACCCTGACAGCCGAAGGCGCGGAGAAGGACCGGAAGATTGAGCAGCTGACCGCGGAGACCGCGGACCAGAAGAAGCAGGCAGAGCTGCTGACCGCGAGCGGCGCCGAGAAAGACCAACAGATTGAAACCCTCACGGCGGATGTCGCGGCAAAGGTCGGACAGATTGAAACCCTCACGGCGGATGTTGCGGCAAAGGCCGGACAGATTGAAACCCTGTCGGCTGAACTGACGGAAAAGAATACTCAGATCGTGACCCTGCAGCGCGATGTATCCGACAAGGCGGAAACCATTGCGAAGCTGAATGACGAGATTGCCGAGAAGGATCAGATCCTCTCCAGCACGAAGGAATCGGCAGAAAAGGAAAAAACCACGCTGAACAGCCAGGTGAAAGAACTGACCGAGAAACTGACCAAGGCGGCGGAGGACGCCAAGGCCGCCGCGGAAGCCGCTGCGAAGGAGAAGGAAGAGGCGCTTACGGCTGCCAATACCGCAGCGAAGGATGCCGCTAAGACGGCCGCAGACGCTGCCGACGCGGCAAAGGCTGAGCTGGAGAGCCGGGTGGCAGCGCTGACCAAGAAACTGACCAAGGCGGAAGAAGACGCCAAGACCGCCGTGGAAACGGCTGTCAAAGAGAAGGAAGAAGCCCTTGCCGCCGCCAAGGCCGCGGCCGAAGAAAAGCTGAAGACCGCCGCCGAAGCGGCTGACGCGGAGAAAACCAAACTGGAAAAACAAGTAGGGGAACTGACGGACAAGCTGACCGCGGCGGGAGATGCCGTCAAAGCAGCTGAGGAAACGGCGGCTCAGGAAAAGGAGGAGGCCGTCGCAGCTGCGGTGAAAGCGGCTGCCCAGGAGAAAGAAGAAGCTGTTGCAGCTGCCGTGAAGGCTGCTGCCCAGGAGAAAGAGGATGCGGTCGCGGCTGCTGAAGCTGCAGCCGATGAAAAACTGAAAGCCGCAACGGATGCTGCCGCTGCGGAAAAAGCTGAACTGGAGGAGCGGATCAAGGGATTGCAGGAAGATCTGGAAACCCGGGTGCAGAACCTGACGGCGCAGCTGGCGGAGGCACAGGCAGCTGAGAAGGCAGCCAACGCGGCCCTGGAAGAAATGAAAAAGGCAGCGGAGGAAGCCGCCAAGCGTGAGGAAGCGGCTGCCGAACCCGAAGAGCCGGCCAGCGAACCTGAAGAACCGACTGCCGAGCCAGAGGAGCCGGCTGCCGAGCCCGAGGAACCGGAGAAAGAAGCGGAGCCATATTCCGTCATCGAAACGGAAGGACTCCCGAAGGACGGCATCATCATCCATAACGCCTATTTCAGATCCGAGCCGTTCTCAGACGCCGTGCTGATGGCCATGCTCCCCAAAGGCACCGCCTGCAGGATCCTCGAAATTGTCCGGAATGATGAGAATGAAGAATGGGCCAGGGTGGAAGTCAGAGGAGAAACCGGGTACGTGCAGATGAACTATCTGGAGATGGATTGACCGGAGGCGGGCATATGGACTGGAGAGCTTTTGCGGATCATTTCGGCGCCATGACGTGCGTGCTGTCCGTTGAAAGAAAGCCGGACGGCACGTGCGGGACGGTCCGTATCGTGACGGGGAACCAGAAATACCTTGACTCCCTGGAACTGGCGGGCGGCGCGGTGGACGTGGGCAGCGAGAAAAAAGTGGAATTTGTTCCGAACAGCGAGTATACGAGGTACATCCCGAAGGATCTGAACTTTGAGGATGTCTGCTTCCGGGCTGCCGTGCAGAAGCAGCCGGTTCACAACTGCGTCCATATGCCCCGTTATCCATTTGATATCATGGCGTACCTGATGCCGCTGGAAAGCAGCGAGGAGAATACCGGGTTCTGCACCTATACGCAGCTGCTGATTCCGAAGAAGGACAGCAACCTGAGCTCGCTGAACATTTCGCAGGAGACCGCGATGGATATCATCGGTACCTGCATCAAGCTGCGGGAAGACAAGCCCTTCCGGGAGATCATGCAGGAAGTGATGGAGGATATCCGAAAGATCTGCGACGCGGAATTCTGCTGTGTCCTGCTGATGGATGAAAACCAGCGAAAGTGCACGGTCATGGGGGAGGCCAAAGCTCCCGGATCCGCCCTCTCCTGGATGGAGAAATACCTGGACGATGATTTCTATTCGCTGGCTGAAACCTGGCTGGATACCCTCAGCGGCAGTTTCTGCCTGATTATCAGCAATGAACAGGAAATGGAGATGATCCGGCAGGGGAACCCGGCCTGGTATCAATCTCTGAAGAATGCCGGCGCAGAACGGCTGGTGCTTTTTCCGCTTTTCTTCAGAGAACGGCTTCTCGGCTATATCTATGCGGTGAACTTTCCAGCGGAGAAAGCCCAGCATATCCGGGACACGCTGGAGCTGACCACCTACTTTGTCGCATCGGAGATCGCGAACAACCTGTTTATCGAGCAGCTGAGAACGATGAGCAAGACGGATCTGCTGACCGGCGTGCTGAACCGGAACGCCATGAACGACCGGATCACCGGGCTGTGCGGGGGCGAGGAAGAAATCCCCGGACAGATGGGCGTCGTGTTCGCAGATATGAACGGCCTGAAATACACCAACGACCATCTGGGGCATGTCGCCGGCGACCAGCTGCTGAAGAACGCGGCCGTTATCCTGAAGAGTACCTTCAACGGCGCGGAAATCTACCGGGCGGGCGGTGACGAATTCCTCATCCTGATGCAGGATACGACAGAAGCTGATATGCGGAAAAAGATTTCCGATATCAAGAAGAAAGCAGAATTGTTTGAGAATGTCAGCTTTGCCGCAGGCGGCTGCCTGATGGAGCCCGGGATGGACCTGCGGGACGCGATGTCGGAAGCGGACGCACAGATGTACCGGGATAAAGGAAACTTCTACCGGAAATATCCGGAACTGAAACGGGACTGACGACAGAAAAAACAGAAGACGCGGCTTTTATTCCGATTCTTTTTCGAGTTTCATGAATTCATCAAGCGGGATGGCGCGCTGATGCATCAGATAACCGAAATACAGGGATACCTCATCCAGAACCTTCCGGATTGTTTTCTCGTCTACCAGAACGAACTCCGAGGAATTCCGGGAGGCGTAATACCGGTCCTTTCCCAGATGGGTGGCGAAAGTGTAATGACTCTGCTCGCCCAGATAATCGAAGACATCCTGGGAAATCGGCTTCTGATGTGGAAAAAACTGTACGGATACCTCCACACCCGTCTGCAGGTAATTGACAGAGGTATCGAGGGCGATGGCCACCTTCCGCAGGCTTTCCTGGCCCATGTTCCTGATTGCGCCGGACTCCCAGCGCTGGACGGTGCTCTTGGGAATACCGGTTTTCTTTGTGATATCATCCAGGGTCATGCCCAACTCTTTCCGGCGGGCGTGGATTCTTTCTCCGACAGTCATGAACGGCAGCCTCCTGATCATTTTTCACTGCGAAAAATGATATCATAAAAATTCCGGATCCGCAACTTTCGATTGTAAAGCCGGGTGTTTCCGGGTATAATAGCAGCAACAGGATGAAACACAACAGGGAGGTGGCTCCATGGCTCCTTTTATCATCGGGATTGCCGGCGGCACAGGCTCCGGCAAATCAACCTTTACCCGCCGGCTCAAAGCGGAATTCGGAGACCGGGTGACCGTGATGTATTATGACAACTACTACAAAGCGCACCACGATATTCCGCTGGAGCAGCGCCGGGAACTGAACTACGACCACCCGGATGCCTTCGAGACAGACCTGCTGATCCATGATATCAGGGAACTCCGGGCAGGCCGGTCCATCCTCTGCCCGGTGTACGATTACAGCGTGCATGACCGGTCCGACGAAACCATCCGGGTTGATCCGGCGGACGTCATCCTGATTGAAGGAATTATGGTGCTGCAGAATGAGGAACTGCGAAAACTGCTGGATATCCGGGTCTATGTGGAAGCGGACGCCGACGAGCGGATCCTTCGGCGGGTGATCCGGGATGTCAAGGAGCGGGGGCGTGACGTGGAAGGAATTGCCATTCAGTACCTGACGACCGTCAAGCCGATGCACTACCTGTATGTGGAGCCTACGAAGGCCACCGCGGATATTGTGATCAACAGCGGGCTGAACGACGTGGCCTTTGACCTGGTGAAAACGAAGATCCGGAATTTGCTGGACCGAAAATCCGGAGAGTGATTCGTTTTGCGTGAAACGGAACTTTTTTCGCCGCGGAGCGTCTGACACTGTGCAGGGGGAGAAACGGAAGAATCCCCGCAAAGGACAGAAGCGAGACGGAAAAGGAGATCTGCCATGGACGGAAAAGGCTGGCTGAAGAAATACTGGAGAAGGGTGCTTCTGGTATTCGGTGTGATCCTGGGTGTTTATCTCCTGCTGGTCGGATATACGCAGACGCCGATTACCGCCACGACAAAAAGCGTCAGCGTTACCTACCGCCATACGCATAGAAGAAGATCCCGTACCTCCTATCATAACGACCTGACCGTTGACTACGAGGAAAACGGTGAGAAACTCGAAGCGACTGTCAGCTATTATTACAAAAGCCTCTGGGACAAGCCGCATGCCGGCGATCAGGTTCAGATTGTTCACGGCGCCTTCGGAGGAATGGTTTGCTGGCCGGACCAAAACGCGAGAGTTTACGGATGGATGCTGATGGTGATGTGCCTGCTTTTTCTGGCGTTGGCCCGGTATTCGGACAGAACGGCGGAAATCCGCGACCGGGAACCTGACAGGATCAGCGACAATCCGTTTTCGGGGCAGATTACGCTGGGAGAAGACGGGATGTATCACTGGAGCTGCCAGACGGACAGGGAATATGAACAAGGGGCTTTCAAGACGACCATGTGGGCCTGCGGCGGGATCTGCGCTTTCCTGATCCTGGCGGGTATTGTGACGGGTGACGGGGAAGTGATTACCATCATGCTGCTGTGCACCGGCATCGCAATGCTGATCGCCTTCGGCATCAGCGCCGCGATGTATCGCGGTTCCGGGCATGTCACGCTCTCCTACGAGATGAATGACCGCTACATCCACATCGGTCAGGGTAAAGGCAGCCGGTATATCAGCTTCAGGAATGTCAAAGGCGTTTCCATCCAGGAGAACAAGCTGCTGGTTGATACCGGCGGTCACAAAGACCTGCCTGTGTTCGTGCCGGAGGAGGACCTGGAGAAAATGCGGGAATACATTCAGAAAAAAATCAATCGGCGGACCATGGATCCTTAACGAAAAGCCAAAATCGAACCCCGGCAGCATGCCGGGGTTCACGGCATGAAAAGCGGACCTGATTCCCCCCGGAACGGAAGGGACGGAAGGACGAAGAAAGCGCTGGTTTCATTGACAAGAGAGCACTTCATTATATATAATATCATTTAAGTTTGCTTCTTTTCTGTGCCTGAAGGAAGCAGGCAGAATGAAGAATCGGGAGGAAAAACACATGAAGAGATTTTTCGCATTTCTGATGACGGCGATCCTGCTGGCAATCAGCTGCTTCGGCGCGATGGCGGAAGGGGCCATGACGAAAATTGTGCCGGACATGGAGCTGAAAGTTTCGAAGCCCGCCAATACGGCGAACAACCCCGTGATTGAAGGAGAGAATCCCTTTACCGGCCTGCCGGCTTCCAATGAGCCATACACGCCCATCTTCGTTGTGCTGAACAACGTCAAGGAAGCTTATCCCCATTATGGCATCGGCGCAGCGGACATGATTTTCCAGGTACCCAACATGAGCGCCGGCAACATGAAACTGGCTGCCCTGTTTGCCAATGAGTATCCGGAACTGTGCGGCGGTACCCGCTCTGCCCGGATGACCATGGTTCCCTTTGCGCTGGCGCTGGACGCGGCATTCGCATCCGCCGGCACCGGCCCGAACCCCAACGACTGGGCAGACGCTCCGGCCGACATCAACGTGACGACTTACCTGGCTTCCACGGGATTCAAATCCACGGGCACCGGCCAGAAGTACTTCAACCTGCTGGGCAACAGCTACCACAAGAGCATCTCCGGATTCAATATCTGCCAGCTGAACGAAGTGCACAAGAAGCTGGCCGCGGACGGAACGACCTTTGAAAAACGGCCCTTCCTGTTTACCGATGAAGCGCTGGACCGCGGCGACGAAGCCACCGAGATTGACTGCAAATTCTACGAGAACAAGGACACAAGCCATTCCAATCCTGCCAGCAACTGCACCTTCTACTATGACAACGGCAACTATGTCCGCGTTTCCGCATCCGGCATGAATGTGGACCGGGACAGCCAGGAGGCGCTGACCTTCACGAACGTGATTGTGATGCGGGTGCAGCTGAAGTGGAAGGAAGGCTACATGTACTATCCGAAGCACCTGGTCGGCGGCGGACAGATTGAAGTATTCCAGAACGGCCGCCATATCACCGGTTCCTGGTACCGTGAGGACCAGAACAGCCGGCTGATCTTCCTGGATGAGAACGGCAACGAGCTGACCTTCCAGCGGGGAAAGAGCTATGTGATCGTGGACAACCAGAACGCGGTCATTTCCTACGGAGACTGACGGAAAGGGCAGGCAGGGCATGAAGAAACTCCTCAGCCTTCTCCTGATCTGCGCGATGATTTTCCCGGTTCCGGCACTTTCGGACGCCGGAGCCGGGAAAACCCTGGTTTTTACCTTCGCGGGGGACTGCACCATCGGCAGCACCGAGCTGACGAGGCTCAACGAGAACTCTTTCGACACAGCAGTCATCAGGAACGGGTTTGCCTATCCTTTCCAGCATTTTCGGGATTTCTTCGGCAGCGATGACTGCACCGTGGTGAACCTGGAAGGCGTTCTGACCGACTCCCGGGCAGAGGAGAACACACAGAAGGTATACCGGTTCCGGGGACCTTCCTCCTTTGTGCAGGTGCTGACGGAAGCCTCCGTGGAAGCGGTCAGCCTGGCCAACAACCACGTGGCGGACTACGGCGCCCAGGGCCTGCGCAGAACGCAGGAAACGCTGGACGGCGCCGGGATCGGCCGGTTCCGGGTGAGGGAACCGTGGTTCTTTGAGAAGGACGGGGTGCGGGTCGCCTTCTTCGCGCTGGATACAACAACGATCAACAACAACCTGCATCCGGTGCTGGACGAGATGAAGCGCCTGAAGGACAGCGGGGAAGCCAGCGCAATCGTGGTATGCTTCCACTGCGGGAATGAATACGACGCGATGCACAACGAAGCCCAGGGGCGGATGGGGGAACGCTTCGTCCAGTACGGAGCGGACGCGGTCATCATGCACCACCCCCATGTGGTTCAGGGAATCAGCATTGTCAACAACCGGCCGGTTTTCTATTCGCTGGGGAACTTTGTTTTCGGCGGAAACTGTGAGATCCGGACGGAGCCCTACCGGACACGGAGCGTCACCTCGCTGTACTCGCTGGTCGTGCGGACAGAAATGCACTTCAGCGACGAAGGCGTATACCTGGGGCAGCAGACGGATGTTTATCCCGCGCTGATCAGCGGAGACGCACCTCACAACAACTACCAGCCCCTCTTCGCGGCCGCGGAGGACGCGAAGGAGATCATGAAAGCGGTGCAGTTTGACACGGCTTTCCCGTTGCCGGAACTGACGGAGAAGGACGGCCGCGTGTGCATGGAGCTGCCATACCTGGCGGCGGAAAAGACGGAATAATCCTTCGGGACGAAAACCGATACGGACGTATGGGAGAGAACGATGAAGAAACGGTGCGGTATCCTGATTGCGGCTCTGATCCTCTGCTGCCTGGCCTGGGCAGCGGCTGAGGTGGAATATGAGGGAAAAACATTCCGGGAGGACGCGGAATATATCGATCTCGGGGATACGGTGGTATCCGATTTTGACGCGTTTGAAGCGATGCTGGACCGGATGCCGAAGCTGAAACGGGTGGACATGTGGGCGAACCGCATGACAAAGAACCTGTGCGACCGGCTGGCGAAGCGCTTTCCCGACATCCAGTGGGGCTGGACGCTGGTAATCTCCAACTATGACCATGAACACCTGATCCGCACGGATTATACCTCCTGGTCAACAATGCACAACAACAGCACGCCGCCGCACCGGAGCGAGGATTTTGAGATTCTCAAATACATGTGGAACCTGAAGGCGTTGGATATCGGGCACAATCTGGTGGAAAACCTGGATTTCCTGTACGATCTCCCGAACCTTCGGATTCTGATCATCGCATGCAACCAGGTGACGGATATTACACCGGTCGGATCCCTGAAACGGCTGGAATACGCGGAACTGTTCAAAAACAAGATCAGCGATCTGTCCCCGCTGGCAGGGATGGAGCATCTGCTGGACCTGAACATCTGCTTCAACCGGATCGAGGACTGGAGCGTGCTGAAGGATCTGAAGACGCTGAGACGGCTGTGGCTCTATTCGAGCCAGAAAATCAATACAGTGCCCCCGGAGAGCGTTGTCAGCGAACTGAAAGCCGCGCTGCCGGATACTTACATTGATTCCACTCACTATTCCACCGCCGGGACGTGGCGGATGCTGAACAGCAACACCCAGGCGCCCCATTACGCGGTGATCGTAGCGAACTTCGGGGCGGATCACCTGCACCCGATGTACGAGTATGTGCCCTTTGAGGAAAGCATGACGTATCCGGATGATGATCCGGTCCTGTATACACCGGCACCGACGGAGGTTCCCACCCCGGAACCCACGCCGGAACCCACTCCGGCGCCGCCGACCTTCCCGGAGGAAGATTTTTCGGACAAGGGATACCTGCTGCCAATTGACTTCAGCGCAGGGAAAAATCCGAAGAAGAGCGGACTCATCCCGGGAACCAGCTACAGCGACAGCACGATCCAGGTCACGGTGGAACAGAAGGACAGCGGAACGTGCAAATACTGGGTCGGGGATATCCAGTTGAAGGATGCTTCCCAGCTGCGGGTGATGGCGGCCGGACGGAGCGGTGGATTTGACACGACAGGCCAGATGACCGCGATGAACCTGACAAAACGGTCCAACGCCGTGCTGGCGATCAACGGCGACTA
Source organism: uncultured Clostridia bacterium (assembly GCA_947166385.1). Lineage (GTDB taxonomy): Bacteria > Bacillota > Clostridia > Christensenellales > Aristaeellaceae > Aristaeella. Next base: position 15,856 of record CAMVEB010000005.1, on the reverse strand, counting down.
TTTTAACAGCTCCGAGAGGCGCGGATGGGGCTTTATCCTGCGGGAGGGGACCCTGTACCGCAACAACCTGGATACGGCCGGACGGGCGGACAGCTGCCTGCTGGACGTGCTGCTGATTGACGAGGACGGGGATTTCCATCCGCTGCACCTGCCGGAATCGAACACCATCTATAACCGGGTGGAAGGAAAACGGATTCTGCATTCCTTCTCCTTCGGGCCGATCCTGGTCGAGGACGGGAAAGCCGTGGAGGATTTCCGCGGCGCGGACCGCTGGATCGACATGGCGGCGGAGGACGGCCGGCAGCGGATGTGCCTGTGCCAGAGCGGACCGCTTCACTATAAGGTGATCTGCTGCGCAGGGCCTTACCGCGGGAACACCGGCATGACGCTGAAGGAATTTGCTGCGCTGGCAGCGGCGGAAGGCGTTCAGACCGCCTATAACCTGGACGGGGGAGACTCCACCTGGCTCTACTTCGGGGGAGAAAAGATCAATGAATTCGGCAGCAACTCCCAGAGGAAGCTGATGGATATCATCTACTTTGCCTCGGGCGAGGGCGAATAAACAGCAAGACAGGAGGGAGGCACAGGATGGAATCACCTCTCCTGTACGGCCTGACACTGGCCGCGGGGATTCTGCTGAGCGGTATCTGGTACAGTTTCCGGATAAAGAAAGCCGGACAGAAGATTTCGGCGGCGATGATCGGGCTGATCCTGGGAATCCTGCTGGGCTACCTGGGAGCCAAACTGGTTTATGCTGCGTTCAACTGGGGATACCAGACCGGCACCTACGGGATCGGGTTTCTGTTCCGAACGGTACCGGAGGAATTCTCCTTTGTGGGCGGATGCATCGGATACTGCGGCGGAGTGGCTTTGGGGGCGAAGGTCGGGGGCATCCGGATAAGCCGGGCGCTGGACCTGTTTGCCGCTCCGGGGTGCCTGCTGGCCGCGGCGGCCCGGTTCGGGGAAATCTTTCTGGGAGAACTGGGACTGGCGGAACTGTCCACGGTGGGGCTGGCCGAGATTGAGGAAGGATCGCTGCTGGCTTTTTTTCCGGCAGCGGTGCAGGATGACTGGGGCATGTGGGCGTTTGCCGTGAGTACGCTGACCGCCCTGGGTGATCTGATTGTCTGCGGAGTGACTGCACGAAGGGGAACCGCGGCCCACGGGAAAGACGGACGCATCTTTGAACGCGCGGCTTTTCTGCTGTGCGCGATCCAGTTTTTCCTGGAACTGACGCGGATGGTCAGCTTCATCTTCTACTTTGTCCATGTGGAACAGGCCCTGTGCGCGATCCTGATGATCATCCTGACGGTCCGGATCTGCCGGGGCACCGGAAGCGAAGGAGGCCGCATCCGGAAAGGGCCGGTCATCACGGCGGCAGTTCTGACGGCGGTGAACGGCGTTACCCAGTACCTGATGGACAAGCCCTGGAAATTCGAGAAGCTGATTCCGGAAGGAATCCTGCAGTGGATCAACGAGAACCTGGCGCCGTTTTGCTTCAGCGTCATGCTGCTGACCACGGTCGCCTGGACTGCGGTATACCTGCTGAGCTGGCGGAAAGAAAAATAAAGGCATATGAAAAGGATCGGCCCGGAAGGACCGATCCGCATTTTTGCCCAAACAGGATTACTTCTCCACGGCGGAAGCTTCCACCCACAGGCAGGGACGGACGACTCCGCGGGGATGGTGGATATAACAGGTCTCAATGGAACCGTCCCAGTCCACCACGCCGGCATTTGCCTTGAAAGCGGAGGAGCGGAGCCACCACCAGCAGGTTTTCTTGCCGTTGAGCATCTTGCTGTTGCTGAGGTTGCTCTTCCGGGAGATACAATAGGAAGTGGGGATGCACTTCCGGTCTTCTTCAGAGCTCAGGTAATCCCGGACTTCCCGATAGCTGAGGCAGTAAACCTTATCCTTGGTCTTCGTGCTGGTGACGCGGCCGGCTGTCATCCACTTGCTGTTGTTCTGATCCGCATCATCTTCCACTTCAGTTTCCACGATGGCCTTGCGCTCTTCCTTGGAGAAAGCGGAATGATAGAAATCGTCATTCAGCCAGAAACGAAGCTCGCAGTCCTTCCACATGGAACCGTCGCTCCGGGTGTTGAACGGAACCACATCGAGCCCGTAGCGGGAGAGGAGGAAGAGGTTATCCCCATCCATATCGAGAACGATCCACTCGATCTTCTCATCCCCGTAATTGCCGAACTTCACGTGGTCGCCGGTTTTAAGCTTCACATCGGCCACGGCGGCGGAAACAGCCATCAGGGTCAGGATCAGGGCCAGTAACAGAGCTATCCATTTTTTCATACAACATCCCTCCGATTTTTGACTTCATGATACCTGGGTATAGAAGATCATATTTATATCAATTTTCGACATGCGAAAAGGGCTTTCCTTCTTTTTGCTGAAACAAAAATATGCGATATGATCCGCGGAACCATGGATGACGGGGAAGGCGCTGCTTTACATCTTCCATCGGTTATGATACTATATATAGGTTGAATCCGGATCAGGCAGCAAGAGGATACACAAGATAAAGCAAGGGAGTTTGCCGGCTATGAAGGGAAATGTCGCTCGTTGGTGCATTGCAGCGGTGATGCTGCTGTTTTTGTGTGTGGTTTTATCCTCCCCGGGGATCGCGGAGATCGAGCCGATTCCGCTGGACCTGAAGGTGAAAGGACGGCCGCTGCAGGCGGACGGATGGATTTCCGACGTGGAATACCAGGATGAGTCCATCCACGCGGTAATGGAATCGGCGTCGCGGAAGCCCAAGTCCAGCCATGAGACCGTGACCTGCCGGTGGGTGCGGATCAAGATCGCGGATCCGTCCCAGCTGCGGACCACGCTGAGCAACGAAAGCTATGAGAACCCGCAGCAGGCCCGCCCCGCCGCCATGGCCAAGGATTTGAACTCCGTCGTCGCGTGCAACGACGACTTCATGAAGTACAAGTACAACATCGGGTATATCGTGCGGCAGGGCGTCTTCTACCGGGACGAACTGGACGGATCCCGCGACGTGCTGATCATTGATGACAAGGGCGATTTCTCCTACGTCATCCACGCGACGAGCGAAATGATGGCCGAGAAGAAGGCGGAGATGGACGCCGCGGGACGGTCCATGATCAATACCTTCACGTTCGGTCCGGTGCTGGTGGCAGACGGCCAGGTGATGGAGCTGGAAAATGTTTTCCGCCAGGTGGAAGCGAAGCTGCCGACCCAGCGGATCGCGATCTGCCAGCTGGGCGAGCTGGAATACGGCGTTGTGGAGATTGACGGCGGCGACGGGAACGGGATGAACCTGACCGAACTGGCCAACTACATCACGATTGTGTTCCCGGAATGCAAGGTGGCGTACAACCTGGACGGCGGCGGATCCACCAACCTGATGCTCAACGGGCGAAGGGTGCACAAAACGCGGAACAGCCGGTCGATTTCCGGACTGATCTATTTTGCTTCGGCCGTGGCGGAGGGAAAATAAACCATGAAGCTGATGGAAGGGGCGGGCGTTTCCGTCTATGCCTACGGGCTGGTCATCGCATGCGCCGCGGCGGCTGCGCTGCTGCTGATGCTGATCACCGGGAAAAAGCTGCAGAAGGGGACGGTCAGCTGGTTTGCGCTGCTGGCCGTACCGCTGGCTTTCCTGGGCAGCCGGATCGGATACTGTATCGTGAATATCGACTGGGTGAAGGAGCAGGGATTCGGTTTTGTCTTCCAGCTGACCCGGGGCGGATACATGTTCTACGGCGCGCTGCTGGGCGTACTGGCTGCCGGGCTGCTGACGGGGAAAGTGACGAAGCAGAAGACCGGTGAGATCCTGGACGCGGCGGCGGCCCCGGCATGCCTGCTGCTGGCGGCCGGCCGGCTGGCGGAAGCCATTGTCCACATGGGATACGGTCATAACATTGAGGAGTGGTTCGATCCCTGGATGGAGAAGAGCATGATTGCCTGGGAAGATCCCTCGCTGCTGTACCGGTTCCCCCTGGGAGCGCAGGATTACTACGGAGACTGGAACTTTGCGATCTTCCTGCCGGAGACGCTGACGGCACTGGTGCTGCTGGTCATCCTGCTGCGGATGAAACCGGGGAAGGCAGGCGGGAAGGCCGTTCTGATGATGACGGGGTACGCGGCGAGCCAGATCATCTGGGAATCGATGCGGGCGGATGAAGTGCTCCGCTGGGGTTTTGTGCGGGTCAATCAGGTGCTGAGCGCCGTGTTGCTGCTGGCTCTGCTGATCCTCTGCTTCCGGCAGGTTCCGGAAGCGGAAAGGAAGACCTCCGGCCTGACCGCAGGCCTTCTGTTGCTGGCCGGAGGCGCCCTGGTTGTGATGGCGATGGAATTTGCCCTGGAGCAGAAGATCGGTTTCCTGATGTGGATGCGGATGGATGTATGCTATGCCGTGATGGCATGCGCGTGCGTCGGACTTTTCTTCTCGGTGTATCCGATGTGGAAGCGCGCGTACCGGGGATCCGAAGGAGGAACGGTATGAGAATCAGGAGAATCATCTGCGCGGTACTCCTGGCAGCCCTGATGCTGCCGGTCTCCGGCGCGGCGGCAGAGGAAACCCCGAAGTTTGTCAATCCCCAGAGCGCCGTCAAGTATGTCAAGGCCAACCAGCCCACGGCACTGACGATCGAAGGTGTGAAATGGACGCCGAAGGAGCTGTACTCCGTGCGCAAAGCGATGCCGGAGGGATCCGAATTCCATTTCTCCACGGAATGGGGCGGGATCACGGTGACCGATGAAGCAGAGGATCTGGATCTGACCGGAATCAAGAAAGCCGTGACCGGGGAGGATCTGGAGGCGCTGGTGCTGATGTGCCCGAAAATCAGGCGCATCGACAACAGCAAAAAGAGAAGTCCCTCCAACAACGTGATGATCCCCCTGGTGGAGAAGTATCCCGACGTGCAGTTTGAATGGGTGGTCCACCTCGGCGGAAGCCATTACGTGGCAACAACAGAAACCGCCTTTTCCACCTTCAACGAGCCGTTTGACCCGGACAGCCTCAGCTCCAAGCAGCTGATGAAGCTGAAATACTGCCCCCGGATGAAGGCATTGGACCTGGGGCACAACAGGATCACCGATCTGGAATTCCTGCAGTATGTGCCGGACCTGGAGTTCCTGATTGTCGGGGACAACATGATCAAGGACCTGACGCCGATCAGCCAGCTGAAACACCTGCAGTACGCGGAGCTTTTCAGCAACTACTTTACGGACATTACGCCCCTGGCCAGCTGCACGGAGCTGATTGATCTGAACATCTGCTACGCGCGGGTGACGGACTTCTCCGTGCTGGACAACCTGGAGAACCTGGAACGGTTCTGGGCCACCATGATCCGGGGGCTGCCGGAGGAAGAAAAGGAGCGGTTCAAGCGCGTTCATCCGAACGTGGAAGTGGATTTCGAAGGATCGCACGCGACAACCAACGGATGGCGCAAACATCCGCGGTACAAGCATTATATCTGGTGTCTGAAGAACAGAACGTGGATTCCCTTTGACCAGCCGCTGCCGACGGAACAGCCGTAATCAGCGGATGTGCTCCAGGAAGTCATCAGCGCTTTCATCGGGGCCGACCGCGGTGTAGTACAGGCCGAAACAGGTATTGTCATACATGACGCCGTCCCGGCGCATGCTGAAGTAGGCGTGCTGGGAACGGTGCTTGTCATAGGCCTCCGTGGCGAGGAAGAGCGGCGTGATCACGCCGGTTTCATCCAGAGGCCGGTTCCAGTCCAGTTTGATTTCATTCTGGTGATACAGGTGCACATAGAGCTTTTTCACCTGCCAGGGGGATAAACCCTCCGGCAGGTTTTCTTCTGAGGCGGCAAGATCCAGGCTTTGAACCACCGCTTCAGCGGTCAGCTTATGCTGGCCGTGGCCGTATTCTCCGTCAAAATCCTGAACGAGGACCACTTCGGGCCGGTACCGGCGGATCAGATTGGCCAGGAGAAGCTCCGGCTGATCCCGGTGCCATTTGCCCCGGGCTTCCACAATGGACATGGTATTGTAATCCCGCAGGCCCAGAAAAACCGGATGGTATTTCAGACCGCAGGTCCAGAGCCCGTCCAGCGCCTCCCGGTAACGGATGCGGCCGCAGTCCGCCATGTATACCACGGCGATCGTGACTCCTTCCCGGGAGGCATACTCGGGAATCGTGCCGCCGAAGAACAGAAGCTCATCATCCTGATGCGTGGAAACCAGAAGAATATCTACCTTTTCCGGGATCGGCTCCCACTGCTGAATCACATGGCGGGGATAGGGCTCCGCGTAGACCCGTAGGGAGGAGAGAGCGGCCTTGCCGTCATCCTCAAAGCGAATGACCGCGCCGCGCACGGCGGAAGAGAGCGGGACGGCATCCAGCCAGAAACCGTCCGCCTTTTCCGTCTGCTCCAGGACAGCATCGTTCTCATCCAGGAGCGTCAGGGTGTAAGAAGCAGGCGGCTTTTTCCATTCCAGCGTCAGGAGCGCGGCGTTTGCTTCGGCGGGGATCCCGATCCGCAGTTCGGGTTTTTTTTTCTTCGGAACCCAGGCGGTGGAAAGCTTATCGTCCAGGAGCGTGCCGGGGATCCCGGTGCACATCGAGGTCACATGGGACGGATTCTCGTTCTCCCGGCTGATATAGGCCGGGGAACGGAAAAGGACGAAAAGCTGACCGCCGGAGGATCCTTCCAGCACAATGATCTTCCTCCCGCCGGTCAGCTTGTTCGTCGGCATCGACCGGAGAAAGAACGAAAGGTCAACCGTTTCGGAGGGCTGCGGCAGAGACTTCATCTGGAAACGTTCCAACCGGTACAGCCGGTCATCCCATACATACAGGAAGAGCGCATCGAGCGGCTCCCCGCAGGTGACCTTTCCCTGGATGATCAGGTAGTCCTCATGACGGTCCGGAATCGGATCGGCCAGGGAGACCGTGCCGCACAGCTTTTCAGGGAGCGGTTCTTCGGCCTGAACGGGAGCGGCGTTCATGACGCGCTTGTTCACATAACCGACCTGATCCTGCACCCGGATGCGGAAGAAATCATCCGAACCGCCGAGAATTTCGTACTGTTCATCCCGGGACAGCTTCAGCAGCACCTGCCCCTTCTTCGACGGCGTGGCGTAGAGATTCGCCTGGTCCTGGGTGACGGTGCCGATATACCGGAAAGAGAGGGAAGGCATGCTTTCCGCAGCGGACGGAACCGGACCGCCGGACAACAGGAGAAGAAACAGCAGGCAGCAGAGCGCAAACACCGCGCGGACAGAAAGAACGGACTTTTCCCTCACAGGACAACACCTCCGGCGACCGATCAGCAAACCCGACCGTGTCATGTATGATAAAAATATACCATAATCGGCAGGCGGGAACAAGGCAAGAATGGGTTGCAATTTAGGATCACGATTTGATATAATCACTTAGACAGATTTCCCATTATGTATGGAACAGGTGATACCAGTTGAGAAAGATCCGGAACATAACCATTCTGGCGGCCGCGCTGTTCTGCCTGCTGATCCCCGCACGCAGGGGACTGGCGGAGGCAAAGCCGGAGGAGACCGTGACAAACGGCCGCCTGACACAGGTGGACTGGAAGGATGAAAACGGCGCGCTGACAGCGGGCCCCCAGGGGTACGCCACGGTGGAGTACATCTATTCCGGCGGCAACGTAACCGAACGCTACTACGACGCGGAGGGAAGACCCTACCGGATGCAGGGCGGATTCTACGGGCAGACGATCACCCGGGACGGGAAGAACCGGATCACCGAGATCGTGTACCTGGATAAAAACGGGGAAAAGGCCCTGAACGATCTCGGCTACGCGCGGGTTGTGATGGGATATATGTCCTCCGGCGACAGCACCTATGTGGGCTATTTCGGCATGGGGAAAAAGCGGGTGATGGTGCCCGCGCTCGGCTATGCCTGTGTGGTGACGGAATACAGCAGCAAGGAAATGACCCGCCGCACCTACCAGGACGAGAACGGGAATCCGGTGGACAATGCCGAGGGGTACGCCGTGATCCGCCAGAAACTGAACAAGATGTACCAGGTGATCAGGACCCGGTATGAGCACGCGGACGGAACGCCGGCCCTGAACGCGGACGGATGGTATCTTTGCGAGAAGGAACGGGACGCCAAGGGACGCGTGCTCTCCGTGAAGTACTATGATACGGCGGAACGGCTGACGGACCGGGGGGCGGACTATGCCTGGGAAGGATACACCTACGGGGACGGAACCGTGACCGTCAACCGCTACAACCTGCAGGGAGAAAAGGTTCCGGTCAGTGGAAGCGCCTTCAGCATCCTGCGGAAGATGAACGGGGACAGGATTACGGAAGAGGAGTACCAGAACGAGCAGGGCGAAGCGGTCAACGGTGCCCAGGGATACTGCCGGACCGTTTATGCCTATGATGTGGCGGGCGAAATCTCCGGGATCCGTTACTTTGACGCAGCGGGGAACGAGATGACCCTGTGAAGAAACAGTATCTGAAAAATTTGGAAATACAGAGGTGAAAGACGATGGAAATCAACAAGCTGGAGGCCCCTTACGCGATTACCTCCATCGACCCCTGGCTGGCTCCGCACGCAGGAGATATTGAATTGCGGATGAACCGTTTCAAGGAGAAACGGTGGCAGCTGGCCGGCGAATCTCAGACGCTGACAGATTTTGCGAACGGCGCGCTGTATTTCGGGTTTCACCGGACGAAGAACGGATGGGTCTTCCGGGAATGGATGCCCGGCGCGGATGAGGTCCGGCTGATCGGCGATTTCAACCAGTGGAACAAGGAGAGCCATCCCCTGACCCGGATCGAGAACGGCACATGGGAAATCATCCTGACCGGAAGAAACGGACTGCGCCATGGGCAGTATGTCAAGCTGTGGGTGAGAAAAGGCGACAGCTGGTTTGAACGGCTGCCGGCTTACAGCCTGAAGGTCAGCATGGACGAGGAAACCAAACGGCTGTGCACGCAGGTTTGGGCACCGGAAGAGGATTTCTCCTGGACGGATGAGGCGTTTATGCGGCAGGCCCCGTCGGCACCGCTGATTTATGAGGCGCATGTCGGGATGGCCCAGGACAAGGAAGGCATCGGCACCTACCGTGAATTCGCGGACAATATCCTGCCGCGGATTCAGAAGCTGGGTTACAACACGGTGCAGCTGATGGCCATCCAGGAGCACCCTTACTACGGGTCTTTCGGATACCAGGTGACGAACTTCTTCGCGGCGGCTCACTGGTACGGCGCGCCGGACGAACTGAAGTACCTGGTGAACAAAGCCCATGGCATGGGGATCCGCGTCCTGCTGGATGTGGTGCACAGCCATGCCTGTCCCAACGTGGGCGAAGGCCTGCAGCAGCAGGACGGGACAGACGACCAGTATTTCCTGCCCGGAGACAGGGGATGGCATCCGGCCTGGGGAACAAAGCTGTTTAACTACGGACGGAACGAAGTGCTGCACTTCCTGCTGAGCAACCTGAAGTTCTGGCAGACGGAATACCACTTTGACGGATTCCGGTTCGACGGTGTGACCAGCATGATCTACCACGATCACGGACTGGGTTCGGCCTTCACGAACTATGACATGTATTTCAACATGAACACGGATCTGGAGGCGCTGAACTATCTGCAGCTGGCCAACGAACTGATCCATGAGGTGAACCCCAACGCCGTGACGGTGGCGGAGGACATGAGCGGCATGCCCGGCATGTGCCTGCCGATCGAGCAGGGCGGGATCGGCTTTGACTACCGGCTGGCCATGGGCGAGCCGGACTACTGGATCAAGCTGCTGAAGGATACCCGGGACGAGGACTGGAACATGCATGCCCTGTGGCATGAGATGACCACCCGGAGACCGCAGGAAAAGGTGATCGGCTACTGCGAAAGCCACGACCAGGCGCTGGTCGGCGACAAGACCATCCTCTTCCGGATGGCGGACGCGGAAATGTACACCGGGATGATGAAGGATTACCATACCCTGACCATGGACCGGGCCATTGAACTGCACAAGATCATCCGCCTGTACACGATGAGCCTGGGCGGAAACGGTTACCTGAACTTCATGGGCAATGAATTCGGACATCCGGAATGGATCGACTTCCCGCGGGAAGGCAACGGATGGAGCTATAAATACTGCAGGCGGCAGTGGTCCCTGGTGGATAACAAGCAGCTGAAATACGAGTGGCTGAACGACTTTGACATGGCGATGATCACGCTGGCCAAGGAAAGGCATCTGCTGGATGATCCCTACGCGGTCAGCCTGTGGGTGGATCCGGACCGGAAGATCATCACCTTCAGCCGGGGAGGCCTGCTCTTCGTCTTCAATTTCCATAACAGCTACTCCGAACCGCGGTTTTTCCTGCATGCGCACACGGTGGGAGAAGGCCGGTACCGGGTCGTGCTGAGCACAGACGAAGCGCGCTTCGGCGGACCGCAGCTGATTGATCACAGCGTGGTATATCAGACGGAATACCAGGAGGGACGGGGACTTGGCTTCGACGTATACAGTCCCTGTCGGACAGCGATGGTGCTTGAAAGGATTCAGGACGGAGGAAACGCATGATCTTTACGAATGAGAAAAACGCCCTGATTGCCCGGCGAGGCGGCGAGACACTGAAAATTGAAGGTTGGGGCAGGAACAGCCTCCGCGTCCGGGCCGTGATGTATGACGGATGGACGGGAAATGACTGGGCGCTGACGGAAACGCCGGAAGAAACGGACTGCCGGATCGTGATCGGCGAGGAAGACAACTGGAACGGGGACGGAACCATCGGCAAGGTTCCCTGCGCGGAGATTACCAACGGCAGAATCCGGGCAACGGTGAACCATGCCGGTGTGATCAGCTTTTACCGGGACGGGGCCCTGATCCTGCGGGAGTATTACCGCTCTTACGGCGGAACGCTTTCCAGGAGCAGCCGCTGCCTGAAGATTGTGAACCGCGAATGGAAGGGATGCATCGGCGGCAGCGAATACCAGCTGACCGTGAAATTCGACGCCAACGACGGGGAGAAAATCTTCGGCATGGGCCAGTACCAGCAGCCCTGGCTTAACCTGAAAGGGAACCTGCTGGAACTGGCGCAGCGGAACAGCCAGATTTCGGTTCCGTTCATGGTAAGCAGCCTCGGATACGGTCTGCTGTGGAACAACCCGGCGGTCGGCCACGCGGCCTTCGCCAACAACTATACGGAGTGGACCGCCAGAAGCACCAGGCAGATGGATTACTGGATTACCGCCGGCGACAGGCCGAAGGAGATCCTGCGGCAGTATACGGAGGTGACCGGCCGCGCTCCCATGTTCCCGGAGAACCTGATGGGACTCTGGCAGTGCAAGCTGCGCTACAGAACGCAGGAGGAAGTGCTGACCGTCGCCAGGCAGTACCGGAAGGAAGGCATTCAGATCGATCAGATCGTGATTGATTTCTTCCATTGGACGCTGCAGGGCGACTGGAAATTTGACAAAACCTACTGGCCGGATCCCAAAGCGATGGTGGAGGAACTGCACAGCATGGGGATCCGGGTCATCGTGTCCGTGTGGCCCAGCGTGGACCGGAAAAGCGAGAATTTTGCCCCGATGATGGAGCGGGGACTGCTGATCCGGACCGAGCGCGGTGCGGCTCAGACCTACGACTATCAGGGCGACTGCGTGGAGATCGATCCGTTTAATCCGGAAACCCGGAAATACATCTGGGAAGTCTGTAAAAAGAATTATTACGACTTCGGGATTGACGGCTTCTGGCTGGACAACTCCGAGCCGGACTACGGCGTTTACGATTATGAAAACTACCGTTACTGCGCGGGTCCCGCGCTGTCCTGCAGCAATATGTATCCCCAGATGTTCTCCCGGGCGTTCTTTGAGCCGATGAAGGAAGGCAAAGAGGAAGCTCCGGTCAACCTGCTGCGGTGCGGATGGGCCGGAAGCCAGAAATACGGCAATGTGATCTGGAGCGGCGATGTTCCCAGCACTTTTGAGGCACTGCAGGATCAGCTTCAGGCAGGGCTGAACATGGGCCTGGCGGGCATTCCCTGGTGGACGACGGATATCGGCGGTTTCATGACGGACGATGTCAACGATCCGGATTTCCGCCAGCTGCTGATCCGCTGGTATCAGTTTGCCGTCTATTCCGCGGTGCTGAGGATGCACGGAGACCGGGGGCCGTATAATATTCCCCCGCTGGACACCCGGGACTGGGGCGGCGGATACCTGCATACCGGCCAACCCAATGAACTCTGGAGCTATGGAGAAGACAACTACCGGATTATGCGGAAATATTACGATATCCGGATCGCGATGCATGATTACATCCGGGATCTGTACCGGGAGGCCCATGAGAACGGCTCTCCCCTGATCCGTACGATGTTCTACGAGTTCCCCGAAGACGAAAAGTGCTGGACGCTGCAGGACCAGTATATGTTCGGCGCAAAATACCTGGTGGCGCCGATCCTGCACCTGAACGAGTTTGAGCGGGAAGTATACCTGCCCGCGGGACAGTGGAGGAACGTGAACAGCGGGGAAATCACAGAAGGCGGAAAGACCGTGAAAGTGAAGGCGCCCATTGAGGAAATCCCGGTGTTCGAAAAAATGTAAAAAAGGCCTCAAAACGTTGAAAAAAAAGGATTGTCAAGCGCCGGAAAGTATGTTATACTTTCCGGCGCATGGGTTTCCATGCAATCCATTGGCAATATGCCTTGAAAGAAGGGTTTAGCGTAAAGAGTGGAAACAGCCTGAAAGCCTTTGTTCCGCATGGAGGAGAAGATTTCCGGGCGGTGCGCAGGGGCTGAGGAAGGTTTTGTTTTCCGCTCTTTTTGATTGCCCGGAAAGAGTGAACGTTCATGGCGAAAGCGCAGATTGCCGCGATCGAGGTCCGCTGCGGGAAGATCGCGGAGGAAATGGGTTTTGAGCTGATCGATGTATGTGTGGAGAAAGAACCGACAGGCAGATATCTCCGCTTCTATATCGACAAGCCGGAAGGGATCTCGCTGGATGACTGTGAGGCCTATCATAAGGCAGTGCGCGGGATCGCGGATTCCGTGGATTACGACTTTATGGAGGTTTCCTCCCCGGGGATCGACCGGCCCCTGAAAAAGGACCGGGATTTTGAGCGGAACCTGGGATGCGAGATCGAGGTCAGGCTGTTCAAACCCATGGACGGCACCAAGCTGCTGACGGGGATTCTGGCCGGACTGGAGGACGGGGATATTCTGCTGGAGACCGCGTCGGGCGTGACGCGCATTCCGCGGAAGGCGGCCGCGCTGGTCAAGCCGGTTGTAGATATGGAAGGGATCGAGGATGTCGACCTTTCGGAGAACACAGAAAGCGGGGAAAAGAACGATGAAGTCTGAAGTCATTGAAGCAATCAGGATGCTGGCAAAGGAGAAGGATATCAGCGAAGAAACGCTTTTCAATACCATTGAAGAAGCGCTGAAGGCTGCGTATAAAAAGAATTTGCCCAAGGGGGAGATCGCTCCCAACAACCTGGACGTATCCGTGAACCGGGATACCGGCGCCATTTCCGTTTATGCCCGGAAGCTGATCCTGGAGGATGAGGATATCGAGGATCCCACCAACCAGATCTCCCTGAAGGAAGCGCAGAAAATCAATTCCACCTATCAGATGGGGGATATCGCCGAGGTCAACGTTACACCGAACGGGTTCCTGCGCGTGGCAGCCCAGACGGCCAAGCAGGTGATCATTCAGCATATCCGGGAAGCCGAACGCGGGAAGATTTATGACGAGTACGTCGAGAAGGAAAGCGAGATCCTGACCGGTATCGTGGAGCGGATCGAGCCCAAGGCTGTTTATGTCGACCTGGGGCGTACGGAAGGCGTGCTGGAGAAGGACGAAATGATCCCCGGCGAGGTGCTGCACGATGACGATCACATCAAGGTCTATATCCTGGAGGTGCACCGTACCAGCCAGAATGCCGGCTATACGCCCCAGGTCTATGTGAGCCGGATTCATCCGAACCTGGTCAAGCGCCTCTTTGAGATGGAAGTGCCAGAAATTGCGGGCGGTATCGTGACGATCAAGAATATCGCCCGGGAAGCCGGAAGCCGCACGAAGATCGCCGTCCACAGCGCCGACATGATGATCGACCCGGTCGGCGCCTGCGTCGGCCAGCGCGGCGGACGTGTGGACCGCGTGGTCAACGAACTGAAAGGCGAGAAAATCGATATCATCAAGTGGAGCAGCAATCCGGCGGAGTTTGTGGCGAACGCGCTGAACCCGGCCCATGTGCTGAGCGTTTACCAGGCCCGGGATGAGAAGGCCTTCCGCGTCATCGTGCCGGATAACCAGCTGAGCCTGGCCATCGGCAAGGAAGGACAGAACGCCCGCCTGGCTGCCAAGCTGACCGGCTGGAAGATCGATATTAAGAGCCAGAGCCAGGTCGCGGAAATGAGCGACATGGTGGATGAAAACGGCGAAATGACCGAATATGTCCAGGTGGAGACCCCGACCTATGAGAGCTTCACGATGGACTTTGACGCGACGCTGAACGGCGACGACGATACGATGTAAGATGCGGGAGAGACCATGAAACCAAGGAAGATTCCCATGCGCATGTGCGTCGGATGCCGGGAGATGAAAGAGAAAAAGACGCTGATCCGGGTGGTTCGCAGCCCGGAGGGCGAGGTTTCCCTGGATCCCACCGGCAAGAAATCCGGCCGCGGCGCTTATGTATGCCGGAATGCCGACTGCCTGAAGCGCGCCATCAGGCAGAAGCAGCTGGAGCGGCAGCTGGAGGTCACCCTCCCGCCGGAAACCGCGGAAGCGCTGAACGCTGCCATGGCTGCCCTGAGCGGAGAGGAAACCCGGGCAAATGGATGAACGCAGGATGAAAGGCCTGATGGGCCTGTGCGTCCGGGCCGGACAGGCTTCCTTCGGCGAGGAAGGATGCCGGAAAAGCATCGCCGCGGGGAACTGCGGACTGCTGCTGGCGGATGGGGAGATCAGCGATCAGTCCCGCAGGCGTTATGAGGAACTGTGCGCCCGAACGGGAACGCGGATGGCTCTGCTGCCGCCGGGACTGCTGGCGGAAGCGACGGGGAAACCGGGCGCGGCGATGGCCGTGAAAGAAGGAAGTTTTTCAGAACAGATGATCAGCTGCCTGTAACCGGGCGGCAGAACATATGAATCAAGATTTATGCCGATCATGGCAGGGGGTACAGACGTCGAATGGCGAAAGTGAACTTAAAAGATGCCACAAAGGGACTGGTAGAGGAAGCTTCCAGCATTCTGGAGAAGGCAACGGGAATCCGCAGGGAAGCGGATGCCCTGTTTGACGCGCTGCGGCGGATTGATCAGGAAATCAACCGCCAGAAGGATGAGGAAGCGTTGCGCAGAAAGCAGCAGGAGCAGCTGCGGGCGCAGTCCACGCATACCAAAGCTTTTACCATGCTGGACGATGATGAAAAGCAGATGATGGAAGCTGCCATGCGGGAGGAACAGGAGCAGAAGACAGCGGCCCAGGCTCAGGCCCCGGCTCAGACACCGACACCGGCACCGGCACCGGCGGAAGCGCCGAAGACGGATGCTGCTCCCGCGGCGGAACCGCCGGCTCAACCGGCGGCTGCCGAGGAAGCAAAGCCGGAAAAGCCAAAGGCCGAAAAGCCGAAAGCCGTGAAGCCTGCAGAACCGGAAGCACCGAAGAAGCCTGCGATCGGACAGATTATCAGCCGTCCCGGGGATCAACCGAAGCCCACGCAGGGGACCGGAAACGCCCGTCCGGCGGGACAGGGCCCCTATGGCCGCCCGGTAGGCGGACAGCAGCAGGGTCCCTACGGCCGTCCGGCGGGACAGGGCCCCTACGGCCGCCCGGCAGGCGGACAGCAGCAGGGACAGTACGGCCGTCCGGCGGGACAGGGCCCCTACGGCCGCCCGGCAGGCGGACAGCAGC
>CAMVEB010000004.1 GCA_947166385.1 uncultured Clostridia bacterium | reverse complement strand
GGCGTAATTTTGGGCCATCCCTTGTCACATTCTTTTAGTTCATGCGTTCACCGTGGCATCCTTCCTTCTTCAGCAGGCTTATTTCTTCTCTCCGAGCATCCCGACCGCGACTCCGATCACGCCGCCGATCACGGGGCACAGCCAGCATTTGGACCAGTCGTTGGCCAGCACGCCCCATGCGACCATCGCGACGCCGGATACCATGAAGATGATGGTGGACAGTTTCTTGTAATTCATTGATTCAGCCTCCTTGCTTTCATCCGCCTTACGCGGTATGGCAATATTCACTGAATTATATTTACCATGAAATAATCCGAAAGGATATACTTTCGGGATGAACGGTCGATTTTGATGTTTAAACGGCATGGGAAGCAGAAAATACAGAATCACTTCTGTTCAGTCCGCTGAAAAGCGCGCCTCGCCACAAACACACAGACACAGGAAATGACGGGCGATTTGGTGAAATATTGCTGCGCAATGTGAAATGTTGCTGCGCAACGTGAAATATTCAGCTTCGCTGAATGGGAAATATCTGCGATATTGAAAAGTTCTCGTGAGATCACGAGAACTTTTCAGCAGGGGCAGAAGGATTCGAACCCTCAACAAAGGTTTTGGAGACCCACGTGTTACCATTACACCATGCCCCTAGGTGTGACAGCGACGTTAATTATATGCAAAGAGGGAAGGATTGTCAACCAGTTTTTTTGATTCTTCGCTTCGCTCAGAATCACAACTTTGCTGCGGGCAGAATAAACGGGAGAAAAACGACATAGCAGGATTCGCATAGATTAAAGCATGATTTGCATGGAAGTACAGAGATTGTGCTTCTATAATATGAGCAAATGGTAAGGAATTAATCCATAAAGTGCAGGAAGTGAAGGAGGGTGTCTCATGACGGGCGGCACCATCAAGCGGAAAACACCGGGGACCGGATGGTTCAGCAGAGACTGGCGACTGTATCTGATGCTTCTGCTGCCGGTGGCCTTTTACCTGATCTTCTGCTATAAGCCCATGATCGGCGTGATCATCGCTTTCCAGAAATTCAACATGTTCAAGGGCATGTGGGGAAGCAAATGGATCGGGCTGGACAACTTCAAGTTCGTCATGAGCATGCCGGACTTCCCGGTGGCTCTGAAGAATACGCTGTGGCTGAACTTCCTGGGACTGATCGCCGGATTCCCGGTGCCGATCATCCTGGCGATCCTGCTGAACGAGCTGCGGTGCATTCCTTTTAAGAAGGTTTCGCAGACGCTGCTGTACCTGCCGCACTTCCTGAGCTGGATCATCATCGGCGGTATGGTGCTGCAGATCTTCAGCCCGAAGACGGGCGTCATCAACGCGACGCTGCTGAAATGGGGATGGATCGACAAGAGCATTCCCTTCCTGACGGACGGCAGCCACTGGCAGGGCACGTACACCTTCATCGGCGTATGGCAAAGCATGGGATGGGGAACGATCCTGTACCTGAGCGCCATCACCGGCATCAACATGGAACTGTTTGAAGCGGCGAAGATCGACGGCGCGAACAAGCTGCAGCAGATCTGGCACGTGACGCTGCCGGGCATCCGGAGCACGATCGTCGTGCTGCTGATCCTGAACGTGGGCCAGATGATGAATATCAGCTTCGACCGGCCGTATGTATTAGGAAACCCGATGGTGCAGAACTACTGCGACGTGCTTTCCACCTTCGTGTACCGGGCCGGTATCACGAACAGCCAGTTTGCCCGGGCGACAGCCATCGGCCTGTTTCAGTCCGTTGTCGGGCTGATCCTGATTACCGGCGCGAACCTCATCACCAAGAAGCTTGGTGAAGAGGGTATCTGGTAAGGAGGTGCGGCAGAGATGACAACGATGAGCAAGAGCACCGAACGCGTGATTCAGGAAAAGAAACCGAAGATCTGGACGCCGGGGCAGATCGTGCTGATGATCGTGATCCTGATCTTCAGCCTGACATGTCTGCTTCCCTTCATCAACGTGGCGGCGGTATCGCTGAGCTCCAAATCCGCGATCCTGCGCGGAGATGTAAGCTTCTGGCCGGTGGAATTCAGCACGACGGCATACGATGCGATCTTCTCCGACAAGAGCATGACGCGGAGCCTGATCTTCACGGTGATCATCACGGTGGTTTACACGGCGTTCTCGATGATCCTGACGATCCTGATGGCTTACCCGCTGACCAAGAGCCGGTTGCACGGACGCAAATTCTTCAACTTCCTGGCGCTGTTCACGATGTACTTCAGCGGCGGAACGATTCCGATCTACCTGAACATCAAGGAACTGGGCCTGCTGGATACCCCGTGGTCGCTGATTCTGCCCGGGATGCTGAGCACCTACAACATGATCATCCTGAAGAGCTTCTTCAGCGCTCTGCCGAAGGAGCTGGAAGAGGCGGCGATCATCGACGGGGCGAACGACTTCCAGGTGCTGCTGCAGGTTTACCTGCCGCTGAGCATGGCCTCGCTGGCGACGCTGACGCTGTTCTACGCGGTGGGCAAATGGAACAGCTTCCAGGACGCGCTGTACTACATCAGTACGAAAGCGTACCAGCCGCTGCAGCTGAAGCTGTACCACATCATCAAGGGATCGCAGGCGGTGGACGTGGCGGCGCTGGAAGGCGGCGCATCTACCGTGGCGACCAGCGTATCCGAATCCATCGAACCGGCGACGATCATCTTCGCGACGCTGCCGATCCTGGTGGTTTACCCCTTCGTACAACGGTACTTCGTATCCGGTGTGACCATCGGCGCCGTGAAGGGCTGAGAACGTTATTTGCCGCCGGGTGGCGGTAAAATATAAAAAAGGAGTGTGCCCATTATGAAGAAGACCCTGGCTATTCTGATTTCCCTGGCCCTGCTGCTGGGAATCGCAGGCCCCGCCTTCGCGGAAGGCGAAGACTGGATCACCCTGCGCGTTGAGACCTACGACCGTGAAATCGCCGGCCTCGACGTGACGAACTGCTGGCAGCTGAAGTATGCGCAGGAACACTTCGGTGATCCGAACCATATCAAGCTCGAGTTCGTCTCCTATGCCCGCTGGACCGAAGGCGACCTGCTGACCACCGCGCTGGCCGGCGGCACCGCCCCCGACATCTGCCTGACCTACAACGGCGGCCTGGTGCAGCAGTGCATCGACGACGAAGGCATCTGGCAGCTGGACGATCTGCTGAACACCTACGGCCCCAACCTGAAGGCTTTCCTGGGCGAAGAACTGCTGACCTACGGCCAGAGCGACCATGACGGCGACGGCACCGTGGAACAGTGGTACCTGCCGGCCCGCCGGATCTCCCGCGCGAACGTCGGTAACTTCATCCGCGAAGACTGGCTGAAGGCCCTGAACATGGAAAAGCCCACCAACATTGAAGAGTTCACCGCTTACCTGCGCGCCGCGAAGGAAGCCCAGCTGGCCGGCGAGAACACCACGCCCGTGAGCTTCGGCATCTACGCGCCCGACCCCATGTACAACGTCCGCCGCTGGACCGACGCGTGGGTCGACTTCAGCCAGGTGACCAAAGAAGACTGGTTCGCCTATGCCCGCAACCCCGAAATGCTGCCCGGCGCCAAGGAAGGCTTCCGTTGGCTGAACACCCTGTATCATGAGGGTATCATCCCCGAGACCTTCGCCCTGACCGACAACGACCAGGCGAACGACACCGCCCTGATCATGGGCTACAACGGATTCTTCTCCCAGCAGCCCGACCAGCCCTGGCGGACTGACAAGAACTACGAAATCGAACTGGAAAAGAACGTTGAAGGCGGCCACTGGGTCACCGTGAACCCCTTCAAGAACGAGAGCCTGAACAAGACCCTGCATGACATGTATGCCCCCGCCGGCCTGAGCATCATCATCCCGCTGACCACCAGCGAAGATGTGGCGATCGCCGCGATGAAGTACATGGACTGGATGGCCATTCCGGAGAACATGTTCGCGATGCAGAACGGTATCGAAGGCATCAACTATGAAGGCCTGACCGAAGACGGCATCCCCTACGGCGTGAAGAGCGCTGACGCTGTGCCGGACGAGAACAAGATGCATGCCGGCGATATCTGCTTCATCTCCAACGGTCTGTGCTACGGCGACGACGCCAAGAACGCCGCTGCCCTGGCTCTGCCCTTCGCCGGATATGAAGAAGACGTCAAGGCTTCCTACGCTGACTCCCTGACCGACGCCTGGACCCAGATCAGCTTCCCGGTCAGCATCCAGAGCGAGACCGACTACGGCGCCGCCGTCAAGAGCGCTCAGGGCAAGTTCCTGGCCGACGTGGTCAGCTGCGATGCCGACAAGTTTGACGAAGTGTTCGACGCGGGCATTCAGGACATCCTGAACTCCGGCGCCGCCCAGATGATCGAAGAATTCCGCGCCGCCTTCCAGGCCGGCAACTACCGCGGAGTTTTCCCGGGAGATCTGTGAGACTGAAATGAGCTAACCGACCCAATGGCGAGCGGGTGCCGGAAGTATCCGGCACCCGCTTTTAAAAGAAACATCATCCGAACGAATACGCTGACGGCTACAGCTCCTGGGACGGATCCAGCTCCTTGTTGCGATAGCGGCGGAGCTGTTTCCGATACTGACTGGGGGACATGCCGACGGTCTTCGTGAAGGAACGGAGAAAATTGGAATAATCATTAAAGCCGCACTGGTAGGCGATCGTATTCAGAGAGGACGTGCCGAGCATCTGCTGGCGGGCGAGCATGACCCGGCGATAGAGGACATAATCATAGATGCTGCGGTTCGTGAAACGGACAAACTCATGGGAGAGATAGGAGACGCTGATGCCGAAGCCGCGGGCGAGATTCTCGATGCGGATCGGCTGAGTGTAATGGTTATTGATATAGGTCAGGATCTCCTGGATGATGCCGTTGCTGAAGGATTCGCCCTCGACGGGATCCGCCCGGCGGATCGTCTGGCAGATCAGATTGACCAGATTCATCATCAGGGAATAATTGCGGAAACGGTCGAAGGCGGAGCCTTCGGGAGACTGATTCTCCTGAATCTGGCGGATCCAGGAGACAAAGCGGGCGGCATCCTGATCGCTGAGCTGATAGGTGCAGACCCCGCGGGAGGTATGGGAGCGGAAAAACTGATTGAGGTCGATCTGCTCGCAGCCGAGGACACGCATGACCTCGGGAGAGAGATTCAGATACGCCCGCTCGTAATCACGCATTTCATCCGTGCAGGAGAGGCCGTGCATGCAGAAGGGCGGCAGGATGAAGAGCTGATTCGGCTTCAGGGAGAAGAGACGGTTATCCACGCCCATGTACTCCCCGCCGTGAAGATGGATATAGAGCTCATAATAATCATGGCAATGGTACTGGGTGACCTCCATGCGCTTGCTGTAAACATAATGCGCCTCGTAGCCCTGCTGCCCCTGCTCCATGGGAGTAAAAGGGGCGACCACCTCATCGGCCAGCGGGCTTTCCAGCGGGACTGAATGGGGATTTGGCATGAAATATCACCTCCGGGATTCATAGAAAGAAGGATCAAAAAAATGATTAAGGTAGCCATCGTCGGAACGGGCGGGATCTCCCATGCTCATATCCACGCGTATCTTCAATTTCCGGAACGGTGCAAAATCGTCGCCCTGGTGGATATTATCCCCGGAAAGGCCCAGCGTGTCAAGGAACAGTATGGGCTGGACGCGGAAGTATACCTGGATCACCGCGAGATCCTGGGGAAGGAGATCGACCTGGTGGACGTCTGCACGCCGCCTTTCGCGCACGCAGAGATCTCCATCAACGCGCTGAAGAGCGGGAAAAACGTCGTATGCGAAAAGCCCATGGCGGCATCGCTGGAGGAATGCGACGCGGTGCTGAAGGCGCGGGACGAGAGCGGGAAGAAACTGTCCATCATCGCGCAGAACCGGTTCCGGGGCCCTGTGCGGGACCTGAAAGCGCTGCTGGACAGCGGGATAGCCGGAGCGGTCCGGCACGTGACGGTGAACTCCCTGTGGTACCGGGCGCACTGCTACTACGACCTGTGGTGGCGGGGAACCTGGGAAAAGGAAGGCGGCGGATGCACGCTGAACCACGCGGTGCACCATATTGACATGCTGGGGTGGATGATGGGAACGCCGAAGAAGATCACCAGCGTGCTGGCGAACGTCGGGCACGACAACGCGGAGGTCGAGGATCTGTCGATCAGCATTGCCGAATACCCGGGGGCGCTGGCCGTGGTGACCGCCTCGGTGGTAGACCACGGGGAAGAGCAGGAGCTGATCTTCCAATGCGAGAAGGCGAAAATCGCTTTCCCGTACAGCGTGTATGCCTCTGTGCCGCAGGGAAACGGATTCCCGCTGACCGAGCCGGACGAGGCATTCGCGAAGGCGGCGAAAGCCTACCTGCAGCAGCTGCCGAAAGTGGAATACGAAATGCACGACGGGCAGATTGACGACGTGCTGGGAGCGATCGAGGAGGAGCGGGACGTCGCCATCACCGGGGAGGACGGAAGGCGGACGATCGAGCTGATCACCGCCATCTACAAAGCGGGAAGCACCCACACGCCCGTGACGCTGCCCCTGGCGAAGGACGATCCCTTCTACACGGTGGACGGGATCCGGAAGAGCGTCCCGCATTTTTATGAAAAGACAGTCTCGGTGGAAGAGCTGAACGGAGAAGTAAGCTTCGGGAACTTCAGGAAGGGGGAGAACCAATGAACGTTTCAGACGGAATGAACTATGCTCCGAAGGGAAAACCGCAGCCGGTGGTGAAGAACGGGGAATTCATCTTCTCCGCGGTGCGGCTTGACCACGGGCATATCTACGGCATGTGCAACGGACTGACGGAAGCGGGCGGCACGCTGAAATATGTCTACGACCCGGACAAGAAAAAGGTGGCGGCCTTCCTGAAGGCTTTCCCGCAGGCGCGGGCGGCCAACAGCGAAGAGGAAGCGCTGGAGGATCCGGACACGCAGATGATCGCCGGGGCGGCGGTGACCAGCGAGCGGTGCGCGCTGGGGCTGCGGGCGATGGAAGCCGGGAAGGACTACTTCACCGACAAGGCGCCTTTCACCACGCTGGGGCAGCTGGCATCCGCCCGGGAGACCGCGAAGCGAACCGGGAAGAAATACATGGTGTACTACGCGGAACGGCTGCACGACGAGGGATCGATCCTGGCCGGATACATCGCCCACAGCGGAGAGATCGGCAAGGTGATCTCGGTGACGGGATTCGGGCCGCACCGGCTGGGCGCGCCGGGCAGGCCGGCGTGGTTCTTCGAACGGGAGAAATACGGCGGGATCCTGTGCGACATCGGGAGCCACCAGATTGAGCAGTACCTGTACTACGCCGGAGAGGAAGACGCGACGGTGACATCCAGCCGGATCGCGAACTTCGCGCACCCCGAATATCCGGAGCTGGAAGACTTCGGCGACTGCTGCCTGAGCGGAAAGAACGGAACGGCGAACTATTTCCGGGTCGACTGGTTTACGCCGGACGGGCTGCGCACCTGGGGCGACGGACGGATGTTTATCCAGGGAACGAAGGGATTCATCGAGGTGCGGAAATATGTGAACCTGGCCAGCGAGAAGGACGGCGGGGGGCACGTGTACGTCGTGACGGACGCGGGGGAAAAATATCTGAACGCCGCCGGCGTGACAGGATACCCCTTCTTCGGGCAGCTGATCCTGGACTGCCTGAACCGGACGGAAAACGCCATGACCCAGGAGCATGCCTTCAAGGCGGCGGAGCTTTGCCTGATCGCGCAGGAAAAGGCTGTGCGAATCGGATGACGGGAGATCAGAAGGGCTGAACATGGAAAGAAGGAAAATCCGGCTCGGCGTGATCGGGATCGGAAACATGGGATCGGAACACTGCCGGATGATTGCCGGCGGGATGTGCCCCGAGGTGGAACTGTGCGCGGCGGCCGACCTGCGCGAAGCGCGGCAGCAATGGGCGCGGGAGAAGCTGGGGGACAGCGTGCGCGTATTCGGCAGCGGGCAGGCGCTGATTGACAGCGGGGTGTGCGAGGCGGTGCTGATCGCCGTGCCGCACTACGCGCACGAGGAGACCGCGACCGCGGCGATGCGGGCGGGGATCGACGTGTTGTGCGAAAAGCCGGCAACGGTGCAGGCCAGCCGGGCCGCGGAGATGATCCGGACGGCCCGGGAGACCGGGCGGACGCTGACGTTCATGTTCAACCAGCGGACGAACTGCATATACCGGGGGATGAAGGCGCTGCTGGACTCGGGAAAACTCGGGGCGATCAAACGGATGAACTGGATCATCACCGACTGGTACCGGACACAGCAATACTATGACTCCGGCAGCTGGCGGGCGACCTGGGCCGGGGAAGGCGGCGGTGTGCTGCTGAACCAGTGCCCGCACCAGCTGGACCTGCTGATCTGGCTGTGCGGGATGCCGAAAGCCGTGACGGCACGGTGCTGCGAAGGGAAATGGCACCGGATCGAGGTCGAGGACGACGTGAGCGCGATGCTGGAATTCCCGAACGGGGCGAGCGGCGTCTTTGTGGCATCGACCGGGGACCTGCCGGGAACCAACCGGCTGGAGATCGACTGCGAAAAAGGGAAAATGGTGTGCGAAAACGGGCAGGTTGAGGTGTGGCAGATGCGGGAGAGCGAGCGGGAGATCTGCTTTACGAGTCCTGATCCCTGGTACCGGGAGGAGCCGGAGGCGCACTACCTGCTGGAAACAGACGGGGAAAACCCGCAGCACATCGGGGTGATCAACGCTTTTGCCGCGCACCTGCTGCACGGGACGCCGATGACCGCCGAGGCGGAAGACGGACTGCGAGCGCTGGAACTGAGCAATGCGATTCACCTGAGCGGATGGCTTGGGAAGCGGATCGAGATTCCGGCAGAGACGGACGTATTTGACCGGGAGCTGAAAAAACGAATCGCCGCGTCCACCGTACGGAAGAGCGGCGATGTGACCTATGAAACGGATCACAGCAGGAGCGGGGCGATGGTGAAAGGGGAAAGCACGTCCTCACCTGCATAAATCATACATCATGATTCCGGCGGCGATGGCCGCGTTCAGGGATTCGGCGCCTCCGCGCATGGGGAGGCAGAGACGGTGCGTCGCCTCTGCCATCACCGGGCCGGAGACGCCGTTTCCTTCATTGCCGATGACCAGGATCCACCGGGGGGCGACCTCCCGGCGATCATAGAACGGATCGCCGTCGAGCTGGGATGAGAGAACGGAAAAACCGCGGCCCCGGAAGGAGCGAAGGAAGGACGGGAGATCCGGCGGGAAAGCAAAGGTCATGCGGAAGACGCTGCCCATGGTTGACCGGAGCACCTTCGGCGAAAAGAGATCGGCACAATCCGGGGAGAGAATCACGCCGTCAAGGCCGGCGGCATCCGCCGTCCGGATGATCGTGCCCACATTGCCGGGATCCTGCACGGTATCGAGGGCGACAAAGCGCGAACCGCTGAGAGGCCGGACACGGCGGGAGAGCACGGCCGCGATGCCCTGGGGCGTGCGCGTATCGGAAACGGACGCGAAGACATGATCCGGCAGGGACCAGGCCGGGACGCCGGCGGGCAGGGGGAAAGACGGATCAAAGCCCTCGCGGACGAGCAGGGCGCGGACCTCAAAATCCGACGCGAGGGCCTCGCGCACCATCCGGGCGCCCTCCACCAGAAAGGCATCCTGTTCCCGGCGGCCCTTCCGATCCTGCAGGGAACGCCAGGCGGCGACGCGGGGGTTTTTGAGGGAAGAAATCTGTTCCATACGGCTCCTTTCAGGACAGGAGATCCAGGAGATTTCCGATCCAGGCGGACAGGGAATCATAGGGACGCGGGGTTTCGGCCGGGGGGAAGGACTGGGCGATGGAGGACTCGATCAGGCTTTCTCCCAGGGGGGAGAAGGGATGATAATAATCACCGGTATAGAACCCGGGGAAGAGCAGCTGGGCAGAGAACGGGAACTCCCGCAGGAAACGGAGCAGGAACTCCGGCAGGAGCTCCTCCGGACGGACGGCGATGGACGCAGGGACGGACGCCGCGGGAGGGAGCGCAGCGTATACTTCCTCCAGCATGGAGAGACCGACGGGGATCTCCATTTTTTTCTCGGAAGAGAAGAGGAGGGAGAGGGCGGCGACGCGCTTATTGCGGAACATCGTCAGGAAATGCCAGAGGGACTTCTTCAGCGCCGGGGGAAGCGCCTCCATCAGCACGGCGCCGCGGCCGGCGATGCAGAGCGTCATCTGCTCGGGGAGAAAATCATTGCGGCTGGGATCGGCAGCGAGCTGCAGAAGGACGAGGCCGGAGAGCATCATCAGATAAGAAAAATGCAGGAGCAGGAGGGCGCCGAAGCGCGTCGGGACGCCCTGGGAAATCATCTGGGACATGGCCGAGATGAGAGCGGGCAGATGATCCGACAGGAAGAAATCCAGCGCGACGCGGGCCCGGCGCAGGGCGGCCGGATCCGTGCGGGCGGCGGAGAGCGCCTGCGTCAGCAGAAGCAGATCCCGGCGGAAGGAATCCTCCGGCCAGGCGCCGAACTCGCGGAGAATCATCTCCGGATCGCGGAGGAGCGAGGGCAGGAACATATAATGAACGCCCAGGGGGATCTGGCAGGTGCGCACCGCCTGGGGACGGCCGCGAAGGAAGAGGGAGATATCCGCCGTGCAGGAACCCAGATCCAGCACCATGAAGCCGCCGCGGGTATCCTCGGGCGCGCAGTAACGGAAATAGGATCCGAGGGCAGCGCTCTCGGAAGAGAAGAGGACCGGAAGCCCCTCCGGCTGGAACGGGAAGCCGCTCTCCCGCAGCACCTTCTCCGACAGGGAGAGGAAGAGATTCATCAGCTTTTCCCGGCCTTCCCGGGCCATCTCATCCGGCAGGGAGAAACGGAAGGAAAGGGAAGCGGCCCCCTCGGAACGAGCCTGCAGGGCCGCCATCAGCAGCACCTGATGGAGGCAGAGGAAATTGGAACGGCCTTTCTCCTCCTCCCACTTCAGGGAGGTATAGACGGCATCGGAAGGCGTGGAGAGGAGATCCTCCAGGGAGGAGGACATCAGGATGATCCCATCCACAAAGGGAACGGGCGGGGTCCCGGGCGCGTTGCGGAAAATCCGCGAGACCGTCGGGAGAAGCGCCGAAACAGGAACCGCGGGGAGAAACTCCCGGCGGAGCAGATCCCTGGAAGAGGCGGGATTCACCAGCAGGGCGCGGATCATGGGCGGGCCCTGGAGCGGCCTGCGGCGGCCGGAGGAGGAACAGACGACCGAAGCGGCGGACGAGCCGAAATCCAGGCAGACAACGGTGGGGTCGGCGGGGGTCAGATCCGGATGGGGCAGGAGATTCGGCACGGCACCGAGGGTCTGATCCCCCTTCATGAGGGATATACAGAGCGGGAAGGATTCATAGCAGGCGGAAAAACGGCCGGGGGAAACCGACGGAAGATCCGCGAAGGAGCCGCCCTCCGGCAGGACGGAGAGGGAAAAGCCCTCCGAGAGATGGGCATAGACAAAATAGGCATGCCATTCCTCCGGGCGGAAGGGCACGGAAGGCCAGACCGCGACTGTCGGGATATCATGGGCGTAGAGGCGGACCACTTCCTCCTCCGCATACCTGCGGACCAGACGGACCGGGAAAGCCCCATCCAGCACCAGGGAAACGCGGAAGGCGCCGCCTGAGAGGCGCTCGAAGCGGAGAAAACCCGGGCGGAGCAGCGTCTTGCCCTCCTCCAGGGTGCAAAGGGCGCGGGCAAAGGCCGCCGACAGCGGCGGGAGAACCGCGTCCGGCTGGACCGCGGGCGCCGGGGCGGCTTCCATCGGGACAGATCCCGGGACAGATCCCGGGACAGACACCGGGACAGACGCCGGGGCGGGCGCCGCATCCGGCTCCGGATCCCCGGCCGGATCGGCAGCGGGAGCAGAGGGCGGATCGGCCGCCGGGAGCAGGCACATGGCGGAAAGAATCGAATCCCCGAGGATTTCCTCGCCGCGGGCGGGAGCAACCGCCAGGAGATCCGAAAAAGGATCCAGCGCCAGAGCGGCCAGCTGATCGCCGAGGGACTCGTGGAGGATCGTGCGCATGGCGGGGGACAGCGGGTCCCAGGGCCAGGTAAAGGACGGATCCCGGCCGGTGATGGGTTTATTTGCCTTGTCCAGGAGGGAAAGGGCCAGGGAACGGCACTCCGGCTGCGCATCCGGACAGCGGTCCAGAATCCCCTTCAGTTCGCGGGAAAGCGCATCCTGATAATCATCGGAAGCCCCGGACAGCGCGGCGCACTCCTCCGCCAGACGGGAGAGGACATAGGCTTCCTGGGCGGCGTGGGTGCTGTCCAGCAGGAAGCGCGGATGGGAGCGGGCAAAGGGGATGTCCTTCCAGCAATAGCAGACCTCCCCGGTGAAATCCGCGCAGGAAGCGGCCGGGAAACCGGGATCCCCGGTCAGGCAGGCGCCGACCGGATCGAGGGAGAGCGCATGCTCATAGACCGTGGTCCGCGCGGAGAGAACAGGCTCATACGCCGGCAGCGGCAGCAGGCCGCAGACGGCGAGGAGCCGGGTTTTCAGCTGATTCTGATCCGGGACGGGAACGGAACCGGCGGACAGATCGCCGAGGAAATCCCGGAGAAAAGACATGAGCACCGGATCGGCCTCCTCTCCCAGGGCGGCCAGGAAAGACCGCAGCCTCTCCGCGAGCAGGCGGCTGTCGGCATCGCTGAGATGGGAGACGGGATCGGCAAAGGTATCCGTATCGGCATCATACCAGGTGACGAACGAAGGAATGAGCTTCGCGTGATCCTGGCCGCGCCAGGCGGGCAGGATCCCCCGGCCGGGCAGGAAGAGCGCAAAGGGACAGGCGGCCCCCTCCGGAGAGGACAGGGACAGCACCGAGACCTGATCCGCCCCGCGGGAGGCGAGCCAGAAGCGAAGCACGGGGGAGGCATCCGGCGTACAGGGGGTGACCGTCAGCGCGGCCTCCTCTGCTGCGCGGCGCCGGTACTGGCGCAGGAGCAGCATGGACAGGAGGCCGCGGAGCTCCGAACGATCCGACTCCGGCGTCCGCGGGGGCGGAAGGAGCACCAGGAGATCCTCCACCGAGGCGGGAGGGGACAGCGGAAGCAGATCCGGCAGGAGCGGCAGGGCGGGCATCTCCCCCCGGGAGGGAAACTCCAGGGAAGAGACGGCGGCCAGGCAGCAGGCATAAACCCGGGAGAAATAATCGGTGAGCGTCAGGCCGCGGGCTTCCTCCGGAGAAACGGAGGCGGTGAGCTGCTTCTGGAGCGATTTCAGCGTGAAGGAAGGGGAATCCGGGAAAAGAAGCGGAACATGATCCGGCCTGGCCGGATCCGGACGGGAAAGCAGCCCCTCCAGAAAATGGCAGGTTTCCTCCGAAAGGATGACGCCGGCATAGGGATCCGCATCGGCCTCCGGCGGCTTTGACGAAAGACGGGCCACGGAAGCGCGGACGGCTTCCGGCGCGAGCTCGGACTCGCAACGGGAGATGGCGGCCGAGAGAAGACGGACGCGGCGCTCCCTCTTCAGCAGCGTCAGGCGCTCGGTATCCTCCCGGGGAGCGGAAAGCTTTTCCTCGGTATCGGCCAGCGCGGCGCGGCAGCGGGTCAGGCAGTCCAGCCGGACCTGGAGGGCACGCAGACCGCCCAGAACGGAAAAAGCACGATCCCGGGCGGCGGACTCGTCGTCCAGCTGCTTTTTCATATCCTCCAGGCGGCGCAGGAGCTGCTCCTCATCCGTATCATCCAGGGTGTCCCGATGGACCGGGCGGACAGCATCCAGGCCGGTCTCATGCACCTCGGCGGTGGTTGTATCATACTCGGCGGCGACCGTGATATACCGGCCGCAGGCGGCGACGGCTTCCTGCCAGAGGTTCGCCGTCTCCGCGGAGAGGCGCAGGGAAAACGGAAGCGACCGCAGGAAAAACAGCAGCCGGGTCAGGAAGGTTTTCAGCGCCCGATCCAGGGCGGAGACCGTCTGCTCCGCCCGGTCCGGGCCTGGCTCGCCCGCAAGCAGGGCACGGCAGAGGCTCCGGCGGGAACTCCGGGAGATGGCGCGAAGACCCGCACCGGGATGCTTCAGATAATCCCGGAGGGCGGGAAGGACATCCGTCAGGAGAAGCAGGGCCGAAGACAGGAAAGCCGCAAAAGGCGCGGCATGATCCCCCAGGGAACGGAAGGTCAGGGTTCCGTCCGTCTCCTTCCCATGAAAACCGGGCGAAGGCAGCGCTTCCCGCGCGTGGATTTCACTGATCACTTCCGCAACGGCAAAGGCGACGATCTGATCGGCCGAATCCGTCTCCGCCGCGGAAGAAGGCAGGGAAAGCAGCCACAGCGCATCCCCGGGGGAACGGACCCGCAGGGACTCCAGGGTGGCCCGCAGCGAAGCGGCCGACTCCGGGAGACGGGAAGCGGGGGGCGAAACCAGCACGAGGGAAACGAACAGCGGACTGCCGGCGGCAAGCGTGCGCAGATGATGCAGCAGGGCGAAAGCGATGCCGGCGGAAAAGGCGTCCGCCGGATCCGCCAGCACCGTGAGGCGAATCTCCTGTCCCCGGGCCATCAGCGCCTGCAGGCCGGACAGCCAGGAAAAGAAGGGCGCGGAAGCAGGCCGGTCCGGCTGGCCCAGCAGCAGGGAAAAGGCCCATTCCACCGCTTCCCGGTCCGTGCGGAAAGACAGGGGCATACCCTTTCCGCGCAGGGCGGAAAGCAGGGCCTCCGTCTGCGCATCCGAAACCAGATCCCGGAGCTCCGGCATAACGGGAACCCAGGAAGAAACGGCAAAGGCGGATTTGAAAAAGAAAGGACAGGCGGAATAATCCTTCGCGACGGAAAGGACAGCATCCTCCGCATCGGATTTCGGCAAAATCCGGAAAACATCCAGCGCATCCGCGCTGCCCAGGGGCGAAACCGCTCCGCAGGCGAGGACTGTCAGCGCTGTCGGCAGCAGGGAATCCGGATAGGAACCGATGCAGAGAAGCCGGGAAGATTCACTGCTCATCATCCGGGCGCCTTACAGGGCGGGCGGATAGCTGCCGCTGTCATGCAGCTTCTTCAGCTCGGCGGTGACATAGGCCTTGTCTTCCTTATAAGTCACGCCGAACCAGACGGCATCCGTGGAGAGCACTTCGACCTTCAGGCCGGCGGTGTGCATCAGGACATCGACCAGGGAGGGCAGGAGGCACTCCTTCTTCAGGGGATCCCCGGAAGTATCCGCGAGGAAATCCTTCAGATAGGCCGTGCCGACCTCGAAGAAGGAGGGCGCGAACCCCCACATATTCATGGAGACGAGGGCGTTGGGATCGAGAATGACGCCTTCGGGATTATCATGGATATCGCGGATGGTGCCATCCGGGAAGGGCAGGATGCTGTAAGTCTCGACCACCTTGACCAGATGACCGTTATCATCCGTGGCGCAGATGCCGCGGGAGACATGACCGTTCCTGGAGACGGTATTCTTCAGATAATAGGCGACCATGGACGCCATATTCTCCGCGGTGCGGAGACGCTTCAGGGAGGCGGCCATGGCCACGAAAGCATCCTTGCCGTAATAGTCATCGGCGTTGATGACGGCGAAGGGCTCGTGGATCAGATCCTTCGCGCACATGACGGCATGGACGGTGCCGTAGGGCTTGGTCCGGTCCGCCGGGGGAACGAAACCGCCGGGCAGGGAATCAAACTCCTGGTAGGCGTAGTGCACTTCCACCTTTTTGGCAATCTTATCGCCGATCATCTCGCGGAAGAGCGTATCCATGCTCCTGCGGATGACGAAAACCACCTTATCGAAACCGGCTTCCATCGCGTCATAAACGGAATACTCCATCAGGATTTCCCCGTTCGGGCCGATCCGGTCAATCTGTTTGTTGCCACCGTAACGGGAACCGAGACCTGCAGCCATGATCAGAAGCGTTGTGTTCATTTTTTTCCATTCTCCTTCGCAATATTTATGGGCATTATCTTATCCGGGGCGGTTGTAAAGCCCTGGGTAGAATCTTTGCGGGCCAGGACGGTAAACGTCCGCAGCAGAAGCTTGACATCCAGCCAGATGGAAAAGGACTCGATATACATCATATCCAGCATCAGCTTATCCTCGGCTGAGGTGTTGTAGCGGCCCTCAATCTGGGCGTATCCCGTGAGGCCGGCTTTCATCTTTTCCCGGTAAATGAAGGCGGGAAGCTCCATCTTGTAGCGGGCAACGTTCGCCATCATCTCGGGCCGGGGGCCGACGAGGGACATATCCCCGATCAGAATATTGAAAAACTGGGGAATCTCATCGAGACGGAAGCGGCGCAGGAAAGCGCCGACCCGGGTGATCCGCGGATCATCCACGGTGATGGAGGTCTGCACCTCCTCGGTCCCGCTTTGCGGAACCATGGTGCGGAACTTGCGGATGGTGAAGGTCCGGCCGTCAGCCGTCAGCCGGGCCTGGCGGAAAATGACCGGCCCCCCGTCCTCCAGCCGGATCATGATTGAA
Organism: uncultured Clostridia bacterium; assembly: GCA_947166385.1. Lineage (GTDB taxonomy): Bacteria > Bacillota > Clostridia > Christensenellales > Aristaeellaceae > Aristaeella. The sequence continues at coordinate 175,315 of CAMVEB010000004.1, read as the reverse complement.
ATGATCAGGATAAACGGGGAGAAGAGAACCATGGCCAGGAGAGAGATCACGATATCGCTGACGCGCTTGATCGCCCGCTGGAAAATCGTCGTCTTGTTATACTCCATGGCGAGGAAGGCCGCGTCATCCACGACGGTGGGACGGGCGTTGCAGAGCATGATATCCTGCAGCTGGGCCTTGGACATCACGTCCTTCCGGTCATCATAGCACATCTTCAGGAGAGGAAACTTCACATCCTCGGGGACCTGGCCGATGAAGACCACATCCGCCCGGTCGATCCGCTGCATCAGATCCGGCACATTATAAAGAACGGCGTCATCCACGCGCCACTGGAGGCGGTAGCGGCTGATCTTCGCGCGGATATCCTCCTCCTGGGAGGGGGAACCGAGAATAATCAGGCAGCTGCGGGGGGGATGAAAATGGAAATACAGCTGATTGCCGAAGCGGACGAAGAGGATGATGATCACCGTCTGGATCAGAATACAGAGAAGCAGGAGCAGCAGATCGGGACCCCAGAGCTTCAGCGTGGCGTTGTTATGCTCATTGACGTTCATGATCTCCAGCTGGAGATAGGTGACGGCGTCGGTAATGACCGTGCCGGCAATCATGGCGGAGATGACGGGCTTTGACTTCTTGCGGCCGACATCGAAGCCGCCGTAGACGGCGTGCATGGCACAGGACATGGCAAAATAGGTCAGCAGCGTGGTCGCCAGGGTACGGTTCACCACGCGGAGGAAAAAGTTATTGATGGAAAGACACCAAAAAAAAGACATGCCCAACAGAAAATAAAGAGAGACGGCCATTAATCCGATGAGAAGATCCGACTTCGTCTGATGCATCGAACGAGTCCGGGAAGACACCGGATAATCCCTCCCATTCCTATTTATTGCTCAAATTTTACCACAGGACAAAGAAGCATGTCAACGAAGGAAAAAAAGGTTTACAATCCAGGGCAAGAATGATAAAATTTATGATTGTACTGCTGTGCATATATCGCATGGCGGCAAGGGATTACGCGGATTACGCGGAAAGGGATCATGAATGAATCAAAACGGTTATTTTAACCAGAGCAATAACGGGTACGGACAGCCGAACCAGGGCTGGCCGGGCGGAGAAACCGGGCCGCAGGGGATGCCGGGAAGGCAGCAGAATACAGGCGGATATCCGGGATACAATCCGCAGTTCGCTCCCCAGAACGGCTACCAGACGGGATACCAGACTCCGCAGAGCCGAGGATATACCACCCCGCAGGTCATTGTCGGACAGAATGAGAACGGATACGCTTCCAGACCCAATACGACATCAGGCTACGGCGGATACCAGTTTCAGGCGCAGCCGGTTGCCGGATATCCGGACCCGAACGCGCCGGTGAGCGGATACGCCAATCCGCCGGGACAGAATCCAAGCGGAGGCAGCTTTATTCCCCAGACTCCCTACAGCCCCGGGTATTCCAGCCAGGGATACCAGGCACCCACCGGATACCAGCAGGGGTACAACGCATACAACCAGATGGGCAGGTACACCCCACCCCAGGGACAGGCTCAGCAACCCCCGCAGCAAACAGGATACCAGACCGGATACCAGACCGGATATCAGACCGGATACCAGACAGGATACCAAACGGGATACCAGCAGCCGCAGCAGCCGCAGCAGCAGGTTCCGCTGAACGGCGGCGGATATGTGCCGCAGCGGGTTCCCGTCCGCAAGCAGCCCTTCCGGTTCAACGACGTGCATCTGATCCTGATCGGGGCGGCGCTGATCGCCTTATTTGTCGCGGCGGTGCTGATCCTGAAAAACCCGATCCTGAAAGGCGCGTTCCTGCTCCTGGCCGCGGCGGCGACCGGCCTGCTGTGGGTCAAACCGCTGGTGGCCAACAACAAACGGCTGACCTTCACGATTATCGCGCTGGCGCTGTGCCTGCTGACGGCGGTGAGTTTCATCCTCAAAAAACCGGACAGCAATTCCACGGGCGATCCGACCCGACAGGCCGGCGCGGCCGTGACCGCGGAACCCGACCAGGGGAGCGACAGCACGGGCGGGCAGCCCGCGGGGGAGATCGCGCTGGTGACAAACGTGCCGCCGGCCGCCCAGGAAACCCCGAGCGCCGCGGACACCTCGATCCGGGAGAGGCTGGTGACCTTCTTCACCTACTGGAGCGGAAACCGGCAGGATGAGATGCTGACACTGTGCTCTCCCAGCTGGCAGAGCAAAATGGAAAACCCGCGGTACAGCCTGTTCGGCCTGCTGGCCAACCGGACCCCGAAAGACTGCACGATCGAAAGCGTCTCCGGGACAGACGCGGACACCAGCCGAAGGGTGACCGTGGTATCGAAGATCGACCGGAACAACGGGAAACCCGCGGAAATCTACCGCCTGACGATCCTGATGGTGAAGGAAAACAACGAGTGGTTCATCGATCCGCAGAGCCTGCAGACGTATGAAGAAGTCGAGACGCCGGACCCCAACGTGACCGAGGCGCCGACGCCGACGCCCACCCCGGCTGTTTATCCCAGCACGCTGCTGTACTATAACCCGAAGAACGGGGAGTACTACCACCTGGATCCCTACTGCAAGATCATCAACGAGAAGTACACCCCGCTGCAGGGGCAATTCACCTACGCGGAGATCAACGTGGCTCCGTACAGCAACCTGAAACCCTGCAACGTCTGCGGCGCACCGCTGCGGGAGCAGTAATGACCGGGCTGGAAGCACTGCGGCAGAAAGCCGGGAAACTGCCGGAAGGCCGATGCCTGATCGGGTTTTCCGGCGGGGCGGACAGCACCGCGCTGATCCGACTGGCCGCGATGGCCCGGGAAGACGGAGAAACCCGGCCGGAGGCGATCCACGTGAACCACGGGATCCGCGGGGAAGACGCGGACCGGGACGAAGCGTTCTGCCGGGAAGTCTGCCGGGAGCTGCGGATTCCCTTCCACACGGTCCGGGTACGGCTGGACGGACGGAAGGACGAAAACGCCTGCCGCGAAGCCCGTTTCCGGGCTTTTGAGGACCGGATGGAGGAGACCGGCGTCCGGACGCTGGTGCTGGCCCACAACCGGGACGATCTGGCGGAGACCTTCCTGATGCGGCTGATGCGGGGAAGCGGGCTGGAAGGCCTGGACTGCATGAGCGAAAACGATCAGCGGAACGGATACACCATCCGGCGGCCTCTGTTGGGTACGGGACGGACGGAAATCCGGGAAGCGCTCCGGCAGGACGGATACGGCTGGCGGGAAGACAAAACAAACCAAAGTCCGTATTATCTGCGCAATGAAGTCCGGATGCGGCTGATTCCGCTGATGGCGGAAATGGCCCCCGGCGCGGCGGAAAGGATCGCAAGGACCGCGGCCATCCTGTCGGAAGAGAACAGGATGCTGCAGGAAGAAGCGGAAACATTCCTCGGGATCCACAGCACGGCAAACCGGATCAGGACCGGGGCCCTGGCACAACTGCCGGAACCGATGCAGAAACGGGTGCTGCGGGCCTGGTGGAAAGAGAACGGGCCGAAACGGGAGGAGCGCGGGCTGAGCGCGGCGCAGACCGAGGCGCTAGCCGCCCTGATCCGGAAAGAACGGGGAAAAGTGAACCTGCCCGGAGAAACATACGCCGAAAGAAGCCGGGGATATATCCACCTGACCGGCATCCGGCGGGAAACACCGGAAGAGACGGCCTACCAGAGCGGGGAAATCCGGTTCGGGCAGTACGCGATGACGACCGGACCCTCGGAAGGAAACCCGGGAGACGGGAAAAGGATCCAGGAGGTTCCGGAGGAATTCACCGAAGGATGCGTCCTCCGCACCCGGAGGCCGGGAGACCGGATCCGTCCCTTCGGGATGGACGGCAGCCGGAAACTGCAGGATTACCTGACAGACCGGAAGATTGAAGAAATCTGGCGGGACGAGATTCCGCTGCTTTGCCGGGGAAACGAAGTGCTGCTGGTTGCCGGCGTCGGCGCCGGCGCTGTGCCGGCATGGAACGCGGGGAACAGGAACATACGGCTGCAATGGCGCGGCGAGCTGCCATGGGCCTGCGGGGAAAGCGAGGAAGAAAACAATGGAGAAAGACTGTGAACTGTACAAAGACCTGGACCGGGTGCTGATTACCCGGGACGAGATTGCCGCGAAGGTACGGGAACTCGGGGCACAGATTACGAACGATTTCCGGGGGAAAAAACCGGTGCTCGTCTGCATCCTGAAAGGAGCGTCGGTCTTCTTCACAGACCTGATCCGGGAGATCGACCTGCCGGTGACCCTGGACTTCATGGCGATCTCCAGCTACGGCAGCGCAACAAAAACGAGCGGCGTCGTCCGGATCCTGAAGGACCTGGATCACGACATTGTCGGAAAAGACGTGATCGTGGTGGAAGACATCGTGGACACCGGGATTACGCTGAGCTACCTGAAGAAGATCCTGGAGCAGCGGGGGGCGAAGAGCCTGAAAATCGCCACGCTGCTGGACAAACCGGCCAGGCGGAAGATTCAGGACCTGCATGTGGACTATGTCTGCTTTGACATTCCGGACGCATTTGTGGTAGGCTACGGGCTGGATTACGACCAGGTCTACCGGAACCTGCCTGATATCGGAGTACTGAGTCCCAGAATTTACGCCGACAACTGACGGACAGCAACCGAATGCCGGCACAAGGAGGAAAGCAATTTGAAAAGTAAACCGTCAAAGGGTATTATCGGATATTTTATCCTGATCGGTACGCTGCTGCTGATCGCCATTCTGCTGAACGGCGGACTGCGCCAGACCGTCAGCAAGAGAATTGAATATCCGCAGCTGCTGGAGGCCATTGACAAAGGACAGGTCGGCCGGGTGGCGATCCGCGGCAATTCCCTCGTGGGCGTATACGGCGGGAAAAACGGAGCGACACGGGTTGCCGAGGCGGATTTCCCGGAGCGGAGCTACGACTTTGAAACCACCATCGGCGACGACTTTATCGAGACCGTGCGCCAGATGGAAGCAAACAAAAAAGGCGTTTCGCTGAGCGACGTGACCGTCAACGACCTGAGCTTCGATATCCAGTACCGGGCGCCGGTCGTGGTTCCGTGGTGGTATGAATTCATTCCGTACCTGATCATGCTGGGCGTCATGGCGCTTGTGTGGTTCCTGATGATGCGCGCGCAGGGCGGCGGCAACGGACGGGTCATGTCCTTCGGCCGCAGCCGGGCGAGAATGCAGGATCCCTCCAAAAACAAGGTGACATTTGCCGACGTGGCCGGCGCGGACGAGGAAAAGGAAGAACTGCAGGAAATGGTCGATTTCCTGAAGAATCCGAAGAACTACACCGAAGTCGGCGCGCGGATCCCGAAGGGCGTGCTGCTGGTCGGACCTCCCGGAACCGGCAAAACGCTGCTGGCCAAAGCCGTGGCCGGGGAAGCCGGGGTTCCGTTCTTCTCCATCAGCGGCAGCGACTTTGTGGAGATGTTTGTCGGCGTCGGCGCGAGCCGCGTGCGGGATCTGTTTGAACAGGCAAAGAAAGTTGCCCCGGCGATCGTGTTCATCGACGAGATTGACGCGGTGGGACGCCACCGCGGCGCCGGCCTGGGCGGCGGCCATGATGAGCGGGAACAGACGCTGAACCAGCTGCTGGTTGAAATGGACGGATTTGCCGTGAACGAGGGGATTATCGTCATGGCAGCGACCAACCGGCGCGATATCCTGGATCCCGCGCTGATGCGTCCGGGCCGCTTTGACCGACAGGTGACGGTCAACTATCCGGACCAGAACGGCCGGGTCGCGATCCTGAAGGTGCACAGCCGCGGCAAGACGCTGGAAGACGACGTGGACCTGGAGAACATCGCGAAACGGATGCCCTTTGCCACCGGCGCGGACCTGGAAAACGTGATGAACGAAGCCGCCATCCTGGCTGCCCGGGCCCGGAAGAAGAAGATTGACCAGCAGCTGCTGATCGACGCGATCGCCCGGGTTCAGATGGGCCCGGAAAAGAAGAGCCATAAAGTAAACGAGCAGGACAGGCGGATGGTTGCCTTCCATGAAGGCGGACACGCCATCGTCGGCCACCTGCTGAAGGGCTGCGACGAAGTGCACCTGATCACCGTGGTTCCGAGAGGGCAGGCTGCCGGCCATACGCTGGCGCTGCCGGCCGAGGAGCACGACAACATGAGCCGCAGCCAGCTGCTGGACCAGATTACCATGATGCTGGGCGGTCACGCGGCGGAAGAAGTTGCGCTGGGAGAAATCTATACCGGATCCTCCAGCGACCTGAAGCGCGCCACGGAACTGTGCCGGAAGATGGTGACGCAGTTCGGCATGAGCGACAACATCGGCACGATCTACCTGGGAAGCGACCAGGAAGTGTTTGTCGGCATGGAATTCGGCCAGAGCCGGGAATACAGCGAAGAGATCGCCGCGAAGATCGACCGGGAAGTCGCCTCCATCCTGAGCAAATGCTACGAAACCGCCAAGCAGATCCTGACGGACAAGATCAAGGAACTGAACGCGCTGGTGGACGCGCTGCTGAAGTATGAGACACTGAACCGCGCCGAGTTCCTCGCCGTGATGGAAACCGGCAGCGTTCAGGAAGGACTCGGGGCTGACAAGCCCCGGACGACTTCGCAGGTGCTGGAAGAAGCGAAGGACGTGCTGGAGGAAGAAGAGAAGGCCCGGAGAGAAGCCAAGGCCGAGGAAGAAGCCCGGAAAGCCCGGGAAGAAGCAGGACAGGAGAACGACGATCAAAACCTGCTGAACTGACAGACAGGAAACCATGAGAAGAAAGGCGGAGATTGGAACGAGAGAGCAACAGACAGGAAGACGTTCCAGTCGTAAAGAATCCGCTCCGGAGCGGGTGGAAAACGCGGCGCAGGCGATGCGGGACACCTCTGCCCACGGAACGTTCCGGGGATATATTCCCCCGCAGCCGACTGCCAGGAGTATTCCGTATGCCGATCCCCGGCAGCAAACCACGGGGAGCCACTATCGGACGGAGAACGGCCGGGGATACTATCAGCCCGCGCCGGAAACCCCGCCCAGGAAATACGGCGGAAAAAAAGGCGTATGGAAGGCAGTCGCCGTCGTGGCCGCCGTCGCGGTCATCGCCGGAGCGATTATCGCGGGCGTACGGACTTCCCAGAATATCGCGGAGAAGAGACGCATCAGCGACAAAATCAGCCCATATAACCAGCTGTACTGCCCGGGGGTGTATGTCGACGGCATCCACCTGGGCGGGATGACCCCGGATCAGGCGATGAATTCCGTGCAGAGCCAGATCAACCAGCGGCATGACGCGTGGAAGGTTCAGCTGGTGTACCAGGGAAACGTGGTAGCGGACATCAACACGGACACCCTGAACATGGCCGTGGACCAGAACCAGCTGATCGAGCTGATGAACGAAGCCTGGACCCACGGCCACAGCGGCACCGCGGAAGAGAGATACGCGGAAATGGAACGGCTGGAAAAAGAACCCTACATGGTGTATACCGCCAAACCAAGCGGAAACACCGGGGAGATTGACCGGCTGCTGACGAACATCAAGGCGAAAATCGACAGGCCCGTGAAGGATGCCTCTCTGAAGGAATTCAACCCCGACCTGCCGTATCCCTTTGTATTCAACGCGGAAGAAACCGGACTGTCGCTGGAGATTGAACCGGTGATCCAACAGCTGTATCAGATGGTGAGCACGATGCAGAGCGGAACGGTGGAACTGATTCCGGAAGAAATCGCGCCCCAGGTTACCCAGCGGGAGCTGGAGAAGAACTACGCGCTGCGCTCCTCAGCCACCACACCGATCGACAAGCATTCCACCGACAACCGGAACAACAATATCCGGCGGGCTTTCCAGCCGATCAACGGATATATCCTGAAGCCCGGAAAGACCTTCAGCTTCAATGACGTCGTCGGGGAGAGAACGCTGAGCAACGGATTCTACACGGCGATTGAATACGCCTACGACGAGCATGTGGAAGGCGTCGGCGGGGGCGTGTGCCAAGCCAGCACGACCGTATACCAGGCGGCGGTGCGCGCCGGGCTGCAGATCCTGAGACGGCGGCCGCATTCCGACTCCGTATCCTACACGGAATACGGGAAGGATGCCACCGTGTACTGGTACAAGGGCGGAAAGAAGATCGACCTGAGCTTCAAGAACACGACGGAACAGAACATCTATATTACCGCGCAGGTGCTTGCAGACCCTTCGAACAAGAAAAGGCTGATCTGCAAGGTGAACATGTACGGGCAGGACCTGGGGAACGTCAAATACGAGCTGACATCGGAAATCATCGAGACGATCCCGCCGGTGCTGATGGAACCGGTGTACGTGAGCGACAAGGAAAGCGCGGCCAATGCCCGGGACGGGTATGTGGTCAAGAGCTACCGGATCACCTATACGGACGGGGTTGTGACGGAGAAGAAAGAACTGTTCCAGGATGAGTACAAACCGAAAGCGGAACGGATCTACGATCCTTCCAGGGCGAAAGAATAAAATATGCTGTACATTATCAGACACGGAAGAACGGACTGGAACGACCTGCATAAGCTGCAGGGAGGGACGGATATTCCGCTGAACGCGGCGGGACGGCAGATGGCCGAAGAAGCCCGGGAGAAATACCGGGAGATTCCGCTGGATCTGTGCTACTGCTCACCGCTGATCCGGGCCAGGGAAACCGCGGAAATCCTCCTGCGGGGACGGAATATCCCCATCCTGTCGGACGACCGGCTGCGGGAGATGGGATTCGGCGAATATGAGGGACTGGCCAACAGCTTCAGCATCCCCGACTGCCCGATCAACATCCTGTTCCAGCACCCTGAGCAATATACCGAATCCATCGGCGGGGCGGAAACTTTCGCGGAGCTTTTCGCGAGGACAAAGTCCTTCCTGGAGGAGAAGATCGAACCGCTGACGGAAAAAGGGAAGAACGTGCTGATTGTCGGCCATGGGGCCATGAACCGGAGCATAATCAGCCAGATCCGGCAGACGCCCATCGAGGACTTCTGGAAGATTCCCGGTGACAACTGCGAAATGATCCGGCTGAGATAAAAAGAAAACGCGCGCTGAGATGATCAGCGCGCGAATTTTTCGGGGGATCAGGCTTTGCCGTCGCAACCCAGGACATCCACGATCTTATGGGCAACCATGTCATGAACAGCCTGGCGGGCGGGCTTCAGGTACTGACGGGGATCGAAATGATCCGGATGCTCCGCGAAATACTTGCGGATGACAGCGGTCATGGCCAGACGAATGTCGGAGTCGATATTGATCTTGCAGACAGCGCTGCGGGCCGCCTGGCGGAGCTGCTCTTCCGGAATGCCGATGGCACCGGGCATATTGCCGCCGTACTGGTTGATGATCTTCACGAATTCCTGGGGAACGGAAGAGGAACCGTGCAGCACGATCGGGAAGCCGGGGAGTTGCCTGGAGCATTCCTCCAGCACGTCAAACCGGAGCTGGGGCTTGGTGCCGGGCTTGAACTTGTAGGCGCCGTGACTCGTCCCGATCGCGATGGCCAGCGAGTCACACCCGGTACGGGTGGCGAACTCGACCACTTCTTCCGGATGGGTGTACATCGCCTTGTCGGCATCGACGGAAACCTCATCCTCCACACCGGCCAGCGTGCCGAGCTCGGCCTCGACGACGACGCCGTGGTCATGCGCATATTCCACGACCTGGCGGGTCAGGGCGATATTCTCTTCAAAGGGCTTGGAGGAGGCATCGATCATGACGGAAGTGAACCCGCCGTCAATGCAGCTCTTGCAGAGCTCAAAGCTGTCGCCGTGATCCAGGTGCAGCGCGATCGGAATCTCCGGATTCAGCTCGACAGCGGCCTGGACCAGCTTGACCAGATAGGTATGGTTGGCATAGGCGCGGGCGCCCTTGGAAACCTGCAGAATCACGGGAGCCTTTAATTCACCGGCAGCATCGGTAATGCCCTGGATAATCTCCATGTTATTCACATTGAAGGCACCGACAGCATAACCGCCGTCATAAGCTTTCTTAAACATCTCGGTAGTGGTGACAAGAGCCATAAAGAAGACCTCCTTAAAAAATGGTAAACCTATTATAACACAGAAAAAAAGGAAAAAAAAGACGTAAAACAGACAAAAAGAGAGACGGACGGATCCTGCTCCGAAGGAGAACGAAAGGAAGACACAGAACAAGTTGCGAAAGCAGAGGGATTAAGGTACAATAAATAACATTCTTAGGAAACGGGAGGGATACATTTTGTACCCTATTATCAGGAAACAGGTATTGAACGAGACCACCACCCTGATGGAAGTGGAAGCACCCCTTGTGGCGAGAAAAGCAAAACCCGGACAATTCATCATCTTCCGGATTGACGAGGAAGGGGAACGCGTTCCGCTGACCATCGCCGGGTTTGACCGGGAAAAAGGAACGGTCACCATCATTTTCCAGAAAGTCGGATATACGACGGAGAAGCTGAACTCCCTGAACGAAGGGGACAGCCTGATGGACTTTGTGGGTCCCCTGGGAGAGCCCAGCGTGACCGAGGGGATCAAACGGGCGGCCGTGATCGGCGGCGGCCTGGGCGTGGCGATTGCCTATCCGCAGGCCAAGGCACTGCATGAAGCCGGGGCTGAGGTGGATCTGATCGTCGGGTTCCGGAACCAGCACCTGATCATCCTGAGAGACGAGCTGGAAGACGCATGCACCAACCTGATCATCATGACGGACGACGGAAGCAACGGAAACAAAGGGTTCGTGACCCAGGCACTGGAAAAGCAGATCCAGGCCGGGCGCGACTATGATACCGTGATCGCGATCGGTCCGCTTCCGATGATGAAGGCCGTGAGCGAAATGACGAGACCGCTGCAGATCAAAACCATCGTGAGCATGAATCCCATCATGATTGACGGGACGGGCATGTGCGGCGGTTGCCGTCTGACCGTCGGCGGGGAAACGAAGTTTGCCTGCGTGGACGGGCCGGATTTTGACGGACACCTGGTGGACTTTGACGAGGCGATGGCCCGGGGCAGGATGTTCCGGCCGGAAGAAGCGAGAGCCCGCGAAAAACACATCTGCAATCTGACAGGGGAGGCAAGATAACGATGCCGAATCTTTCGATGGTTAAACATCCGATGCCCGAACAGGAACCGGAAGTCCGGGCCCGGAACTTTAAAGAAGTCGCACTTGGATACACCCGGGAGATCGCCATGGAGGAAGCGGAGCGCTGCCTGAACTGCAAGAACAGCCCGTGCGTCAGCGGATGCCCTGTGAACGTGCCGATTCCGAACTTCATTGCCAAAATCCGGGAGGGAGATATCCAGGGCGCCTACCAGATTATCAAGAGTCAGAACGCCCTGCCGGCGATCTGCGGACGGGTCTGTCCGCAGGAGAGCCAGTGCGAAAGCAAATGCGTCCGCGGGATCAAGGGCGAGCCGGTGGCGATCGGCCGACTGGAACGATTCAGCGCCGACACCGCGATGAGCGAAGGCGCCGCGGAGACGGAAAAGAAAGCGCCCTGCGGGAAAAAGGCCGCCGTGATCGGCAGCGGACCCGCGGGTCTGACCTGCGCCGGGGAACTGGCGAAAGCCGGATGGGACGTGACGATCTATGAAGCGCTGCACACTGCAGGCGGCGTGCTGATGTACGGCATTCCGGAATTCCGGCTGCCGAAGCAGCTGGTCAGCCGGGAGATCGACGGGCTGAAGCGGATGGGCGTCAAAATTGTGACCAACGCCGTGGCCGGAAAAGCTTTCACGGTGGACGAACTGCTGGAAGAAGGCAACGACGCGGTGTTCATCGGCAGCGGAGCGGGACTGCCGAACTTCCAGAAGATCCCGGGCGAAAGCCTGTGCGGCGTTTATTCCGCGAACGAATTCCTGACGCGGCTGAACCTGATGAAGGCCTATACCTTCCCGGAACATGACACGCCGGTGAAGATCGGAGAACATGTGGCCGTGATCGGCGGCGGAAACGTGGCTATGGACGCGGCGCGCTGCGCCAAGCGCCTCGGGGCGGAAGTGACCATCCTGTACCGCCGGAGCGAAAAGGAAATGCCGGCGAGGGCGGAAGAAGTCCACCACGCCAAAGAAGAAGGCATTATCTTCCGGATGCTGACAGCGCCGACGGAAATCGAAGGAGACGAGAACGGCTTCGTGAAGGCGATCAAATGCATCGAAATGCAGCTGGGCGAGCCGGATGAGCGCGGGAGGAGAAGGCCTGTTCCCGTTGCGGGAAGCGATTTCGCGATTCCGGTGGAGACTGTGATCGTCGCGATCGGGAACAGCCCGAATCCGCTGATCAAGAAAACCACGCCTGACCTGCCAACCGAAAAATGGGGCGGGATCCAGGCCGATGAGATGGGAAGGACCGGGAAAAAGGACGTGTATGCCGGCGGGGACGCTGTGACCGGCGCCGCTACCGTCATCCTGGCGATGGGCGCCGGAAAGAAGGCGGCAGCCGCAATCCTGGAGGACCATCCCGACTGACAGGAGGGAATCAGATCCATGACGTTTGCCTTTGATGAACAATTCGCGATGTTCGATATCACCCCTGTGGAGAACCAGTTTATCCTGGAGTATCTGCCGGGAGCCAAAGGCGAATATGTCAAAGTGTATCTTTACGGACTGCTGTGCTGCTACCACCCGAAGAAGGAAATGGACATCAGCCGGATCAGCCAGGAGCTGGGCATGACGGAGGAAGAAATTCATAAGGCCTTCCGCTACTGGGAGCGGCGCGGGGTTGTCCGCCGAGTCCAGGATCATCCGGCAGCATGGCAGTACCTCAATATCAAACAGATCAGCCTGGCCGGAGACGGCGACGTGATCGAGCCGGACTATGCCGAATTCTGCCGAAAAATCGAAAACAGCCTGGAGGATATCCGGGATTTCCACGGATCCGAACTGGCAGCCTGCTATGAATGGAAAAACGAGATGCAGCTTTCCACGGAAGTGATTGTCATGCTGCTGAAGCATATGGCAAGAACCCGCGGGAAAAGCTTCAAAATCCGGGATGCCGAAAAGATGGCGATGGAACTGTGCAACGAAAAGGCGGTTACGCTGGAGGAAGCGGCAGAGGTTCTGAACCGGGACGAGGCCGTGACAGCCGGAATCCGGAAAGTGCTGCGGAAACTCGGAAAAAAATACAATCCATCGGATGCCAACGTCATGCTGTACCGGAAATGGACGGAAGAATGGCACTATTCCCAGGAGGCCATCGAGGATGCCTGCGACAGGACCGGAACCAGCGACCCCAGCCTGGCGCTGGTTGATGCCATCCTTGACAACGCGCGGCAAAACCGGAAAGGGAACGCTCCGGCCGGGAAGGAAGCCGTGGACGCGGCAGCCCGGGAACGGGAGGAACTGCGGCAGGTTTTGAACGAGATCGGCTGCCGCGGGGCGGCGACTCCGGCACAGAAAGAGCAATACAGCCGGATGAAGGAGATCTATCCGCAGAGCATCCTGATGATGGCTGCCCGGGAATGCGCGATCAAACAGAAAAACTTCGACTCCGTGATGAAACTGCTGGAAAGCTGGAAGGAAAGAGGATTCACAGAGGAAGAACAGATCCGGGAACATATCCGGTCCTTCCATGAAAAAGAGGCGTACCTGCAGGAACTGAAGGGAAAATGGAACGGAAAAGAGACGGAGATCGGCCAGAAAACCCTGCGGCTGCTTGAAAAATGGGAAAACGAGATGGGCTTCAGCAGGGAAATGATTTCGCTGTCCGCGGATCTTGCCTTTGAGGCCAAAAAACCGCTCAGCTATATGGACCGGATTCTGTGCTACTGGGCCGAGCAGGGGATCCGTACCCCGGATGCCGCGCAACAGGACCGGAAGGCACACGGCGATGCGTACTCCGAAAAGAAGACGAAACCTGGAGAGAAAACCAATCCCGCGCAGCAGTATACCCAGCGCGATTACACCGGCGCTCAGGATGAAGCCAGAAAGAGAATGATTTCCATGATGGGAGGGCAGGACGATGCGTGAAGACCTGCTGAACGAACTGGAAAACGAATATGCCGCCCAACGCAGAAAAAACGAAGAGACCGAAGCCTTCCGGCGGAATAAAATCCGAAACGAATATCCCGGGATTGACGCCCTGGTGCGCGAAAGAGAAGAGATGATCTTCGGCACGCTTCACCGGATCCTGAAGCAGGACGCGGAAAAAGACGCTTTTCCGGAGAAAATGGAGACGCTGAACGGCAAAATCCGGGAACTGCTGAAAGAGAACAGCTTCCCGGAGGACTATCTTGCTCCCGTGTACCGCTGCGCGAAATGCCGGGACACCGGATATACCGGCGAACTGATCCGGGAGCCCTGCGAATGCATGCAGAAAGCCTACCTGAAAAAGCTCCGGGAAAAAATCGGGCTGGCCGGCCAGAAAACGGAAACGTTTGAAACCTTTGATGAAAACATGATTCCGGACGAGATCAATCCGGAAACCGGCTTTACCCAAAGACAGCAGACGCTGTTTGTACGGAAACAATGTGAAAAGTGGGCGGACAGCTATCCGAAGCCTCCGGTCCGGGATATCCTGCTGAACGGAAAAAGCGGGCTGGGTAAGACATTCCTGATGCGGGCCATCGCGAACCGCCTGATCGAGCACGGGCAGCAGGTGCTGATGATCAGCGCGTACACTTTCCTGCAGATGGCCAGGAAGAGCTACTATGAGGCGGAAACCGGCGTCCAGGAACTGATGGAAGTTCCGGTGCTGATGCTGGACGACCTGGGCGCAGAGCCGATGATGCAGAATGTGACTGTGGAGCAGATCTTCCACCTGCTGAACGAGCGGCAGAACCGGAACCTTTCCACCGTGATCAGCACCAATCTTTCCCTGGAAGAGCTGCAGAAGAGATATACGGAGAGAATCGCTTCCAGGCTGTGCGATCCGAAGCAATGCCTGGTTCTGACCCTGGACGGGAAAGACCTGCGGAGAATTGAAAGGTAGAAGATGAACATTCAGATTTATTCCGGCAAGAAGAACTTTGATACCCAGAAAGCGGAACGGTACTTCAAGGAACGCAGGATCCCTTTCCAGAGCCTGGACCTGAAAAAACACAAGCTGGGCGAGCGGGAGATTCAGCTGATGATCCGGAACATCGGAACTGAGAACCTGCTGGACCGGGAGAACACCAAAGTCAAAGAACACCCGGCCTGCTACTATGACCGGGCGGAACTGCTGATTCCGGCGATCCAGGAGAACCCCTGGCTGCTGAAGACGCCGCTGGTGAGAAACGGAAATAAAATCACTGCCGGGTATCAGCCGGCAGTGTGGGAAACGTGGGAATAATCGGTCAGTCTCCAAAGCAGATTCCGATATTCTTGGCGGTCTGCACCATCTGGTGATTCGGCGGAACGGGCTTGGCGACGCCGGCGACTTCGCTGAGGCGGTTATGGGTGATTTCATTGCCCTTGAGGGCGACCGTGACGCCGAAAACGCGATCCCGGATCAGCTGAGCGGCATGAACGCCGAACTCGGTGGAGAGGACACGGTCATAAGCGCTGGGGGTACCGCCGCGCTGGATATGACCCGGAACGACGTTCCGCGCTTCGACGCCGACCTGCTCCCGGAGCAGCTGCGCCACATAGGCGCTGGAGGAGAAATGCTCGGAAGCGCGCCTGGCTTCGCGGTCCTTCTTCTTCATCTTGGCCTCTTCCTTATCCATGGCGCCTTCCGCCACGGCGATGATCGTAAAGCCCTTGTTGCTTTCCGCACGGCGCTTAACGACTTCGGCGACTTTTTCAATATTATACGGGATTTCCGGAATCAGGATAACATCGGCGCCGCCGGCGACACCGGAATACAGCGTCAGCCAGCCGGCTTTGTTGCCCATGATCTCAATCACCATGCAGCGGCCATGGCTGGCGGCGGTGGAATGGATGCGGTCAATCACTTCGGTGGCAATATCATTGGCCGTATGGAAACCGAAGGTGAAATCTGTCCCGTAGATATCATTGTCAATGGTCTTGGGCAGGCCGATGACATTCAGCCCTTCCTGGGAGAGCAGATTCGCCGTTTTGTGCGTGCCGTTGCCGCCCAGGGTCACCAGGCAATCCAGCTTCAGTTCCTTATAGGTTTTGATCATGGCGGCAACCTTATCCACATTATCATCGCCGATCTTCCGCATATCGCGGAAAGGGGTACGGCTGGTGCCCAGAATGGTACCGCCGAGGGTCAGGATGCCGGAAAACTGGCTGCGCTTCATTTCAGTATAGTCGCCCTCGATCAGGCCGCGATACCCATCATGGATGCCGACGATTTCACAATCAAACATTTCATAGGCCGCGCGGGCAACGCCGCGGATGGCGGCATTCAGGCCGGGACAGTCTCCGCCGCTGGTCAGGATACCGATCCTTTTTTTCATTTTCATGGGATGAAACTCCTTTCAGTCAGAGATAGAGAAGAATCCTTTGAAAAAATTATATCATTATCGGAGCCGGATGAAAACATCTTCCGGGGGAATATGCAGAAAAAATTTCATGCAAGCATTTTCAGGCGCTCCGCATCGGGAACGGCGCCTGTTTTCCTGATGCCGTGCCGGTTGCGTTTTCCGGGATCCAATGGTATAATCCATTATCTGACAGGAGGCTGGGGAAAAATGCGAAGCATGACAGGCTACGGACACGGCAGCACCAGGAAAGACGGATGGGAAGTGACCGCGGAAATCCGGAGCGTGAATCATCGCTTCCTTGATATCAATACGCGGCTGCCGAGGAATCTTTCCTTTCTGGAACAGAGCATCAGAGCTACCCTTTCCGAGATGCTCCGGCGCGGCCATCTGGACGTATTCCTGACCGTCAGAAGCATGGATGAATCAGCGCTGACCGTTACGGCGGACTATGACCTGGCGGGTCACTATATGAAGATTGCGGAAGAGATGAGCCGGAGAACCGGAACCGCGAACGATGTGACAGTCAGCCGGCTGATCCAGATGGAAGGGGTGACGGCTGTTTCCGAACGGGAGATGGACCAGGAAAAGATTACCGAGATCTGCCGGGAATCGCTTCAGGAAGCGGCGGGACAGCTGATCAAAATGAGGGAGCGGGAAGGAGAAAACCTGGAGGCCGACCTGCGGCTGCACCTGGATGCCATCCGCGATCTGCGCGCCATGATTGCCGAACGCGCACCGAACGTGGTGCTGGAGTACAAGGAGAAACTGGAGATCAGGCTGAATTCCCTGATTCATGACGCCGTGGATCCGCAGCGGCTGGCCCAGGAGGTTGCCATCGCGGCGGACCGGTGCGCCATTGACGAAGAACTTTCCCGGCTGGAAAGCCATATCCGTCAGATGGATCTTTACCTGAAAGAGAAAAACGAGATCGGGAAGAAAATGGATTTCCTGATCCAGGAAATGAACCGGGAAACAAATACCATCGGAAGCAAAGCTTCCGACGCGGCGATTGCCGGATATGTCGTTGAGATGAAAAGCGAAATCGAAAAAATGCGGGAACAGATTCAGAATGTGGAGTGATCGCAGATGAAATTCATCAACATTGGCTACGGAAACATGGCCGCGGCAAACCGGCTGATCGCCATCGTTTCCCCGGACGCGGCACCGATCCGAAGGCTGGTGCAGGACGCAAGGGACGACGGAAGGGTGATCGACGCGACCTGCGGACATAAGACAAGAGCGGTGCTGGTTACGGATTCGGAACACGTGATCCTGTCCCCGCTGCTTCCCGAAACCGTGGCAGCCCGAATTGACGGAAAGACAGAAGGTGAAGATTCATGAAAGAAAAACGAAAGGGTATGCTGCTTGTGATCTCCGGCCCTTCCGGCGCGGGAAAAGGAACGCTGGTGGCCAAACTGCTGGATCAGGATCCTTCCTTTGCCTTTTCCGTCAGCGTTACGACCCGCAGCCGCCGTGAAAATGAGATTGAAGATGTGCATTACCACTTTATTTCCGAAGAGAAATATGATAAACTGCTTCAAGACGATGCGTTCCTGGAACACGCAAGCGTTCACGGGCATCGTTACGGCACCCTGAAGAGCGAAGTGTATGAACGGATGGAGCGGGGGCAGAATGTTCTGCTGGACATTGATCCGCAGGGCGCCCGGGCCGTGATGGAGAAGGAAAAGGATTGCGTGAGCGTTTTTATCCTTCCTCCGAGTTACCATGATCTGAAGGTGCGGCTGCATACACGGAACACGGAACAGGAAGAAGAGATCCAGCGGAGACTGAATAACGCCCGGGGCGAAATCGACCAGATGAGACGATACCGTTATCTGGTGGTGAACGACGACCTGGAGCTGGCTTTTGACCAGCTTGCATCGATCGTCCGGGCTGAAAAACAGAACTCTGTCCGGTATTTTCCCGAAATTGAAGAGTGAACAGAAGGAGAGAAGAAAATGTCTATTGTCGATCCCAGCGTCCTGGAACTGCTTAACCATGCCGATAGCCGCTACACTCTGGTTGTTGAAGCCAGCAAGAGAGGGCGCGAACTTGTTAACGGCGCGCTCCCCATGATCGATTCGGATGGGATGAAGCCGCTGAAAACCGCGGTCGAAGAGATCAACCGCGGCCTGCTGACCTATGATCGTGCGGCTGAGGCAGATGAATCTGAGGTGCAGAGATAAAATGGATATGACCGGCAAGGAGATTGTGCTGGGCGTTACGGGAGGCATCGCGGCGTACAAAAGCGCCGATCTTGTCTCCCGTTTGCGTCATATGGGCGCCCATGTGCATGTCATCATGACAAAGAACGCCACGGAGTTTATTGCCCCGATGACGTTCCAGACATTATCCAACCATCCGGTTTCCGTGGATACCTTCGCGGCACCCGAATACTGGAACGTGGAACATGTTGCACTGGCGAAACTGGCCGATCTGTTTGTTGTTGCCCCGGCTACAGCCAATTTCCTGGCGAAGATGGCGGCGGGGATCGCGGACGATATGCTGACAACCACTGTGCTGGCGACCAAGGCTCCGGTTCTCCTCGCGCCCGCTATGAATACAGGAATGTGGACCGCAGAAGCAACAAGGCAGAATGTTGAAACGCTGAAAAAAAGAGGCGTGCTCTTTATCGGGCCGGACAGCGGCATGCTGGCATGCGGCGACGAAGGCGCCGGAAGAATGAGCGAACCGGCTGAAATTGCCGGACGCATCGGAGAGATCCTGCAAAAGAAGAATGACATGGCGGGACTGCGCGTCCTCGTTACCGCAGGAGCTACGAGGGAACGCCTGGATCCCGTACGCTTCCTGTCCAACGATTCCAGCGGGAAAATGGGATTTGCACTGGCAGAAGCAGCACGGGACAGAGGCGCAGAGGTGACTGTGGTCAAGGGAAACACCACTGCTGAAGTTACGCAGCGCATCAGGATCATCGGGATTGAATCCGCGGAAGATCTGCTGAAAGCCATGATGGAAGAGGCACCGAAACAGGATATTATTATCCAGGCGGCGGCGGTCGCAGACTACCGACCGGCAGAGACTGCCAGGGAAAAAATCAAGAAAAAGAGCGGCGAACCTCTGGTTCTCCGCCTGGAAGAAAATCCGGATGTAGCGAAGGAAATCGGCAGGATCAAGAAAGAAAGCCAGACGCTGGTCGGCTTCGCGGCGGAAACGAACCAGGTTACTGAACACGCCAAAGAGAAAATGAAGAAGAAGAACCTGGACATGATTGTGGCAAACGATGTCACGAAACCAGGAGCCGGGTTCAATACAGACACCAATATTGCCACGATTATCACCAAAGACGGAATGGAAGAACAGCCGCTGCAGACAAAGATCCAGCTTGCGAATACCATTCTGGACCGGATTCTGTTCCTGCGAAAGGGCTGAAACAATCAGTTGCCTTCAGCCTCTTCAAAAGGAAGGGAAATCCTGTTTGAACCGTCATTCCAGAGACGATCCAGATCATAGTATTCTCTCTCTTCCACGCGAAAGAGGTGGATCATGATATGACCGTAATCCAGAACAATCCAGCGGCCTTCCTGCCGGCCTTCACTGCGCCGGAGGATACAGCCTGATTCGGCCATCAGCTGGTCCACACTGTCCGCCAGGGCAGAAACCTGATTGGCGGTTCTGCCTGAGGCGATAATCAGCTTATCGCACAATACCGTCAGATGACGAACTTCCAGGACCGTAATATCCTGGGCTTTTTTTTGATACAGCAGGGATGCGATTTGCAGGGAGAGATTCAGGTCATCCATTCTTTTACCTCCTGATTGTGTTCAACTATATCTTGTTTCGCAGGCACCGTAAACACCGGCTACGGGGAAGAAACAGCGGGCGAGCAGGCGGGGAGAGACTGCAGCCAGGAGATGGTCTCCAGCGTCTGCGGATGAAGGGTGTTGCCACCAGAGAGAACATGGTCAGCCGTCCCCTTCAGCGAAAGGAGAAGCGCCTGCTCCAGCGAGACCGCGGACAGTGACCGCACCTCCTCCAGAAGAGGAAAAGGCCGGCGGTTTGGCTCGATATAATCCGCCAGGCAGACGCACATGGCCAGCCGGGACATACCGGGAGCGCCTGTGTTATGAAAAGCGATTGCTTCCAGAATATCCGGATTGCCGACCCCGTAGGCATCCCGGGCGACGCGGGCGCCGACAACGGAATGAAGCAGGGCACCGGAAGAAAGGAAATCCGGATCGTCCGTCAGATGATCCTGACGGGCGATCTGCTGCATATCGGCGAGCGGGAGGCATTTTGCGCAATCATGCAGAAGGCCGGCCTGCTCCGCCAGCAGAGGGTCGGCTCCGTAACGAAGCGCCAGGTTCCGGGCTGTCACGGCAACCGCGAGAGAATGAGCGAAACGATGCGGGTTCAACGCGGAGAAGAGCTTCGGAATCCATCCGTCCGCACAGGGAACATGACCGGGGAAGCCGTAAAGGCCGAGAGATGTAATATATTCCGCTACAGACGGACTGAGCGCGGACGGCACACGACCGGAAGAAAGGGAGCTCCTGATCCGGGAAGATGAATCGGCGGTGTCAGCCGCGGGAAGAATCCGGATTTCCGCCAGGTTATCGGGGCGATGCCAGGAACGCGCCAGCAGCATCCATTCCTCCCGGATGACGCAACAGACCATTTTACAGGCATATTCCTTCCTCAGACCGGAAATCAGCCGGTCCAGAAAAGCGGGATCCCGGAAATCCGCGCCGGCACGATACGGGAGAAAGCGCTTATCCCCACTGCAGGCGGCTGCCAGCATCCGCCAGACGTGGTCTTCCATGCCGGTGGTTCCATCCCCGTCCCTGAACACCGGAATTAAAAGCAACTGATCCAGGCGGCTTTCCTCCAGCAGGGAGCGGGCGGCAGCCAAATGGTCATGACAAACAGGATCAAACGAATCCAGATAAACCCCCAAACGGATTTCAGACAATCAATCTTCCTCCCGGAAAAGCATTTCAACACCGCAGAAAACGGAAAGGCCCCATCCTGACGGGGAGACCAAAGTGATGTTTTTGACGGTTTCTTTATTATACTTTAAAAATATCATAAATGGAAGAACCAAAGATGTTTTTTTTCGGAAACGCTTGCATTTTCATCATAAACGTGATAATATGCCATGCAACGTTTTTTAAGGATCCTAAGGGGAGGTGAAATGAGTTGCCTAATATCCAGTCCGCAAAGAAGCGCGTTAAGGTCAGCGAGAAGAAGAATCTGCGGAATCGTATCGTAAAGAGCGGTGTGCGTACTTCCATCCGGAAGTTTGATGCTGCTGTTGCCGCCGACCCGACCAAGGCCACAGCACAGTTGTCCGCGACTTCTGCTGTGATCGACAAGGCTGTTTCCAAGGGCGTCATTCATAAGAATGCCGCGAACCGGAAAAAGGCCCGGCTGGCGAAACAGCTGAACAAGGCTGCCGCTGTATAAGCATGCATTTCGCTTATGATAAACTCCCTTCTCTCCGGAAGGGGTTTTTCATTTTTGGTAAGAAACGGAAAAAGGATGGAAGGAAAACCGGATTCCGATCGTTTTCATTCATGTGGAAAGTTCAGCAAACCACAAAAAAGGTATTGTAAAGAACCCCGCTTTCCATGTAAAATTATCCCAGCAATCAGATGAAATGAGGATTGACAGAGATGAAGCATGTTCCGGTCAGCAAGATGAAAGTGTTCTTTTCCACAGTGGTTATTGTCTGCTGCCTGCTGATCACCACAGCAGGCGCCGAATGGAAGGGAACAGTCCGCGGCGGCTGGCTGATCCTGAGGAGCTCCCCGTCTTTCCAGGGAAAGCAGATCTCCAGCTATCCCACAGGAACGGTTGTGACAATTACCGCGCAGCACGGATCCTGGTACGCGGTCATCACACCGGACGGGCTGAAAGGCTTTATGCTGGGCAATTACCTGAAAGTAACCGGCGGAAAAAAGGAAGAAGGGCTGAAACCCGGACAGGAAGCCTGGGTGACAAGCAAGAACGGTCTGAATGTCCGGCTGCGGACCGGCCCGGGAACTCAGTATCCCGCACTGGCTTCATACGCCCCGGGAACCAAATGTGAGATTCTGGAAAAAGTCGGCACATTCTACAGAATACGTATCGGAAAATACACCGGTTACATGATGGGGAAATACCTGACCGGGAAGAGTCCTGAGAAGATTATGCCCACGGAAGGATATACGGTTCACGTGATCAGCAGAAACGGGCAGGGGGTCAATCTTCGTACCGGACCATCCACCAGCTATCCTTCCATCGGGCTGATTCCTGTGGGGACGAAGGCGACGATGATCAGCTCCGGAAAGACCTGGAGCCGGATTTCCATCAACGGACTGGAAGGATATATGATGTCCGTTTACCTGACGAGGGAAACGCCCAGAGTTTCCGGACAGGAACATGCCCATGGGGAATTCTATGTGTATCATCCGAGCGGAGAGCATGTGAACCTCCGGAAAGGGCCCGGATTCGATTATGAGACCATCGGTTCCTATGCTTCCGGGACAGAGGTCAACGTGCTGACAACAGAAGGCGAATGGTATTTCGTCAAGATCAAGAGCACCTACGGATTTATGCTGCGGAAATACATCGTCAGCAACGGATCTGAATTTGACAGTGAATGAAAAATGTTTCAAAAATATGAAATAAATGTAAATGGCTATCTTTCTTTTTCAAAATGACTCGTGTATAATGAAATGAAATCAGGAGGGGAGGCGAGCAGATGAATGATCCAATGGGTTTATTCCGGAACATGATCTGGAATCTGACTCACCGGCTCCGGGTCACGGACGTGATCGATATCCTGATTGTGGCTGTGATCATCTATGAACTGCTGCTACTGACCCGGCATACCCGCGGAAGCGCCCTGCTGAAAGGGCTTTTTTTCCTGTTAGTCATCGCCATCCTCAGCAGCCTGCTGGGGTTGGTCAGCCTGAACTGGCTGCTGAACGCCATTCTGCAGAACGGAGCCATCGTGCTGGTTGTGCTGTTTCAACCGGAGATCCGCAAGGCCCTGGAACGGATGGGACGTACCCGGCTGATTGGGAAGGGTACCAAGAAAAATACGGTTGACGAACGGACAGTGATTATCTCCGAAATCATCCAGACGATCATGGATCTGAGCAAGAGACGCGTCGGCGCGCTGATTGTTTTTGAACGGCAAACCGGTCTGCAGGATGTTATCGAAACCGGGACAAGACTGGACGCGGAGATTTCCGCCCCCCTGCTGGAGAACATTTTTGAACCCAATACCCCGCTTCACGACGGAGCTGTGGTGATTCGCGAGAACGAAATTATGGCAGCAGCGTGCATTCTGCCGCTGGCCGAGGCAAGCGGGGTGAGCCGCGAACTCGGGACCCGGCACCGGGCCGCTGTAGGCATCACGGAGAACACGGATGCCGTGGTTCTGGTTGTATCGGAAGAAACCGGGATTGTCAGCTTGGCCAAAGACGGAGAACTGAAACGCCCGCTGACGGTCAAGGATCTGGAGGAAATCCTCGGCAAAATCTTTGAAGAACGCAAATCCGGAATCCTCGGTCTTGTGAAAATTCTGAAAAAAGAGCCGGAGGATCAGAAAAATGAGTGAGACATCCTTCGCGAAAAAGAGGAAAGGCATCCTGGATATCCTTAAAAAAGCCCTTTACCATATTTTTCTGCATAACGGACGGGTGAAACTGCTGGCGGTGATTATTTCCCTGCTGCTCTGGACCGGACTGATTTCCCAGGATGATACGCTGACGAGGGAAAAAACATGGCAGAATGTTAACGTGAATATCACCGGAACAGAAACACTGAACCGGAATGCTTTGATTGTTGTCAGCGATCTGAGCGAAATCCTGGGAAATGTTTCTGTGACCGCGGCTGTTCCCCAGAAGCAGTATGATCAGGCGGAAGCTTCGGCATACAACCTGCGGATTGACCTGAGCAAAATCAGCCAGACAGGGCTGCAGGAAGTGAAAATCCTCAGTTCCAGCAGCAGCCTGTACGGCAAAGTGATCAATACGGTACCATCCACTGTGATGGTGGATGTTGAGGAATACGCGATCCGGCAGCGGGTTCCCGTATCCGTTTCTGTGACAGGAGACGCCTACCAGAACGGATGGTACGGAGAGTGGTATATATCCAATCTTTCGGTGGATCCGGCCCTGATTGCCGTCAGCGGACCGAGATCGCTTGTGCAGCCGCTCTCCAGGGCCAGGGTATTCCTCGATCCGGAAACACTGGAATGGACCGAAGGGACCATCCTGACGACCGGGGAAATCAAGCTGTATAACCGAAGCGGAGAAGAAATCAGCAGTAAGCTGCTCGGGATTTCAACCGAATCCATCCCCATTGACACCGTTTTGATTGAAGCCAATATTCTCCCGACGAAAAGATTCAATATCACGGATCTGATTGAGTACCAGGGGAAAGTGAAAGACGGATACAAGATCGTTTCGACAAAGGTCAGCCCGGAGTATATCAGCATTGCCGCCCACGGCGAAGTTCTTGAACAGATGGAGGAACTGCCGATGGAGAGGATCATCAAGGTTCAGGATCTGTCGGAAACCACCGTGATGCAGCTGAAAGTCCAGAAGCCTTCGGAAGATGCCGTGCTGTCGAACGAAACGGTGACCGTGACGGTCGAGATCGCGGAAGATCACCCATAAAAGGAGTTCATCATGGGAAGCTTTGCCAATATTGTATTCAGCATTCTTCTTGGGTGGTTTAAAACACTTTGCTCCATGATCTGGCACTCCGCCACCGCCAAAGACGGACAATCAATTCTTACCTTTCTCGGCGACCACTGGATGATTATCGCGATGATCCTGTGTCTGATCGGTCTGATCGCTGATTTTGCCGTTTACCTGCACAGATGGAAACCGTATCGTTCGCTGCAGCATGAAGAAATGAAAGAAGAAACGGCTGATGTTCTTCCGGACAGTCCTGCAGCCGAGCTGCAAAGCGACACCCAAACGGAAGAAACGGGTTATCATCAACCATGGAACAGAAACGAAGAAAAACCGACACCGGTCTATTTTCGGAATGCGGAAACCCAGAACAGGCGCAGAAGAATCCGGGTCAGCGGACTGTTCGGAGGCGAGGAGGAAAATCCATTTTATTTCCGCGAAAACCATCAACCGCTGATTGACCAGAAAGAAGCCTATCATGAACCGGTATATCCCAAAAACTGGAGAAAGAGTGAAGAACGGGAATCATGAAAAATCTGTTAGGACATCATAAATACCTTGTTATGACAGGAAACTACGGAAGCGGAAAGACCGAGATTTCCCTGAATACAGCTTTTCAGTTTGCAGAAAACGAAAAGACAACGCTGGTGGACCTGGATATTGTGAACCCATATTTTCGAAGCGGTGAAAAAGCGGAAGAACTGAAGGAAAAGGGAATCCGTGTGCTGATGCCGACTTTCGCCTTATCAACGGTTGATATTCCGGCACTGCCGGCAGAAATCCAGAGCGTATTTGAGAATCCGTGCGACCGTGTCATCTTTGACGTGGGCGGCGATGATACCGGAGCGGCTGCGCTCGGACGATATTACCCTTCCTTTGCTGCAAACAGGGAACAGACCCTAGTTTCCCTGGTTATCAATTTTATGCGTCCTTTAACGCAAAACATTGCCGATGTCATAGACCTGTATGAGAGAATCCGGAACCGCGGCAGGCTCGAAATCGACATGATCATCAACAATACGAATCTGGCCGGAGAGACGACCCCCGACATGATTGAGCAGGGAGAGGCGAAAGCGATGGAATGCGCGCATCATCTCGGTATTCGCCAGGTGTGTTCATCCGGCATGGAAGACATCATTCGCCAATGCCGTCTCCAGGCACCGTTTTTTTGCGTACGGAGACATATGAAACCGGAATGGATGGACGAAACGCCATGATTCCGCTGCCAAAAGATTTTACCGACCGGATGAGGAAACAGCTCGGAGAGGAATATCCTGATTTCCTCCGGGCACTGGAGGGGAACCCCATCCGCGGCATCCGGCTCAATCCAATGAAAACTTTTCCGGAAAAAGAAGTTTACCAGTCTGCAGAAAGAATACCATGGGAAAAGAACGGTTATCTGCTTGCGGCGGAAAGCCCTGCGGGCAGTACCGTTTTTCATGAGGCGGGGGGCTTCTATCTGCAGGAGCCCGCAGCGATGCTGCCCGGAGCGCTTCTTGACGCGAAGCCGGGAGAAAGAATCCTGGATTTATGCGCTGCGCCGGGAGGAAAATCGACCCAGATTGGGGCCGGCATGAAGGGGACGGGACTTCTTGTATCCAACGATCCGGTCCTGAAAAGAGCCCAGATCCTCAGCAGAAATATCGAAAGAATCGGGATTCCCAACGCCCTGGTTACCTGCGCCAGGCCAGAACAGCTGGCATCCCGGTGGAAGAATGTTTTCGACAAGATCCTGGTGGACGCCCCTTGCTCCGGAGAAGGGATGTTCCGGAGAAGCCCTGAATCCAGGCTGGAATGGAGCACAGAGCAGGCGGCCGGATGTGTGAAAAGGCAATGGGAGATCCTGAACGAGGCGGCAAAGATGGTCCGGCCAGGCGGGAGAATCGTCTATTCCACGTGTACCTACAATCCTGAAGAGAACGAAAAACTGGTGCTGAGATTCCTGGACATGCACAATGAGTTTGAGCCTGACTGTTTTCCCATACCGGGAGAAGCGAATGAACGGTTTTATTACACATGCTATCCCCATCAAGTATGCGGAGAGGGTCAGTTTGCCGCACGGATCCGCAAAAAGGATGACGAATTTGACCGAGCGGCTCACCAGGGGGCCGGCATGAAACCCGACCGGGAAATGATCAGAGCCGCAGGGGAACTGCTTCCGGAAGGGCCGGAAGCAAATTACCTGATACGGAATACTCTGACGCATGTACCGGAAATTCCTGAGATTCGGGGCATCTGTGTGATCCGGGCCGGACTTCACCTGGCGGAAATCAAAGGAAGAAACCTGATTCCAGATCACGCTGCCGCAATGAGCTTCCTTTCCTGCGGCGGGCCGGTCATCGATCTTGATGCGACGGACACCGTCCGATATATCAGCGGGGAGGAGATTGCCCACGAGATCAAAGGCTGGACCAGAATCCGGTATCACGGACTGATTCTCGGATGGGGGAAGGGAAGCGACGGAAGAATCAGAAACCATTATCCGAAAGGGCTTCGGAAGGATCATATTCTTACAGATGCCTGAACAAAAAAACAAAAAGCGGAACAGGAGCCGACGGCACAGCGCCATCATTGACAATCAAGGATATAGCAGGTATAATATCAAAACATCCAAAGGATTGATGAAACACCTTGTACTCCGTTGGACGGCTGCAGGGTGTTTCTTGTATGTGAAAGGAGCCTGAGTGATATGGCAGAAGAAAAAGGAACGATTCTGACAGAAAGCGGATTGAAAAAGCTGGAGGAGAAACTTGATTATCTGATTTCTGTCAGAAGAAACGAGATCAGCGAACAGATCGCGATTGCCCGCGGATTCGGAGATCTGAGCGAGAATGCCGAATACGACGAGGCCAAGAAAGAACAGGCAAAGGTGGAGGAAGAGATTACCCGGCTTCAGGCCACCATCCGTACCGCGACGGTCGTCGCAGACGATGAAATTACGACCGAACGGGTATCCATCGGAACCGTTGTCAAAGTGAAGGATCTCGACGACAACGAGACCTACGAATACGCGATTGTCGGCGCAAACGAAGCCGATCCGATGGAAAACAAGATTTCCAACGAAAGCCCTGTCGGGGCCGGGCTGCTCGGAGCGAAACGAAACCAGACCGTTGAAATCGCAATTCCCGCAGGCACCCTGAAGTATAAGATTATGTCGATTAAGAAGCTGTAATGATCAGAATAAGGAGATTATCAACATGGCAGGAACGGAAACCCAGAATGTGAATGAACTGCTTCAGATCCGCCGCGACAAGCTGACGGAACTGCAGGAAGCCGGCAAGAACCCCTTTGCCATTACTAAATACGATGTGACTCATCACAGCGCGGATATTAAAGAAGGTTTTGACGTGCTGGAAGGCAAGGAAGTCTGCATTGCCGGCAGAATGATGTCCAAGCGTATCATGGGGAAGGCTTCTTTTTGCCATGTTCTCGATCTGAAAGGAACCATTCAGTGCTATGTTGCCCGGGATTTCATCGGCGAGGAGCCCTACAGGGACTTCAAGAAGATGGATATCGGAGATATCATCGGTATCAAGGGCACGGTATTCAAAACAAAGACGGGAGAAATCTCCGTTCACGCGACGGAACTGGTCCTGCTGACAAAGAGCCTGCAGATTCTGCCCGAAAAGTATCACGGGCTGACCAATACCGACCTTCGCTACCGACAGCGCTATGTTGATCTGATCATGAATCCCGAAGTGAAGGAGACCTTCATCAAGAGGTCCAGGATTATCAGCGCGATCCGCCGGTATCTGGATCAGCAGGGATTCATGGAAGTGGAAACTCCCATGCTGGTTTCCAACGCGGGCGGAGCGGCTGCCCGTCCTTTCGAAACCCATTTCAACGCGCTGGATGAAGACGTGAAGCTTCGGATTTCCCTGGAACTCTACCTGAAACGGCTGATTGTCGGCGGGCTGGAACGGGTCTATGAAATCGGCAGGGTTTTCCGCAACGAAGGCGTTGATACCCGTCACAATCCGGAATTTACGCTGATGGAGCTGTACCAGGCCTATACAGACTATCACGGGATGATGGATCTGACAGAGAACCTTTACCGCTATGTTACGCAGGAAGTGCTGGGAACAACAAAGATTGTTTACAACGGAATTGAAATGGATCTCGGGAAGCCGTTTGCCCGCATGACGATGATCGATGCGGTGAAACAATATTCCGGGGTTGACTGGAACGAGATTCATACCCTGGAAGACGCGCGTGCCGCCGCCAAAGCTCATCATGTGGAATATGAAGAACGGCACAAGAAGGGCGAAATTCTGAATCTGTTCTTTGAGCAGTTCTGCGAAGAACATATGATTCAGCCGACCTTCATCATGGATCATC
Organism: uncultured Clostridia bacterium; assembly: GCA_947166385.1. Taxonomy (GTDB): domain Bacteria; phylum Bacillota; class Clostridia; order Christensenellales; family Aristaeellaceae; genus Aristaeella. The sequence goes on along the minus strand of CAMVEB010000004.1, from coordinate 146,016 downwards.
CGACGGATATCAGCCCCCTGACCAAGATGAAGCCGGACAATCCGGAGTATGTCGAAAGATTCGAGTTCTTTATGAACGGCTGGGAGATGGCAAACGCTTATTCCGAGCTGAACGATCCGATTGATCAGCGGCATCGCTTTGCCCTCCAGGAAGAACAGTTCGCGGCCGGAGATGAGGAAGCAAACCATACAGATGAAGATTTCCTGAATGCGCTGGAAATCGGTATGCCTCCGACCGGCGGCATCGGCTTCGGGATCGACAGGATGTGCATGCTGCTGACTGACTCGGCAGCGATCCGTGATGTGCTGCTCTTCCCGACGATGAAGCGAATTGAAAAACAGGGAAATGAGGAAGAAAAGGACGAGGACTGATTTTCTATACCCAAACACCGCTTCCGATCCGGCAGCGGTGTTATTCTTTACAACCCACGGAGCTTGCTGAGATGACAGAACAGATGACGGTGAAAATTGTAAAGCAGCCGCCGAAAAGATCCGTGCTCGAAGAAGTCGGCAATTCCGTGACTCACGGAATCGGCGCCCTGCTGGGGATCGCAGGACTGGCGTTGCTGCTGCTGCGCAGCGATACGGAGATCAAGGTGGTTTCCTCGCTGGTTTACGGGACGTGTTTTTTCCTGATGTTTCTGATGAGCTGCCTGTATCACGCGTTCAAATGGGGAACCACCGTCAAACGCATCTGGAGACGATTTGACTATATCTCGATCTATCTGCTCATCGGCGGGACGTTTACCCCGCTGTGGCTCCTCTTCTGGCAAGGGGATCATAGTGTCTTATTCTGCAGCATCGAATGGATCGTTTTATTGGCCGGTATTGTCATGATCAGCATTTTCGGGCCGGAAAAAGCGAAATTGTTCCACATGACCCTCTATATCGCCATTGGATGGTGCGGTGTGATCTTCATTCCGCGGATGATCCGGGAGTCAATTCCGCTGTTCCTTTTCACGCTGGGCGGCGGAATCCTGTATACGATCGGAATTATCCCTTTCGCCGCCAAAAAGAAAGGCGCCCACTTCATCTGGCATTTCTTTGTACTGTTTGGGGCGATTGCCCACTGGTTTGGAATCTATCTGTATCTATACTGAAAAAGAAACGGAGGAAAACAGGATGAAAATGAAGGATTTCGGGTTCTACAGAGGCGTTGACCTGGGAGGATGGTTTTCCCAATGCGATTATTCCCAGGACCGGATGGATCATTTTATTACCGAAAGCGACTTTGACGTGATTGCAGGATGGGGTCTGGATCACGTCAGGATCCCATTTGACTACAACATCATTGAAAAGGCCGACGGAAGCCGGAACGAAGACGGATACCGGAGAATCGGGAAAGCGCTGCAATGGGCAGAAAAAAGAAAGCTGAACGTTGTGCTTGATCTTCACAAGACAGCAGGGTTTTCCTTTGATATCGGAGAAGCCGAGGAAGGATTTTTTGATAATCCGCTGTACCAGGATCGGTTTTACCGGATCTGGGAAGAGATGGCGCATGAGTTTACCGATCCCGGCCATGTGGCATTTGAGCTGCTGAACGAAGTGACGGATGAGAAATTTATCGGTGCTTGGAACCGGATCTCCGGGGAATGTATCCGGAGGATCAGAAGCATTTCCCCCGACAGTCTGATTCTGATCGGCAGCTATCATAACAATGCACCGGACGCGCTGAAGGATCTGAATGCGCCGGCAGACAAAAAAGTGATCTATAATTTCCACTGCTATGATCCGCTGCCTTTTACCCATCAGGGAGCGTACTGGGTCCCCCAGCTGGACCGGGAAAAAAGAGTTTCCTTCGAAGAAGCAGGAATTGATGAGGCGTATTTTGAAAAAGTGTTTGCCACTGCCATCCAGACGGCGGAAAAGTACCAGACTGCCCTGTACTGCGGGGAGTACGGAGTGATCGATATCGCAACACCGGAAGATACCGTAAGATGGTACAGGCAGATTCACAAAACATTTGAGAAATATGAAATCAGCAGGAGCGCGTGGAATTACAGACAAATGGACTTCGGTCTGAGCGATCCGAGACTGGACGGAGTCCGGAACGAACTGATCAGCTTCCTTTAATCCGACAAAAAGAGGCAACGATCCTATCAGACCGCTGCCTCTTTTTTGCCCCTGATGTTTATGTCAGGGAACGGAGTTTCCCGCCGATTTCAAAGGCGACAGAATCACCGACCGTTCCGACAAGCCGGTACTGCTGATCCCGCAGAATCCGGCGCAGGATGACCCGCTGATCCGGAAGAATTTCATGATTATAATTGAAAATGACCGATTCCGGTTCACATGAAGACATCAGCTGAATGCCCAGCGTGTTGCAGAGCCAGTCGGCATAGCGGGTGTTATTCACGTGACCGTTTACATCCAGGTCTGTATAAAGCGGGGTATATTCCGAAACAAACTCTTCGCCCTGCAGATTGCCGACGGTGGCAGGCAGATTCATCGGGACGGAAAGATCCCGGTTGTCCGGTATCAACCTGGCGATATCGCCGGGGGGAAGCATTTTTCTGGTCCGAATATCCAGAAGAAGCCAGAGGGTGCCTGCTTTTCCGACCATTTCGCCGTGCTCATCCGTAAAGATATAATAGCGGGGAAAGAAGCAGATCCTGGTTGGCATGGGAAAAGTATGGACCGTGACGGTTTCTCCGATCCGGGGATAGCGGCTCATGTGCAATTCGCTGCGGGACAGAACCCAGACCATATCCTTTTTCAGCAGTTCCTCCCGGCCGCATCCGAGCAGGAAGCTATGGGAACCTGCGGCTTCCTGCATGGACTCCAGAACAGCGCTTAAGCGCCAGGTTCCTTTCAGATCGCAGTCTTTGGAAAGAAGCTTTACTGATTCCTCATATGTTTTCATCATCGCATGATCACCTCAGTGAGTTCAGATAAGAATCGATATCCATAAAGGGGTCAAGCACCGTATCACTGCGAAGATACAGGGGATGATGCGGATGACCTGCCTTGCTTCTCGATCCGGCAGTATACCATTCAGCACCATATTTATTACCGATGTCCACCATATCGCGAACGCAGGAAGACAGATACGGACGCTTGGTTATCACCGCGCCCCAGGCGGCCCAGACGGAACAGGGAGCAGAATATTCTGACAGAATCCATTCAAAAGCCTTCATATTCTCAAGATGAAGGGAAGGATTCAGCATGGGCTCCATATCATCGGGAATCGTGGCGCGCTGGGCATATACATTGAACATGATAAATGAATCAAAATGATTATATGCCGCAATCCGCTGAACGCTTTTCAACGTGTTATCCAGGCAGCCGGGAGACGCGGTGGAAGGATTGATTCCGATACAGATCAGCGGATGGCGGCCTTTCGTCCCAAGAATATAACGATATTCACTGTAGTGGTCCGGAACATAAATCCATCGATCCCGGTCAAAATCCGCACCGGTGGGGATCAGGGCATCCCTGAAAGAAAGCACTTTCGCGTGAACAGTATCGGAAGAAGGAATATGTCTCATGACTTCGCGGGCAAGGGACGGATCAGAATCAGCGGCGTCAGTTCATCGCCCTGACCTGAAGGATTATCGGCCATCGCATCCTGAATCTCCTCATCAGAAAGCGGGAAATCCGAGCATTTGCCTAGCTGATTCTGCTCAATATCATTGGCGTCCATCAGAACAACGGGAATGCCGGTATCCTTCTCCAGCTGATTACAGAGCTCAACCGGATTCGGAGGATTGATCAGGGCCATTTCCTTGTAGCGGTCAAAACTGGAACGGAAATAAAAACCGTCAATCCCCCCGACGCCCTTCCCGCAGATCTTATAAAAGAGGCCATGAACACCGAAAGGACGGGTCACCGCGCTGACAAAAGCCGCAAAAAGAACACGGGGAAGACCGCACATATCAATCACGAGCTGGAGCTTATAAGGCTCATGCATGCCGACGCCGGTTGTATTAATCCCTGCGAAACGCCAGAGCTTCCTGGCCCAGAAGCCGGGCTTGACTTCCTCCCGGGTTTTGACATTGCGCGTACACATGGCCATGACCTTGGCTCCGAAAGAAAGGAGATCACCTTCCTGATAAAGGGGGAGCACATAGCGACGAACCAGCTCAGCCTGACTTTCACCCACTTCAACAAAATGAGTCTGTATCGCGTAACGATCATAACGGCGCCCGTTTTTCCCGGTCAGGGTTCCGCGATCAAAATAGACAATACCGTTTTGCTCACGGCGCTGTGATTCAAGATTTCTGGAAGGAATAATCCCCATGCTGCACCTCCAAGATAAAACACTTATTATATTATAGCTTTGCAGGTATTGTATGTCAACGACGGATTGTTTCCATATATATTGTGTTTTCAAGGGATTTTTGGTATGATAGACAAGGCTGTTCCGAAAGAAAAGAACGCCGGATTCATTCTCATCAGCAATCAGACAGATGATGAATCACAAATAAAGGGAGAATGACAGAAATGTCAGAAGCAAATACCGCAGTCAGCCAGGTTGCCATATTGATTCCTTCTCTGGAACCGGATGAGAGGCTTCCCGCGTATATTCAACAATTATCCGAAAACGGGTTCGGAATGATTGTTGTGGTGGATGACGGAAGCGGAGAAGACTACCAGGAAATTTTCCGGACAGTGGAGAAAACGGACAGGACTGTCGTGCTGCATCATGACGTGAATCACGGAAAAGGCGTGGCCTTAAAAACGGGATACCGATATCTTCTTGATCAGGCACCCGGCATTCGCGGAGTGATTACCGCAGACGCGGACGGACAGCACACGGTGCCTGACTGCATTCATCTGGCTGAAATGATCCAGAACGGTAAAAGGGCTCTGTATCTCGGAAGCCGCGATTTCAATCTGCCTCATGTTCCGCCGAAATCGAAAAGCGGGAATAAAATCACCTCCACGGTTTTCAAACTGCTGTACGGTGTATGGCTGCCGGATACACAAACCGGGCTTCGGGCTTTCCGGAAAGAAGAGCTGCCTTTCATGCTGGAAGTCAACGGGGAACGCTATGAATACGAGATGCGGGTCCTGATCGCCTGCGCAACGCATGATATCCCCATGATTCCTGTTACGATTGAGACCGTATATGAAAACGGGAACGAGGGCACACATTTTCATCCGATTCGTGACAGTTACCGGATTTACAAAGTAATTCTCGGCGGATTTATCAAATTTATGTCATCTTCGCTCATCTGCTTTGCGGTTGACCAGGCGCTTGCTCTGGTGTTCCGGGAATGGCTTTTTCCGGCAGTCGGAGTTGCGAAGGGAACGCTCAGCAATATCAACCTGAGCGGATATTCCGCCCGTGTTCTCAGCGCTATCCTGAACTTCCAACTGAACAGGAAATTTGTTTTCCAGCTGAAAGGGAATGCAGGGAATGCATTGCTGAGATACGTTGTATTATGTGTGCTGATTATTACCGTATCCAATTTCGGGGTCTGGGCGCTTGGGAAAGCGGGTATGGTCAGCTGGCTTGCAAAAATCCTGATGGATACCTTACTGTATTTTGCCAGCTACAGAATACAGCAACGGTGGGTGTTCAGGGAGGAAAGAAGAGATGGATAGCACTGCAGCAATCATCGGAGGCGGTCTGTCCCTTCTGGTCTGGATTCTTTTTTCCGCAGTTCGCCTGATTCATCAGCGAAAACGATCCCGTCCGATCAAATTCGGAGAACTGATGAATCATATCGGATTCGGACTGCTGCCGGGCATTGCCGTATGGAAAATCTTTGAACAGAACATGTATCTTTCAGAAGGAACACCTCTGATAGAGCCTCTGTCTGCTGTTCCCTTTTTTACAGACGGATCTCTGTTCTTCCCGTGCAGAATCGAAGCAGGATGCGCGTTAGCGTGCTTTTCGGGAATCATTATCTGGCTGGCGGCACGAAAGGAAGAAATTCCAGGCAACGGAGACCTGTTTCTTTCCGTTATCTGCCTGTGGGGAACGATCCGGTGCGTTACAGAGCAACTCAGGAGGTATCCGCTGATTTCAGCTGGCGATTTGCGTGTGATGCCTGTGATTTTTTACCTTCTGGCTGCAGGATGTTTTACGATCTGGACGATCCGGAAAAAACGGGCAACGGAAAACAGCACTGCAACGATTATAGCGGAATCCGTGACTGCTGCAGGATGCGGGATTGCGATCATTCTCAACAGCAACCATGTTTTTACAGTTGGCAGTGAGATCGGGGATTTTATGCTGGTTCTGGGGTGCGGTATGCTGATGGCGATTATCAGCCTGCTGGCAGGAAAGGACAGCAGGGAATAAGCTATTTCCGATTCGGGCAATCCTGCTTTTTGCAGTGATGGCAGGAATCGAGAGATATATCATGACCGGCAAGCGCCATTTCAACATGACCGGAGGGCGTACGGCTGACGGACTGAAACCCAAGACGCGAGAAAAAGCCTTCAGTTTCGAGAGGGCAGCGGAGCCGGACTTCGCGCGCAAAATGGGACTGGGCTTTATACAGCAGAAGACGAAGCACAAGATCCCCCAGATGCTGCCCGCGGTCCGGCGGAAGGACACCGATCCCCCCCAGCCAGAATGCATTATCACTCCACCAGATGCGGCCGGTTGCAACCGGCCGGTCATCCAGGTATACCAGGGCATTCCAGGCTTCCGGGTCTGAATTGTTTCCGCTGGCGCCGAAAACAGAGGAGCGAACTGACAGAACATCAGCGGTCAGTGTTTCCCCGGGAGAAAACCATTTGCCTTGTACCATCCTATAACCTCCCAAACAGACTGATTACAAAGGAGCCTCAAAATCAAATGGACGCAAAAAAAATCGACCGGATCAATGAACTGGCGAGAAAAAAGAAAACATGCGGACTCAACCAGGAAGAACAAACCGAACAGGCACAGCTCAGGAAGGAATACCTGGACGAATACAGGAACAACCTGAAGGCCATGCTTGACAGCATCGTTGTTCAGGAAAAAGACGGAAGCAGACATCCGCTGAAGAAAAAAGAAAAACCGCCGGTACAATGATAGAACGATAAAACCGGAAAGTCAACTTGCCAAAGAAAAGCGGATTGATTATAATTTCCTTTTGTAAAGATTGTCATGCACATCAGATGCATTACACGGATTAATCAAGAAAGAAGGATTGAAACATGGACGAAATGGAAAAGAACGCATTCGAAGGGATGGAGCCTGACACGATCATATTTGAGGATGAGGACGGAAATGAGTACGAATTTACCGTTCGGGATTATTTCTTCTACAACGGAGACGAATATGCCCTGCTGACTGAAGTCGGCCAGGAAGCTGATGATCAAGGCGAAGAGTGCATTGTATGCAAAGTTGAGACAGTTGAAAGTGAAGAGGGCGAAGAAGACGAGGAGTTCATTCTGGTCGAAGATGAAGAACTGGCAGAGAAACTGATTGAGATTGCCAACACCCGTTTGGCTGAAGATGAAGAAGAATAAAAAGGAGACAGTCTTCATGAACAAGATGACCCGGGTTTTTCTGATTCTGATTTGCGTGCTTCTGATCGCCGGGATTCCTTTCGTGGTTTCGTCTCCTGTGATGCTCCCGGAAGTGCAGGATGGGATCCAGTTTTCCGATGAATCCTATGGTGATATCGGATCCCTGTTCTTTGGCAAGGCATATGCGGAAGGCGAAGTGGAAGTGGAAGCCGTCCCGCAAAATGAGGGGCTGGATCCTGCCCCTGCGGAATGGGAACTCCCGCTGGATGATTTTGTTATTCCTCCTCAGGGAGCAGAGTCAAATTATTCAGAGGAAGGATACGAGGATTCCACCATTCGGGTTACCCTGGAGGAGATTGAAGAGGAACAGGTAAGATGGGTTATTGCCAGAATTCAGCTGAGCAGTCCATCCCAGCTTCGTACGGCGTTTTCAAAAAAAGCCGCTACCGTCAGCAGCATGGCGAAAAAGAACCATGCGATTATTGCCATAAACGGCGACTATCTTTATAACGACCCAAAGAAAACCACCTATGAAGTCCGGATGGGGAAGGAAATCCGGAAGGACGGGAACGGTTTAAAGGATATGCTCCTGATCGATGACAAGGGAGATTTCCATATTTTCAGGAATTCACAGGGTGTTTTTGAAAAGCAAAAAATCAAGAACAGGGAACAATGGGTATACATATATGAAGGGAACGTTGTCAATGCGTTCACATTCGGTCCGGGGCTGGTGATTGACGGTGTTGTTCAGAATATGGAAGAACGCGACTATGGATACAACCGGAACGGAAGAGAACCGCGGGCAGCGATTGGGCAGACCGGTGAATTAAGCTATGTGTTTGTTTTGGCCGCTGCCACTGACCGGGACGGTAAAACGGGTGTCAATCATCAGCAGCTTGCCGATATGATGGGGAAAATCGGATGTCAGCAGGCTTTTAACCTTGACGGCGGCGGCAGCGCGGAAATCGTATTCCATGATGAAATATACCGCGCTTCCCCCGGCGGGAAGGAAAGACCCCAAAGCGACATGATCTATGTCTGTACACTGGTACCGGAAGGTCAGTAAAAAAGGGCTGATTTGATGAAACTGTATGAAGAAGCTGCCAGGATCAGCATCCTGAATATTGACATGTATTCCTATGGGCTGCATATTGCTGTCGGAATTGCAGCCATGTGGATTGCCGTCGGGATCTGGTGCAGGCAAAAACAAATGAAGAACGGGACAGCCACATTACTCATGATTCTCTCCATCCTGATGGGAGGCTTTTGTTCCAGACTGTTTTTCTGCCTCATGGATCAAAGCCTTGGGATGGCTGTTCCGGTCTCCGCATGGTTCAATATCGCAGGCGGAGGATGGAGTCTGACAGGCCTGATTCTCGGCATGTTTGCGGCTTCCTGGGCATGCGGAAAGATAACCGGACAGCCTCCAATCACGCTGCTGGATATAAGCGCATGCGCAATTCCGCTTCTGATTGCCGCTGAGCGACTGGGAGACCGGCTGATTGAGGATTTTAACACAGGCAGACCGCTGGAAGAAGGATGGCTTTCCTCCAGCTTTCTGGCCGTGCAGGGAGAATACGAAACATACCTGCGCACCTATTACCTGGCTGCGGCAGCAGCGATCATTCTGTTCCTGATTCTGAACATTCTTGCTGCCCGGGATCATCACAAGGACGGATCTCTGTTTATCATGTTTTTATTAATGAGCGGAGCGGCCGGTATTGTACTGGAAAGTTTACGATATGATTATTTCCTGAGCATCACTTTTGTTCATCTGCAGCAGATTGTTTTTGCATTATACCTGCTTGCCGGAGCGATTGTTGCTGCAGTCCGGGTGAAAAACGGGCATCAGGTTCTTCGCTGGGTTGCACCGCTCAGTGTCGTTGGTGTTGCAGGCGCAGTGATTGGCATTGAATTTGCCATTGACCGTTCGGATATCAACAATCTTCTTTTATATATCGCCATGATCATTGTTGTTCTGATTCCTGTTGTTCTCGGAATGCTGCTTTTAGAAAGAAAGGAAAACGCTCATTGACCGTTCATTATTCCGTTAAGATGCCGCTGAGGATCGCTATCCCCAAGCTGTTCGGATTCATCTACTGCATGATTCTCTCCAACATGCTGACTGAGATGCCTGTTTACGGCGGTGTGCTGTATCTTTGCGGACAATCGGTTATTGTATTTTCGAAAACTTTCGGAAAAAACAGGAAATATCTTCCGGCTTACACGAAGTGGTGGATGATTCTGATCCTGGTGATCCTGATGTCTATCGGGATTCTGCTGGTTGGTCTTTTTCCCACCGGCATTCACAATGAAAAAATCTGGATTCTTTATGCCGCAGTCGTATTATCCATCTGTGCTGAAGGTAATACTATGCGAATCAGCAGAATCGCACATCCCAAGGAGAGAATCTCCTTTCGGATGATTGCTGTAAGTCTGATTCTGCAGCTTTTGATTATGGCCGGAATGAGCAGCGTTCTGTTTTACAATTTCGGATGGAACAATGGCTGGCCGATGGCACTGGGTTTTCTTTTTCTGATCCTGAGCAGTATCTATAACGCGATGAGAATGAGCGATGTTACGGAAGAATATGAAGAAAACCTGGAAGAAAACGATTTCAGAAATGCTTATGCCTACCATTCCGTTGAAAAAGTCAGTCTGCTTGTTGTCATGGGTATTGAATTAACCGTGACATCCATTTATGCGCTTCTTGCAACGAACAGGGAATGGCTGCTGCCGGCCATGATCGTCGCCGTTCTGTGCACGGTCATTCCCGCTGAACTGGGTGTCGTTTTTCTTCGATCCATGGAGAAAAAGGGGAAAAAAGATCCTACATTCCTGATTTGCACCGGCCTTATCCTCTGGCTTTGCGGGATTGTTTTCTGCGTTCAGATGCTGATTGTCGGCAGACTGAATTATATATGGGTCTATATTTGCCTGGGCATCTGTACAATCGGCGGTGCGCTGAGTTATGTCGGACTGGCGAGGATTGAAGAGTTAGTCCCGAATGCGGTATCAGCAACCGGAAAGGATGTTCCCAAGGGATACTGGCTGCTGAGAAATACGAACTGGGATCTGGCCAGGCTTCTCGGGGATGTCATGGCAATCATAGCCCTGGGGATATTCTGCTATTTTAATCGAAAGGGCATTCCGCATACAGCAGAAGAAGTGGCCGCAAGATTTCAACCGGTGATGGTGATCCCTGTCCTGCTGGTAGTCATCGGAGCGCTGATCAGCGCGTTTCAGTTTCCTATCGGCAGAAATTATATCCGGAAGATTCGGAAGGTCCTTCAGCTTCAGGAAGACGGCGTCGAAAACCCGGCTCTGAGAAAACAAATCAACCGTGTTGTGAATGAACCCTACAGGCAGCCGTATTTGTCCGGGTTCCTGATGTTTTTATGCCGACTGCATTTTCGGTGCAAACTTGAGAATACAGATCACATTATTCAGGATGATGAGAATCCGATCGTTTTTCTTTGTAACCATGGTGAGTTTTATGGCCCCATGGTATGCAAAATCTATATTCCGGTACCAATCCGGTGCTGGACGGTATCTGCCATGATGTATGATCAGAAAGCCGTTACCGAATATATCTTTGAAAACACAACAAGCAAACAGGAAAACTGGCCGGTGTTCATACAAAGAATACTGGCCCGGATGACAGCGTGGCTGAGTGTGAATGTGATGAGCCAGATTGAGTCGATTCCGGTTTATCGCGAATCTCCGGCAAAGCTCAGGGAAACATTCAGAGCATCCATAGAAGCCATGGTTGCAGGAGACAATCTTCTGATTTTTCCGGAGAATCCGGATCAAAAGTATGAACGGGAAGGAATCGGGGAATTGTCACCCGGATTTGTCATGCTGGCGGATATCTATTGGAAACGTAAGGGGAAGCGGATGCGATTCCTTCCCCTGTATGCCAACAAAAGGCGCAGAATGCTTACTTTCGGGGAAATCATAGAATTCAATCCTGAAAACAATCTGCACGAAGAGCAAAATCGGATTATTCAGGAAACCGTAAGGCAGATCAACACCCTGGCGGGGATTCCGATGAATGAGGAGATGCATGAGCCATGAAAAAAAAGGTCATTGCAGCTGCGGTATTGGGCTTTGTTCTTTTCATTTCCTGCTCGGCTGCAGAAAACATGCAACAACAAAATGTGCCGAGTATTCGGGACACTCTGAACACTTATGAATCTTCTTTCAAATTCCGCAGCGGTGTCACCTGGGGGATGAATCAAACTTCTGTCCAGGAGACTGAACCGATTAAAATGGACAGATATTCATCGGGAGACTGGTCCGTCATGATTTCTTCCGAACCTGTGGAGGTGAGCAGATTCACGGCTGATCTTGTTTACATGTTCCAAAAAGACAGCCTGCAGATGATTACCTACGAATTTCTGGCGGAAGAAGGAAATACACTGAATTATCAATACCTGACAGGCGCTTTGTGCTCCGTTTATGGCGAGAATAAGAGCGCTGATATCCGGAGGATCAAAAGATTGATGGATTGTATTTATCCCGGGCGTTATTCAGAGGCCACCCTGGCACAAGCCTTCGAATGGAATACTCAGGACGGCACTTCGATTTTTCAGTATTATTATTCTGAAAACCGATTTGCCATTCTGTATGTTTATCCAGGCATGGAGAACCGGAACGGGGAGTATATTGTAAACGGACTATAGGGATAAGATTGACTAGATATACTTTTGCAGACTGACCCACAGTCTGTTTTTTTTCGTTTCGTGTTCGATTCAGCCATAAACGGTCTTTCCGAAGCCACGAACAGAAAGAATATCTCCAGCCTTTAGCCGAACACTACGATTTTTTTCAATCAAACCATTTACAAAGATCTTTTCCGCATTGAACAGTTTCTCCGTTTGACCACGGGAAAGCCCGGTAAAAGCAGCTACTACGGCATCCAGCCTTTCTGATGCCACATTCACACGCATCTGGGCGAAATGCGGTTCCAGTTCCGGTATATCAGGCGCTGCAATGTGTGCCACTACAGCCGTTTTTCGGACCTGGGACAACGAGGACGCTATCATATCCGCAGCGGAAGAAAGGCAGAAGAACCAAGCCTGATGATCCCTTACAAGAATATCGCCGATCAGACTGCGATCGATGCCCAGGCCAAGGATCGCACCCAGGTAATCCCGATGAGTCAACACTTCCGCGTATTTCATGTTTTTTGGTGAAACGGCAATCACGCTGAGAGGCGGATCTGGCTGGCCGGCTTCTTCCTCCCGGCCAACTGCCAGTATTTTTCTTTCCGCTGTCGCATATCCACCCATCAGGCGGAAAGGATAATTCATGCCCTCCGGACTGAGAAGAAAACTATTCTGCTCTGCAGGGGAAAGAAAAGCGGAGTATTGCCAGGCACCCGTTTTTTCACTTCGGCGGCAAAGATCCAAGAGGTGCCTGCATGTTACATCATTTGTCATCATCATGTTCTCCCATTCGGTCATAAAGGCGCAAGCAAGGAGGAAAAACAGATAAAAAGAACCGGAAGCCTTGATTTATAAGCTTCCGGGACGTCTGGGTGAGAAGATTCGAACTTCCGGCCTCTTGAACCCCATTCAAGCACGCTACCAAACTGCGCCACACCCAGTCATTGCCAAAGAGAACCCTGACAACGAAAGGTATCATATCATGAATTGACCCGCATGTCAAGAAATATTGAAAATCCCCGGGAATTTTTGATTGAAGCGTTCTGATGGCAATGCTTCTGCGCATTATTCCAGGCCAAGGTCTTTTTTCATGCTTTCTATATCAGACTCAAGTTGGGCAATATCCTGCTGCAGTTCATCAGAACGTTTATCTGATTCTTCAATGGTCAATTCCGCTTCTCTCAGTTGTTCTGTCAATTCTTTTAATTCAGACTGAAGTGCTATTTTATCCTGATTGATTTGATTCCATTTTTCTGTGCTGTCATCCAGTTGGTGGAGAAGCAAAGAATACTCATTGCTGGCAGATCTGTATTTCTCCAGATGAACAAAAATCAGCAGCAGGGACAAAACAAGCACGAGCAGAAGAATTGCTTTAAGGGGTTTACTCATGGCTTTTATCCTCCGAAAGATCAGTCAGTTCAGCGATTTGTTCTTCCAGTTTTTTCTTTTCATTTCGAAGTTCCTTTCGTTTTGATTTCAATTCCGAAACAAGGGACTCCTTTACTTCAGAAAGAGGGACTGTCTGGCTTATTTTCTGTCTGATCTGCGGTATTTCTTCCGCGACCTGATCATATTCGTACTGCTGCTTGTTTTCCCGTCCACGACTGGTTTCCAGACTCAGGGCAGTTTCTTCCATCCTGCTTTGAAGAGAAGCGTATGAGGGAATATACCAGGCCATAAAGAAGGAAAACAGCAAAGCAACAAAAACAAAAACAAAAGAGAAGAAGGAAAATCTGTGTTTCATGAAAGCGCCTCCTGATAAAACGTAAGAACAGTATGCCACCAGGGGAAGAAAACATCGTTGACAGAACGGAAAATTTCATGTCTTGATCCGGGAACAAACAGATGTTTTCCTCTCTGAACCCGGGAAATAAACTCTTTCTGCGGGTCGGGCATGACGCTGTTATCCTGATCGGCTGTGCTTAACAAAACAGGAATGGCAATTCTCTCTGGCGCGCCTTTCGCCAGAATCTGTTTTGTCACTTTGACGGATTCAAAAACCCAACGATAGGAAGGAATGGAATTCTGATATTCCTGGTGGGAAGCTTTTATTCTGTCATACCAGGCAAAGCGTATGGGATCTGTGGCGCAGGAAGAGGAAAAATCCTCCGGGCCTGCGTAGGGTTTCATTATAAACGGATAGTTTTTCCCCTTGCCAAAAAGAAAAGCAAGCCGGCAGAGACTGTCAGACATAAAACCAGGCACACCGCCAGTATTCGGAGCAATCATCGGCGCACAGAGAGAAGCGGCAGCGAAGGTATCCTGATATTGCTCCAGATACAAAGAAGTAACAGCACCGCCCATTGAATGGGCGAAGATGAGCCAGGGCTTCGGCATTTTTGTCAGTACAGAAGTGCAAACCAGGCGAAGATCATTCACATAATCAGAAAAATGATCGACATGCGTGACAGATGGATCGGAGAGACCGGACGCTCTGCCGGAAAGGCCGTGACCGCGCTGGTCATAGGCAACGACAGAATAATGGTTCTTCAAAAGCGAATAGATGATTTCAGAATACTTCAGCGTGTTTTCCGTAAACCCATGAAGAACAAGGACAGTCCCAACAGGATGTTCTGCGTCGAAAGAGGAGCAGAAAAGAGGGATTCCATCTGATGCCGGAATCTTCTGATCATTTCTGACGGAAGACAACGCGGGGATTACTTCTCTGGTCATGACAGCATCATAATCAGAGGAAGAAACCAGGAAATCAGGATTAAAAACTGAAGGCATGGGGGATTACTCCTTTCATGGGGATATTACAGGCGGCGTGTGCGGAACTGTTTATGAATGCGATATGGATTATGCATTGTCTGCGGTGTATTAACCGGAACGGAAAGAGAGCGATTCCGGGTGACATTCAGAACAAGTCCGATGCCTCCCATATTCGTCATCATATTTGATCCGCCATAGGAAAGAAAAGGAAGGGGGATACCAGTGATTGGCATCAGACCGAGCGTCATGGCAATGTTTTCAAGCACATGGAAAAGGAGCATACCCATTACTCCGATAATCACGAGATTACCGAATTTATCCCTTGTATACCAGGCCAAATAAAGCATACGAAGGAGAATCAGAACATATCCGATCAGGACCAAAAGGCAGCCAACAAAGCCCCATGTTTCACCGATGGTTGAATATATAAAATCGGTCCAATCCGCAGGAACATAATTCAATTGTGATATCGCACCTTCTTTAAACATTCCGATTCCGGTCAAACCTCCGGAACCGATCGTCATTTTTGACATGGTTTGCTGATAAGCGTCGTCAGAAGCGTACAGCTCCGGATTCAGCCAGCCGGCAATTCTGGCCAGGCGGTAATCAGTGGATCCGGTGGCTATCATGAAGCCATAGATGGAAAGAATGCCGAGAATCGCAATGGCGGCAAGGATTCCAAGTGTTTTCAGGGAAACATTTGCAAAATACATCATAACAGCAAAAAGGAAAACAATCACCAGCAAGGATCCTGTTTCACCCTGAAGCAAAATGACAAAGCCCGGGATCATGACCATCAGAAAGACACGGACAAAAGAACGAAGGTCAGACAGCGGACGATCCTGATGAGAAAGGTTTTTCGCGAGAATCAGAATCATCGCCAGCTTTGCAAACTCGGAGGGTTGGATTGTATATCCCCAAAGGATATCGAGCCAGGCTTTCACACCCTGGGCACGGTTGAAGACAGTGGTAACAGTCAGAAGAACGAAGGAAATCCAATAAAACAGCTCAGCACGCTGACGGAGAATGTCATAGGGGAAAGCCATAATGACACCGACGACCAAAGGCGCCACAAGGAGGAACAGGCACTGCCGCAGGGCATAGGAAGACTCAAAGATATGATTGAGAAAAGATGCTTCTGTGTCCGAACCCGGCGAAAAAGTGGCGACACAGACAGCAATGATACCAAAGAGTGACATGGCAAAAACCAAAGCGATCAGAACCACGTCGACATGGGCTCTGGAGTGGCGATTTTCCTCAATGAATGTCAATCGACGCGACCTCCTTCAGACGACGGTTAAAAAGACGGCGAAAAAGCGGAAGCGGATTACTTCCAATTGCCGGGAAGGGAATCTGCTGACCGGCCAGGCGGCCGGCGACTCGGATCATTGCTTCCCTTGCTTCGCATTGGTAATCCAGAAAAAGAACATGCTTCAGGATGGACCGATAAACAACGGGATCCTCCGGAACTTCACCGAGCAGGGAAAGATCCAGCACATCCGAAATAACCTTTGCAGACATCATTTCCTGCCTGTGGATCAGTTCATGATCGAGACGATTGACAAGAATACGTGGTTTCTGCAGATGCTTTGCTTCAATGATTTGTGCGGCTCTCTCGGCGTCGCGCAGGCAGATATCGTCAGGGGTTACAACAAGAATAATCTCATCACAGCCTGCATTGACGACATTGCGGAAACCCCGTTCAATTCCTGCAGGAGAATCAACCAGAATATATTCAAAGGACAATTTCAGTTTTTTGATCAGTTTTCTCATCTGATCCCCGTCCATCGAGCTGACCCGGGCAAATTGGGAAGCAGGCAAAAGAGACAATCCAGAGACTGCAGGGCAGTTCAGGATCGCCTGATCCAATGTGCACTCTTTATGAATTACGTCAACCATATCGTACACAACAGAATTCTCAACCCCCAGGAGCGTATCCTGAGAGCGAAGACCGATATCCGCGTCAACAATGATGACAGAATGACCGGAACGCGCCAATGCGGCACCGATATTGGCAGTCAGGGTTGACTTGCCCACACCCCCTTTTCCGGAGGCAAAAATGATGGAAACGGACATAGCAAATTCTCCTTTCGAAAAGAGGATTGCATCAGGGTGCGATTGAATTGCTGGCCGGAAGGATGATTTCTACATTCCGGAGATCTTTTTGATCCAGGTACCATTTGATGAAATCACGGGGAGCGATGGCAGCTTCTGAACCGGAATATCCATTGGGTATGAAGCAGGCAACGGCAATTTCAGGATTCTCATAGGGAGCAAAACAGACAAACCAGGAATTGTTCTCCAGATCAATGGAAGTAACCTGAGCTGTTCCTGTTTTTGCGGCGATATCATCTTTATAAGGATAATTCTTGAAATACTTGGTTGCAGTACCGGACTCATCAACCACGCCTTTCATCCCTTCCCGGATCAGCGGAAGATATTCATCCGAATGTTCGAGACGATGTATTAATGTCGGCTCACGCTGGGAAAGAATTTCCCCTTCCGGGGAAGTAATGGAATCAATCAGCGATACATTGTAAAGATATCCGCCGTTTGCGACAGTACAGACATAACGGGCTGCGGCGATCGGCGTCAGAACCGTAACGGATTGTCCAATCCCTGTCAGAATGGTCTGACCTCCGCCCCATTTGATATCGTTCATATAATTATAGGTATCGCCGATAACCGATTGGAGATAAACCATATCTTTGGTCATATTCAGCTCTTCCATCAGAATGGTTCGCATATTGTCAAGCCAATCGGTTTCATTGTAGTTAACGGCCATGTCCATCAGCCGTTTGGCACAAACAGAAAGACGTTCATCATCATAATCAATATTCCTGGAAGTACCACAGTTCCGAAGATGACGCTTGATGGAATTGAAAACGATGATCGGAAGGGAAGTGTCCTGATTGGCTTCATTCATCGGTTTGGTCGGATCATACAGGGTATTCTGGGAACCTACTACGGAACGGACTTCACCGGGGAGGTCAATACCTGTCTTGGAAGTTAAACCAAACAGAGAGGAGTAACGGTAAAGGCGATCCTCCCCAAGGCGATCCGCCAAAGTATAAAAGAAGTAATTACAGGAATGGGTCAATCCGTCGATGATGGTCTGATTTGCATGCTTATAACGAAGATTTTTACTGATCCAGCATTTTGGAGCGGTAGATTCATCCGCATTATACTTTGTGTAATATCCCATATCAGAGATTCTTTCAGTAGGCTTTAGTTCGCCGGTAGAGAGGGCCCCCATGGCGGTTACCATTTTGAAAATGGATCCTGGAGTACCGCGCGCATGAATTCCGTAATTGAGCAGAAGATTGCGTGAGTCACCGAGGATTGCCATGGCATCTTTTCCTCCGGCAACCAGGGCGTTCAGGTCATAAGTCGGATAATTTGCCATGGCAAGAACCCGGCATTGCATATCCAGGACAATCAAACAGCCATGTTCTGCGAGAGCAAGAGGATATTTTTCCCAGTCCCGGTTATGAATATCCATTTTGTTTGCTTCGCGCCATCCTTCTGAAGCCAGCTTCTGCTCCTGCGTATCACGGGTGGTGTTTACGTTATAGGCAAGACACTGTTCGGCAATTTTCTGGTAAGATGCATTTAATGTCAGTTTGACGTTGTTTCCATCCTGAGGCGCGGTGTAGGAAAGCTCGCGGACAACCCGGGACATCTGGTCTCTTTCCACAACACGTGAACCTTTACGCAGGGAAGAGTTCTGGGTAAGCCAGTCTTCCATGGAAGATTCAATTCCATCACGACCTATGGTATCATTATATGCATAACCCTTGGCATACAGATTAAGCCACATGGCTCTGGAAGGGATGGCACCGGTATAACCAATGATCTGAGAGGCAAGGGTGGAGCGGGGATAAACACGTTTGGTTCCGATCTGAATACTCATACCGGGAAGTACCATGGAGCGTGTTTCGATTTCTATCACTGTTTCATATCTGACATCCTTCGCGATGACGATCGGTTGAGAATTGAAAATATTCATCTGCATTTCAGAATAGATCGCCATGATTTTCAGCATCAAATCCTCGGGGGTGTCCGGATCGATCTGATACCTGTTTCGGAACTGCTCAATACATTGCTCCGCAGTTCCATATCTGGTTTTGCTGGTTGCATAATTATTTCTGCGCCATTGTGATTCGCGGGTTTCCAGAACAGAATCCGAGACCCCTGTTCCGAAATTGAAGACCCATTCATCTGTTTCCGGATCGCGTTCAATGACATAACTGACGGAGATCGTTCCCCCGTTTTTTTCGATAATCTGAATTGCTTCGATAATAGAGGAAGTATAAGCAAGATAAGAAGCTTTTGAATTTGCAGAAGCGTCTTTCTGAAAAGTCACATTATAAACCAGCTGGTCTTCTGCCATAACAACGGAATCAGCGGTTGATATGGAACCTCGTTTTCCACGCAGGGCAATCGTGTGGGTTCTGGTATCTTCAGCTTTCTCCTGATTTATCTCACTGTTGCGCAGCTGAAGATTTACAAGGCCTGAAATCAGCCAGACAAAAATAGCAAACAGAACAATCAGAAAGGAGGCATAACGCCAGTACTGCGATGACTTTTTTTTCTTTTCCTTTCCATCCATCAGGAATCACTCCTTTCGAAAAAAGTGAGAAGCACTGTCAATGAATGCTAGCTTTTGGTGAAAACAACGGGGGCAGGCTGCAGAACGGGTTTCTGAATCCGATGACCGAAAATCAGACGCCGGATTGGGAACGCCAAAATCAGGCAGAGCACACCGGTCAGAAAAACATCCAGCAATCCGCGAAAAATATGGCTGAAATATACAGGCGAACCACTGAGATAAATATAGGTAATCTGAACAACCTCATAGATCAGCGTGTTGGAGGCAGCACATAAAACAGTGCGCACCCATGGCGGAAGCTCCTTCTTCTGTCTGTTGATGGCCCTTTCATATTCCAGGGTTTTCAACGGTTTATCCGCAAAAGGGAAGGAACAAAAGAGCGTTGTCATAGAATAAAGCGCAAGATTCAGATAGGTAACAGACGGAATCATGATTTGCATGACGATGCCAAAAACCAACCCAACCCAAAATGCACGGAGTTTACCGTAGGCTACGGTCACAATCCCAATAATCGCATACAGAAGATTCGGGGTGACTCTACCAATTTTCAGATACGGCATGATACAGACTTCGCATAAATAGCCGGAGAGAGTCAGAAGGAGAAGGATGATATATTTACGAATTCCATGTGTCCGCATATCACTCCTCCTCTCCTTCGTAGGTCATTCCGGCGGGATCGGGAGTGAAATATGGCGTGGAGGTTGGCGCGAGGGTTGGGGTTGGGGTGG
Organism: uncultured Clostridia bacterium; assembly: GCA_947166385.1. Taxonomy (GTDB): domain Bacteria; phylum Bacillota; class Clostridia; order Christensenellales; family Aristaeellaceae; genus Aristaeella. The sequence goes on along the minus strand of CAMVEB010000004.1, from coordinate 125,882 downwards.
CAGTTGGTTCATCATAAAGATGGACAACCTGATACTCCAGAGGCGTGACATAAGGAGTTGGTACAGAAGTTGGCGTGGGGACGGGGGTCGGAGTAACGGTTTCGGTGGGTTCAGGAGTTGGCGATTCGGTGGGCTTTTCTGTCGCTGATTCAGGCCCGAACGTAGGAGAATCAAAAAGAGATGCAGCGATCTGAGGAATTTCAGGCGATGGCCTGGCAGTAGCCATCGGAATCAGTTCAACTTCGGTTTTTTTGTTATCACGGCCCTCAACAGCTTCCGCCTGAGGTTTATACCGCAAAACAATGACATATTCCAGATGCTGAAAATCCACCTGAGGTTCAAGAACGATATACTGTTTATTGGAATCCATTCCGCGGGTGCTTTCCCGGACCACTCCGATCGGAATCCCTTTGGGGAAAGAAAAACCAACCCCGGAGGTAACAACAAGATCGCCCGGACGGGGCAAATTGTCATCCGGCAGATAATACATCCGGCAAAGCGGCGTTCCATCAATGCCCAAGGTGCCACGAACCGTGCCCTGGTCGCGGGAAGATTGAATCAAGGCTGCAATCGAAGCATTGGAATCAATAATCGTCCGGACAGTTGCCTTATGGGCCTGGGTATTTTCTGTATAGCCGACCAAGGCACCTGAAATGGTAACCGCCATATAGTCTTCCACTCCGTCATCTGTTCCTTTGTTGATTGTCATGGTAGAGAAGTAATTAGAATCAGATTTCCCGATGACAGTAGCAACGATCGGCCGCATATTTGCGTTCGCGGCAATTTCATCGGAAAGATCCTCATATTGGGACAGCGTCTGCTGAAGCTCGTCAGCAAGCATTGCTTTATAAACCAGCTGTTCATTTTCCGCCCGGAGCGCGTTATATGCCGATTCAATATTATTTCTCAATTTTATGGAACGGAAATAATTAGCAATGGATTCTGTGAAACCGGAGAAAAAAGACTGGACAGGTGTGATGACAGAGCTGACAGCATTTTCCGGTACGGCCAGAAAGGAAAGATTCGGAGCGACGCGGTGAAAAACATAAGAGGCGGCTACAAGCAGAAGGGAAAGAGTAATAAGCGTCAGGATCAGTCCACGCAAGAAAGGATGAGAACGACGAGATTTCTTATCCGGATGGATTGGATTCAGATCATCATCCAGCATGATACCGGAAGAATAGACTTTTTGCTGCTTCTGCGACTCGGAGGCAGAAGCATCTTTTTCAAGATCAGACAGATTAGATGCAGCCTGGGTGTCTGCCTGTACGGAACGCTCCAGTTTTCTGAGTGCTTCTTCGGGAGTGTCTGATCCGGCAGATACATCTTCATCCGGAGTTTCATAGATAAAATCATCCGTGACGACAGGACGGGGATCTTCTGTCGGCTGCAGCCTGCGGCGAACACGAGCCATAAGACTTTATCACCTCCTAAAGAATCAGGCAAACGTAGGTTTCGAAGAGCGCTTGTTCTGAGGTGAGACAAGCTGAATGTTTTCAGTCAGGTATCCAACACCGAGAATACAACAATCTCCCGGATCGCGGGCAAGAAGAACGGGAATTCCGATATTCTCTGAAATATAACGATCCAAAGCAAATAACCGAGCACCATCGCCGGTTAAATGGATTCCGCCGCGCATTATATCAGCAGCGAGTTCAGGAGGAGTTCTTTCCAGAACCCAGCGAACTGCCTTTACGATGGCAGCGCATGGACCTTTGACAGCGTCATATGCCTGAGAGGAAGAAAAAGAAACAGTACCGGCCGAAGTGTTAAGCTGGTTAATTCCGCGAACGATGATGGATCGGGACTCTTCAAGCGGCAATGCGGTTGCAAGATCTTTTTTTATATTCTCAGCGGTTTGATTTCCGATCAGAATACTGCATTCTTTTCTAAGGTATTCGATCAGAGCTTCATCAAACTTGTTACCGCCAACCTGGACACTCTGGGAGACAACCAAACCGCCAAGTGAAATGACTGCGACGTCTGTGGTTCCGGCGCCAATGTCGACAACAAGGTTTCCAACCGGCTCATAAACTGGGAGGCCGGTTCCGATGGCGGCAGCAAAAGGCTTTTCTACAAGGAAAACATGTTTTGCTCCTGCAAACCGTATCGCTTCCGTTAAAGCTTTTCTATTCACATCATCGAGATTGCACGGAACGGAAAGGATGACACGCGGCTTCCCAAGATAGGAAACGCCAATTGCCTTGCGGATAAAATATTTCAGCATCAATTCAGCAATGTCAAAATCGGCGACCTGACCGTTTTTAATAGGATATACAGGAATAAGACGGTTCGGAGAACGGCCGAGAAGAAAAACCGCTTCATCTCCTACAGCCTGGACAGAATGGCGGTTTTCACGATCAAGAACCACCAGTGCAGGCTCGGAAATAATAACGCCGCGTCCCCGAACATAAAGACTGACATTTTCAGTTCCGAGATCAATACCGATATCAGGAGCCCAAAACGGCATAGTCAAACCTTCCTTTTCCAACTTAATCAAAAGAAAACTGATAGCCACCCTGATTCAACATGAAATAAACAAGATGGAGCGGAAGCCCCATTACAGAAGAGTAACTGCCCTCGATACGGGTAATCCATAAGGCAGCCCGTCCCTGAACCGCATAACTGCCTGCTTTGTCCATCGGCTCACCGGAGTGAACATAGGAAACAATTTCACGATCTGTCATTTCACAAAAGGACACATGGGAGGTGTCGGTTTCTGTCAGGATCACACCGGACGGGGTTATAACCGTTACGCCGGTATAAACCTGATGTGTTTTACCGGACAGCATTTTCAACATTCGAACGGCATCGTCTTCATCAACAGGCTTTCCAAATGGCTGATCATCTAAAGAGACCAATGTATCTGCGGCCAGAATGAATCGATTTGGGAATAATCTTCCGATATTCAGAGCCTTACGGGTTGAGATAACAGAAACCGCTTTCCCCGGAGGAAGGGAACATGATTCGTCCACTTCCGGATTAGCAGTTTCAAACGGAATATTGGCGAGAGTAAGCAATTCCATTCTGCGGGCAGAATGTGAAGCAAGGATCAGCGATTCCAAATAAGAGCCTCCTTAAAAAAGATACCATATTATAATACCACATAATCCCTCTGTTTTAAAGTGAAATTGACAAACGGTCTTTCAGAGCAATATAATAATATGAATATTTATGCCGGAGGAAATGACTTCATGACAAAAGCACTCATTTCTGTGACAGGGCTTGACACGACGGGAATCATTGCCGGAGTAGCGACCCGGCTGAGTGAAATGAATATCAATATTCTTGATATTTCACAAACTATTCTTGGCGGGTATTTTACAATGCTGATGGTGGTGGATCTCGATGGGGCCAAACTGGATTTTGAAGAAATCAACCGAAGGCTGCAACCGGTCAGAGAAGAAATGAAAATGACAATTCATATGCAGCGTATGGACATTTTTGATGCCATGCACAGGATTTGACGGAGGATCTTTCAGATGATTGAAACAGGTGAAATCCTCCAGACAATGAGGATGATTCAGGAGGAAAACTTTGATATCCGAACAATCACACTTGGAATCAATTTGCTTGATTGCTCGGATCCAGATGCCAAAAAATGCGCATCAAAGGTTTACGATAAAATATGCCGAACCGCAAAAAATCTGGTTCGTGTCGGCTGCGAAATTGAAACTGAATTTGGAATTCCTATTGTAAACAAACGAATCAGCGTCACTCCTGTCAGTTTAATCTGCCAAGCTGATCCCAAACCGATTGCCATCGCTCTGGATCAAGCTGCAACGGAGGTGGGTGTTAATTTTCTTGGCGGATATTCTGCCCTGATGCAAAAAGGCGCCACATTGGCAGACGAAAGACTTCTGGCATCCATTCCGGAAGTTTTAAGTGAAACTCATCTTTTGTGCGCAAGCGTGAATGTCGCTTCAACAAGAGCCGGTATTAATATGAATGCTGTCAGGGAGATGGGGGAGATCATCAAGAAGACAGCCATGCTGACAGCAGACACCGATGGTCTTGGGTGCGCAAAACTGGTTGTTTTTGCCAATGCGGTGGAAGATAATCCCTTTATGGCCGGAGCATTTTGCGGAGTCGGCGAACCCGAATGTGCAATAAATGTCGGTGTATCCGGTCCCGGAGTAGTCAAAGTGGCTTTGGAAAAAGTAAAGGGAGAACCATTTGATGTTATTGCTGAAACCATTAAGAGAACCGCGTTTAAGCTTACACGTGTCGGACAGATGGTCGCAAGAGAAGCCAGCCAACGATTGCGGATTCCGTTCGGAATTGTGGATCTGAGCCTTGCTCCAACCCCTGCCCGGGGGGATTCGGTAGCCCACATTCTGATGGAGATGGGGCTTGAAATGGCTGGAGCACCCGGTACGACAGCAGCGCTTGCACTGTTGAATGATGCGGTAAAGAAAGGCGGCGTGATGGCCAGTAACCATGTTGGTGGATTAAGCGGCGCTTTTATTCCTGTCAGCGAAGATATCGGTATGATTGAAGCTGCGTCAAACGGGGCGCTGACGATTGAAAAACTGGAAGCAATGACCTGTGTCTGTTCCGTCGGACTGGATATGATAGCCATTCCCGGGGACACCTCTGCCGCTGCCATCAGCGGAATTATTGCTGATGAAGCTGCGATCGGTGTTATCAACAATAAAACGACGGCTGTGCGGGTTATTCCGGCTGTTGGGAAAAAAGCCGGTGATCATGTTGAATTCGGCGGGTTGCTTGGCTTTGCTCCCGTCATGCCGGTCAACACGAAGGGAAACGAGGCTTTTATCGCGCGAGGCGGTCGGATCCCGGCCCCCCTTCACTCTCTCAAAAACTGACACAATAAAGAGGCAGCTATGAATAATTTTGTTGATCATGTTAAAATAACGGCAAAAGCCGGAAACGGAGGAAACGGTTCAGCGTCGTTTCACAGAGAAAAATATGTTATGAACGGCGGTCCTGACGGAGGTGACGGAGGACGAGGCGGCAATGTTGTTTTCATTGCAGATGAGAATATGCATACACTGCTCGATTTCCGCTTTCGAAACAAATATTATGCTGAAAACGGTGAGGACGGATCAGCAAACAGATGTACGGGAAAATGCGGAGAAGATTTGCTGATCAAAGTGCCTCTGGGGACGGTCATACGCGATGATGAAACTGGGCTGATTCTCGCCGATATGGATACAGGCGGGGAAAAACGTGTTCTCCTGAGAGGCGGAAAAGGAGGATGGGGGAATCAGCATTTTGCCACATCGACACGTCAGGCACCTAATTTTGCAAAACCCGGAGCTAAAACAATTCCTCATATATTATGTCTGGAACTGAAGACCATCGCCGATGTTGGACTGATCGGTTATCCAAATGTCGGAAAAAGCTCTATTCTCAGTATCGTCACCAGTGCGAAGCCTAAGATTGGAAATTATCATTTTACTACATTGACGCCAAACCTCGGTATTATCAGACGATTTGGCAAAGATATTGTTCTTGCTGATATTCCTGGCCTGATTGAAGGTGCAGCTGAAGGAGCAGGGCTTGGGCATGATTTTTTACGGCATGTAGAAAGAACCAGATTGCTGCTCCATGTCATTGATATTTCCGGATCTGAAGGAAGAGATCCGGTAGATGATCTTGATATGATTAATTCAGAGCTTGATCAATATGGAGAGCTGTCCGGATTGCCGCAGATTATTGTATGCAACAAAATGGATTTGCCAGGCGCACAGGAAAACCTGAAAAGGATGCAGATCCTCGCAGAAGGTATGGGATGTCCTGTTTTTCCTGTCAGCGCTGCAACCCATGAAGGATTTGAACCTTTGCTAGATGAAACAGCAAAAATGCTGGAGTCTCTTCCTCCGGTTCTACATTATGAAGCAGAGGTTGAGATTGATCAGGATCATCCATGTGATGAATATGAAATTGTGATGGAAGGATCCATATTTGCAGTGGTTGGATCCGGTGTTGAAAGGCTGATTGAAAGTGTGAATTTTGATGATTATGAAAGCCTGAACTGGTTCCACAGAACGCTCAGAAAAACTGGTGTTATTGATGCTCTGCGAGAAAAAGGAGCAAAGGAAGGGTCGACTGTCAGAATCGGCGAAATGGAATTTGATTTTGTGGAGTAATTTCCCGCAGGAAAGAGAGGAAAAAATGGCTGGGAAACAAAGAGCAAAACTCAGGGGAATGGCTAATACGCTGGACACCATTCTGTATATTGGTAAAGACGGTATTACAGATGCAACAATCAAAGAGTGTTGCGATGCACTGGAAGCAAGGGAACTGATCAAAGGGTGTGTTCAGCAAGGCGCTCCCCTGAATGCGAGGGAAGCTTTATCCGAATTGTGCGAAAAAACGGGAGCAGAGCCTATTCAGCAAATCGGGCGCAGATTCGTTCTTTTCAGACCAAGCCGCGAAAAGCCCAGGATTGAGATTGAGTAAGACAATATTTTCCCGAAAGGAAGCGGATTTGCATGGAAGACAGTATCAGAATCAGTGATTTCAAAGAGAAAAGAGTTCATCTGATTGGAATCGGCGGAAGCAGTATGAGCGGTCTTGCTGAGATGCTTGTTGATCAGGGTTATACTGTATCCGGCAGCGATCGTGATGAAGGATATCTGATTCCGCATGTTCGGGAAAAAGGATGCAGGGTCATGATAGGACATCAGGCAGAAAACGTTCATGGCGCTGATTTAATTGTCTATTCTGCCGCCATTCCAACCAGTAATCCGGAGAGAAAAGAAGCTGCACGGCTTCATATTCCTTCTATTGAAAGAGCCGAATTATTGGGTCAGCTGATGGAAGGATTCCCCAAAGCGGTTGGTGTATGCGGCGCACATGGAAAAACAACTGTGACATCGATGATCAGTCAAATCCTTCTTGAAAACCATATGGATCCCAGTATTCACATCGGAGGACGGCTGGATGCGATCGGAGGAAGTACTCGTGTCGGGCACAGCGGGATTTTTATTGCCGAAGCATGCGAATTCAATCGTTCGTTCCTGAAAATGCATCCTACAGTCGCAGTTGTTTTGAACATAGATGCTGATCATCTGGATTGCTACAGCGATATTGATGAAATTGAAGAAACTTTTGGACAATATCTGAAGAAGATTCCTGAAAACGGAGTTGCCATTGGGAACGGGGATGATCCGCGCGTTCGCCGTCAGATTGAGAAACTATGCTGCAGAAAGGTTTTTTTTGGCGATTCAGAAACGAATCACTGGACACTTTCTCACTTGAATGAAGATGAAAGAGGTTATTCTTCTTTTGACCTGATACACGATGGAGTAACAACAGCACACGTCAGGATGGGGGTGCCGGGCTCTTTCAACAGGTTAAATGGGCTGGCTGCCATTGCAGCGTCCGTTGAACTGGGAGTTGATCCGCAGTCAGCGGCGGAAACACTCAGTCATTTCGTCGGTGCTCATAGACGATTTGAATTGACGGATATTATTGACGGAGTTGAAATATTCCATGATTACGGCCACAATCCAGTGGAAATGAGGAATGCCATTTCTATTGCCAGAAAACGCTGCCGGGGCAGACTGTGGGCTGTTATGCAACCTCATACTTTCAGTAGAGTAAGAACATTGTTCAAACAATACCTGACCTGCACGGAAGAGGCGGATTTTACGCTTGTTACAGATATATGCGCAGCTCGCGAGCCGGATCCGGGTGATCTAAACAGCGGGATGATTGTTGAAGGCATGATCCGTAATGGCTTGAGAGCAAGATGGACCCCTTCTTTTGACGAAACGGAGGAATTCCTTCGTTCAAATTGGAAAGAAGGAGATCTTGTAATTACTATGGGATGCGGAGATATTAACCTTTTGAATGAACAGATACACCAGCATGAAATGAACCTGAAAAAAGAGGGGAAGTGATTCGGATGCATCCTCGCAATCAACGGGTGATTCTGCTGAATCAGATCAGCCATAATATGCATACCATTCGAAAAGCACTGGCGGCTTCGATTAAGATTATGGCTGTGGTTAAGGCTGATGCATACGGACATGGGGCAGAAGAAGTGTCAAAAACAGTGTTATCTGCCGGCGCAGATATGCTTGCGGTTGCCTCTGTATCAGAAGGCGTTTATTTACGGAAGAAAGGGATTGATGCACCAATTCTTGTGCTTGGAGCTGTTACTGAAGAGGATGTTCAAGAAGGAGTTGAGTGGAATCTTATTCAGACAGTCTGTTCCCCGCGGATGGTCCAATTATGCGAAAAAGCAGCACAGATGCTTGGCAAAGTGGCAGAAATCCACTTGAAAATTGATACTGGGATGGGACGCATCGGCGTTCGAACAATGGAAGAAAGGAATGATGTGCTCGAAGAAACTGAAAAATCTGATCAAATTTGCCTGTCCGGAGTGTTTACTCATTTTTCTGACGCTGATGATGGTTTGGAAGGAGATCAATATACGGAGGAACAATATCAGCGTTTTCTGAATATGACGGCGGATCTGCCCAAAGGAATCATCAGGCATTGTTCCAATTCTGCGGCGATACATAAAAAACCGGAGTGTTCTCTTGATCTGGTTAGGGTAGGAATAAGCATGTATGGATATCCACCGGTTTTTCAGAATCTTTCCCTAAAGCCATGTATGCGTTGGACAGCGAAAATAAGTTATATAAAAGAACTCCCCAGCGGGTGTTATATCAGTTACGGAAGGAAATATGTCACCAAAAAAAACACGAGGATTGCCACTGTAACATGCGGATATGCCGATGGTTATCATAGGAATGCCGGTTCATGTGCAGAGGTACTGATTCATGGAAAACGGGCAAAAATTGTTGGCCGGATCTGTATGGATCAGATGATGGCAGATATCAGTGATATTCCTGAAGCACTTCCTGAAGATGAAGTTGTTCTGATGGGAGAAGACGGAAATGAGCAGATTACTGCAGAAGATATCGCAAACTGGAGCGATACCATTTGTTATGAGATCCTGCTTAGTGCGGGAAGCCGTGTAGAGAGAATATATGATTGGGAAAAAGAATCTTTAAAGGGGGATAAATGAGATGAACTCAAAAAAACAAAAGAGTACGCCGGTGACAAAGCCTTTTCTTATGGGAAAACCGATCGATGAAAACACATTAAAAAATGCGGCCAAGTTTTTTGGACTTATCCTGGTTCTATTATTTATGGTTTTTGTTGTGTGTTCCATGGCAGGCTTCCAGAATAAAATCATTCGCATTGCCGTCAATATCATTATTGAAGGATTAATTCTTGCAGTTCTGTATAACAGAGGAGCTGATCATGGAACCGATGCTGTCGCAAAAGGAGAAATCCTTTATCAGCATCTGGAAAAAGGTGAACCGGCTACTGAACAGGAGAGACGGTTACCGTATCATCCCGCAAAAGGGTTTGTTACCGGATTCCTTGGCGTGATTGTCATTCTGATACCTGCTTTTATTCTTTCTTTCACAGCAACGAAAACTGTCACAGGATCAGGACTGCTTCCGGATTGGATGGAAAATTATATCAGAAGGACCGAAATTGGGAAACCGCTTGTAGCTTACACGAATCCTGGCGGCATAGGTTTTTTGGATGCGGTTAGGATTTTTGTTCGTATCAGTATTATGCCTTTTGTTAATATTGCAGGAGCAGAGAACAAAGATGGGCTATTATTTATAGAAAAGATCAGTCCTCTCATTTTACTTTTGCCTTCTGTCGCTTATGGATGCGGGTATTTGCAAGGGAAAAAGCTTCGCTCGAAGATACATACGGAAATATCTGAAAATGCCCAAAAACGTATCCGGCGCGAAAGAAAAGCGCGGAAACAAAAAGCTGCCGTGCGTTCCCGGGAACCGCAACAGTTAAATTAATGAATCCTGCTACAGGGGATGGAAACCATGCGCATTATTGCAGGTACAGCCCGAGGAAGAACCATTGAAGCCCCGAAAGGGATCCAAACAAGGCCTACTCTTGACAGAGTCCGTGAAAATCTGTTTAATATACTACAGACAAGAATTTCTGGAGCGAGGGTATTGGATTTGTTTGCCGGCAGTGGCGCTCTTAGTTTTGAAGCGATAAGCCGGGGAGCCTCATATGCTGTTTTGTGCGATCATGACCGTGATGCCCATATGACAGAGAAGAAAAATGCTGAAAAACTGGGCTTTTTCGAGAAAACTGATATTCTTTTATGCGACTGGAAAACTGCACTGAGCAAACTGAATTTGCAAAAGGAAAAATTTGATCTGGTCTTTCTGGATCCTCCTTACAGAATGATTGATCTGAGAGAAGTCTTCCTGCAGATTGAACCATTGTTGGATAATGAAGGTGTTATCATTGTGGAGCATGAAGCTAAAAAGATGATTATTCCGGGATCCGGATACATCCACAAAGATGAGAGAAAATGGGGGTATTGCGGAATTTCTATTTTTATGAAATCCACCGATGCTATCAACATGGAGGGGAAGTCATGATCAGTTGTGTTTTTCCAGGTTCGTTTGATCCACTGACCAACGGGCATTATCATATCATTCAACGAGCTTCCACCATTTTTGATCATGTCACGATCGCTGTAATGGTCAATATATCAAAAACAGGATGTATACCTTTCGAAGAAAGAGTTAGAATTATCAAAAAGGCATGTTACGAGATGAAAAATATCAGTGTTGAGCTTTGGGACGGTCTTCTTGCTGATTTTATGAGAACCCACCACGAGAAGATTATCATTCGAGGAGTTCGTACTATTGCTGAATATGAACATGAATTACAATCGGCTTCATTGAACAAAAAGCTTAATCCGGCGATTGAGACACTCTTGATTCCTGCAGAACCTCATGATACAGATATTTCTTCTTCAGCAATACGAGAAATCGCTTATTTTGGTGGAGATTACAGGTCAATGGTACCAAGAGAAATTTACGAGGACGTAAAAATATGGATAGGCAATCAACAAAACAGATAAATAATAAAGAAAAGCAAAATATCCTGTATGAATCCCAAATCAGTTTATAGCAAAGAAAGGCGGTTATCGTATGGCAAACGAAATCAATTCCCCGGAACTCTGTCTGAAAGCAGTCGATGTTTTGCAGAATGAGCTTAAATCAGCCAGGAAAAGTCTGATCAACAGTGAAAGCTGTATTGTAAACCGAAGCATTATGACGGCCCAGTTAGAATACCTGAAAGAGAATATGCCTGAAACTGTAGAAATGGCTGCCAAAATTGTAGCCGAAGAAGAAAACATAAGAACAGAAACTGAACAAAAGCGTAAAGAAATACTGGATTCTGCGCAGATGCAGGCGAATCAGATGATAAATGATTCAAATCACCAATCGCAGCAGATTATAGAAAAAGCCAGAATGGAATCTTCAGCTATGCTTGAAAAGGCAGGCCATGAAGCTACAGCATACATAGAATCGGCAAAAGCAGAAGTACAGAAAATGATTAATGATGCAGAGAAAAAAGCACAAGAACTGGTTTCAGCAGAAAACATTGTTCGACGTGCACATGTGGAGAGCGAAGAAATGCGGGAGAACGCACGCCAAGATGCTGTTAATTTACATAAAAACACACTGGACTATATTGATTCACTGCTAGCAGAAACAGACCGAAAAATGAGCGAATTGATTAACAATATTCGTCTTGAGCGAAATGAAATCAGGAATCGTCGCTGAATCACCAGAAATTATGCAATTTGCACAAAACAAACATCTAATGCTTGTGTAAAATGGATCTGTATATTTCTGGATTACTGATATATAATTATTGCAACAGGAACAGGAAGTTCCCAATTAAGACTGAGGAGGTTCTATTGTATGGCAAGCGTATCCCTGCAGCACATTTACAAAGTTTACACGGGCAATGTTACAGCTGTAAGCGATTTCACTCTGGACATTGAAGACAAGGAGTTTATTGTTCTTGTCGGCCCTTCCGGTTGCGGTAAGTCAACCACGCTGCGCATGGTTGCGGGCCTCGAAGAAATTTCTGACGGAGAACTTTATATCGGCGATAAGCTCGTTAATGATGTTGCGCCTAAAGACCGTGATATCGCCATGGTTTTCCAGAACTACGCCCTTTATCCTCATATGACAGTTTATGACAACATGGCTTTTGGACTGAAACTTCGTAAAACACCCAAAGATGAGATTAAACGTCGTGTCGAAGAAGCTGCCAAGATTCTGGATATTGCCCATCTGCTTAACCGTAAGCCAAAGGCACTGTCCGGTGGTCAGCGTCAGCGTGTTGCTTTGGGTCGTGCTATCGTTCGTGAACCGAAAGTCTTCCTGTTTGACGAACCGCTTTCCAACCTCGATGCGAAGCTTCGTGTTGCAATGCGTACGGAGATTACAAAGCTCCATCAGCGCCTCCAGACAACATTTATTTATGTTACACATGACCAGACCGAAGCTATGACCATGGCAAGCCGGATCGTTGTTATGAAAGACGGCGTTGTACAGCAGGTGGATACTCCCCAAAATCTGTACGACTATCCTGCCAATGAGTTTGTTGCCGGATTCATCGGAAGTCCGCAGATGAACTTCTTCAATGTTAAACTTGAACGCGAAGGCCAGGATGTTGTTGCTGTTTTCGGCGATAATAAGATTATTGTGCCTGAAAAGAAGATTGCCAAGTTTGTAGATGAAAGCTATATCGGAAAAGATGTTGTGATGGGAATTCGTCCCGAGAATATCTCTGATGATCAGGCTAAACTTGCTGAGTATTCAACTGCTACGATTGATGTGGATGTTGAAGTTACTGAACTGATGGGTTCTGAGACTTATCTGTACCTGAGCACAACCGGCAAAGATGGAAATATTATTGCTCGTGTTGATCCCCGTACTTCCAGCAGGGCTGGTGATAAGATTAAGATTGCTTTTGATACAAACCATCTGCATTTCTTTGATAAGGAAACGGAAAAAACCATTTTGAACAAATAAATTCATTGTTTCAGAAAAAGCAATCTGATTTAACAGTCAGGTTGCTTTTTTTGCCTTTCATTTTCCAATTTGATTTATCGGAGAGCGGCATATTTTTTTGTTTGGAATTTTAGCGAGGTCTTCCTCTTTTCGGATATCCAGGTGATATCCGTCAGAGAATCCTGATATAACTATTCTATTATAATTTCCTCCTGATACCTGAATAAAAAGGATTTCATTATCTGATATTGAATAAACAACAGCACTATGCTGAAATGATTTGTGGTTCACTTTGAAGCTGGTCCTGATAATGTCTCCCACCTGAAGCCCGTTGGGTACTTTATCCAATTGATAGTAAAAATCCCAATTTTTATGCGGATTATAATCACCGGACAAAAGGTATCCTAAAAACTGCGCAAATCCAAAGCATTCTCCGTATCCACCCTGTCCAGGAGTTGGTTTAAGAATTTTATTGATATACCAGCGACAGCCGAAATAGTTATTCTTATAAGCGTTTTTGTGCAGACGGTTTACAGAAGTATCGGTCCATCCGGGAGCGTTTTCAATGCCATGAAAAGTTTGGATGGTGTTTGGTGGCGTTGTCCAATACCATCCGTCGTGAAGTTCGTACTCTTTGATGATGGCATTTATATTTTCTGTTGTAAAAACACCCTGAAAACGGTCATCTGAAAAATCAAAAGTTGCATACGCTGTAGAGAAAATGAAGAAGCAAAAAAACAAAACACTCAATAAAACGAATTTTCTTTGCATAATCTTTCAATCTCCTTCAATCTCTTTCCGACAATCAACAATTTACATTATATATCAAAAAGGACAAAACTATCAATCAGATGATTATTGAATTGCGTTTGAATGATATGACAAATTATTTTAACGGCTATTGAATGAACAGGTATCTTGACGAACTGTCTGCAGATGGATATCATAATCAAAGATATGATAAGGAGGGAAAGAATTATGAGCCAGTCAGAGCTGAAAATTGATTTCATTTCCTCTGATGATGTCCCCTCTGATGTCTGGAATTTTTTTAATTCGAGCAATGACGGGAAAGCACTTAAGAAAAATGGGGAAATCTATATAAAAACAGGGAAATACATTGCCCATCTGAAGGATGACCCCTTTGCCGATATGCTTATTCAGGCTTTTCAGAATCAGAAAGGTGAGGAAGGATATACAACGGGGCCTGTTGATCTTTGGACAGAGCTTGTTCATCATTCTTCTGATGAAGCTGTCAAGAAACTAAAAGCATATGGTATCAGATCACAAGACGGATGGTGTGCTGTTGTTTTTCAACGTATCTATGAATTATCCGAAGATAATCATGCCCGCTTTTTTGAATTTGCTCCGATAGAGGAAATGGATCAGATAGTCTTTCTTGCAAATGGAGATATTGTGCTTGTCATGCGAATGAAAGGCAGATCAGAGGAGGATATATGTGATTTTACTTCCGCAATGATTGATACGCTGGAGAATGAAGCCGGTCAACGGTGGATTTCAGGAATTGGGGAACCAGTTACAGAGCTTCGAGACCTCCATCAGAGTTATATTCAAGCGAAAAAAGCATTGGAAACAGGAAAAAGATTCAACGACAGCAAATCTGTGTATATATACAGCAAACAAATGCTTGAAAGATTTCTTGAAGCTATACCTAATAATGTACTATCTGATATGAAATTATCATTCTTTACAAACAAAGCAAAAAAAATATTGACTGAAGAGATGATGCAGACAATCAAGACATTTTTTCAGAACGATCTGAACATCTCAACTACATCCAAGCAATTATATGTTCATCGCAACACGCTAATGTATCGACTCGACAAGATTAAAAAAGAAACAGGATTGGATTTAAGGATTTTCCACGACGCAGTGATTTTTCAGATTTTTCTGTCATTACCAGAATAAAAAAGAAAGAAGGGGACAAGTTTGAAAAAGAAATTAATGTTAACAGTGGTATTCATGGTTTTTTTGACAGTACTTAGCAGCTGCGCATTTTTGACTCCTTCCAGGATCGAACAAATGCTTGCAACGGATGAAAGAACGTATCAGGATAATACGACAATCAAACAGAAGGATAATACTGTTACAATCAGTCTGGATGAGTATGAAAAACTATTACGGTTTAAAGATGCTGTTTCCATTTATGATTTTATTCAGGAGTATTATTATAAAGCTCCTGATGAAGAAAAACTGATTGATTATACCTGCAAAGGATTAATGGCTGGATTGGACGATCCCTATTCATTCTATTACACACCGGAAGAATATAAAAAGATGTGGGAAGAGGATGAAGGAAATTATGCTGGAATCGGTGTTATGATTAACGCAAACTATAAAACACAGATTTGCACGATTTCACGAGTTTTCAAAGGTAGTCCCGCAGAGTCATGCGGTGTTCTTCGGGGAGATATTTTGTATCGTGTAGGAGAAGATCTTCTTGTAACAGCTGAAAATCTTGATGAAGCTGTAAAAATCATGCGTGGAGAACCGGGGACAAGTGTCGACGTGACTTTTCTCAGGAATGATGAAGAAATCACCTTTACAATCAATCGAGAAATGATCAGTGTTAATCAAATTGAAAGCAAGATGCTGAACGATCAGGTTGGATATATTGCATTATATCAATTTGCAGGACAATGTGATAAGGATTTCGAAGTCGCTCTCAATGGATTACTGAAAGAAAACGCAACCGGGATTATTATTGATTTACGTGATAATGGAGGCGGATGGGTCGAACAAGCCAGATATATCGCTGATTTATTTATGGATGGTGGAGAATTGTGTTATCTGGTCTTTAAAGATGGTACTGAAGAACATAACTATTATATTACTCATGATGGGAAAGCAGATGTTAAAATTGTTTTACTTGTGAATGAAATGAGTGCAAGTTCTTCTGAAATATTGACAGGAGCTTTGCGCGATTGCGCAGATGCGATCATTGTTGGAACAAAAACATTTGGAAAAGGAATTGTTCAGGATGTAATACCGGTAGGGGACAGAGGCGCCGGTTTTCAACTCACTGTGGCAGAGTATTTTACCCCACATGGATTTGCTGTTCATGAAACAGGCATTACGCCTGATGTAATAGTCCAGTTGCCGGAAGAAGATAACGGTATGTATGATTTCGCAGATCTGAAAAATGATATTCAGCTTCAAAAGGCTCTTGAGGTGGCAATGAAACAATTGCAATAAACTGATTATTGTGCTATGATCATTTTGTCCTTCATCTGAACCAAGCTATCTGAAGTGAGGCGTTGGATCAGGGGCATAAATATACTGACTGGTTGAGCGTTGAGAGAAATCAAAACGTGAGATCGGAAGGGGGCACAGTGATGAATGATAATTTGTAGCAGTTTATTTGGTATAAACTGCTATTTTTTCAGAGGTTTTTATGAGTACAGAAAAAAGACTTGGATTTGTTGGGATCGTGGTGGAGAAAAAGGATCATATCAGCGATTTGAATAAAACACTAAATGATTATAGTTATCTGATACGGGGCAGAATTGGAGTGCCTGATTCCAGTCATGAATCTGGCGTAATAGGTTTAATTGTGGAAGGTACAAATGATGAGTTAGGTGCAATGACCGGCAAGCTTGGGAATTTCGAAGGTATCCAGGTAAAAAGTGCTTTATTGCCAAAGAAATAGTTTAGGAGGAAATAATAATGATAAGAAAGATTGTTGCTTTTGTAATTGTTTTGATAGTTGCCAGCTTTGGAACAGCTAACGCCGATGAATCATTTCTGATAACTGTCCCTGATGGTGCTCCAGCAATGGCTGTTTCAGAGTTGTATATAAACAATCCCGAGAATGTACGGACAATTGCGGCTGATACCATTGCTGCTGAGTTTGCAAGCGAAGAGTCAGATTTCATTATTGCACCAGTGAATGCCGGTGCAAAACTGTTTAGCGCGGGTAAATCTCATTATCGCCTTGCGGCAATTATCACATGGGGGAATCTTGTTTTTGCCTCTCAAAAAGACAATTTCAATCTGGATATGATCAATAATTCCAAACTGATTCTTTTCGGTGAAAATACGATTAATGCGTCTGTTGCTTTATACGTTCTGCAACAAAAAGGAATTGTTCCCGCTGAAATAGAATATCTTGCCGGGGCTAAGAATACACAGGAATTGATGATGAGTGATCCAGAAAGCATTGTTTTAACTGCAGAACCCATAGCTACTATTGCGAAAATGAAGAACAATGCTGTTTCGATTATCAATCTGAATACTATTTTCAAAGAAATAACAGGATTTGAAGGCTTTACTCAGGCAGGACTGTTTGTCAGGGAAAAAGATATTTCGGAAAAAAAGGAATCAGTGAGCCATTGGCTGGAATTAATCCGGGAATCAGTTGAAATTTGCAGCAATGATCCAAATAAAGCTGCATCGAATGCGGTAGCTATGGGAATTCTTCCGAATGAAAATATCGCTAAAGCTGCCATTCCAAATTGTGGAATTAGATTTATGTATGCAAAAGATGCCAAAGAAATGATTGAAATGACTGTCAGAATCGATCCCAAACAATTTGGCGGGGATTTGCCATCTGATGAGTTTTATTTTGATGTGCATGAATAAAGAGAAAACTTCCTACTTATCATTTTGCATTGGAATTCTATTCGTTGTATTTTTGATACAAACAGGAGGTTCGATAAAAGGAAATACGATTGTTTTCCCCGGGATAAAGGAAATCGGTTGCAAAATCATAGAATTATTGAACGATAGAAAGACATACTTATTTTTCTATACAACATTTCTCCATATACTACAATCCTTACTGTTTAGCATGTCCATAGGAATAATCATTGGTTTGCTGGAAGGAATTCGACCGTGGATTCATTCTTTCTTCCAGCCTCTGATGATATTGATTCGATCAATTCCAATGATTATTCTTGTAATCATTTGCATGACATTATTTTCATACAAATTTGTTCCTGTAATATCATCCAGTATTATCTTGATCCCATTAATCAGCGAAGCAACTTATGAAGGCGTTCGTTCTATAGATCAGGGATTTATTGATGTATATAGGATCAATGGAGGGATGACATTTCATGTTATCTGGCATGTTTATCTACCATTGATGTCCGGATATATAAGACAAGCCTTTATTCAGGGGTGCGGAACCTGTCTGAAAATAGTTGTTTCTGCCGAATATCTGGTTCAAGCCAAGAATTCTCTGGGAAAAGCAGTGTATTCAAGTAATTATTTCAATGAATATGCTGAGATATATGCTTATGCAATCATGATGATTATACTGGTTCTTTTGATAACTGAAATCCCCAAATTTGTTCGATTAATCAATATATTCTTTAGAAAAAAACTCAATCGAATTACCAGTGATACAGTTCGTTTTCAATGATATCAGCAGCAGTTGATATGCCGTGTTCTTTTGCAAGGTTGGAAGAGATTGTCTGTGCGGATTTGTAATATTTCATATTCGTATAAAGATCCGAGAGGCTATCGGTTAGAGATCTTGAATTGAGATGTTTTCTTGATATCGGCTTTGGTCCACATCCGTTTTTGTATATTTGGGAACCCCAGAAAAACTGATCGCCGGAAAAGGGAATGATCAATGTGGGTTTTCCCCATCGAAGACCTGCAGCAGTAGTTCCTGCACCTCCGTGATGGACGACTGCCTTGACTTTTGGGAAAATCCAGGAGTGGGGAATATATGTTTCAAAACAGATTTGCTCATCGGAAGGTATATTTTGAGCGGCCCAACCGCCACATATAACTGCGCGTATTCCAGTCTTGTGAAGTGCATGGAGAATAGAAGAAAACAAACAGTTCATATCTCCTGTATTCATTGAACCAAAACCAATATACAGCGGCGCCGGCCCAGCAGAAAGAAAACTTGACAGTGTTTCTGAGGGAATCCAATCAGATATTTCATCGTCAATCCAGAAACCACTCATTTTTATTGATGATGGCCATTCAGACGGTCGTTGAAACACAGAAGGGCTAATGGCATAAATGACAGGGATATTATGATTTGCTGTATTATATACAGGATGTGTTGTTGCCTTTCTGAGCATTAAATCGTTTTTTCTTCGCCAATCGGATAAAAGTCTGTTTTCAACTATGCTGATCAGAAGATAACCTGCTTTATATGAAAAACGGTTCAGAGAGCGTGGAAGTTGCTGATTTCTTACAGAAGAGATTGGAGTATCACCAGTAGGATCCATTGGGAAATAATGAGTTTGAATGCAGGGAATATCAAGTTTTTCGGATATTGAATAATATACTGTACCAAAGAAATTGCATATCATGGCATCAGATTTCGAACAGCTTTTTTCTATATCTTGAATTAATAACGGAACCGTTGATTTTAAATTATGGTATAAACGAGGCAGATATGAAAAGGCATTTGTTGAAGGATCCATAATTGAAGATATAAAAGATTCAGCATCTCCGTTAAGCGGGAAAAAACCGATACCGGCATTTTGAATAATACTGGAGAACTTAGAAAAGGCAGCTATAATGACATCGTGACCTCGCTTTTTTAGTTCTTTTCCAATTAGAATATAGGGATTTACATCTCCGGTTGACCCTATCGCCAGCATTGTGATTTTCATAAGGTTACCTCAAGCGCATCATATTATGGACTCAGTTTGAATTATACAGAAAATAGTAATACACTGCAATCGTGTATATAGCATGTACAGAATTAAATAAAAATGAACAGAAACATTGCATCTTCCTGCGGAAAAGGTTATAATTGCAAAGCAAGCAGAGGGAATCTGTATTGTGATGGAGGTTTGCGGATGTATAAGCTATTACTTGTTTCTGATCGGAAACAAATACTTGATGCATTTTCTCAGATAGATAACTGGGAGCGTCAGGGGTTTAAACCGCCGCATATTCGTCATGATTTTGAAGGGGCTAAGGACAGTCTGGCCAAACATCACGCTGATGGGATCGCTATAGCAGTAAGTTCAGAAGAAGAGGAAGAAAAGATCTTAGCCTATCTGCAAGAGTTTTATCCAAATGTTTCAATTTTTCAGGCAGGAAGAAACACAGAAGAAATTCTTCGATATCTAAGTGAATTAAATATACTTCTGAATAGAATTCATGCTGACTTTTCAAATGACAGTTTTAAAGAGATTGATATGCTGCAGGAGTGCAGGCATGAGTTCTTTAGGAAACTGATGACAGGCGGGATCTATTGTAAAGATGATGTAACAAGGGGAATGAGATTGCTTCGAAGCAGAATGGATGCAGAAAAGAACTGCCTTTTAATTGAGCTTGAGCAATTATATATTTCTGATGACAACAAATTGGAAGGTCGATGGCATTACGGCCCGGGACGATTGGAACTGGCGCTTAGAAATTCATTTGGCGGAGATGTTGACGGAATCCATATTTTACCGACAGTACATCCTGATGGAAGGATTTTGGTTCTTTGCTGTCCGCTTTATGGTGTTGAGGCTAAAGTCAGCGGGGATAACATGACAGCGATGCTTACAACACATATTGCTGAAGGGATCACACATTTAAAGGAGTTTTTCGGACTTGATCTGCATATGATAGGTATTAGGGTTTTGCCGTCGTTGTACGCACTATGCGCAGAAGCGTCGGATTGAAAAGTATTTTTTACAAGGAGGGATTTTCATGGGTATTCTGAATATGATCAAAGGGCAGCTTATTGATGTAATCGAATGGACAGACAATTCCAACAAAACGATGGTTCATAAGTATGATATGAACGGGAAAGAAATCATGATGGGTGCTCAATTGACTGTCCGTGAAAGTCAAGTTGCAATTTTCGTAAATGAAGGTCAACTGGCGGATGTCTTTGAACCTGGCCGCTATGAACTTCAGACCAGTAACATGCCGGTTTTAACTGCGTTGAAGAGTTGGAAATATGGATTTAACAGCCCATTTAAAGCAGATGTATATTTTATCAATACAAAACAATTCCTTGACATGAAGTGGGGAACAAGCAACCCTGTCATGATGCGTGATTCTGAGTTTGGTATGATTCGACTCAGAGCATTTGGTATCTACAGCTTCAGAGTATCTGATCCTGAAACCTTTTTGAAAGAAGTATTCGGAACATCTTCTCTTTTTACTGTTGAGGGGGTTGAAGGCCAGATTAAACGTACTTTGATAAGCGGTTTGAGTGATGCCATTGCAGAGAGCAAGATTCCTGCGCTGGATTTAGCTGCCAATTATGATGAAATCGCTGAATATGCTATGCATAACATCAATCCAAAACTTGCAGCACTTGGATTAACACTAGCGAGTTTTGTTATAGAAAACATTTCTCTCCCCGAAGAAGTTGAAAAAACAATGGATAAACGTACATCCATGGGTGTATTGGGTGATTTAAACCAATATGCAAAGTATCAAGCTGCTGAGGCAATGCGGGAAGCAGCAAATAATGATGGCAGCGGAATGGCTGGCATGGGTGTTGGAATGGGAGCCGGAGCAGCAATGGGGCAAATGTTTGCTCAGAGTATGGGGAATTCTACGGTTTCGGTTGCAGCAACCGAGCAAACCGGTAAAGTTCCATGTTCTGCTTGTGGAGCAATGATATCTCCTGGTTCCAAATTCTGCCCTGAATGCGGTGCTAAACAAAACAGTGCTGCATTTTGCACAAATTGTGGAAAAGAGATTCCTTCGGGCACGAAGTTTTGTCCTGAATGTGGTGCTAAACAATAAAACGAAAAATAATACTGAAGGCTGCGAAACAAGCAGCCCTTCTTTATTATACTTCAGAAAAAAGGATATCGCGATCCATCGCGTAGTTTTTTGCATAAGAATCAGGAAAAACGAAAAGCATTAAGTGACGACATTCCTCAAATGCATCAGGTTCGATATGCACTATAGATTCTGGCAGTTCAAGAGAAAGAAGATTCTCACAATTAATGAAAGCTTCGGAACCTATTGTTTCAAGCCCTTCAGGAAGCACTACTTTAACCAGATTTTCACAACGAGAAAAAGCAAGGGGAGGAATTGACTTCAAATCTGATAAAAAGGTTACATTTTCCAGCATGGCACATGAACCAAAAGCATGGGAACCAAGCGATTTTAAAGAAGATGGAAGAGTAACGCTTTCCAGTGATCTGCATCCTTCAAAAGCAGATTCCCCTATATCAAAGATGCCTTCTGGTAAAGAAATGGAAGAGAGACTTCCACATCCACTAAACGCACAAGGAGCGATAAAACTAACAGAATCAGGAATTGAAACAGATTTTAGTGATGTACAGGCGTAGAAAAGAGAATACTCGATCGCTGATAATTTGGGAGGGAGGATGATGTTTTCCAGCATGGAACAACCATGAAAAGCATTTGAGGATATTTTTACAACAGATTCTGGAAGCACAAGGGATTTTAGATTTTTGCAGCCATAAAACGCTTTTTGACCAATGCGCTGAACAGAATTAGGAAAAACAACAGATTCGAGACGAGTACGGTTAACAAACGTTTCTTCAGCAATTTCAACAATACCATCCGGAATAATAAACTCTTTGTCTGTGATATTATACGGATAAAAAATCAATTTATGTTCAGCATGATTGACTAACGCATGATGATCAACACTGAATACAGGATGTGAAGAAGAAATTGAAAAGGAAGAAAGGGAAGTACAGCCGGTGAAAACACTTTCACCAAGATCTTGCAAATGATCAGGAATATTGATGGAAAGTAAAGAATCACAAGATGCAAAGGCACTGTCCCCAAGGGATTGGAGATTTTTCGGTAAGGAGATATGCTGAAGACTGCTGCATTCAGAAAAAGCTTCAGGGCCTATATGCTTCAGAGAATCCGGGAGATTAATTTCAGAAAGTGAAGAACAGGATTGGAAGGTTGAATAGTTGATTTTTCTTACTGATGGAGGGATAGTAATCGAATTCAAAGATGAACAACCGATAAAGCACCATTCTCCGATTGTTTTAACAGAATTTGGAATTTCAATTGTAACAAGAGACTCACACCAGGAAAAAGCAGCTTCTCCAAGAGTCGTTACTGTATCAGGAATGCTTACTGAAACAATAGAAGATTGCCAGGAAAAAGCATTGTCAGCAATGGCAACGACTGGATGGCCTTCATAATATGAAGGAATTTCAATAATGGATTCATCACCCTCATAACTATCCAGCTGAGCTTTTCCGTCTCTTCGTAAAGAAAAAAGATAATCAATCATCGGAAAAATCCTTCACTTTCTGATTATTGTTCTAAGAGCCATCTTTATTCAAGCATAGCGGCGCCAATAATACCTGCTTTAGCTCCTAAAACAGCAAGCTTGATTTCTGGCATGGGCTGATCATTGTAAACAACATATTTGGGATATTCATTGACTAATGGATCCAAGAGAAAACTCCCAGCTTTACTGACTCCTCCGCCGAGTACGATGACTTCCGGATCAATTAAATTGACAACGTTAGCAATAGCCTGGGCAAGATAACTAATATAATGAGAATACACTTTCTTTGCTACCTGATCATGATTTCTGGCAGCATCGATCACTGTTCGCGCGTTGATATTGTCAGGATCTCCGAAGGCCATTTGTAATATGGCGGATTCGGGATGCATGGCCACTGCTTCGCGTCCCATGCGAATTAACGCTGTTGCAGAACAATATCTCTCCAGACAACCATGATTGCCACAAGTACACGGAACACCGTCAAGGGAGAGAATGACATGCCCTAGTTCACTGCCAATACCGTGGAAACCGTTCCAAATTTTACCATTAATGATAATTCCGCTACCGATACCAGTACCAATTGTTATAAAAACACTGGAAGACGTGCCTGCGCTGATACCGGCTACACTTTCCGCTAATGCAGCAACATTTGCATCATTATCAATTAGAACAGGATTGGTAAAATATTTTTGAAATTCTTCACGAAATGGAACATGATTCCAACCCATATTGGGGCATTTTACAATTTCTCCGGTTGAAATATTCGCGATGCCAGGAATTCCAGCTCCGATTGAAATAATATGTTGCATATCATAACCGGAAGTACGAACTGCTGATTTTACACAATCAGCAATTTGATGAATCTGCTCCGAAAATGGAATGGAAGTGCATGTAGGGATAGATGCTTCTGAAAGAATATTCAGGTTTTCATCTACCACTCCGACTTGAATACCGGTTCCTCCAACATCGATACCGACACGAATCATAATAATCTACCTCCTACTTAATCATCATACGATGATTTTAATTCATGTAAAGCGTTAAATCCTGTTCTTTTCAGGCTAAAATTGCGAACGGCTACTTCGACAATAATGGCAAGATTACGGCCGGGCTTAATTGGAATTGTCTGGCATGGAACTGAAACGCCCATGATTTCATAAGACTTATCCTCCAATCCTATGCGATCATATGTATTGGATTCATCCCACGATGATAATTCCATAATCATATCAATGGTTTTACTTGCTGAAACAGCACCGATTCCAAACATGGCAAGAACATCGATTACACCTATCCCTCTAATTTCCATTAAGTGACGTATTTTTTCTGGGCAGGTGCCAATCAAACGGTCTTCAGATATTTTACAGATATCTACCACGTCATCTGCGACAAGCTGATGGCCTCTTTTGATAAGTTCAAGAGCTGCCTCGCTTTTACCAACTCCACTTTTACCAATCAATAGAACACCCACACCGTACACGTCAAGTAAAACGCCATGTTGTGTAATATGCGGGGCCAAGCATCGATTCAGGTAGTGTATGGCTGAAACTGTGAATCTGCTGGTTACCATCGAACTTCGGAATACAAAGATCTGATGCTTACGTGCTGATTCAATTAATTCAGGCAAGGGATCCATATTTCGGCATATTATTACGCAGGGGATAGGGAATGAAAAATACTTTTCAAGAATACTGCATCTTGATTCATGATCTTGCTGTTCCAGATATGCCATTTCGGTTTTTCCAATTATCTGAGGGCGTTCATATGCAAAATATTCATAAAAACCACAGAATTGCATTCCAGGACGATTCAGATCCGGCGTTTTAAAATCCCAAGAATTGTTTTGCGAGGGAACAAGACACTCCAGTTTCAGATCCGCTTGGAAATCTTCAGCTCGAATCAATCAGATCCCCCCTTATGTAAAACTTGCTCCGAAAGGAAATGTGCTACACCATCTTCTTCATTGGACAAACAGATGCTGTCACATTGCGATATTACAGACAAACGAGCATTTGATACAGCAACAGAATACCCAGCTGCTTTTAGCATCGATAAATCATTAAGACTGTCACCAAATGCTATGATATCATGAAGATGAATACTTAATGTTTTAGAAACCTTCGAGAGAGCAATTCCTTTTGTTGCAAGCAATGAATTGAATTCCAGAAAGTAAGGTTTTGAACTGGTCACTGAGATTTTTCCTTTAAATCTTTTTTGAGCTTCCAACAGCATGACTGAAATCTTTTTTTCTTCTGCCATCATTAAAATCTTTGTTTGTGGCTCGTCTATAAATGATTCTAAATCACCAACATATTCTCCGGATAACATGGATGTTGCTGCATAACGATCGGAAAAAACGCTTTTTTGATTATAGTAAAATCTATCATTTCCATAAGCCTGAGCATAACAGTTGTATTCACGTCCAAATGCAACAATTTCATGGGCTTGTTGTACAGAAAAAGTTTCACGATAAAGCAACTGATCATTTCCGTCCCAGATCTCTGCACCATTACAGGAAATATATATGGGGACTGTGGCGATCTGATTCAGGAATGGTTTCATACTCATCTGAGAGCGACCGCTTGACGGAATCAAAATGAAACCGTTATTTGATAAATCATGAAAAACCTCTTTTGTATAGGCAGATATGGACAGATCATTATGGAGCAAAGTATCATCCAGATCAAATGCTGCTGCTTTGGGAGTTATCATGCCTTCAGCCCTTCTACAGCGGCTTTTTGAGCAGGAATACAACGAATAAAACGATCCATGTAAAGATCAAAACCAGCTTCATCCTCAGGATCGGGAGATACAGTGGTTTTTTTCATTCCGGCAAATACATTGTTTTCCAAATAGTCTTCAAGGGATTCAGCTGGATGACGATGAATCATATAATCTGCAAGAAGAGCAATTCCCCAAGCACCTCCTTCTCCGGCGGTTTCCATAACAGTCACAGGCGCATGAATAGCGGCTGCCAGAAGATTCTGGGCAACACCCTCTGTTTTAAAAAGGCCACCGTGACCATAGACACGATCAATAGAAACATGTTCTTTATTCATAATTTCCATACCAACTTTTAGTGTTTCCATACTGGCAAATATCTGAGCACGCATGAAATTTGCCATATTCATATGGCAATCTGGTGTGCGAATCAGCATCGGGCGACCTTCAGAAAGACCCGTAACAGGTTCTCCTGCAAAATAATTAAAGCTCACGAGACCGCCGCAATCTTTTTCACCTTCCATGGCTTTTTTGAACAGTTTAGAATAAACTTCAGAAGTATCGGTTTTATAACCCATAATCTCGGTAAACTCCTGGAATAAAGAAATCCAAGCATTAATATCTGAAGAACAACTATTGCAATGTACCATACCGACCGGCTTCCCAGCAGGTGTTGTAACGATATCAATTTCAGGATAAACATTTTTCATGGGTTTTTCCAGAACGATCATACTGAAAATTGATGTCCCGGCGCTGACATTACCTGTCTTTTCCCGGATACTGTTGGTTGCAGTCATTCCTGTGCCAGCATCTCCTTCTGGCGGACATAATGGACATCCCGGTTCCAAATCCCCATCAGGATCTAAAAGAGCAGCGCCTTCAGGCAACAGAATCCCTGCGTTGTCACCAGCTGAAAGAACGGAGGGTAGAATTTGCCTGAGCTTCCATGGATAACCTTTAGACTCTATTAGATGATCAAAAAGATCAATTAAATCTGAACGATAATCACAGGATGTACTATCAACGGGCATCATGCCGCTTGCATCACCGACACCAAGTACTTTTTTCCCGGTAAGAAGATAATGTACCCATCCGGCAAGCGTGGTAAAGAAATGAATCTGGTTAACATGAGGTTCATTGTTCAAAATAGCTTGATACAAGTGACTCAGACTCCAGCGCTGAGGCATATTAAAAGAAAAGATTTCTGTCAGCTTATCAGCTGCGGGTCCTGTTGTTGTATTTCTCCAAGTCCTGAAGGGTACCAGAAGATTCATATCCTGATCAAAAGGGAGATAGCCGTGCATCATGGCACTGATGCCGATTGCTCCGATTTTTCTGAGGGTTACATGATATTTCAAATCTACATCCTTTTTTAACTCCGCATAGCAATGCTGGAGACCAGTAATGATTGCGTTCTGGCTATATGTCCAGATACCATTCACATAATCGTTCTCCCAGTCATGACTCCCTGATGCAATAACATGAAAATGATCATCAATCAAAACAGCTTTAATTCTCGTAGAACCAAATTCGATGCCCAGTATTGTTTTACCATCTTCAATCAGATTTCTGCTCATTTCTGAATACGCCTCCTGCAAAATTATAAGAATTCTATCTTGTTAATATTAATTTATCACAAGGGAATAAAACTGTAAATACAAACGCATAAAATCATCATTTATTTCACATATCGATATCCTGGCTTTGGTGTTTTAGCTCGCCTCTTTCGTATTCTTTTTCGGACAATTGTGAACAAAAACAGAATGAAAACAATTATCAGGAAAGGGCCAAGAAGCAAGAAAAGCAAATCTATGGAAAAAGAAGGAAAAGGATTAGGATCAGCGTATGTTTCCTGAATAATCTCTTCCAATGTTTTGGGGGCATTCTCACGACGCTCAACTGTTCGAGAAGCGGTAAGTGAGTAAACAACCGGATCGCCTCTCGCTGGGAAATACGTCATAGTGCCCAATTCCTCTCCAGCCTGAATCGGTGCGGAAAAATCTCTGACATATTGAATCAGCACGGTATCAGTCAGATTTGCAGCCATACGTTTAATTTCAGAAACAGTTGAGACAATTCTCGGCGAATCAAATGAATCCTTCATTTGACATGATAATAGTATTTTACCTCGGTTTGTATCTTTGGTTGAATAATTGTTTGTTTCAATTGTAATTGGATTCATATTATATAAATCCAGTGGAGTAACGCTCATATATTGACTAAAGCCGTAATCCATCAGTTTAATTGTATCAGCCCATCTGGCCCTTTTTCCTGTATATAATACGACGGATATAAGCAGAACATTATCTCTTTCAGCAGCTCCAGCAAAACAATAACCGGATTTTGAATGTGAACCGGTTTTGATTCCGACAGCATCCGGATAATAATACTTATTGGGGTTCTCATCTGAACCAGATAGCATATATTCGGATTTCGTGGTAATTGTTCTTGCCCTTTGTTTGTTTGTTCGGGGAATTGTCCAAGTTATTGCGGAGGCAATTTCACGAAAAACATCATTTTGCATTGCGTGACGGGCAATTACAGACAAATCACGAGCGGTAGAATAATGTTGATCATCATGATAACCATGAGGATTTACGAAATGCGTATGATCACATCCAAATGCAACAGCAGTCTCGTTCATAAGATTTACAAAACTGTAAACATTTCCTGAAACAGTTTCAGCAATTACATTGGCTCCATCATTTCCAGAAAGGAGCATTGTACCGTAAAGAACATCAATGAATCTGATTTCTTCTCCTGCGTGAAGGTGCATTGTGGAAGAATCAGCAGGTATGATTACAGCACTATCAGAAACAGTGACAGTTTGATATAAATCATCTACCATCATGATACCGAGAAGAACTGTCAAAATTTTGGTTGTTGAAGCAGGAAAACGAAGTTCATCTGCGTTCTTTTCGAATATTACTTCACCAGTTTCAGCAGATATCAGGATGGCAGAAAGAGCATATAGATGATCAGGAGAAAGATCCTCTGGATGTTCCGGATCATATTTGGAAGCTTCAGGAGAAAGTGTTGGTTCAGGGATTGGCTCTGAAGTGGCAGATTCAGAAGTTGCATCATGAAAAAAACAATGCACGAAAATGAGTAAGGCTAAAAACAATAGAAGCTTTTTTTTCATTAAGCCTCCCTCCTTTGTGCATGATTTTTATATCCTGTATTTTTCTTAAACCCCGGGAACGGCAAAAACCGGGAGGAATGAGACCCCGGAAAGCTGCATTGCCAGATATGCGATACCAATAATTGCAAGATAAATAGCAAACCAGCATAAAGGGATTTTTTCAATCATCTTCATCATAAAACGAATAGCTAAAAAACCGGAAACGGCGGCGACTATAATCCCAACAATTGTAGGAACAATATCAAGATAAGCAAAATCACCGGATGCAAGAGCATCTTTTCCTTCCATCAATAATGAACCCATGATAGCAGGAGCGCTCATCATAAAAGAAAACTTCGCTGCTTTCTTTTTTTCCAGTCCGGAGAAAACGCCACCAAGAATTGTAGAGCCACTTCTGGAGACTCCGGGGATAAGACCTATACCCTGAAATAGACCCATAACGATCGAACTGAGGATACCGGGTTCTTTTTGAGGATTTGGTTTTTTGACACTTGAAAGGATATCACAAACCACAAGGAACAAAGAAGTAATGAGAAACGAAACACCTAAAAACCAACCGTTATCAAAAACGGAAAAGCCGTGAACGGAAGGGAAAAGAACCTTGGCAGCGAGATAAATTGCTAATGTGGGTACAGAAGCAAGTATCAGATATAGCAAAGTCCTGTTTCGAATTGGATGAACAATCATCTGTATCCAATCCTTCCAAAATACGATAATAACAGGAATTAAAGTACCTATATGCAAAAGGATATCCAGCATTTTATATGCGGACTGGATATCGGGCGTTTCGGCCTGAATACCGAGTAAAAAACGAGCGAGCAGAAGATGACCGCTAGAAGAAATCGGAAGAAATTCACCTAATCCCTGGATCAATCCAAGTGTTGCTGCCTGAAGAACATTCATCCGGAAACCTCCCTAATCAATCATATTATTAATTTTATCACATCATGTTTCATATGGAAAGCTTGACGCAAAAACTGTAATTCTATTATAATATATTTTTCGGTGATTGATATCAACGAATGGGGAAGGAGAATTTATATATATGAAGTTGGGTATCGTTGGATTGCCAAATGTGGGGAAAAGCACTTTGTTTAACGCAATTACCAATGCAGGAGCACAGGCGGAAAATTATCCGTTCTGTACAATCGAACCAAATACAGGGGTTGTTTTGGTTCCCGATGAGCGTCTGGCTGTACTGGCTGACATGTATCATCCCAAAAAAGTAACGCACACTACGATTGAATTTGTTGATATTGCTGGCTTGGTGAAAGGTGCAAGCAAAGGTGAAGGACTTGGTAATAAGTTTTTGAGTCATATTCGTGAGGTAGATGCAATTGTGCACGTGGTTCGCTGCTTTGAAGATAGTAATATTATCCATGTGGATGGATCGGTAGATCCTGGACGTGATATAGATACAATCAATCTGGAACTTATTTTTTCCGATATGGAAACATTGCAACGAAGAAAAGAAAAAGCTGAAAAGAATTTTCGCGGGGGCGATAAAAAAGCCGGAGCTGAAGCAGAACTTGCTAACAAATTATATGAGTATTTGGAAAAAGGAAAGCCTGCACGGACATTTGCCGCAAATAATGAAGAAAAAGAAATGATAAAGAGCTGGTTTTTACTAACAACGAAACCAGTGATTTATGCTGCGAATATTTCTGAAGACGATATTGGAAAAGAAGAAAAGGATATTCCGTTTCTTGAAGATGTCAGAAAAATCGCAGAAGCTGAAAATGCTGAGATAATCATCATTTCTGCTGCTATTGAAGAAGATATAGCTCAAATGAAACCTGAAGAGAAGAAAGAATTTTTGGATGAGATGGGAATTGGACAGAGTGGCTTGGATAGATTGATTTATGCCTGTTATAAACTGCTTGGATTAATTTCATTTCTGACAGTCGGTGAAGATGAATGCAGAGCATGGACAATTCAGCAAGGCACAAAAGCTCCTCAAGCAGCCGGCAAAATACATACTGATTTTGAAAAGGGCTTTATCAGAGCGGAAGTGGTTCCCTATGATGTGCTTGTTGAAAATGGAAGCATGACTGCCTGTAAGGAAAAAGGCCTTGTCAGGAGTGAAGGTAAAGAATATGTGATGAAAGACGGCGATATTACTCTTTTCAGGTTTAATGTGTAGGAAGGGGATTTGATGATGATGGCCAGATTGGAATATTTGGGAAAAAGAATGGTCCGTATGGATTGGAAAGCCATGTGGAAAACAACCGGCCTTTTAAAACAAAGAAGCGGAAAAGGAAGGCTTTGGTTGATGAGGGATATGTTGAAATGTGCAATCCGATATAATGCCGGATATGTTGACTATAAAATAGCACAAATGTATAGACTGAATGAGCAACAGAGGAATACGGTGATTACCAGAGGAATTTCCAATGATATTGTCAGAAGAATGAATAATAAGAGCTATTGGCATTATTTTGATGATAAGGCAGAATTTAATGAACAGTTTAAAGAGTGGATTCCGCGTAAATGGATCAGAATCAATGATAAAACAAATCCAGATGAACTATTTGCTCTTTGCAGGAATCAGTCGCATATGATTGGGAAACCTCTGGAAGGATCCAGTGGACAAGGAATAAAAAAATATCTATCAGAAGATTGGAAGGCTGGAGGAAAAGAATTCTTACAAAAGCTCAGAAATGATGGGATTGGCATATTGGAAGAAGTTGTTCAGCAGCATCCCAGAATGGCCTCTCTATGCCCAACCTCTGTAAATACATGCAGAATAGCAACGCTCCTTGGTGATAAGCAACAGGGCATCCTTTATGCATTCCTCAGAATAGGGAATGGAAAAGTAATGGATAATGTTGACTGTGGAGGTATGGCATCCAGAATAGATCTTGACAGCGGAAGATTAATGACAGTCGGAGCTGATAAACAAGGTAATACATTTTTAAAGCATCCTATGACAAATACAAGTATAATTGGATTTGAGATACCATTTTGGGAAGAAGCAAAGGCGATGTGTCTAAAAGCAGCTGAAAAGTTTCCGGAAATGCGCTTTGTCGCATGGGATGTAGCAATAACATCAGATGGCCCAACATTTATTGAAGGGAACAGTTTCCCATCCCATGCCATTCCTCAATTTGCTGCGCATTACCCTGATGGAATTGGTATTCTTCCGGAATTCAGAAAGTTTATTGATTGTTAACATGAAAAGCATGAAAAAAATGTTTGCTTTTATAAAGCAGTTGTGATAATATAAATCTGTTATGCGGGCGGTCCTCTGCCAGGAGTATATGATCTATCCGTTCGGATGGATCACCGGAGCATGAACGTCTATAAAGGAAGGAGGCACCTATCATGAATGAAATTATCCGTTCTATCGAAGCAAAGCAGATTCGAAGTGATCTTCCGCGGTTTGATGTTGGCGATACTGTACGAGTTTGGGTTAAAGTTGTTGAAGGTAACCGTGAACGTCTTCAAGCCTTTGAAGGAACTGTTATTGCAAAGCGTAATGGCGGCATCAGGGAGACATTTACTGTTCGGCGCGTTTCATATGGTATTGGAGTAGAACGTACTTTCCCGATTCATTCTCCCCGTGTTGATCATGTTGACGTTATCCGTCACGGCAAAGTTCGTCGTGCGAAACTGTACTATTTGCGTGATCGTCAGGGAAAAGCGGCTAAGATCAAAGAAGTCAAAAGAGTCTGATATGTGTTCGGTACATTTGCTGCATCTTGTATGCAGCATTTTTCTTTATTTTATTGCAGGGATTTGAAACTTATATGTATAATATTTTATTGTTATTGTTTTGAAAACATTTGAAAACAAAAGAACAGGAGTAGGAAAAATGAGAGACAGACTTAAAGCAACTGAGATGGCAAAATCTCTTGTTATGAAAATGACGCTCGATGAAAAAGCTTCTCAGCTAAAATACGATGCTCCCGCTATTCCCCGGCTCGGGATACCTGCGTATAACTGGTGGAACGAGGTTCTCCACGGTGTTGCAAGAGCAGGAACTGCAACAGTATTTCCACAGGCAATTGGAATGGCAGCTATGTTTGACGAGAATATGCAGGAAGAAATAGCTTCTTCTATTGCACAGGAAGCCAGAGCAAAATACAATGGGCAAAGTCAACATGGAGATCGTGATATTTACAAAGGACTGACCGTATGGAGTCCTAACATAAATATATTCCGTGATCCAAGATGGGGCCGCGGACATGAAACATATGGTGAAGATCCATACCTTACCAGCCGTCTTGGAGTAAGATTTATTAAAGGGCTTCAAGGAAACTGTACCTATTTGAAAACAGCCGCCTGCAGTAAGCATTTTGCTGTCCACTCCGGACCTGAAGCTTTGCGACATGAGTTTAATGCGGTAGCTAATCCTAAAGACATGACGGAAACATATCTTGCAGCGTTTGAAGCTACAGTTAAAGAAGCGGAAGTAGAATCTGTTATGGGCGCATACAACCGAGTCAACGGAGAGCCAGCGTGCGGAAGCAGAACGCTACTGAAAGATATTTTGCGGGATAAATGGGGTTTTAAAGGTCATGTTGTAAGTGATTGCTGGGCGATTCGTGATTTTCATGAAAACCATAAAGTAACTGATACTGCTGCTGAGAGTGCTGCCTTAGCTCTTCAGAATGGATGTGACCTTAATTGTGGAAACACATATCTTCACATTATGGAAGCTCTTCAGGAGGGACTTATTTCAGAACAGCAGATAACAGATGCCTGTATACGTTTGTTTACTACGAGATTTCTGCTTGGTTTGTTTGATGAAAACTGTGAATTCAATCAGATTGACGTGATGGAAAATGATACGGATGAGCATAATGCTCTTGCACTTAAAGCGGCAGAGAACAGTATGGTTTTACTTGAAAATGACGGAACACTTCCTATTGACCCGAAGAGTATTCGTACAATTGCTGTAATCGGCCCTAATGCTGACAGTATCCCGGCACTTGAAGGTAACTATAACGGTACAAGCAGTCGCTACGTCACTTTTCTTGAGGGAATCCGATCTTTTTGCAAAAAGTA
This sequence comes from uncultured Clostridia bacterium, assembly GCA_947166385.1. Lineage (GTDB taxonomy): Bacteria > Bacillota > Clostridia > Christensenellales > Aristaeellaceae > Aristaeella. Next base: position 91,978 of record CAMVEB010000004.1, on the reverse strand, counting down.
TCATATTCGTGTATTGTATAGCTTGGGATGTCATTTGTATAAAGACAGAACATCAGGGCTCGCAATGAGTGATGATCGACTTGCAGAAGCAGTCATGTATGTTGAAAAAGCAGATATCACAATTGCTTGCGTTGGACTTGATGCCGGGCTTGAAGGCGAAGAAGGTGATACTGGAAACGAATACTTCAGTGGTGACAAAAAGGATCTATTGATTCCGGAATCACAGAGGAAACTGTTGAAAATTCTTTCAAATAGTGCTAAAAAACTTGTTACTGTGATTGCAGCAGGTTCATCGTTAAATGTTTCGGAAGGAAATGCAAAGATATTCGCATGGTATCCTGGGCAGTGTGGCGGGACAGCGCTTGCAGAAATACTGTTTGGTGAAGTTAATCCAAGCGGTCATCTTCCTGTTACCTTCTATAAAGATGTCAATGATATTCCACCCTTTGAAGATTATTCCATGAGAAACAGAACTTACAGATACTTCGAAGGAGATGTTCTGTATCCTTTCGGACATGGACTCAGTTATACAACGTGGAAGTTGAAAAACGCCTCTATGAATGAGGATAAAATCAGTGTCTGTGTGACAAATACAGGCGATATGGATGGGGATGCAGTTGTTCAGATCTATGTCCAATGTGATCATCCTGATGCTCCAATTCATCCAAGACTATGCGGATTCGGAAGAATCAGTGTTCAGGCAAAAGAAGAGAAGGAAATAACTGTTTTACTGGATAAACTGACCAGAACAGTTGTTGATACAAACGGAGAGAGAAAAAGAGTGGATCATATGAAATTCTATATTGGAATGAGTCAGCCGGATCCCCAAAGTGTTCAAATGTGCGGAGTTGAACCTCTGGTGATAGAAGAATAGATGGGATTAGGGGCCAGAATAGATGTTTACCGGATTTACAGATGAAACAATACAGTTTTTTCTGGATCTGAAATTCCATAACAGCACGGAATATTTCCATCAAAACCATGATCGTTATCTTCAAGTTGTTCAAACACCTTTTTATGAAATGATTTCTGATCTGAGTACAGCAATGCTGGAAATTGATCCTGATATGGAAATCCGACCGTATAAATGTTTGTCAAGAATTCATCGTGACATACGTTTTACAAAGGATAAGAGTCCGTATCGAGATCACATGTGGTTCTTGTTCAGAAGATCAGGTGAGCCCCGAGAAAAATCACTATTTTACTATTTTGAAATGGGCCCTGACAGGCTGGATTGGGGAATGGGATTTTGGGGAGAAAACAGAGAAGTTCTTGACGTTTTCAGAAAAAGAATTCTTTCTGCTACAAATGAATGCCTTCATATGGTAGAGTCTCTTAATCTGGAAAAAAATCATTTGGTTTTAGGCGGAACAAGTCATAAAAGAATGGTATTGCCGAATGAAGTGCCTGACGAATTGAAGAGGTGGTATCTATCAAAAGAAATGTATATATATAAAATGGAGCCACAGTTTAGCAGTATTTTTTCTAATGCTGTGCTTAAAGAAGTAAAAAAAGACTTTGGCATACTATCCCCATTATACCGATTATTCAGGGGCTATGTCGATGAAATATTGATCAAAAAATGAAAGGAAGCATCTTGTTATGGAATGGAAAAAACTGAAAAGTGGTTCTGATGTTCGAGGAACAGCAATCGGTGAGGGAATTGAATTAACAAATGATATCGCAAAAGCAGTAGGGATGGCTTTTGTATATAAACTTATCAAAGAAAAGAAAAAAACACCGGAATTAATCACTGTCGCGATTGGAAGGGACAGCAGAATTACGGGACCCGACCTATTAAAAGCTACAGCGGAAGGAATCATGAAAGCAGGAGCAAATGTTGTTTCTTTTGGTATGTGTACAACACCTGCTATGTATATGTGTATTATCACACCAGGTTATCAATTTGATGGATCAGTTATGGTCACAGCAAGTCATCATCCATGGAATAAAAACGGACTAAAGTTTTTCACAGAGAAGGGAGGGATTGAGGGGAAAGACGTAGAAGATTTGCTTACCTTCGCCGAAGGGATTAACCTCGATGAATATCCTGTATCTGGAACCTGCAAAGAAGAAACATTTTTGCCTGTATATCAAAAACAATTGATGGAAAGAATACGCTTAGGCTTAAATACCAGCGATTCAAAACCACTAAGCGGTTTGCATATTGTTGTAGATGCCGGAAATGGTGCTGGTGGGTTTTATGCTGATATGCTTCAGAACCTTGGGGCAGATACAACTGGCAGCCAATTTCTGGATCCGGATGGATATTTCCCAAATCATATTCCGAATCCTGAAAATCCGGATGCGATTCAATCATTGAAATGTGCTGTAATTCATTCAAAAGCAGATCTTGGAGTTATTTTTGATACGGACTGTGACAGAGCCGCAGTTGTCGATTCTGACGGGAAAGAAATAAACAGGAATCGATTAATAGCTCTTATCAGCGCTATTCTGCTAGAGAAACAATCCGGATTGACGATTGTAACAGATTCTGTGACCTCATCCGGTTTAGAAAAATTTATCAGGTCGCATGGCGGAATACATTATCGCTATAAGCGTGGATATCGTAATGTGATAGATGAAGCAATACGACTGAACAACGAGGGACATATATGTCCTCTTGCCATTGAAACAAGTGGACATGCCGCTTTGAGTGAGAACCATTTTCTGGACGACGGTATGTATCTTGTAACCTTGCTTATTGTAAAAGCAACACAGTTGAAAAAAGCTGGAAAGTCACTTGGAAGTTTGATTATTGATCTTAAAGAACCAGTTGAAAGCAAGGAAATACGTCTAAGCATTTTGTCTGATGATTTTCGGTCTAAAGGTGAAGAAATCGTTAAACTTGTAACAGAACATGCAGAGATGGATGAAGATTGGCATATTGCAACCGATAACCGGGAAGGTATCCGTATTAATTTTGATATAAATGGAATTCCTGATTCCGGATGGTTTTTATTACGGTTGAGCGTTCATGATCCTGTATTACCGATCAATACAGAGAGTGATATCTCAGGCGGCGTTAAAAAAATGTTATCAAGTCTATATCATGTATTAGAGAATATCGATGGAATTGATAAAACGCCGTTGATTGATGCAATCAGATGATAAAATAGACAAAAGTAAAACTTCATATTCTGTCTCGATTTGTTCGCCTTGACGATACTTTTTTTCCGTTATATATTAATGTAGAGATTTTTTCAGTCAGGCGGAGAGATTATTTTATGGATTCAAGAACAGAACCGATTAACTGGTTCCCCGGGCATATGGCAAAATCACGACGGCTTCTGTCGGAACAGATTGGCCGTGCCGATCTTGTAATTGAGCTCTGTGATGCAAGACTACCTTATTCAAGCAGAAATCCTGAACTTAATCAAATAATCAACAAAAAAAACCGAATACTTCTATTAAATAAATCTGATCTTGCTGATCCTCAGGCAACAAAAAAATGGATACAGTATTTTAAAACGAAAGGTATCCAGTCATATGCAATTAATTCGCCTAAAATGAACAGAAAAGAACTTGTCCGGATCATTGATCAAGCGACAAAAGAGAATATTGAAAAGTATATGGCCAAAGGGATACGAAAAACAGTACGCGTTGTTGTAATAGGAGTGCCAAATGTAGGAAAAAGCACATTTATTAACAGGATTCGTGGATCCGGAGTTGTTCAAACAGGTGATAAACCTGGAATAACAAAAAGCCAGCATTGGGTCCACATTTCGCCATACCTTGAATTGCTTGATACGCCTGGTATGCTTTGGCCCAGGCTGGATGATCAGATTGCTGCAAAACGTCTGTGTTATATCGGATCAGTAAAAGATGATGTTATCGATCTATACAATCTTTCCATTTCTTTGCTTGAAGAATTAAAAAACATCTCTCCTGGTGCCCTAAAGGAAAGATTCCATCTTGAAAATTCTGATTTAAATGGACAGTCTCTTTTGGATGCAGTTTGTCAGGGACGAGGATGGTTACAAAAAGGTAATCGATATGATTACGATCGGGGTTGTTCTATCATATTGGATGAATTCCGTGCCGGGAAACTTGGGAATATATCTTTAGAAATGCCGCAGAATGATTCGGAGGAGTGAATATGATCAACAGAGAGGAAAGAGTTCATCAACTGTTGGAATTTGATCAGTCATTCCGTACGCCAGGGGTGATGATTGCCGGAATGGATGAAGTCGGCAGGGGCCCTTTGGCAGGAAGTGTTGTTGCTGCTTGTGTTGTTATGCCAGCAGATACTTTTATCCTTTGGATAGATGACAGCAAAAAGCTTAGTGAAAAACGAAGAGAAAAAACATATGAGGAAATTCTATCTCAGGCATTATATGTCGGAATTGGTGAAGTGAATGCATCAGAAATAGACAGAATCAATATCCTTCAGGCAACTAAAGAAGCTATGAGAATTGCTGCTTCACAGGTGCAGGCAGATATATTTCTAATAGATGCTGTTACCAATATTGGATTGAACGGAAAAGAAATACCTATTATAAAGGGTGATGCGTCTTCATACAGCATTGCTGCCGCAAGCATTGTTGCAAAAGTAACAAGAGATCGACAGATGGCAGAATATGACAGAATATACCCAGAATATGGATTTATCAGAAATAAAGGTTATGGAACACGTGAACATATAGAAGCAATAAAGAAATATGGTCCATGCCCTCTGCACAGAAGAACATTTATAAGGAACTTTATATGAAAAAAACGTATACAACAGGATTGAAAGGGGAAGAGATGGCTTCCTTATACCTTCAGAAAGAGAAAAACATGAGATGCCTTGAACATCGTTATCGTTCGAAATGCGGAGAAATAGATCTAATTATGCTTGACAATGAAAGTATTGTTTTTGTGGAAGTTAAAACCAGATTACACGGTGAACCTGGTTCCGGATTGATGGCTGTAGATTTCAGAAAGCAGAAAAGGATAGCACAAGCGGCTGTTATGTACCTGATGAAAAACAATTTTTTAAACCGATCCGTACGATTTGATTTAGTAGAAATAACCGGTAATCATTTGCTTCATATTCAGGATGCATTCCATCCAGGCGGCCTTTTTTATCGATAAGTTGAAAGGATTAACTATGCAAAGAAATCATCAGTTTTGTTTTAAGATAATCATAGCATTTTTGCTTATTCTGACAGGATTAATTTCTATTTCTTTGGCATTTAGCGAAATGGATAGGAGTATTCTGTATAATGGAAATTTTGAAATAATCGATAAAGATGGTTTTCCTGAAGGATGGTATGAAGATGCATATTTAATGGATCCAGGTTATTCAAACTATTCTGTCTATGAAAAAGAATCCAACAATCAATCAAAAGTGGTCAGAATACAAAATGCCGTTAAAAATGATGCCAGAATTGCACAAGTGGTAGAGGTTGAACCAAATTCACTTTATTGCTTCAGCGGTTTTATTTTAGCAGATCATATTGAGGAAGGCCATGGCGCAAATCTCAGTATTGAAGGTGTTTATGCATTTAGTGAAAAAGTATACGAAACAGAAGGGCAATGGAAATATATTGAGTATTATGGAGAAACCGGCCCAGATCAATATACTGTGACTGTTTTTGCCAGAGTTGGCGGATATAGCGGAATGAGTAAGGGAACCGCTGAATTTGATGATTTAAAGCTGGTTAAAATTGATTCTGTACCAGAGAATATTGTTGCAGATCGATGGTTTGTTGAAAAAGAGAATATAGAGGATTTTGCAGATACTGATCCTGAAGAATACTATAATGAACAAAATTCGGCAGCATGGCCATGGTTAACTGCAATCATCATTTTATATACAATTCTTGTTGTTGCCATTCTGTATCATTACTCTGTATACCGAGACCATCTCCATCCAGAAATAGGAAAGCAATTTAATCGGAAGAAGATAAATGTGTTCCTGATTCTGGCACTTGTGACCCGGGTGATTCTCAGTTACTCAATTACTGGCTATAGTGTTGATGTGAATTGTTTCCTCAGTTGGGGACAAACAATGCTGAACTGTGGACCTGTCCAATTCTACCAACAGACCAGTTTTTGCGATTATCCACCATTATACATGTATTGTCTTGGATTCAATTCTTGGCTGGTGTCGGTTACAAATGCCAGCCATGAATGGACAAGGGTTATTTTTCGGTTTATTCCATCTTTATGTGATGTGGTTTCCTGTATAATGCTGATTAAGTATTCCGGATTGGAATATGATTCCTCGAAAGAGACCTGGAAGAGTATTGTCCTGTTTATGGCATTTCATCCTGCGTTCATTCTGAACAGTGCGGCATGGGGACAGATGGATAGTGTTCTGTGTTTACTTCTGCTTGCGGTTGCCATCTTCGCAGTAAAGAAAAAATGGATGATTGCTATTCCGATATATGTTGTCTCAATACTTGTCAAACCACAGGCATTAATGCTTGGTTTTCTTGGTTTGATCTATATGATCATGTCAATTATTGAAGATCGAAAAATGCTACGTCCTATATTGGCAGGATGCGCAATTGGAATATTTGTATTGTTTGCCTGTATTATTCCATTTGGGCTCAAACAGGAATCAGGATGGTTGATTCGTCTTTACGAAAATACTTTGTCATCATATCCTTACGCTACGGTTAATACCGCAAATATTTACTATCTTCTGGGAGGAAACTGGAATAAAATAGAAACGGCTGCACATATAGCTGCTCCAATCATATTTGCATTACTGACATTGGCGTACGGATTGATATGGTTCATAAAAAACAAAGTTCGAAAATTGTATATTATTGAATTGATTATTTCTGTGCTTTTTTCAATATGGTTTTTGTTCTGTGCTATTACGGGAGCTTCATGGGCGTTCATTGGCATTGGAGCAATGACTTTTGCATTTGTTATCGTTATTTCTTTAACTGCACGAAAAAAGGATATGCAATTTCTGCCTTATCTCGGTGCATTACTATTTATATTGTTATATGTATTTGGAATCAAGATGCACGAAAGATATTTGTTCCCAGCATTGTTTTTGTTATTGTATGCTTGGATATTGCAAAAAGACAAAAGAATTTTAATAATTCTCCTGCTTTATTCATCAACAATATTTCTGAATGAAGGAATAGTACTCGATAACAGCATTCGTTTGGGTTCTGCAATGGGCCATTTGAATTCTGACACAATATGGCTGGCTGATATTCTCAGTATTATGAATATAATTGGTGCTTTGTATTCAGTCATAGTGGGAATTGATCTGTTGAATGGGAAGCAAAGAATTATCCATCCATTACATAGCTTCCTTCCTGTAAAAACGTATCAAAGAAGAGAAAACTTATATAAAATATCTCTAGACTATCGTCTTCACTGGAATAAAAGAGACACATTGATTCTTATTATCCTTACTGTTGTTTACGGATGTCTGAGCTTAATGACACTGGGAAGTACAAAAGCGCCTCAGACATATTGGTCTTCTTCAGGAGAAGAAGAAACAATTACTTTTGATCTTCTTCAAAACAAAGCAGATATTCGTATTCTATATTTTGGTGGGGTAAGTCGCAATGACTTCTTCTTTTCAGAAAGTTTAGACGGAGAAAACTGGTCTGATAATATCCCTGCGCAAATGGATCAGCAACAATGCTGGAAATGGAAGTATGTAACTCAGTCTTATGAAAATGGCGACGGAAGCAGATCATATTATAATCAGGAACAAAACATATATCATTTTTCCGGAAGATATATTCGTTTGATATCTGGTCAAGTTGGTTTGTCCCTAAATGAGATTCTTTTTAGAGATGTAGATGGTAATACCATTCCTGCCAAGATTATTTCAAGAACAGGTGAAATAACAGACTCACCTTTGTATTCTGATCCGTTGAATTTGCTTGATGAGCAGGACAGCATGGATAGTTTGCCAAATATCTTTGGAGGTACAGTGAAGGGGGAAGCTGAACCTTCATGGTGGAACAGTACCTATTTTGATGAGATTTATCACGCAAGGACAGGATATGAGTTTATAAAGAATGCTGTGCCTTATGAAACGACTCATCCACCGCTTGGTAAAGTATTTATCAGCTGGTCTATCGCAATATTTGGAATGACTCCATTTGGCTGGCGCTTTGCTGGTGCGGTTGCGGGAATCCTTATGTTGCCAGGCATTTATTTGCTGGCAAAACAATTAACAAAACGGACATGGCTTTCAGCGATGGCTTGTATTCTGATGTCTTTTGATTGCATGCATCTTACTCAGACGCAGATAGCGACAATAGACAGTTTTCCAGTTTTATTCATTATTTTTGCATATTCTTTTATGCTTCGCTTTGTTCAGACAAATCTGATAGAGTGCAATTTTAAAAAAATACTGTTGCCTCTTGCTTTGAGTGGTATTTTTATGGGTTTTTCGATAGCCAGTAAGTGGATTGGAATATATGCAGGAATTGGATTGGCTGCATTGTATTTCTGGCATTGTTTCAGAACAATAAAGGAAAGTCCGTCAACTCAAAGAAATATGATATTGAAAAAAGTAATCCATATTTCACTTCTTTGCGTTGTGTTTTTTGTTATCGTGCCAATTTTGATTTATTTATGCAGCTATATTCCATATTTTTCCTATGATAAAAGAATTAATACTGTTGGTGAGTATTTGACAGCTGTGTGGAAAGCACAGATTGGTATGTTGAATTATCACAGTACTCCCGGTCTTGGAATGAATCATCCTTTTTATTCTCCATGGTGGGAATGGCCGATTATTGGGAAACCAATGTATTACGCTTCAGAGCAATACATAACGGATACATCATTATACCATCACAGTATTTTCTGTTTCGGTAATCCTGTTATATGGTGGGGAAGTATTGGTACAATATTTATGTGTTTTATCATTTGGATAAAAAAACATCATTATTTAATTCAAGGTGAAACACAAAGATGGCATCTCACAACATACAGTCATAATATATTCTATGGATTTGTTTTAGTTGGTTTCCTGGCACAGTATCTTCCATGGGTTCTTGTTCCGCGTGGAACATATATTTATCATTATTTTGCAAGTGTGCCGTTTTTGATCCTGACATTTATTATGTGTCTATACTCCGGAGACAAAGAAAAACAGAAAGCATTGAAAATTTTGGGAGCTCTAATTTGTACATTTTCGATGATTGCGTTTTTTGTTTTGCTTCCGTATGTAATCGGTATGACTACTCCAACTGCATGGATAGAGATTGGGAAAAAGATCCTTCATATATATTACTGATTTTATAGAAAGTGTGATTGATAATGAATGAAACGATGGCCCGTATTTTAAGCATGGGCGTAAATGGAGTAAATGGTTTCCCGATTTATGTTGAAGTTTTTGGCATTAACGGAATTCCTGGTATGGAGATTATTGGATTGCCAGATGCTTCTGTTCGGGAAAGCCGAGATCGCGTGAATGCTGCTATCATTAACAGTGGCAAACAGATGCAACCTCGAAGAATTACTGTTAATTTAGCGCCTGCTGACATGAAAAAGGAAGGACCGTCATATGATCTGCCAATAGCAGTCGGTGTTTTGATAGCAACAAATGAACTCATTCCATCTATTGATTTTTTACATGAAAAAACTGCGATATTTGGAGAATTAAGTTTAGATGGGTTTATAAGGCCGGTTCATGGTGCATTACCGATGGTTATCAGTGCTAAAGAAAACGATATTCAGTCAGTTATTCTTCCTTATGAAAATGCAAAAGAAGTTGCATGTATTGAAGGAATCAGAATATATCCCGTATCAACTCTTTCCCAGGTAATTGATCATATATCCGGAAGCCATACAATTAAACCACAAGAACAGATATCATTTTGCGATCTTCGCAAAGAACAGCATGTTCCAATTGACATGTCACAGATCAAAGGACAGCAAGGTGCCAGGCGAGCTTTGGAAGTTGCTGCAGCTGGTGGACATAACATGTTAATGATAGGTGTTCCCGGAAGCGGGAAAACCATGCTTGCAAGATCTCTTCCGGGTATTCTTCCGCCTATGACTTTTGAAGAAGCATTGGAAACAACAAGAATTCATTCAATCTGTGGACGACTTTCACCTGGTAGCGGATTAATGGTTACAAGACCTTTCTCTGCACCTCATCATAGTGCTTCAGTTGCATCTTTGATCGGAGGTGGCCAGAATGCTAAGCCAGGAGAAGTATCGATGGCTCACAATGGCGTACTCTTTCTGGACGAGTTACCGGAGTTCAGCAGGGTTGCACTGGAAGCGTTAAGGCAGCCTCTGGAAGATGGCGTTGTTTCTGTCTCCAGAGTAAAAAACCAAGCTCAATACCAGTCTTCATTTATGTTAGTAGCTTCAATGAATCCATGTCCTTGCGGATATTATGGAAGTGAAAAAAACATCTGCAGGTGTACTCCACAGGAAATCAGGAAATATCTTGATAAAATTTCCGGTCCATTGCTTGACAGGATTGATATACAGATTGAAGTAGATGCTGTTCCTGTTCAGGAAATAAATACATCAAAGATTGCAGAATCGTCTGCCCAGGTGGCAGAAAGGGTAGCAAAAGCTCGTAAAAGGCAACAGGACCGCTATTATGGAATGCCATATCATTGCAATGCACAATTGGATAATAAAGGAATAAAAAAGTACTGTCCGATGAGTGCTGATGCAATAAAACTCATCAATGCGGCAGTTGAAACAATGAATTTAAGTATGAGAGCTTATTTTAGGATTTTGAAAGTTTCAAGAAGCATAGCTGATCTGGACGAGATTGATATCATACAATCATCCCATGTCGCGGAAGCAATTCAATACCGTGAACTTGATCAAAAGTATTGGAGATGAAAAGATTGAAAAAGATCCCAGACAAAACAATATGTGAAGCGTGGCTGGCTTACGCGGAACTGCCAAGTGATACACTTATTCCTCTGATATATAAGTATCAAGGAGCAAGATCTGTTTTTGATACAATTGTGAATAAAAAAGAGAATATCGGATTTCTTTCTTCAGAGCAACAAAAAAAACTGTTTTCAGGTGCTGATGATTCAACTCTTGAAAACTTCTCCGTTTTAATAAATCAGCACAATATACTTTCTGCTTCCATATTAGATTCAGAATACCCTGATAGCATTCGTCATATTGAGGATCCGCCTCCTATTCTCTTCTATCAGGGAAACTTGGAAGTGTTAAATCATAAACGCAGAATAGCTATGGTGGGTAGCAGATCTGCTTCATATACAGGTTTGAGGAATACCAGATCAATAGCAAATGAACTTAGTTCACAAGGCGTCAGTATCATTAGTGGGCTTGCTTATGGTATTGACACACAAAGCCATAGGGGTTGTCTTGATGGGGGGAGCCCAACGATCGCAGTAGTGGGATCCGGTCTGGATAAGACATATCCGGATGGGAATTTATCGCTAAAAATCGAGATTGTTGAAAAGAATGGGGTAATTGTTAGTGAATATGCACCTACTGTAAAACCGTATGGTTATCATTTTCCCTATAGAAATCGAATTATCAGCGGTTTAAGCCATGCTGTCGTTTTGATGGAAGCTCGAATCCGATCTGGAAGTATGACAACAATTGATCATGCGTTGAAACAGGGTAAGGATGTTTTCTGCTATCCCGGAGATCCAGAATCTATTCTGTTTGAGGGAAACAGAATTCTGTTACGGGATGGAGCCCGGTTTTTTACTACAGCAAAAGATATTCTTGAAGATATGAACTGGCTTGACAATCCTTCATATGTAAGGCAAAATATCGATTGTTCCACGGAAAAACGTCCTGACAATCCGGCAGAAAAAGCAGTGGTTCAGGCATTGGAAAAAGGAACTCTCAGTTTTGAACAGATTATTTCTGTTACAGGTCTTTCTTCTTCTGAATTAATGAGTACGATAACACTCTTGCAGATTAAGAAAATGGTAGAACTTCTGCCAGGGAAAAAATATAGGATATCCCGCCAATAATTTCTCTTTGTAAAGGAGCAGTGCAAATATATGCCAACCGCCAAACAAAAATTGATTATCGTCGAATCTCCAGCAAAAGCAAAAACTATCAGCCGCTATCTTGGAAAAGGATATAAGGTAGAAGCTTCTCAAGGACATATTTGCGATCTGCCAAAAAGTCAGCTTGGGGTTGAGCCCGAAAATGATTTTGAGGTTAAGTATATTACAATTCGTGGCAGAGGAGAAATCCTCAGCCGGATCCGAAAAGAGGCTAAAAATTCCTCTCATATATATTTTGCGACAGACCCTGACAGAGAAGGAGAAGCTATAAGCTGGCATCTTTATCATGTTCTTGGTGTAGATGAAGAGAAACCTTGTCGAATTGAGTTTAATGAAGTTACAAAAAAGGCTGTACAGAATGCGATTAAGAATCCAAGAAAACTGGATATGGGACGTATTGATGCTCAGCAGGCAAGACGTGTCCTTGATCGATTGGTTGGATATAAAATAAGTCCTCTTCTTTGGGCAAAGGTAAAAAAAGGTCTTTCTGCAGGAAGAGTCCAAAGCGTTGCCACAAGAATGGTTGTTGATCGTGAGAACGAAATTGAAGCATTTATTCCGGAAGAATACTGGGATATATCTGCAAAATGTTCTGTAACAACTGGGAAACGTATACAGATGTTTAAAGCGCGTCTTTCCCTGGTGGATGGGAAAAAAGTCCAGGTCACAAATCAAACAGAAGCTGAAAAAGTCGTAGAATTAATTGAAAATGACAGTTTTCATATTTCCGATATAAAAAAGAAGGAAAAGAAAAGAATTCCTTCACCACCTTTTACAACTTCAAGTCTGCAACAGGAAGCTGGACGAAAACTGAGTTTTACAACTGCAAAAACAATGCAGGTTGTACAACAACTGTATGAGGGTGTAGAAATAGAAGGGGAAGGGACCCAAGGCCTGGTGACATATATCAGGACAGATTCTGTCAGAATTAGTGATGAAGCAATGGAGGAAGTTCGTCAGTATATCCCTGAAAAATATGGATTGGAATTTCTGCCCAATGAAAAAAACGAATACAAAGGAAGAAAAAATGCGCAAGATGCACATGAGGCAATTCGTCCGACAAGTGTTCGTCGTACACCCGAGAGTATTAAGAATTCTCTTACCCGTGAACAGTATATGCTGTACAGATTGATTTATAATCGCTTTGTTGCAAGCCAGATGACCCCGGCAGTATATCAAACTTTGACGGCTGATATAACAGGAAACCGTATTGTGTTAAGGTTTTATGGGGAGCACAAAGTATTTCAAGGGTTTAGTGCATTATATGAGGAAGGGACAGATGAAAACACAGATTCTGTTGAAATGACACTTCCGGAATTAATCGATCAACAAATGGTTCATATCATTACAGCTGAAAAAGAACAGCATTTTACTCAGCCGCCGAACAGATATACTGAAGCCAGCCTGGTTCGTACTCTGGAAGAAAACGGAATTGGACGGCCATCAACATATGCTCCGACCATATCGACCATTATTTCACGCGGATATGTTTCACGAGATAAAAAACGTTTGTATCCAACAGAACTTGGCATTATGGTTACAGACATGATGAATAGATATTTTTCTGAAATAGTTGATACTGAATTTACTGCAATGATGGAATCAAGACTTGATGATGTTGAAGAAAGGAAAGAGGATTGGAAACAAATACTTAGAGATTTCTATCCCAATTTTGAAAAAACACTTCAGGTGGCAGAAAAGGAAATAGACAAAATAGAGATCAAAGATGAAATCAGTGATGTTGCTTGCGATCAATGCGGGGCAATGATGGTGTATAAAATGGGGAAATATGGGAAATTCCTTGCGTGTCCTAATTTTCCGACATGCCGAAACACAAAACCATTATTGTCTTATATAGAAGCCCCATGCCCCAAATGTGGAAAAAGGTTGCTTGAAAAAGTTAGTCGGAAAAGCAGGAAATTTTACGGTTGTGAAGGATATCCTGAATGTGATTTTGTCAGTTGGGATAAACCTGTTACAGAGAAATGTCCCAAATGCGGTTGTTATATGTTGGAAAAGCATAACGGAAAAGGGGAGACCATCCATTTATGCGCAAATGAAAACTGTCATTATAAATCTCTCATAAATAAAGGTAAGGATATCACAGATGAGTGAATTGTTTGCTAGTGTTGTTGGGGCAGGCCTTGCTGGTTCTGAAGCTGCTTGGCAACTTGCAGAAGCCGGAATAAACGTAAGGCTATATGAAATGAAGCCTAAGAAAAAGACCCCGGCTCATCATTCAGACGGTTTTGCGGAACTTGTCTGTTCAAACAGCTTTAGAGGGGAAAGATTATCAAGTGCAGTTGGTCTTCTCAAAGCAGAAATGAGAATATTGAATTCTCTTATCATGAAGTGGGCGGATCAAACAAGAGTACCTGCTGGTGATGCGCTTGCAGTTGACAGAGAAGCTTTTTCAAAAGGAATCACATTATCGATTCGAAATCATCCAAGGATTAAAGTCTATGAAGAGGAAATAACAGAGATTCCGGATGGAGCTGTCATTATTTCTACGGGTCCATTAACTAGTGAGAGCTTTTCTTCTTGTATTCAGTCTATTCCGGGACTAAAAACATTGAATTTTTACGATGCTGCAGCTCCAATTGTTTTGAAGGAATCATTAAACGAAAACAAGATCTATCAATTAAGTCGATACGGCCGCGGAGAAGATTATCTGAATTGTCCAATGAATGAAGAAGAATACGATAGATTTATTCGTGATCTGGTTTCTGCTGAAACAGCTGATATTCACGGCTTTGAAGAAAAAAGTGTTTTTGAAGGATGTATGCCTATTGAAAGTATGGCAAAAAGAGGAAGAATGGTCCCCGCTTTCGGACCTATGAAACCTGTGGGATTAAAAGATCCACGCACAGGTAAGGAACCTTTTGCTGTGGTTCAGCTTCGCCAGGATGATTTTAGTAAGACAATGTATAATATTGTAGGATTTCAAACCCGTTTGAAGTTTTCTGAACAAAAGCGGGTCTTTGGCATGATTCCGGGTTTAGAAAATGCAGTATTTGCCAGGTATGGTGTAATGCATCGAAATACATTTCTTCACAGTCCTGGATTCCTGAATGAGAGATTTGAAATGATTTCCAGACCGCTTTGTTATTTTGCTGGACAGATAACTGGCGTTGAAGGATATATTGAAAGTGCAGCGAGTGGCTTATACGCCGGGATAAACCTGGCAAATCAATTGAAAGAGAAGGAACCTTTTATTCTGCCTTCATTCACAGCTATCGGAGCGTTAGGGAAATATGTTTCAGCACCAAATACCCGTTTTCAGCCAATGAATTGTACGTTTGGAATTATAGATCCTGTTCCGGGTCTTCCCGGAAAGCATAAAACGCAAAACAAACAAATGCGTTATGAAGCAGTATCAGAACGATCACTCAAGTATATTCAAACAGTTATTAAGAATGGAGGGAACGATTGAATGAGCAGTCCATTTAAAGGAACTACGATCTGTGCTGTAAAGAGGAATAATGAGATTGCCATTGCCGGAGACGGTCAGGTGACGATGGGGGAACATACGATTTTTAAAACCTCAGCAAAAAAGGTAAGGCGTTTGTATAACAATGAAGTCGTTGTAGGATTTGCCGGCAGTGTGGCAGATGCATTTGCATTGTGTGAAAGGTTTGAAGAGAAATTGCAACAGTCTGGCGGCAATCTTGAAAAAGCAGCTGTTTCTTTGGCACAAAATTGGCGTGGAGATCAAGCAATGCGACAACTCGAATCAATGATGATAGTTGCCAATAAAGAAAGGTTATTGATTCTGAGTGGAACTGGCGAAGTCATAGATCCGGATGAAGGGATTGCTGCTATCGGATCTGGAGGGAATTATGCACTTGCAGCGGCGAGAGCACTCATTCAGAACACAGATTTGGAAGCTCATGAGATTGCAGAAAAGTCTTTAGTTATTGCATCCAGTATATGCGTATATACAAATGATCATATTACAGTAGAAATTGTATAAGAAAGGATAAAAAACATGTCGGAACAACTGACTCCCAGACAAATTGTACACGAACTGGATCGATTCATCATTGGTCAGAATGATGCAAAAAAAGCAGTGGCAATTTCACTAAGGAACAGATATCGCCGCAGTAAAGTAGAAGAGAAACTGCGCGAAGAAATCATTCCTAAAAACATACTGATGATTGGTCCAACTGGTGTAGGAAAGACTGAAATTGCCAGGCGCCTGGCAAGACTTGTAAGCGCTCCATTTATTAAAGTCGAGGCAACAAAGTTTACTGAGGTTGGATATGTAGGACGTGATGTAGAAAGTATTATTCGAGATTTGGCTGAAAATGCAATACGTATGGTGCGAAAAGAGCATGAGGAAAAAGTACTACCGAGGGCACGTGTTCTTGCTGAAGAACAACTGGCTGAGTTGATTGCTCATCCAATTAAAAAACAATCATCAGCCAACCCACTTGATTTTTTGCTTGGGAAACAAAAGGAACAACAATCATCAAATGAGGAAATTCAGATGATTGCCAAGAAAAAAGAAGAAATCAGACAGCAGTTAATGCGTGGAGAAATAGAGGATTATGAACTTGAACTGGAAGTGGAGGAGGAGGCTCCAACACTCGAGCTTGGAGGGTCAAGTATCAGCCTTGGTGATATGATGGGAAACATGATGCCCAAAAAAACAAGAATTCGTCATGTAAAAGTGAAAGAAGCCAGGAAGATTCTGATTGATCAGGAAGCAGCAAAACTTATTGACAATGATGCTGTTCAGGAGGAAGCTGTAACAAGAGCAGAACAGAATGGGATTGTTTTTATTGATGAAATTGACAAAATCGCAGGAAATAAAAACGGCCAAGGGCCGGATGTGAGTAGAGAAGGAGTACAGCGGGATATTCTTCCAATTGTTGAAGGATGTACTGTGAACACAAAATATGGTCCAATCAAGACGGATTATATGCTTTTCATAGCAGCAGGTGCGTTTCATGTAAGTAAAGTATCTGACCTGATCCCTGAATTGCAGGGGCGTTTTCCTGTCAGGATACAGCTTCAGAGTCTATCAAAAGATGACTTTAAACAAATACTTACTGTACCGGAAAATGCTTTAACAAAACAATATTATGCGCTTTTGGAAGTTGATAAAGTTCTGCTTCATTTTGATGATAGCGCAATTGATGCAATTGCTGAAGCTGCTTGCAATGCAAATGAAAATGCTGAAGACATTGGAGCCAGAAGACTACATGCGATTTTTGAGCAATTGCTCGAAGATATCTCATTCAACGCTGGAGATTCAAATATGCCGCCGTTTGAACTGAACATCGATGCCAGATATGTTAATGAGCATTTGAAGGGAGAAAACAAAGCAGTAGATATGAAGAAGTATATTCTTTGACATTCCAAGTCACTAATACTGTTTCTTTTCAGGTAAATATGTTTATCAAGTATATTCGACTACAACTGGAGGAGAAAAGAAAATGAATCGAACGATTGGAATGATTGGAACGGGCAATATGGGGTCTGCTATTTTGCGTGGAATTGTGGAAGCCGAATACGTCCGAGCATCTCAAGTTGTTGCGTTTGATACTAATAGAAAGAAGCTGCGTGAAGTCGAAAATGATTTGCCTGGAATAAGGCTTGCATCGGATTGTCAGGAAGTTGCTGAACTATCAGATTTTATTCTTCTTGCAGTTAAACCGATTTTTGTTCCTGATGTCATTGGAAAAATTCGTCAATCAATCCAAGGGAAAGCCATTCTCAGCATTGTCGCAGGATATACGACTGAAATGCTGGAAAACGCATTGGAAGGGACAGGAGCGACTTATATGCGTGTCATGCCAAATACTCCGGCGTTGGTTGGCGAGGGAATGACAGCATTATGTGATGAATCAACATTTTCAAAAGAAGATTATGAATTTGCAAAAGGGATATTTGATTCAGTCGGTAAAACTATCATCCTTCCGGAACGATTGTTTGATGGTGTAGTTGCACTGAGTGGGAGCAGTCCGGCATATGTTTATATCATGATTGAAGCTATGGCTGATGCTGCTGTTCGTGAAGGAATCCCAAGAATTCATGCATATGAAATGGCCGCACAAAGCGTTCTTGGAAGTGCATTAATGGTTTTATCCACAGGAACGCATCCTGCTGCATTGAAAGATGCTGTCTGTTCTCCAGGCGGAACAACAATTGAAGCAGTGGAAGAATTGGAAAGAAAGGGATTTCGCGCAGCTATTTTGGATGCAATGAAAGCCTGTGCTGATAAAAGTCGGAAAATGTCTTTAAAATTATAATCGGAGATGCTTTTATGGCTGATGAAAGAAAAAACGTCAAAATTTATACTGATGGAGCGTGCAGTGGAAACCCAGGCCCTGGTGGATGGGCTGCAATTCTTGAATTTGGACCGCATAAAAAAGAACTGAGTGGATATATGGCGGGAACAACTAATAATCGTATGGAGCTTTTTGCAGCAATTAGCGGACTAGGGGCTTTAAAAGAACCCTGTAATGTAACACTTTATTCAGACAGTAATTATCTTGTTCAAGCGTTCAATGATCATTGGATTGAAAACTGGAAAACTAAAGGATGGAAAACAAGTAATGGGACGCCTGTGGAAAATCAGGATTTGTGGTTTATTCTGAATACTCAGACAAAGAAGCATAATGTTACGTTTGTTAAGGTAAAGGGGCATTCCGATCATCCTGAAAATAATCGATGCGATGAATTGGCAAGAAGAGCTATTGATGAATTTAAGCGAATTAATTGTATTAAAGATGAAGAGGCTTGACTGAATAAAAGGGAATTTGGCGGTATAAATATCCTATGATTATTGTACTTGACAAATTTAACTATTCGCTAAACCATAGTTTTACGAATAGTATACGTATAAAATTGCCAGAAGGGAAAAGACATGACAGAAAAGTATAAATTAAACCATTACAGAGAAGAAGTTGATTTGAATCGAATAAAGAAAATTCGGTCAATTATGAAGGATTTGCCAGCTGCTTGTTCTGATTTTATACGTTCAATTGCTATTTCAACTGGGACTTTTACACGTCTCGCATATGCTATTGATTTAAAAACATTTTTCCAGTTTTTGCAGACTGAAAGAGTTGCTTTTGCAGATAAACCCTTGCCTTTATTTGATGATAGTGATTTAGCCAAATTAAGTAGAAATGATCTGATTGCCTATACTGAATATTTGACATTCTATTATAAAACGACAGCAGAAACTTCGGAACCTAACAAAGCATATGTAAATCATGAACTTTCTATTAAAAGAAAACTATGCTCGGTTCGTGCTTTTTACAATTATTTGTATGTAAATCAGCGTATTTCTTCAAATGTTACAGAGCTTGTTCCTCTCCCGAAAATTCATGAAAAGCCGATTATACGACTAAACATGGCAGAAATGAAAAAAATCCTTGATTTAACACGATCAGGTGATCAACTTTCGGAAAGACAGAAAAAGTATCAGAGAATAACTTCAAAAAGAGACTATGCAATACTTTCCTTGTTCCTTGGCACCGGAATTCGTGTGAGTGAATGTGTTGGCATTAACTTAGATGATGTTGATCTCGAAAACAATGCATTTGTTGTTACGCGTAAAGGCGGCAATCAGGTTGTTTTATATTTCCCGCCTGAAGTTGCAGACGCATTAGCAGAATATCTGGAAGAGAGAATGAAAATGGATGCACTTCCAGAACACGAAGATGCTCTATTTCTCAGTCTCCAGCGGCGACGTATAACACAACGGGCAGTTCAAAACCTGGTAAAAAAATATGCTTCTGTTGCAGCACCCCTCAAACCGAAAATAAGTCCTCACAAACTTAGAAGTACATATGCAACAAATCTTTATCATGAAACTGGAGATATTTATCTTGTTGCAGATGTTTTGGGTCATACTTCAGTGGACACGACCAGAAAGCATTATGCGGATATGACAGATGCCCGGCGCAAAAAGGCAGCAGAACATGTCCATCTGCCTGGAGATCCGGAGTTTTTGTCAGATGAAGATCAGTAATACGCATCCAAGGTCATCAAGATGACGATCATTGATATCAATACTTTGATCAGAGACAATTTAATTGATTTTGTTCATGAAAAGTGATTATAATGTACTAGTGATCTCCAGATTCGATTGAATCTGCATGTTCATTCAACAAAATACAATCAATTGCGATACTTTTATATTCTGAATCGGACTGGATGCATTTCATGCAGTTATCGCAGGTTTTCTCAGGATCAAGATCACAACGATCACATTCACCACATCCAATACATTCCCGATCATATAAGATGCATGAACGAATTGAAGACAAATCACTCCCCTCCTTTACTTGAGATTATAGACCTTGATGGAAAGGACGGTCAAGTTTTGAAAAAATTGGAATTGCGAAAATTCTCAGAAGATGAATATCATGCCTTTTTTCAGGGGTATCAGTCAGATCCGATGATGGGAAACAATCAATTTGTATATAATAAAGAACAGATTTCAAGATCATATGCATATAATCATGATAAAAATCGAGAAGATTATGCACATTATGGGATTTTTCTAGATGGCATTCCAATAGGATCTTTTCAATTGAAGCGAATTGACCGAGCAAAAAAATGTTGTGAATTTGGGATTATCCTGCAAAACAACGATGTGAAAAACTGTGGGATAGGAACAGAAGCAATTCGACTTGGAATGAAAGAAGCTCACGATTTATTTCATATGGAAAAAATATACGGTGATACGATGAAACGAAACCTGCGAATGCAACGAGTCTTTGATAAACTGGATTTTCATCTGATAGAAGTAATACCAGATGCATTTGAACTATCAGATGGCTCTAAAGAAGACAGGCTTGTTTACGAGAAAACACTAAAGTAAGGAGATTGCTGAAAAATGGCAGATGTAATTCTTAAACCTGGAAAAGAGAAACGTGTTTATTCCAGACATCCATGGGTTTTTTTAAGTGACATCGATAAAGTTGAAGGTGCATATAACCCTGGTGATATTGTGTCTGTCCTATCCAGCAAAAAACATTTTCTGGCAAAAGCGTTTTTCAATCCGAATAGCCAAATAGCCCTCAGAATAATGAGCTATCGAGATGAATTAATTGACAGATCCTTCATTGCCAGAAGAATTCACGAAGCTATTGAGTATCGGAAATCATTTGCAGACATGAAAAGCTGCCGTTTAATATTTGCGGAAAGTGATCATCTTCCTGCTTTAATAGTGGATTCTTTTAATGATATTCTTGTTCTTCAATGTCTCTCGTTAGGCATGGAACAGTTTAAAAATGATATTGTTGATACTTTAGTGAATGAAATGCATCCTCGAGGGATTTGGGAACGCAATGATGTTCCGGTGCGAAAGTTGGAAGGACTGGATATGAAAACGGGATTGCTGTATGGAGAAGTACCGGACCGCGTTAAAATCATAGAAAATGGTATTCATTTTCTTGTTGATGTTAAAGCAGGCCAAAAAACAGGTTATTTTCTGGATCAGAAAGAAAACAGAGCTTCTATAGCACCTTTTGTTCGTAATAAGTCTGTGCTTGATTGCTTTACACATACAGGGTCTTTTGCACTTCATGCTGCCTATTATGGCGCTTCTAAAGTGATTGGCATAGATATAAGTGAATATGCTTGCAAGTGCGCTGAGGAAAATGCAAGACTGAACAATTTGGAAAACCGTGTTCAGTTTATTGCTGAAAATGCCTTTGACTATCTATCGAAGGAAAGCAGAGAAGGCAGAAAATTTGATGTAATCATTCTCGATCCCCCGGCATTTACAAAGAGTAGATCTTCTCTGGAAAATGCTGTCCGGGGATATAAAGAAATCAATTTGCGGGCGATGAAAATGTTAAACTATGGAGGATTTCTGATTACATGTTCGTGCAGTCAGCACGTTATCCCTTCTGCTTTCAAGAAAATGGTGCTTGATGCAGCAAATGATGCAAGGGTTGTTTTGCGCCAGGTCGAATTCAGATCCCAGGGGAAAGATCATCCGATTTTGCCTTTGGCTCCGGAAACAGAATATCTGAAATGTGGTATTTATCAGGCTTTTTCTTTGTAGAAACAGAGTGTTCAATATCTTTACTTTATCTTTTCATATCCCAGATTTTTAAGATCAGAATCATTATTTCTCCAGTCTTTACGGACTTTAACCCAAAGTTTCAGATTGACATGAGTATCCAGAAGTTTTTCAATATCTTCTCTGGCTTCTGTCCCTATTGTTTGAAGCATTGCTCCATGATGTCCTATAATAATCCCTTTATGAGCATCTTTTTCACAATAAATCGTTGCATGAATTTCTGTGAGGTGATCGCTTAACTGCGTTATTCCCATCATCTCAACTCCAATTCCATGCGGAACTTCATCACGAAGATGCCGTAATGCTTTCTCCCTGATTATTTCGGAACAGATATTCCTTTCTGGTTGATCAGTAATCATATCATCCGGGAAAAACTTCGGACCCTCCGGAAGATATTTCAGTAGGACTTTGATCAGTTCTGATATTCCGTCTTTTGTTTTAGCACTGACGGGAACAATGTCACTAAAACCATAATCAGAAAAACGAGATGTTTCAGTTAGCAGAAGATTCGGATGTACAAGGTCAATCTTATTGAGTGCGAGGATCCGAGGAACCTTGTTTCCTGATAATTCTTTAGCTATAGTCAGATCTTTTTCTGTGATATGTGTTACATCCACCAACATAAGAAGGCAATCAGTTCCATCTATTGCCCCATATACTGATTGCATCATGAATTCACCAAGTTTTGATCTTGGATTATGAATGCCTGGTGTGTCGAGAAAAACCAACTGATGATTATCCTCTGTAAAAACTCCCATAATTCTGTTTCTTGTGGTTTGCGGCCTGTTGGAAACAATAGCGATTTTTTCACCAATTATGGCATTCATTAAAGAAGATTTTCCGACATTGGGGAGACCGACAAGCGTAACAAAACCGGAAAAAAAAGGATCTTTTTGTATTGTGTTCATCGTGATCTGTTCCTTTCATTAGTGTTCCGAAGGCCTGGCATTATCTGAAGCTGTCAGGATTTTTTCTTCTATTATTCTCATTTGTTTTCTGTCTTCATCAATGATATGATCATATCCCATTAAATGACAAATACCATGAGCAAGCAAATAATTAGCTTCTCTTTCTACAGGATGTCCAAATTCGTTTGCTTGAGATATAATATGTGGTACCGAGATAAAAATATCTCCAAGAAAGCAGGCATTAAGCTCATCATCAAATTCTTTTCTGATAAGATCTTCACATTGACCCGCAGTACATCCGGCAGGGAATCTGACTGTTGGAAATGAAAGGACATCTGTTGAACTCTGTATTCCTCTATATTTACTGTTGATAGAAAGGATTTCTTCATCATTGCACATTTTCACGGAAACGATGCAAGGAATATGAATCCCTTCAATTATACTACATTCCTGTGCTGTTTTTTCCATTGTTTTAATCATATCAGAAGAAATACCCATTTTTGAAATCCAATCAATCTTCATTTTCTGATCCTTCCTGCAGAGAAATGTCTTTATTGCTCTGATGACGATCTGATTCATCCTGATGAAGCTGCTTGGCCTCAGAACCAATTTCCTTAACAGACTGGCCCTGAGGATTGGAATCTGAAGACTGACCGAAACTGAAGTGAGGAGGAACATCAGGGTATTCTATTCTTTCATGATAAACTCCTTTAAGGATGCCGGAAAAAGCATTGCATATCGCATCAATATCCCGAAGGGATAATGGACTGTCCGAAAGTTGATCATCTTCCAGTTTTCCTCGAATCAGACGCTCTATAAACTGATCAATCGCTTTAGGAGTAGGCGTTTTCATGGATCTGACGGCAGCTTCAATTGTGTCTGCAAGCATAACAATGGCGGCTTCTTTTGTGTCGGGTTTTGGACCGGAATACCTGAATTCATTGATATTGACCTGATTCCCATTTGCATTTTGCAGCGCCTTATGATAAAAATACATAACGGGAGTAATACCATGATGCTGTAGGATAATTCTCTGTATTTCCGGAGGAATATGTTCTTTCTGGGCCATCAGCATTCCGTCCATTGTATGGCTTGTCAAAATAGCAGCAGAAACATATGGATCGGTAGTTTCGTGTGGGTTTATCCCCATCTGGTTTTCTTTAAAGTACAAAGGACGCTTCAATTTGCCGATATCATGATAATATGCTCCTGCTCTGGCTAAAAATGGATTGGCATCAATGCTTGAAGCAGCAGCTTCTGCGAGATTTGCGACAATAATGGAGTGATGATAAGTTCCCGGAGCTTCAATCATCAATCTTTTCATTAATGGTTGGTTTGGATTAGTTAATTCCAGTAGTCTTGTTGGAGTGGCAAGATGGAAGATTATTTCAAATGCGGGCTGTAGCGCAATGGCGAGAATACCGCTTAAGAAACCTCCGCTTATAGCCCATCCAAGTATGGACAGCGTATCAAGTGTTTCTGCAGAAGTAATGAATTTTAGACAGAGGATCATTAAAACACTGATAATAGAAGAAATAATACCAGAAACAAGAACACGGACACGCTGTGGCCGCCCTTTCAGGAACCAGATCGATATGATTCCTTCCGATAGCGTCATCGTGGTGATAAGTATAACATCATAATAGGAAGATTTTCCGTTTCCCGCCGTCATCGCAGCAAGAAGCAGTGCAAGTGTGACTGTCAGACTGATTCCTATACGATATCCAATCAGAACAGTTGCTAGGACAGCGCCTAATGCAACCGGTATAATATATATGCTGGGTAAAAGGTGGGATAAAGCAGCAAACCCAACACTCAGTACAAGGATCAGCAAAACGACAGCCATTTGACGGATATCCGAAAGGATGTTTTTTCTGAGAAGAAGAAGTGAGATAAAGAAGGCAGTCATTGATAAAACAACAGCAATCAGAGATCCCCAATAGGATGAATAATCATAATGATCATCATTCAGTAAGCCTAACTGTTTCAGCATTTCCAGCTGACTTCTCGTGATCCTGTCTCCTTCACGAATAATGTTTTGTCCTTGAAGGAAAGTAACCGGTTCAACAGAATCCATTGCTTTTTTTCTGGCTTCGTCAGTTGCTTCCTGATCGATAATCATATTTGGCTGAATGCAAGCCCTGAGAACTGTGGGAAGGATGTTTTGTGTTAAGGAAACATCCAGCTTAAAACCAACAATTTGAAGAATCGTCTGTATGGATTGACTCACCTGTCCTTCTCGAATTGTGGCATCTAATGAGTTTTCAACAACGGTTTTCACATTTGAAACCATACTTTCAAATCGATCTGTATCAGTACGCAATAAAGTGATGATCTGATTTCTGTTGAGCGATAATTCATTAAGCAAATCAATTGCATATGCGATTTCATCTTCAGAGAAGCCTTCGGGACGCTTGTCGTTTTCTTCCCTTATAGTAATTCCATATTGCTGTATTGTGCGCAGTTCACCAAACATTTGATCCAATGAGCTGAGGACTTCTTCCTTAACTCCCTGTTGAAAATGATACGTCGGTTCAACTAAGGAACTGGCGGCATTTCTTCTTTCCTGTGTAGTGACTTCATCAACAACATCCTTGGGTGCATTGATCGTATCATGAGAGATAGAACCTACTTTAAGATCATATTTTTTGGGGACACATACAAGGAAGAAAAGAATGAGAATAATTGCAATCGCAAAAAAATCCATGATAAAGCATTTGAATCCATTTGATTTTAGCCATGCATAGATTGTTTTTTCAACATCGTGGGATTTGCTTTTCTTCATTTTATTGTCAGTTTTTTCGCTCATATGTATTCCTTCCATATTCAAGTGATGATTTGTTTTCCAGTTTCGCATAAGCCTCAACAATGTGCTGTACGAGTTCATGTCGAACAATATCTTTTTCAGTGAGTTCAACAATCCCAACATCTGGAATGTTATTCAATATTTGAATGGCTTCTGCCAGACCGGATTTCTTTCCCGCCGGGAGATCTGTCTGAGTAATGTCTCCAGTTACGATTATTTTCGAATGAAAACCGAGACGCGTTAAAAACATTTTCATCTGTTCACTCGTTGTGTTTTGAGCTTCATCAAGAATAATATAAGCATCAGAGAGCGTACGTCCTCTCATATAGGCAAGCGGAGCAACTTCTACTGTGCCTCGTTCCATTAAACGGGTATAAGAATCCGGACCCATAAAATCGTATATTGCATCATATAGCGGCCTTAGATAAGGATCGACTTTTTGTGTAAGATCACCCGGCAAAAAGCCAAGCTTTTCGCCAGCTTCTACAGCGGGACGGGTTAATATGATCCGATCCGTTTCCTTGTTTTTTAGTGCCATGATAGAAAGCGCCATTGCAAGATATGTTTTGCCGGTTCCAGCCGGACCGATTGCAAAAGTCAAAGTGTTTTTTTGTATGGCTTCAACGTACTTTTGTTGCCCGATTGTTTTACATGTGATTTGTTTGCCGCGATGAGTTATGGCAATGATTTTTTTCAAAGATTCTGCAGCTTGATCCCCTTTTCCGTCCCTTACCATGGAAATAATATATCTGATTTTTGATTTTTCAATGTATTCATTATCACGAATCAAATCAAGCAGAATTCTGATTGTGTTTTGAGCAAAATCAACATTTTCACTGTCTCCGTGAATGATCAGATGATTACCACGGAAAGCAACAGAAACGGAACATTCCTGTTCAATGAGAGCAATATTCTGATCATTCGTTCCGAATAATGAAATATATGCGTTAAGATTTTCAGTATCAAGTTCAATCTTGCGCTCTGATGTCAAAAAGAATGACTTCCCTTCTGTTTATAAATACAACATATATGATACTGAATTAGGAATGTGTTTGTCAATTTTTACGATTTGTAAAACAGCAGGTTTTTGTATTATTTCTTTTTTGAAACACGAAAAGAACAGATAAAAGTATGCGTGAATCAGTTGACAATGTGTATGTTCATATGCTAGTATCGCCTTTGTAAATTTAATAGGAAAAACGATGAAGGAAAGAATGCTTTCAGGAAGGTTTCAGAAAGCTGCCGGATTGATGCGAGGCAGTACTTGATCGGAAGCTGACTGCTTCCGGAGTTGGTTTTGTGAATGAGATTACTCTAGTAATAAAACCCGGGCGCCCCGTAATCGGCTGTGAACTTGTCAGAGTTCGAGAGTGACTGTTTTTTCAGTAATAAGGGTGGTACCGCGAGCTATTTCGTCCCTGGGGCCTGTTGGCTTCAGGATTTATTTTTTCAGGAGGATTATTGACTATGATGAATTCCAACAAGATCAGCCTCTGTGATTGTACACTTCGACAAGGTGAAAAGAGCCCGGCATTGAGCTTCCGTGAAACAATTGAATTATGCAGATTGCTTGATAAAATGAGGGTTGACTGCATTGAGCTTAAGGAAATCAATCAGAAAAAAATTGACAGTCTTTTGATTAAGTCCGTTTCACAGGCGGTATCTTTTTCCCAGATAGCTGTCCCCGTAAAGCTGTCTGAAGAGCATGTTCATCTTACCTGGGAAGCATTAAAAGATGCCAAAAAACCCAGACTTCAGGTAAAAGCTCCTGTCAGTTCCGTACAGATGGAATACCTATATCACTTAAAGCCGGACGCCCTGTTGCGAAAAGTGACAGAGACAGTTACCTGCTGCGCGAAATATACTGATCAAATTGAATTTATTGCAATTGATGCAACAAGAAGCGACCCTGAATTGCTGAGATCCGTTATTTCTTCTGTGATTCAAGCCGGGGTCTCTGCGGTCACTCTGTGCGATACAGCCGGAATCATGCTTCCGGGTGAAGTTAAATTGTTTTTCGAAAGCCTGTATTCGGATCTTCCGGAGCTGAAAAACGTTGTTGTAGGATTTGCATGTGCTGATACTATATACCTCGCTGATGCATGCGCAATTGCTTCTCTTGAATGCGGAATTAAAGAGATCAAAGCATCAGCATACAATACGAACAGTATATCATTGCGAAACCTTGTTCGGATTATTCAGGCAAAAGGTGACAGCCTGAATATTCATGAATCGATCGGGACTGAAAAATTACAGACGCTTACCAATCAAATAGAGAACCTCTGCAGGGCTGGACTGGGACACAGGATGATTACGGATGACAATGCGGAAAACGCAATGTATGGCAATTTGACGCTCAATGCGCACGAATCGAAGGAATCAGTTAAAAAGGCAATTGAAAAGCTTGGTTATGATCTTTCAGAAGAAGATCATGAGAAAGTATGGCTTCGTTTTTCTGCTCTCTCCGAGAAAAAAGAGCAAATATCTGTCAAGGAGCTTGAAGCGATTATTGCAACGGAATCAATGCAGGTTCCGCCGGTTTATTCCGATGTTCAGTATGTGATTAATACTGGCAGTCATTTTGGAGCAATGTCCCACATGAAACTGACTTTTCATGGAAAACCGCTGGAAGGAATCTCTGCCGGCGACGGAGCGATTGATGCGGCATTCAAGTCCATTGAAACAGCAACAGGAAGACATTATGAACTGGACGATTTTCAAATCCAGTCAATTACAGAAGGCCGCGAAGCAATGGGAGAAACTCTGATTAAACTGCGTTCAGACGGAAAGCTGTTTTCAGGTCGAGGTCTCTCTACAGATATTATCGGTTCAAGCATCATGGCGTACATTAATGCATTGAACAAAATCGTGTATGAGGAGGAAGAAGCATGAATCTTTCTTTTTCGACCCGCGGCTGGCGTGAGGCAGACTGGATGTTGCAGATGAACGATGCTTCTGAGATGAGATTTCAGGGCATAGAACTGTATAATCTTCATCGAATCCCCTCCCTTACAGATCGTGGTGCACCTTTTCACAAATATAGCCGAAATGAGACGGAACGAAACCTGAAAGAAAGGAACCTGAAAATTCCATGTTTGGATACTTCCGAGGATTTCAGTGAGCTTTCTTCAGACGGGCTGCAGGCAATCGCAGAGCTGATAGATATTGCCGGCAATATGCACATTCCGTATATTGCTGTGTGTGCATTGAAAGACAACGAAGTGCAGGTCCGGCAAAGCCTTGATACCGTACTTCCTTTGGCCAAAAAGCAGAACGTTACGGTTTTGATGAAAACCACGGGAATCTATGCGGACACAAAACGCCTTTGTTCTTTGCTGGATGAGTATGCCTGTGATGAACTGGCAGCTTTATGGGATATGCATCATCCGTACCGTGACTTTTCTGAAACCCCGGATACGACGATCAGAAACCTTGGCGGCTATGTGAAGCATGTTCATTTGCGGGATTCTGACGAAAATAAACAATATAATTTAATTGGTGAGGGAACGCTCCCCATACAGGAAATGATGAACGCCCTGTATTCCATTGATTATGATGGTTTCATTTCACTCGAATGGAAACCGGAATGGATGGAGGACTTAACGGATCGTGAGATTATTTTTTCCCATTTTATCAATTATATGAATCGTTTTGACAATCCCAAAGGGAAGAAGAAGAATCTATATTACAATTTTGATGGAACTGGCCGTTATGTCTGGAAAAAGGATGAATTGATTGATGAAACATTCAGCCAGGTGCTCGACAGAATGGTCCTTGAGTTTCCTGATCAATATGCTTTCAAATACACTACCTTGGATTATACGAGAACGTATTCTGAGTTCAGAGACGATGTGGATCGTTTTGCTCGTTGCCTGATCTCCCTGGGAGTACGTCAGGGATCAAAAGTGGCAATCTGGGCTACGAATATTCCGGCCTGGTATATTTCCTTCTGGTCCTGCGCCAGAATCGGCGCGGTGCTTGTAACGGTCAATACTGCTTATAAGATTCATGAGGCAGAATATCTTCTTCGGCAAAGCGACACCCATACTTTGATTATGATAGAGAAGGCTCTTGACAGCAACTATAAGGATATTATCAATGAGCTTTGTCCGGAGATAATGAAATCCAAAGCCGGAGAACCTTTGCATTGCAAGCGGCTGCCTTTTCTTCGGAATGTCATCACCGTGGATTTCACCCAACCGGGTTGCCTGACATTTGCACAGGCAATGCAGCGAGCAGATTCTGTTCCGGTCGAAACATTAAAATCGATGATGCTGCGTGTTAAGCCGGATGATGTCTGCAATATGCAGTATACGTCAGGAACAACCGGTTTCCCCAAAGGTGTTATGCTTACAAATTATAATGTTGTGAATGACGGAAAATGTATTGGGGATCGAATGGGATTGTCAACGGCGGACAGGATGATGATTCAGGTCCCGATGTTCCATTGCTTCGGCATGGTTCTTGCGATGACAGCCTCCATGACTCACGGAACGACGTTGTGTCCACTCCCCTATTTTTCCGCTAAGAATTCCCTTGCTTGCATCAACCAGGAAAGAATAACATGTTTCCATGGCGTACCGACGATGTTTATTGCCATGTTCAATCATCCTGATTATCGGAAAACGGATTTTTCGCATATGCGCACCGGAATCATGGCGGGATCAGGATGCCCTCCGGAACTTATGAAAAGAGCAGCTCAGCCGGATGAAATGAATATGAGGGGAATTGTCAGCGTCTATGGGCAAACGGAATCTTCTCCCGGCAGCACCATGTCTGCCTGGACAGATTCTCTTGAGTTGCGGACTGAAACAGTCGGCTATGCATTTCCGCATGTTCAGTGCAAAATCATTAATCCGGAGACGGGAGAAGAAGTCCCGGATGGTCAGGATGGTGAATTCTGTTCGCGCGGATATCATATTATGAAGGGATATTACAAAATGCCGGAAGCAACCAATTCTGCCATAGATAAGGATGGTTGGTTGCATTCAGGAGACTTGGCCCGCAGGAATCCGGATGGAACTTTTTTGATAACAGGCCGGCTGAAAGACATGATTATCCGGGGTGGAGAAAACATTTATCCAAAAGAAATCGAAGAATTTATCTATACCCATCCGGATGTGGAAGATGTTCAGGTAATCGGCGTTCCGGATGCCCGTTACGGCGAAGCTGTCATGGCATGCATCATCAAGAAAAAAGGATCTTCTTTGACAGAGGAAGAAATGTCTGTCTATATTCGGGATCATATGGCCCGGCACAAACTGCCGCAGTATATTGAATTTATGGATTCTTTCCCCATGAATGCCGCCGGAAAAGTATTGAAGTATAAAATGAGGGAGGATGCAGCACAAAGGTTGGGGCTTGTTGGCGCAGCCGGCATAGATACCGCCAAGAGTCTTGAAGGCAAAAAACTATGATGTCGTAAGTAAATGGCGCATACCAACCGGATCCGACAAAACTCTCGCGCATCCGAGAACAACACAGTCCCTGGCGTCCGGAGCAACCTGACAGGGAATCTTCAGAACACTGCTGATCGCCTCGGCCAGTCCGTATAGCATGGAAGCTCCGCCTGTCAGCGTAACGCCTCCTTCAAAGATATCGGAAGCAATTTGCGGCGGAGTCTTTTCAATCACAGTCTGTACGCCTTCAATGAGTTCATTTATGCTGTCAGTCAATGCTTCATAAATTTCATCGGAGTCGATCGTAATTGTTTTCGGTAGTCCGGAGATAAGATTTCTTCCCGTAATATCCATTTCTACTCTCGGATTTTTGATCATAGCACCGCCGAGAGTAGTTTTTATTCCTTCAGAAGTTCTTTCGCCAATCAGCAGATTGTATTTTCTCCTGATGTACCGGATAATAGCGTCATCAAATTGATCGCCGCCGATCGGGATAGAACTCACGACATTGACTACCCCATTGCATAATACAGCAAGATCAGTACCGCCGGAACTCAGGTCTGCAACCATGCAACCGTATGAACCGAGAAAATTCAATTGGGCACCCAGTGCGGCTGCGATTGTTCTGTCAAGAATCTGAGTTCTTCGAAGTCCGGCATCAAAAAGAGAAGTGACTAATGCTTTTTTCTCCATGTCCTTAACACCGGAAGGTACTGACATAATAGCTCTTGGCCTGGCAAAAAAATGCCGTCCAATCACATTTGAAATATAAAACCTTAGCATCGAAATTGTCATTTCAAAATCAAGCATTTCGCCCTGAGCAAGAGGCCTGATGATATTGATATTGGATGGAGTACGGCCAATCATACGGGCTGCTTCCGTGCCAAATGCAATAATGTTGTGGCTTTCATGATCAACAGCCACAATAGATGGCTCACGGAAAATAATACCGTGCCCTTTCATAAAAATAACAACGTTGGATGTTCCAAGATCTATTCCGATATCTCCTGCTTGCGGCATACCTTTCCCTTCCTACCCTCACGAATGGTTTCTTCAACATCTTAACATCAACTGGAAAAAAAGACAACTTACTGACAAGGAACTGAAGAATAGATCTTTTGATAATCTTGACATTCATGAGTATTTTTCGCATAATATTTTGGGATTTTATGGAGCAAGGGAGGGGTTTATTTGGCAATAAAGATTCTGCACGTTGCTTCGTCCTCCCCTGCCGCAAAAGCCGGTATTCATCCTAATGAGATAATCGTTTCCATCAATGGTGAATCCGTCATCGATGAGATTGATTATCAGGATTTGATTCAGCACCCTCATCTGGAGTTGATTCTTTCAGATGAACACGGGAATAAGCGTCAGGTCAGCATTGCGAAATCCAAGTGGGAACCGCTCGGGATCAGACTCGATGAATCCAATATTATGAAACCTCGCTCTTGCCAGAACCATTGCCTCTTCTGCTTCATTGATCAAATGCCTCCGGGAATGAGAAGCTCTCTTTATGTAAAGGATGATGATTGGCGTTTAAGTCTGATGATGGGTAACTATGTGACGCTGACCAATGTAAATGATCAGGAATTTTCACGGATTCTTCGCAGGAAGGCTTCTCCTTTATATATTTCTGTTCATGCTACGGACGGAGAAGTGAGGAAGCGATTGCTCAGGAATCCGAATGCCGATAAGATTCTTGACAGATTAACCGCTCTGAAGAATCACAATCTTCAGTTTCATGCACAGATTGTACTATGCCCGGGATGGAATGACGGCGATGTACTAAAAAAGACAATAGAGGATTTGGCTGCTTTATGGCCGGCAGCTTTATCGATGGCCATTGTGCCGATTGGAATGACAAAATTCAGGGATGGACTGACCAGCATTCCGGCTGTAACCCCTGAGATGGCAAAAGACCTGATTAAAATGATTGAGGAATATCAAACCATTTATTTGCAACGGTTTGGGACACGGTTTGTTTTTCTGTCTGACGAGTTTTATTGCCTTAGTAATGAAAATTTACCGGAAGAGTCTGCATATGAGGGATATCCTCAGATTGAAAACGGTGTCGGAATGATTCGGCAGTTGGAAGATGAGTGTAAATTCGCCTGGGAAGATCTTTCTCCTGTAATCAGCAGAATCCCACCCTCCCCAAAAGAGCATCAAAGAATGATTATTCCAACCGGACAATCCGCTTATCCGCATCTTGAGAGAATCGTGAATCAATACAAGCCTGATTGGGTTGATTTGGAAGTAATCCCTGTAAAAAACAAATTTTTTGGAGAAAGTATCACGGTCACAGGTTTGATTGTCGGGCAGGATTTGCTTTCCGCTCTTTCAGATAAAATCTTTGATATTGTGCTGATATCGGAGAATATGCTTCGAGAGAACACGGATTGTTTTCTGGATGGCATGACTTTGGAGGAGATCACACGCATTCTCGGAAAGCCAATCAGGGTTGTGAAAAACAATGGCGAGTCACTGATTCGTTCGTTATACAGTTTGGAGGATTGCATAAATGATTAATAAGCCATTAGTTGCGATTGTTGGCAGGCCTAATGTCGGGAAATCAACCTTCTTTAATAAAATGGCCGGCAGACGTGTCAGTATTGTGGAAAATGTTCCCGGAGTAACGCGGGACCGGATCCATGCGGATGCCGAATGGCTTGGACATCCTTTTACCTTAATTGATACAGGAGGTATTGATCCGAAAAGCGATGATGCTCTGTTCTGCCAGATGAGATCCCAGGCAGAAACAGCGATGGACTTGGCAGATGTAATATGCTTTTTCACCGATGCCCGTGATGGGGTTACCGCTGATGACAGAGATGTTGCCAATATTCTCAGAAAAACCGGGAAGCCGGTTGTTTTGGTTGTCAACAAAGTGGATTATTTGGGACTAAATGATTCCCTGTTTGAATTCTACGAGTTAGGGCTTGGTGATCCTATCGGCATCAGCTCTGTGAATATGCTGGGATTTGGCGATCTGCTTGATCATATCATCAGTTTGTTTCCTGAATCTGAAAATATTGCAGAATCAGAGCAGACAAAACCCATTCAGATTGCCATTGTTGGTAAACCAAATGTTGGCAAAAGCTCTCTGGCAAATCGCATTCTAGGCGAAAACCGAACCATGGTTTCGGATATTCCGGGCACAACGAGAGATGCGATTGATTCATTATATACAGATTATGATGGTACGGAATACCTGATTATTGACACAGCCGGAATGAGGAGAAAAAGGGACATTGAACAGGAAAGTCTCGAGCATTACAGTGTCATCAGATCCATTGCAGCGATCCGGCGTTGTGACGTTGCTCTTTTAATGATAGACGCGAATCAGGGAGTAACGGAGCAGGATACCAAGATAGCCGGCCTCATCCTTGAAGAAGGAAAAGCGATCGTTGTGATCGTGAACAAATGGGATATGCTGGATAAAGAAACCGGAACCCTTGAAAAGTATCAGAAAAAAGTGATGGAAGACCTGAAATTCATGGACTATGCCCCTGTATTATTCATATCTGCAAAATCCGGTCAGCGTGTCACTTCGGTTCTGCCAAAGGTGAAAGAAGTTTATGAGACATCCATCCGCAGAATAAAAACCGGCATACTGAATGATGTCCTGAATGATGCAATCAGGGACCTTCAGCCGCCTGTTCAGGGCACTCGCAGGTTGAAAATATACTATGCAACACAGACAGGCATTCAGCCTCCGACGTTTGTTTTTTTCGTTAATGATGAAAAACTTATGCCCTTTTCTTACAAGCGTTATCTGGAAAACTATTTCAGAAAATCCTTTGTCCTTGATGGAACTCCGATCCGCTTTATTCTTCGTGAAAAAAATAAAAAGGAGATATAATCATCATGTTTCCAACAGTTTTTTCAGAGAAACCCTGGATGACGTTGCTCGCGTGTGTCATTTCATATTTGATCGGTTCCGTTTCGACTGGAATTCTTACGTCTAAAGCGGCAAACGGGCCGGATCTCAGAACGGTTGGCAGTAAAAACACGGGTGCCAGTAATGTACAAAGAACAATGGGATGGAAATATGGGCTCATCACATTCTTCGGTGATATATTGAAAGGGGTATTGTCTTGCTGGATCGGTATCCTCCTCACGGGAGACCATATGGGAGCCTTGCTGGCTGGCCTTTTTGCCGTGATAGGGCATAATTGGCCTGTGTTCTTCTCTTTTAAGGGGGGGAAAGGTGTCGCAACAAGCTGCGGTGTAATGTGCTTCTGTTTTCCGCTTCCTGCTGTCATATGTTATGTTCTTGCCGCATTGCTCATTGCCTGGAAACGCTATATTTCCCTTGGAAGTATGTTCCTTCTTGTTTCATATGCGGTTCTGGTATCCGTAACATATTCAGGCCCCTGGAAAGTATTCGTTATTCTTTGGTCGATCGTTCTTGCCGCGCTTTGCATTATCAGACATCATGCCAATATAGGACGCCTGCTCAAGGGAAATGAGAACAAGCTGGGGAAAAAGATATAAATCCGAATCGCAGAGGTGAGACCATATGAACGACAAAATCACGAAAATCAGGAATTTTTGCATCGTTGCACATATTGATCACGGAAAAAGCACATTGGCGGATCGCATTCTGGAAAAAACAGGCGTTTTCGAGTCGCGTGAAATGGTGGAACAGATTCTTGACAGCATGGAGCTGGAGCGTGAACGCGGTATAACCATCAAAAGCAAAGCGGTTCATATGAAGTATCGCTCTCAGGATGGAGAAGAATACATCCTAAATCTCATAGATACGCCCGGTCATGTCGATTTCTCATATGAGGTCAGCAGAGCTCTCGCCGCCTGTGAAGGAGCATTGCTGGTTGTTGACGCAACCCAGGGAATTGAGGCGCAGACGCTTGCGAATGTATATCTTGCTCTGGATCACAATCTGGAAATCATTCCGGTGATCAATAAAATAGATCTTCCTTCGGCCCGCCCTGAGGAAGTTCGTCGTGAAATTGAGGATGTAATCGGTCTGGATGCAAGTTTTGCCCCTTGCATTTCTGCAAAAACCGGCTTGAATATTGAGGATGTTCTTGAATCGGTAGTGAAATACATTCCATCTCCCTCCGGGGATGATCACGCTCCGTTGCAGGCTTTGATTTTCGATGCCTTTTATGATAATTACAAAGGAGCAATTTGTTTTATACGGGTAAAAGAAGGATCCATACGTCCTGGAATGAAGATGCGTCTGATGGCAACAGGACGCGAATTTGATGTTGTGGAAGTTGGCCATTTTGTTCCGGGATACAAACCGTGTGATGTTCTTCAGGCGGGAGATGTCGGATATGTGGCTGCTTCGATCAAGGATGTCCGGGATACCCGTGTAGGCGATACTATTACCAATGCTGACGATCCGGCGGAAACCCCGCTTCCGGGTTACAGAAATGTAACACCCATGGTATATTGCGGAATATACCCGGCTGACGGTGCCGATTATCCGGCGTTGAAGGATTCTCTGGAAAAACTGCGTATGAATGACGCGGCACTTTCTTTTGAACCGGAAACATCGGTGGCTCTTGGCTATGGTTTCCGTTGCGGATTTCTTGGTTTGCTTCATATGGATATCATCACAACACGGCTGGAACGGGAATTCGATCTGAATCTTGTTACGACAGCGCCGAGTGTTATCTATAAAATTACGAAAACAAACGGTACTGAAGTTTTTATTGATAATCCGACCAATCTTCCTCCCATTGGTGAAATCGCAAAAATGGAAGAACCTTTTGTCCATGCTGTGATTTATACGCCGCAGGATTCAGTCGGAACAATCATGGAATTATGCCAGGAAAAACGCGGCATCTTTATTGATATGCAATATGAAGGAAACCGGGTCAAATTGAATTATGATATGCCGCTGAATGAAATCATATTCGATTTCTTTGATCAGATCAAGAGCCGCAGTCGGGGATATGCTTCTTTTGATTATGAATTAAAGGATTATCGCGAAAGCGATCTTGTAAAGCTTGATATTCTTCTGAACGGAGATCTCTGTGATGCTTTTTCGATCATTGTTCATCGCGACAAAGCATATCAGCGAGGCCGCGGAATCGCTGAGAAACTGAAGGACGTGATCCCCCGGCAAATGTTTGAAATACCGATTCAGGCTGCAATCGGAGGAAAAGTAATAGCCAGAGAAACCGTAAAAGCCATGAGGAAAGATGTCCTGGCAAAGTGTTATGGCGGAGATATTACGCGGAAAAAGAAATTGCTGGAAAAGCAAAAAGAAGGTAAAAAGAGAATGAGGCAGTTTGGAACGGTACAGGTTCCGAGCGAGGCTTTTTTGGCCGTTCTGAAAATGGATTAATTGCAGAAGGATTAAATCTCATGCTTCAGGATTTCAATATTTCCGAGTCTGTCTGCCTGACGGGGCACCGGATGATTCTCCCGCAGGAGGTACAGATACTGCAGCATACACTTCATGATACAGTGGAAAAATGTTATCATCTTGGATATCGTTATTTCCTGTGTGGTGGAGCTTTGGGATTTGATACACTGGCGGAAAACGTACTTCTTCAGTCAAGATCAGAATATCCGGATATTAAATTGGTGATTGTGATTCCCTGCTCAAGCCAGGCGGACCGATGGAATCCGAAAGACAGAAAAATATACCAGGATATTCTGAAACAGGCTGATGACGTGATCATTTTGTCTGATTTTTATTATGCCGGTTGCATGCAGACCAGAAACCGCTTTATGGTTGACCATTCTTCCATGTGCATATGTTATATGACCCAGATGAAAGGCGGTACCTGGTCGACTGTTCGATATGCGCTTCACCAGGGACTGCAAATCAAAAATCTGGCCATGACACACCCTGAAGAAACGTGCATATTAAAGGAGAACTTATGGAATTATATATACATATCCCGTTCTGTTCAAGGAAATGCGAGTATTGTTCATTTGTCTCCTTTCCCCAGTCGGAAAACCGGATCCCCGAATATCTTGAAACAGTGCTCATGGAAGCGGAGCAGCGAATCCGGGAAGTAACAGAACCATTTACTTCTGTATATATCGGCGGAGGAACACCTTCCCTGATATTGCCGTCGCTGCTTGATTCGTTTATTCATCATCTGAAAGTTATATTGCCATTGGAAAGCATACAGGAATTCACAATTGAATCAAATCCGGGCACGTTGACTGAAGATTTTATCAGAACGTGCATAGCTCTTGGAATCAATCGGTTTTCATTGGGGATGCAATCCGCTGATAACGGTATTTTGAAAAATCTTGGAAGAATCCATTCCTATGCGGATGTTATCAATTCAGTCCGATTGTTGAACCAACTGAATGTGAATAATTATAATCTGGATTTGATGTTCGGCATCCCATCTCAAACGATGGAAATCTGGACGGATACATTGAACAAGGCAATTTCCCTGAAACCGGCTCATATCAGTGCCTACGGCCTGATTCCGGAAGAAGGTACTCCCCTCTTCCGCGCGCTGCAGTCCGGCGTAACATCTCTCCCCTCTCCGGACCTGGAAAGGGATATGTATGATACAGCGCTGACCATGTTGGAAAAAGCCGGATATAGGCAATATGAAATATCGAATTTTGCCAGGGAAAACCGGGAGTGTATTCATAACATTGGTTACTGGGATCAGACGCCTTATATGGGGCTAGGAGTATCGGCTGCATCCATGCAGATCATCGGCAAAACAGAAAATGGATTAAACTGCGTTCGAAAGACGAATCCGGAAACATTGGATGGCTATATGCTTTTAGTGAAAAATCACGAATCAGATCGTCTGCATACAGATTTCATTTCTCCGGAAGAAGCAAGATTTGAAACAATGATGTTGGCGCTCAGAATGAATCGTGGCATCAGCGAAAGCAGATTTTTCGATCTGCACCGAATCCATATAGATGATTGTTACGGACCTAGCCTGAAAAAAATGGAAGAAAATGGACTGATGATCCATCAGGATGCTTCGTGGAAGCTTACACGTCGTGGCATGGATATCCAGAATAGCATCCTGCTGGATTTTATGGATTATCGCGGCTGAAT
Organism: uncultured Clostridia bacterium; assembly: GCA_947166385.1. Lineage (GTDB taxonomy): Bacteria > Bacillota > Clostridia > Christensenellales > Aristaeellaceae > Aristaeella. The sequence goes on along the minus strand of CAMVEB010000004.1, from coordinate 52,837 downwards.
TCCAATGCGTAAAAAGCTTCCTGTGCATTAAATCTGCAGTCATTCTCCGAGGTTCGTTTCTGATAGCATCCGTTGCTCTGCAGTTCCCAGCTCTGAGCTGTGTCCTGCCAGCATGTATCAAAGATTCGTGTCAGGTATTTGATATGAGCCGGGTGAATAATCGGACAGGCAATTTCCACGCGCCTGGACATGTTTCTGGTCATCCAGTCCGCGCTGGAGATATAAGCCGTCATTTCATCATCTTCACCAAACAGATAGATTCTCGAATGCTCCAGATATCTTCCGACAATACTGATCACACGAATGTGATCGGTGACGCCTTTGACCTGTGGCAGCAGACAGCAGATTCCGCGGATGACCATCTCAATTCTGACTCCGGCGCAACTGGCTTCAATTAATTTGTCCATCAGGATTTTGTCAGTCAGGCTGTTCAGCTTTAATCTGATTCGTCCGCGGGTTCCTTTATTGATTTCCCGGTCAATCAGTCGAATCAGCGGCTTTTCCATGTGCTGGGGAGACACAAGAAGCAATTTGGCGCTCGGAACAGTCGTTCCGCTGAACAAGCCGTCGAATACAGCCCATCCGTCTTTTCCGATGTCCTGATTTGCTGTCATCAGACAGAAATCCGTATAGATTCTGCTTGTCTTTTCGTTGTAATTTCCGGTCCCGATTTGCGTGATACAAAAATCGTTCCCCTGTTCATCTTCCATTAGAATGATACATAGTTTGCTGTGCACTTTGATGTGCTCAATTCCGTATTTTACTCTGCATCCGGCTTGCTCAAGGCGGCGGCTCCATTCGATATTGTTTTCTTCATCAAATCGCGCTTTCAGTTCAACAAACACTTCCACTTTTTTCCCGTTCTCTGCGGCTTCTGCCAGCGTCTCGGCAACTTTACTGTCTCTTGCCACGCGATAGAGGGAGATGCGGATTGTTTTTACCTTTGGGTGATGGGATGCTTCCTGAAGAAGGCGCAGAAAGTTGTTGAAATGATCGTAAGGATAATATAGAAACAGGTCCGCTTTTTTGATTTCTTCCAGCATTCTGTTATCTTCGCAGCAGGCCAGGATTTTCCTCGGATATCTGGGAGGATAAAACAGAGAAGGGTTTTGCCTCAGCTTGTCGCTGATCTGATAGAGAAATGAAAGCTCCAGCGGTGTATCATATTCGTAAACCTGGTTTTCGCTCAGATTCAGTGCATCGCAAAGCAAAGTGATAATTTCATGATTAATCTGTCTGCTCAGTTCAAGCCTTACAGGACATAACCTCTTTCTTTGCTTGATGATGTCCGCCATGTGATCCCGGTAATTCAGGTCTTCATCGTACACCGAGTCCGCATCAATATCTGCGTTCCGGGTGATTCTCACCAGCGTTTTTCCCATAACCTGATGATCGGGGAACAAAAGAGGAAGATAATGAAGGATGAATTCTTCTAGCAGGATGTAGTATCCGTCTTCATCGGGAACGGTAATCAGTCTGGAAAGCGCAGACGCGGAACACGGAATCACAGCGATCGATTTTTCTGCATGGAGATCCTGCAGTTCAGCGATGGCGTATATTTCCCGATTGTTCAGGAATGGAAGTTCCTGTTTCTTTTTGATGTTGTAGAAGGAAAGATAAGGAAGTACATCATCCTGGAAAACGCTTTGCAGTTTTCTTTCCGATGAATTTGATATCTCGGAAAACCGAACGATATGGATATTTTGTTCGCTGAGATCATTCAGCAGGTCAAGATAAACCTTATCCCGCTTCTGACATATTTCTCTGATCTTTTCAAGTGCGGCGTCAATCTGTCGTGACGGCGTCAGGCCTGTTTTGTTTTCCCGCACGCCGTTGTTCAGCAGCTGCTGGTCGTGCAAGCTGCCGATTCTGACCATAAAAAACTCATCAAGATTGGATTGGAATATAGAGAAAAAATTGAGCCTTTCGCATAAGGGGACATGTTGAAACTCGGCATTTTTCAAAACGCGTTCATTGAATTCCAGCCAGCTGATTTCTCTGTTAACATAGTATTCCATGGACATATCTCCCTGCACATTAATAGTCAATTCAGCGAAATGGATCTTCCTGATTTCGAGAAGCATGCTAATGCATATTCGGATAATTCATGAAGAATCTGCTTCTGTTCTAGACTGTTATACAATTCCTGGACCGCCTTGGACACTTCTTCAATCAGTTTTGCGTCACCCCCGAAAAGCAAGTTACCGAAAACATCTCCGGATTGTCGAATTCCTGTCAGATCCCCTGGCCCACGCAGTTCCAGATCCTTTTGTGAAATCAGAAAACCATCGTTTGTGCTGCACAGGACCTGGGTCTTTTCCGTTAATTCCGACAGAAGAAAGCACCAGCTTTCTTCCACTCCCCGCCCGACCCGTCCGCGTAGCTGATGAAGCTGGCTGAGCCCGAATCGTTCAGCGTTTTCAATGATCATAATCGTTGCGTTCGGATTGTTAATACCGACTTCAATGACTGTTGTCGCAATCAGTATATCATATTTGCCGTCGTTGAAATCCTGTAGCACCTGTTTTTTTTCATCGCTTTTCTGTCCGCCCCATGTGATAGCAATCTTCAGATCAGACAACGCTCCGTTTTTCAGATCCTCATACATGGTCTTGGCGTTTCGAAGATTGCCGGAGTTTTCGGATTCTTCAACAGCCGGACATACGATATATGCCTGTCTGCCTTTTTCAGCCTGTTTACGCAGAAAATCGTACAGTCCGTCCCGTTTGTTTTCGGGAACAATCCGCGTTTTCACGGGTATTCTTCCGGCAGGCAATTCATCGATAATGGAAATGTCCAGATCACCGAACAGAATAAGCGCGAGCGTGCGCGGAATGGGTGTCGCGCTCAGAACCAGTACATGGGGGGAAATGTGGTCAGACGTCACGCCTTTTTCATGCAGCAGATTTCTTTGTCTGACACCGAATCGATGCTGTTCGTCTGTGATAACAAGCCCAAGCTGATGATAGATAACATCCTGACTGATTAATGCGTGTGTTCCGAACAAAGCGTGACAGGTCCCGTCCTGCATTTCGTTCAGAATGCTCTGCCTTTCTTTCTTTTTGGTGCTTCCGGTCAGCAGTCTGCAGCGAACCCCCAATGGTTCCAGGATTTTTCTGGCCGCATCAAAATGCTGCGCTGCAAGGATTTCCGTCGGTGCCATCATGGCAACCTGGAATCCGGCGGAAACGGCAAGATAGATAGCCCCAAAGGCCACAGCCGTTTTACCGCTTCCCACATCTCCCTGAACAAGCCGTGCCATGGAAACCGGCTTTCTCATATCTGTGGAGATTTCCAGCAGAACCTTTTCCTGTGCTTTGGTCGGATGAAAAGGCAGCGATGACCAGAAAGTATCAATCTGCTCGTCCGTGATCTGAAAAGCATGAGACGTATGACGTTTTTTCCCGATCGAGGAAACATACAGTAAGTAAATCAGAATCTGCTCATAGGCTAACCGTCTTCTGGCAATTCCCAGATTCTCCATGCTGGATGGATAATGAGCCTGGCGAATGGCAAAATTCAGTTCGCACAATCTGTTTTGGATTCTGAATGCATGCGGTATTGTTTCGGGACAGCAGTCCTCCAGATGATCCAGTGCTTCAGCGACCAATTTCCGGAAAGATTTTGCGGGAAAATGCTGGAAAGATTTATAAACCGGAATCCATCCTGTTTCCATGGATATTTTGGGGTTCTGAAGGATTCGCCTGCCATTTTTGATGGATAGCTGTCCATACAGGCGTACTGTTTGATTCGGCTCAATCTGTTTTGAAATCCATGGTTCATTGTACCAGCATACCGGCAGTTTCCCGGAAGAATCATAGATGGTGCCCTGCACACGGGAGATTCCGTGGAAATAGGATGCTTTAAGATCTTCGCGGAAGGCTCCGCACACCAGGATCATCCCGGGTGTTTTTGTGTTGCATGGAGTAATCGTGCTGTGATCTTCGTATCGGACAGGTAGAGTATATAGCAAATCGCGCAATGAGTTAATCCCCATTGCGCGTAAAGCTTCTGCTCTGACAGGGCCGATTCCTTCCAGGTCTAACAGCTCAATCATCGTTTACTCCACAGAGATCAGGTAATAATACAGCGGCTGTCCTCCATTGTGGCATTCAACATCGCAGGAATCATATTCCTTTTCGATATCGGCGGAAATCATCTGAGCGTCTTCTTCTTTGACATCGGACCCGTAATAAACGGTAATCAGTTCGTCTTCGTCTGTTACGATTTCCTTCATCATGTCCATCACGACATCGTGGATGGAGGATCCGGAGAACTCGATCTGTCCGTTGTGCAGACCGATAATGTCGCCCTGCTTAATCTCGATCCCGTTGTATTCACTGTCACGAATCGCATAGGTGACCATACCGGTTTTCACATGCTGAGACGCCTCTTCCATCCTGGCAACATTTTCTTCGGGGCTCAGATCATTCTGGAAAGCGATGGCCGCCGCGATGCCCATCGCGACATTTTTCGTCTGAATAACACGGACGTCCTTCTTGGACAATTCAGCGGCCTGGTTGGCTGCAAAAATCACATTCCCGTTGTTCGGAAGAATAAATACGCATTCGGCGGGAACCTTGTTCACCGCAACAAGCAAATCATCCACAGAGGGATTCATTGTCTGTCCGCCTTCAACGATACGGTCGACATTCAGGTCAGAGAAGAACTGAGAGAACCCGGATCCCAGCGAAACAGCAACAAAACCGTACTGCTTTTCCGGTTCTGCAGGCGGATCGTCGGCAGCCTGATCATCTGTCGCTTCTTCGTCTTCAGGGCTTTCGGCGGGAGAATTCTCAGCATCATACTTGCGTTTCATCTGCAGAAGGTTATCAATTCGGACTTCGCTGATTTCGCCAAGCTCTATCCCGTATTCGATAGCCGATCCCGGATTGTCTGTGTGAACATGAACAACGGCTTTGGAAAGATCGCCGTTCACGGTCACATTGTCTCCGATTCTGTTCAGCCGACGCCGGAAGGAGTCAATGTCATGCTCATCGCAGTCTTCGCGGAAATGGTCCAGAGTAAAATTGACGCAATAGCAATAGGTCAGTTCTCTGCTCAGATCATGACAGTCATCGGAAACAGCAGAGAAATCTTCTTCCATTCCCGTCTCTGTCAGATTGATATCTTCTCCCCGCAGAACGGCGGCATACCCCTGATAGATCAGCATTAATCCCCGGCCGCCGGAGTCAACAACGCCGGCCTGTTTCAGCGCAGGCAGCATATCCGGGGTCTTTTTCAGGATGGCTTCTCCGCTCTTCAGGATAACGTTGAATAGCTGATCATAGTCGTCCGGATCTTTTTTGACCTGCTTCATCGCGTCTTCTGCAATGACCCGGGCCACAGTCAGGATGGTGCCTTCCTTGGGTTTCATCACGGCTTTGTAGGCCATCTCTGCGCCTTTTGTCAGAGCCTGTGCAAACTGAACAGGGGTAATCTTTTCGACACCGTTTAATGCTTTTGCGAAGCCGCGCAGCAGCTGGCTGGTAATAACACCGGAGTTTCCGCGGGCGCCTTTCAGAGCGCCCTTGGAGAGGGCACTCGCTGCCTCGTCCGCGCGAAGAAATTCTTTGCTGTTGATTTCCCGCGTGGCGCTTTGCATCGTGAGGGACATATTGGTTCCTGTATCACCGTCCGGAACCGGGAAAACATTTAACGCATCAACAGCCTCTCTGTTCTTTTCCAGCAGGGCAGTGCCTGCCATGACCATATCTCTTAAAAGAAGACCGTCAATTGTTTTGAACTGTATCAAGGAAATATTCCTCCGTTAAACAAGAATTCAGTTGAATGAATATCAGATCCGGATTCCTTCTACGGAAACTCCGACCTTGCGGACTTTCACGCCCGTCATGCTCTCCAGTTTATAGCGAACAGTTTCCACAATCGTCTTACACACTTCGGAAATGGATATGCCGTATTCAACAATGATGTACAGATCAACATCCAGCATATCTCCGACGTTGCGGATCTGAACGCCCTTTGAAAGATTCTCCCGGCCGAGCCATTCAACGATGCCGTCTGTTGCTTTTTTCCCGGACATGGCGACAATACCGTAGCATTCCAGTGCTGCGTATCCGACAACTTTCAGCATCACATCTTCTGCAATATAGATTGTTCCAAGATCGTTCTTAATCTTGCATTCCATCTGGTTCATTCCTCCTGAGCGTTCCTGGAAATGGCATTACCATTCCAGTTACAAAATATTATACTAAAGATTAAATGGAGAATCAAGCCGAAAAAAACTTGACATTGCCTGATAAATCCATCATAATAAACGCAATAGCAATGAGGGGAAGAGTAGCCCGGACTTTGCAATGCAGAGAGCTTTCGGTTGGTGCAAGGAAGCTGCAGGTCCTGTGTGAAGTACATCTCTGAGCCGCTGCTTTGAAGGGGTTCTGTGTAGGGGCAGCCCGGTTTGCCGGTTACAGCTTGAAGAGTGCAGGTTTCGTCAGTCGGAATTTGCAGAATGGGAGTGGTACCGCGTTTCTTCGCCTTCCGAAGAGACCGCGGTGATTTTTTATACATAGGAGGTTTGCACACATGGAATGCAGGAAATATCAGTTCGCGCATCGTTTTGATCAGGTTACCGGCAGTGCTATTCGTGAGATTTTCAAGGTAATAGCTCAGCCGGGAATGATCTCTTTTGCCGGCGGCAATCCTTCTCCGGACGCCCTGCCCGATGATATCGTCCGTGAAATCTCGTCGGAAGTTTTGCGGGATAAAGGAAAGCAAATCCTTCAGTATGGGGCCACAGAGGGATATCCGTCCTTCCTGGAGAGTCTCTCTGCTTATGTGGAGGCCGCCCTGCGCTGCAGGATTCCCGCCGTGCTGCCTGTCACGGGCTCGACGCAGGCGATGGATTTGCTCTGCAAGGCCATGATTGACCCGGGAGATGTGATCCTCGTGGAGAATCCTTCTTTCCTTGGAAATATGCAGTGCATGAAGCTTTACCAGGCCAGCCTGGTTCCTGTAGAGAGCGATCAGGATGGCATGATCATCTCCGATCTGGAGGAGAAGATCATTCAGTATCATCCCAAGATGCTCTATACAATCCCGACGTTCCAGAATCCATCAGGGAAAACATTGCCCGAGGATCGGAGAAAGGCCATCGCGGAATTGGCCAATCGTTACCGTTTTATTGTGGCGGAGGATGATCCTTATCGTGATTTGCGGTATGAAGGGACTCCCCTTCCGGCCATAAAGTCTTTTGATACCGATGGATGGGTCGTTTTTCTGGGCAGCTTTTCGAAAATCATCTCCCCGGGCCTCCGTGTGGGCTATATGGCCGGCGATCCCGATATTATCCGCAAATGTACCGTGGGGAAGCAATCGACGGATGTGCATACGGCCAATCTGAATCAGGCAATCGTTGACCAGTTTCTGCGCAGGAATCTGCTCCCTGATCATATTCGTAATATCTGCGCTTCCTATGGTTCGAAGATGTCCCTCATGCTGAAGAAGCTCTCGGAGTTTCCTGATGGCTGCCGGTATACGCATCCGCAGGGCGGTCTTTTCATCTGGGCCGAACTGCCGCAGAATATGAATGCGAAGGAATTGCTGAATCTGGCGATAGAAAAGAAAGTGGCCTATGTCCCCGGAACTCATTTCTGCGTGAACGGCGGCCACGAAAACACCATCAGGCTGAATTTTTCAAACAGCACTCCGGAACAGATCGAGTCCGGCATGAGCATTCTGAATGAAATCATCAAAAACAATTTATAATAAAGGGAGGAATGGAAAATGGAACATATCCTTGATATTTTGAAGGAACGCGGCTTCATTGCCCAGATGACGTTTGAGGACGAGCTGTATGAACAGTTGAAAAACCCGACGACTTTCTATGTCGGTTTCGATCCGACTGCGGACAGCCTTCATATCGGTCATTATATTCCGATTATGGCCATGGCCCATATGCAGAAAGCCGGTCATAAGCCCATTGCCCTGATGGGTGGAGGCACGGCCATGATTGGAGATCCCTCGGGCAAAACCGATATGAGAAAAATGATGACAACGGAAACGATTGACCATAATGTGGAATGCATTAAAAAGCAGATGTCCCGTTTCCTGGATTTTTCGGAGAATCAGGCGATCATTGTCAATAACGGAGACTGGCTGCGTCATCTGAATTTCATTGAGTTTATGCGGGATATAGGCTCCATGTTTTCGGTCAACAAAATGCTGACGGCCGAGTGTTATAAAGCGCGTATGGCTACGGAAAACGGTTTGAGTTTTCTGGAGTTCACCTATATGCTGATGCAAAGCTATGACTTCCTCGAGCTTTTCCATCGTTATGGTTGCAGGCTCGAAATGGGCGGTAATGATCAGTGGAGCAATATGCTCGGCGGAGCGGATCTTGTTCGGCGCAAAGAGCAGGAAAAAGCTTTTGCCTGCACCTTCCAGCTCCTTCTGACGCATGACGGCCGGAAAATGGGGAAAACCGAAGCCGGTGCCCTCTGGCTGGATCCGGAGAAAACTTCTCCCTATCATTTCTATCAATACTGGAGAAATGTGGATGATAAGGATGTGGAGAAATGCCTGGCCTTGCTGACTTTCCTCCCGATGGATGAGGTCCGCCGTCTGGGCAGCCTGAAGGACGCTGAGATTAACGAGGCAAAAAAGGTCCTTGCTTTTGAGGTCACGAAGCTTGTTCACGGGGAAGAGGCCGCCAGAAAGGCCGAAGAAGGAGCAAAAGCGCTCTTCGGCGGCGGCGCTCAGTCGGCGGATATCCCCTCTTTGACCCTGACGAAAGAATCACTCCTGGAGGATGCCAGAGTTTCAACGATGCTGGTTCGTTCTGGCCTCTGCAAGAGCCAGAGTGATGCCAGAAAGCAGATTGAACAGAATGCAGTCTCTGTCAATGATCAGAAAGTGACGGATCCCTCTGCTGCCCTCTCCCTGGATGATTTCCGGAGTCAGTCTCTCTTGCTGAAGAAGGGCAAAAAGGGCTTCTGCCGGATCGTTCTGCAATGAGTGATTCTTATATTACCTTGCGCAGGGAAGCGCATGATGAAATCGTCATCCAGAAGAGCCGCTTTATCGGCTATGCAACACCCTGCGCTTCGAATGACGATGCGCAGCGCTTTATTCAGTCTCTGAAGGAGAACTATCGAGACGCAAGGCATCATTGTTATGCCTATATTATCGGCCAGAACAGCGGCATCATGAGATATAGTGATGATGGAGAACCGTCCGGCACAGCCGGCCTCCCCATGATGGATGTCATCCGGTCAACGGGTGCGGTCAACTGTTGCGTCGTCGTCATACGGTATTTTGGTGGGATTCTCCTTGGAACCGGAGGCCTGGTAAGAGCCTATACCGAAGCATCGAAACTTGCCCTCAAAGCATCGGAAATCGTTCGGATGGAAATGACCTCCGTTTTTCAGTGTGAAGTTCCGTATTCGGTCTGGGACTCTCTGAATTACAGCATTCAGTCTCTTCCGGCCCGGATGGATTCGGTTCAGTATGGACAGTCGATTTCTTTTCATCTGTATGTCAGAATGGAGGATGTCCAGAGCGTTCTGGAATCCCTGCAGAACAGAACCGGCCGCCGGCTGTCCTGTACGCTGCTGAAGGAAGATTATGCCGATTGGACGATATAGACGTCCCAATGAATCATTTCTTCCAGTGCAGATGAATCTGCCCGGTTAATGCCTGCAGTTCGGGGATGTTCGTCAGATGAATGCTGCCATACGGTGCAAACAGAATTCTTTCCAGGGTTTCTCTGTAAAAATCCGTCACATACAGGAGATCGGTCGGATCTGCGATCTGGCCGATCTCCTCTTTTTCAAGGATCATATCGCATATTTTCATCCAGTAATCATTGACGATCTGACATAGAATATAAGCGCCAAGAGTTGCGTCGGAGCAGAAGAACACTTCTTCTTCCATTCCTTTTCTGATGGTTTCCTCGATCAGCGGACTGTAAGTCTTCGAAAGCTCTACACAGTATCGGTTTTTGATCTGAACGCCTTCCGTCATGCGGAATACGGGCAGCAGCATCAGCAGGAATTGAAGCCTCTCCCCTTGGATCGGAATTATGCCGGATAGAAGGATATTCAGGCTTTGGATGACGCTCCGGTTGCTTTCGCTGATCTGTTGGATCACAGCTTCCGCTCCGCTCTCGACGCGTTTGGAGCAGATCTCTTCCAGAACCGATTCCTTGCTCACAAAATGATGATAAAAGCTGCCCTTGCTGGTTTTCAGGATGTCCAGAATATCCTGGACGCTGGTTGCCTCGAATCCGTTTTTACAGAATAATGTTTCAGCAGTTTGAAGGATTTCCTGTTTTTTCAGTTCTCCTTTTTTCATAGGTCCGTCCCCTTTCGTCCGTTCATCCCCGCCAGCAAACCGCTCGCACATGCAAACATCAGATTGTATCCGCCGCAGTCTCCGTCAACGTTCAGCACTTCTCCCGCGGCATAAAGCCCGGGAACAACCTTTGATTCCATGTTGATATCGGAAAATTCTTCGCACATTATCCCCCCGGCTGTGACCTGCGCGTCATCCAGCCCCTTGGCATGTTGGACATGCAGCGTGTAGTGACGAAGTTTTTCAGCAACGTTCTGAATTTCCTGGTCGCTCAGGCTTCCGGCTGTTTTCCTGCCAACCTCGATTCCTGCCTGTTTCATCACGGCAAACGCCAGTTTCGGCACCAGCATACCATACAGCAGAGAAACCGCCGACATTTCATGAAAAATTTTCTTTCGCTCTTTCAGCAGTTCAGTCAGCTCTTCCTGCCCTCTGTCAAGCCGGTCCAGGAAATCCAGTTCGATATCATAATCATCTTTTTGGATGAATCTGGCCATCTGCATGGCGCAGATCCCGCTGATCCCGGTATCTGTAAACAGGACTTCCCCTCTTTCCCTTCGGACAACTTCTCTTTTTTGATCGATAAGTTGCACGGAGCACCGTACTCTTGTGCCGGATAAACCGGATATGCTTTTCGCGTCGGTCACGACAGGGCATAAAGCGGGAAAGACCGGAACCATGCTATGTCCGAAGTTTTGCAGCATTCTGTATCCGTCCGGATTTCCGCCAAGCCGGGGCTGGGCGGCTCCGCCTGTTGCGATCAGCAGCCTTCGCGCAGAGTGGGATTCTTTTTCAGTGGATACAGTAAAGAAAGGATCGCTGAACGTGCATCCTGTAACGCAGCTCTGCAGCAGTGTCTTCACCTGGAATTTTTGAAGCGCTGTTTTCAGCGTATCCATTACGGTTCCGCTGTGATAGGTAAAGGGGTATAATCTTCCGTCCTGATCTTCGCATAGCATCAGTCCGATAGAGTTCCAGAATCGGATCAGTCGTTCCTGTGAACAATGCTGAAATACTTTTTCGGCAAAAGCAGACTCTCCGTAGTATTTCAACCCGGATTTGTTCATGATATTGCATCGTCCGTTTCCCGATGCACTGATTTTTCTGCCCAGAGCCGGACCTTTTTCAAGTATAATCACACGATCCCCGCAAGACGCCGCGGTAATTCCTGTAACCAGCCCGGCAGCTCCCCCGCCGACCACCGCCAGATCCCAGACCCTCTCATCCATGCAACGCTGTCCTCGCATCATCAAACCGAATTCTCGTTTATATGATAAACAGACTTCAGTTCGTTTGTCAACTCTCCGTTGCTTTCATAGATAATCATCGGCGGACAGGGGTGCAAAGTTGGTTTGGCATCTTTCACCGCTTCAATCAGAACCAGGTTCGCGGCCTTGTTCCTGTATGGATAGACCAATTGGAATTTCTTCGGTTCCAGATGGCACTCCTGCAGTTTCTCCATCACAAACAGCATCTGGGAAGCAGGATAGACCAGGATCATTTTCCCTTTTCCTTTCAGCAGGTAATGCGCGTTCTTGAAGAACAGGTGAAGTTCGTCAGTTCGATGGCTCCTGGAAACAGCTTTGTTCTGGTCCGGGCTTTCAAGCACTTTCCCGGTAATGCCGTATGGAGGATTGCATATGACGCAGTCGAATTGGCAGGGCGGCATTTTATCCTTCGCCTTTGTCACATCGTCGCACACAATCGTAATCCTGTTTTCCAGTCGATTCAGTTGCACGGATCTCCTGGCCATGTCAGCAATCTCTTCCTGGATCTCGATGCAATAGAAATCTTTCCCCTTTCCCCGGCCGATCAGGAGCAGCGGAATGACCCCGCTGCCGGTTCCGAATTCTGCCACATGATCATTTTCTCCGATGCAGGCAAACTCAGACAGCAATACGGAATCCATTCCGTATCGGAATCCCTTCTTTTTCTGCAGCAGCATCAGGTTGTTCAGCTGCAGGTCTTCGATGGTTTCGTCCTCGTGAAGCAAATCATTCATCGTGATAAACCCTCAAAAAAAGGATGCGCCGCCAGGCACATCCCTTTTCCTCCATTTTGATCGTGTTTTTCAGCCGGCTCCGTCAAATATCCACGACAACAGGATTGGTCTGTTCTTCGGAAACTGCACTGGCAGCTTTTTTCTCTTCAAACAGACTTTCGTACAGTTTGATGTATTCGCTCGCTGAATGAGTCCAGCTGTAATCGCCTTTCATGCCGCGCTGTTGCAGCGTATTCCAGACATCCTTCCTGTTTTTGTAGTAACCGACTGCCCGCTCAATCACGTGCAGCATGTCATGAGCGTTATAGTTGAAGAAGGAAAAACCGTTCCCCTCTCCGCTGAATTCATTGTAGCTCAGCACGGTATCACGCAGCCCGCCGGTCTCGCGGACGATTGGCACGCTGCCATACCGCATGGCGATCATCTGGCTCAGTCCGCAGGGTTCAAACTGACTCGGCATCAGGAACATATCCGTCCCGGCGTAAATCTTGTGGGCCAGCACATGGTCCATCGTAAATCTGGCAGCGACCCGGCCCTTGTATTCTCCTTCAGCCCAGCTGAAAAGGTTGAAGTATCGCCCTTCGCCCATTCCGAGTACAACCAGCTGAACATCCTGCCGCATGATATCGGCAATCACATAGTCAACAAGGTCAAGGCCCTTCTGGTTGCTCAGTCTTCCGACCATTCCGATGATCGGAACATCCGGATTCACATCCAGTCCCAGCTCTTCCTGCAATGCTTTTTTGCATTCCGCTTTTCCGTTCAGGTTATCAAGGCTGAAAGTCTGAGCGATCCGCTGGTCGGTCTCCGGGTTATAGTCGTCCATGTCAATCCCGTTCAGCACACCGCGCAGATCTTCCTTTCGGGCGCGAAGCAGCCCGTCAAGCCGCTCTCCGTAATAGGCTGTCTGGATTTCTTCTGCATAGGAAGGGCTGACGGTTGTAATCAGGTCAGAGTAAACCAGCGCCGCTTTCATGAAGTTGGCGCATCCGAAGCATTCCAGTTTGTCCTCAGTCCACAGGCTGTCGCCCAGTCCGAGCACGTCCTGAACCTCACGGATCCCGAAGATTCCCTGATACTGCAGGTTGTGGATGGTATAAACCGTTTTGATTCTCTCGTAAAATGGCAGATGCGCGTATTGGATTTTCAGCAGGGCCGGAACCATGCCGCTTTGCCAGTCGTGCGCATGGATCACATCGGGCTGGAAATCAATCAGCGGCAGCATATTCAGGACGCCGCGGCAGAAAAACCCGAATCTTTCGTATTCATCGCCGCCCATACCGTAGATGTAGGGGCGTCCGAAGTAGTACTTATTGTCCATAAAGTACCAGGTAACGCCGTCTTTTTCAATTTTTTCAATTCCGCAGTACTGACGCCGCCATCCCAGCTGAACTTCAAAATCACATACATGGCTCATCTGGGCAAGATATTCATTCGGAATGGCCCCGAATTCAGGAATAATAACCCGCACATCATGTCCCTGGGAAGCCAGTACAGGCGCAAGTGCTCCGACAACATCAGCCAGTCCGCCGGTTTTGACATAAGGTACTGACTCACTGGCTACAAACAGTATTTTCAAGTGATTCCCTCCCGTTAGATGACAACATCTTTACCGATCACGATCGGATAAGCTTCCGGTCCGATCAGTTTGGCATTCCGTTTGATGACAGACTGCTTGTCAAGGATACAGTTCTCAATGTATGCGCCTTCGTGAACCTGTCCGTCCTGCATGATGATGCAGTTTTTCACATGGGCTCCGGGAGCAATTTTCACTCCGCGGAAAAGAACGCTGTTTTCAACCGTTCCTTCAATCTGGCATCCGTCTGCCACAAGAGAGTTGATGACGGTACAGTCATCCCCATAGTATGCGGGCATCTCATCGCGGACCTTTGTGAATACGGGGAGTTCGTCCCGGAACAGGCCCTTCCGCATCTTGGGATCCAGGATTTCCATATTGAAGCGGAAATAGCTCTGTACGGAATCAATCTGCCAGCACTTTCCTTTGTATTCAAAGGCGTTGATCTTTGCGGTCTTGTCCTGCACAAGTCTCAGCAGAATATCGCGGTCCATCGAATGCTGTCCGTGGGAAACGGCTTTGTCCACCAGCTCTTTCAGCAGTTCCCGTCTGATCACCATCACCTGCATATACGTGTTGTCATACGAGGGATGTGTCGGCTCAACTTCGATATCCGTTACGATCTCGGTTTTGTCGATCGCCAGGTAGGTTCCGAACTCATCCCGCTTCATATCTGGATCCTTGGTGTACAGCAACGTGATATCCGCTCCTGTATCTTTGTAGTACCGGAAAAGCTCATCCAGATGTGCGTTGTATATAATGTTGCTGTTGCTCAGAACCAGGTATTCCTGCTTGCTCCGCACCAGGAAATTGCTGTTGGATCTCAGCGCGTCCAGCAGTCCCGGATAAAGGCCGACATTCTCGCGGGTCAGGAACGGGGGCAGGATATGCAGTCCGTCATTTTTTCCGTGCAGATCCCATTCTTTTCCGGATCCCAGGTGGTCCATCAGGCTGTGGTAGTTTTTTTGCGTAATGACGCCGATGTTTTTCATCCCGCCGTTGACCATGCTGGAGACCAGGAAGTCAATCACGCGGTATCTGCCGGCAACGGGCATGGCGGCAATCGCGCGGGTAACGGTCAGTTCGCGCAGTCGGGCATCATTCTCGCCGGTATAAATAAGTCCCATGATTTCTTTCATATCAGCTACATCCTTTCAACCCAGTTTATTCAAAAAGTGTATGTTTCATCAACTTGTTCTCCGGCGGGAATGCTGACCCCGGCAGGAATCGTCATTTTGTTGCCGATCACCGCGATATTGCCTGTCTCTTCGCCGATAATGGCTCCAGGGCCGACAACCGCGTTTTCCGCCACAATGGCCCTGCGGACGATGGCTCCGCGTTTAATGACGCTGCCCGGCATGATGACGCAGGATTCGATCTTGGCGCCTTCTTCAATGATAACGCCCGCAAACAATACCGAGTGATTGACGTTTCCGTATACTTCGCAGCCCTCTGTAATCAGGGAGTCCGTCACTTTGGCGCCATCGGCGATATAATGGGGAGCCATTCCGGGGTTCTTGGCATAAATGCGCCACTTTTTGTCGTGCATATCGATCGGCATCGGGGTTTCCAGCAGATCCATGTTGGCTTCCCACAGGCTTTCAATCGTACCGACATCTTTCCAGTATCCGCTGAAGTTGTAGGCGACCAGCACCTGTTTGTCGTTCAGCATGTTGGGAATGATGTTCTTCCCGAAGTCGTTGCTGCTCTTCTTGTCTGCCTCATCCTGCTCCAGGTATTTCCGCAGCTTTTCCCATGTGAAAATGTAAACGCCCATCGAAGCCTTGTTGCTCTTCGCATTCTTCGGCTTTTCCTCGAATTCGGTAATCCGGTCTTCCGAGTCGGTGTTCATGATGCCGAATCTGGATGTGTCTTCCCACGGAACTTCGCGCACGGCGATCGTCGCGTCCGCGCCGTGCCGGATGTGGTAATTCAGCATCGCGTTATAATCCATTTTATAGATGTGGTCTCCGCTGAGAATCAGCACATAATCCGGATTATACTGCTCGATGAACGCGATATTCTGATAGATTGCGTTGGCTGTTCCGCGGTACCATTCACCGCTCTTTCCTTTCTGATAGGGGGGCAACACAAACACGCCGCCATTGGAGATGTCAAGATCCCAAGGGGCGCCGCTGCCGATGTAGGCGTTCAGTTCCAGCGGCTGATACTGGGTCAGCACGCCCACCGTGTCGATTCCGCTGTTGGTGCAGTTGCTCAGAGGGAAGTCAATAATTCTGTACTTCCCGCCATACGGAACAGCCGGTTTCGCCACATTCTTGGTCAGGATTCCCAGTCGGCTTCCCTGACCGCCGGCAAGGAGCATTGCAACACAAGTTTTCTTTCTTAACACAAATCCACACTCTCCTTAAACAATAATATGATACTCCAGATGAACCAAACTGACTTGTATCCTTTGTTTAAGCCTATTTTTACATATATTGTATTATTCGTCAAGAGCAAATTTTATCGTTGCCGTTTCTTTCCGTTATGTTATAATATTTTGTGTTTTGAAATTTCTTCCGTATTTTGTTTGGATTTGGGGGAAGATTGGGCTTGCTTAATTCGTTGAATAGTAGCGAGAGGACTGATGTTTCTTCACTCTCCTTTGATGAGATGTACGAGCAGTTTGCAACGGATGTTCTTCGCGTAGCATATTATTATCTGGGGGATCGGCAGCGTGCCGAGGATGTGACCCAGGATGTTTTTGTGAAGCTCATGCTGACAAAGCCTGTCCTCCTCCAGGGCAAGGAGAAGTCCTGGCTTCTGAAAGTCGCGCTGAATCGTTGCCGGGATTTGTGGCGCAGCAGTTGGATGAAGAAAGTCGTCCTTGGCCATCCGGCTTTTGAGCTTTTTCCGGCGGATGATGAAATCGGCCATCTCTCCGATGAGCTGGCTCTTTCCGAAGCGATCAATCGCCTCCCTGCTGATTTTAAGGAAGTTGTCCTCCTGCATTATTACCAGGGTTACGGTGTTTCCGAAATCGCGGAAATGATGGAAATAGCGGAAGGCACCGTTTCCTCCCGCCTGAGTCGCGCCCGGTCAAGGCTCCAGAAAGAATTGAAAGGAGAATTGTTTTGATGAATAAACTGGATCAGCTTTCGCAGATGACTTCTGTCACATTGGCGAATCTGAAAGCGGATGATTCGTTGAAGCAGCGCATTCTTCTTTCTGCCGCTTCCGGTCATGAAGCCAGCGGAAAATATAATCGGGGATTCAATCGGTCTGTATTTGCGCTGTGCTGTCTGGCTGCCTGTGTGGTTTTGCTCTGCATATCGATTTCGGGTTCCCCGTCCCCGGTGGCGGATTCGAATCCTGCCATCCGGGATATCGCCGCGGGTGCTTATCATTCCTCTTCTCCGGTCCGGCTCAAGCAGTTGCTTTCCCAGATGAATACCGTCCAGAATCAGGCCCTTTCCGATCTTCCGGAGGAGACGGTTTCTCCTGCCGCTGATGCAGCCGGGCCGTCAGCCGAGCCGTCTGAAGATCCGGCCCCTCTTGCTGAATAAAATCTTTACAGTCTGTTTTCTTCCAGATATTTTTCCAGTTTCCTCTTGACTCTCTGCAAAGCATTGTCAATGGATTTAACATGCCTGCCCAGCGCTGCGGCGATTTCCTGATAGCTTTTGCCGTCCAGGTAGGCGTTTAAAACTTCCTGTTCCAGTCCGGATAAAATTTCGTTCATTTTCGTGTGAATGTTGCCAACGTTTTCCCGGTTGATAATCAGTTCTTCAGGATCCGCCGTTCTCCCCTCAACAATCACATCCAGCAGGGTTCTGTCGCTTTCTTCGTCGTACAGCGGTTTGTTCAGGGACACATAGTTGTTCAGCGGAATATGTTTCTGCCTCGTGGCAGTCTTGATGGCGGTAATAATCTGGCGGGTAATGCACAGTTCGGCAAAGGCGCGGAAAGAGCTGAGCTTGTCGTTGCGGTAGTCCCGGATCGCCTTATACAGGCCGATCATCCCTTCCTGAACGATGTCTTCGTGGTCAGCTCCGACCAGGAAGTAGCTTCTCGCTTTTGATCGGACAAAGTTTTTATATTTATCCAGAAGGTATTCTTCCGCGGCTGAATCGCCCTGATGGCTCATTTCGACAATCTGTTCATCGCTGCAGGCGGCATACGGACTGCCGTCCTCCATGTTGTTGTCATTTTCGTCGTATAGTTGCATGGGAATATCGTTCATGCAAGATCCCGCCTTTATTTCTTTTCTTTGCGTGAGGACATGACGCGGTACATCATCACCCCGGCCGCCACGGAAGCGTTCAGACTGTCGATATGTCCTTTCATCGGCAGGCTGACAGTCATGTCGCATTTCTCTTCTGTCAGTTTGCTGATTCCGTTCCCTTCGGCGCCGATCACAAGCGCAACCCCGCCGTCAAAGGAAACGGTCTCATAGTCCTGCCCGTTCATGGACAGTGCATACACCCAGATTCCCTTTTTCTGCAGTTCCTCGATGGTTCTGTTCAGGTTCACAACGCGGGCTATCGGCAGGTATTCAACAGCCCCGGCGGAAGCTTTTACGGCCGCGTAGGTCAGCCCGACGCTCCTGTGTGTCGGCACAATGACCCCGTGTGCCCCGCTGCATTCGGCGCTGCGGATAATGGCCCCCAGATTGTGGGGATCTGTGACGCCGTCCAGCAGGATCAGGAAGGGGGCCTCTCCCCGCTCTTCCGCGAGCCGCAGCATATCGTCAACCGTGGAATACTGGTAGGCGCTCGCAAAGGCAATCAATCCCTGGTGATTGGGCGCAATCTCGTCCAGTCTGCTTTTGTCCACGACCTGCACCATGATTTTCCGCTCTTTGGCTTTTTGCACGATCTCCGTTGCCGATCCTGACAGCTCCCCTTTCTGGACCATGAGCTTTTCAAGATCTCTGTTGTTTTTCAGTGCTTCGCGGATGGGATTCCGGCCGGTCAGGATATATTCGTTCTTCTCTTCCTCGGGTCTTGATTCGGCTGCCTGTGGTTTATACTCAAACTCCTGGTAGGACCGACGCGGCGCCGGATCTTTTCCGGAGCCCATCGGCGGTTTTCTGTTGAAGCTTTTGGGTGTATTTTTGTATCCTGCGCTCATGGCCGTCGATCCTCCTGTGCCTTCTGTAACAGTTCAGCTCTTTCTTTCCGTTTGATCGCTGCTTTTCCGCAGCTTTTCTCCCCTTCCGGGCATCCGCCGCGTAGACAGGCCGGTCCGGCGTCGGCAAACAGAGCCGGCGCGGTCTCCAGGCATAGCCGAAACATTTGCTCTGCCATCGATCGGATTTCCCACTGCGCCCTGTTGCACATCCGCAGCGAGAAGAAATGCCGCAGTTCGCGGACATTCATCGTCATCAGGATTCGGGTTTCGCATGCGTTTGGCAATACGAATCGGGCGTCTTCGTTGGATTTCTCCCCCGCATTCCCAAGCCGCTTCTGCCATTCAACATACCATTGTTCCATCTGATCCATCTGCTTCTGATATTCCTGAGCCGCCTCTTCTCCCAGCGCTTCGATGCTCGGCGGAAGAATGTATCCGAATCCTTTTTCATAGGAGACGTATCTTTGGCTCTGAACGGAGAAACTGGCAATCCTGTGCCTTGTAAGCTGCGCGAGCAGCACACGGCTCACGCCTTCGATTCCGAAGGTAAAGCAGGCGTGCTCAAAGGTGGATTCATGCCCCATATGCAGCAGCCTTTCGATGAAATCCGACTGATCCTTTGCGCTGATTTTTTCGTTCAGGTTTTCGATCGTGGATTTTGAATAGCACAGCTTGGCGGCCAGAGCGATGGTCTCCTCTGGCTGCAGCGTATGCCGGATCAGCTCGACTTTCAGTTTTTTCTTTTCAGCCATTTTTCGCTTCTCCTTCGATGATCATTTTTGATATTTGCATGAGCCGTTCTTCGTTCCCGGTCAGGTACAGGAAACCGATCAAAGCTTCAAATCCCGTGGATGCGGAATAGTCCTCCGGATTCTGGTTCCTGGGTGCGGGATGCCGGGCGTGTGCGTTTCTTCCCTTGCGGATCAGGTCCCGTTCTGTTTCACTCAGTGCGTCGTAAATCAGGCTGACAAATCCGGCCTGCGCATGCGCGTTGACCAGCTTGATGCATGCGCTGTGCATATGGTGAACATTATACTCTTTCCGGATCAGTTCTGTCCGTACGATCAGTTCCCATACGGCATCCCCGGCATACGCCAGCTGCAGCATGTTCAGCAGCAGCGCTTCCTTTTCGCTCATCGGATCGTGAAAGCTGAGACTCAATCCGGCTACCTCCTTTATCAAACCACACATGATTATATCATTTTTGCATTTCCTTGAGAACAGGTCTTTCTCCTTTCCGCCAAATTTTAAATTCTGAAAATCTGATTTTTGAATAAAACATATGTTGACAAACCTGTAAATTCGTGTATAATAACACCTGTTCGCTTGAGCACCATTAGCTCAGTTGGTAGAGCACCTGACTCTTAATCAGGGTGTCTAGGGTTCGAGTCCCTAATGGTGTACAGAAGCCTGTTTATCGACAGGCTTTTTTTCTTGCCTGAATGAATCTGAACCGTGAAAGAAAAAAGACCGGGATCATCCGGTCTTTTTTCTTTCAGAAATCAATCAGCTTATTCCTGGGCAGGAGCGCCGACGGGGCAGGTCTCAGCGCAAGCGCCGCATTCGATGCAGACTTCAGGATTGATCTCATACTTTGCATCGCCTTCCGCGATCGCGGAAACGGGGCACGCAGCAGCACAGGCGCCGCAGCTGATGCATTCATCGGAAATTTTGTAAGCCATACTTTACCTCCAAATAATTTGCGTTAAGATAACGCTTTATTTCTGCTATTATAGCATTGACCGTCCAATCTTGCAAGTTGTCATTTTTCTGTTATTCGCTTGTTCTTCGTTTATTCAAGAGAATCCATCGCTTCCTGCAGTGCGGTCGCCCAGTTGGTCTGCTTTTTCGGCTTGCTCTGCTCCGCAGAGCTGCCGGAGTTTCTGTTCGGGTTTTCACGCATGACGGGTTTGCCTAACTGGCGTGTTTCTTTCCTCGGCGCGTCGCTCTTCTCGGGATTTCTGTTTTCCTTGGGTTTTCCGCCTGGTCTGTTCCGGTTGTTTCTCGGCGGCCTGGTTGGCCGGCTTTGTTCCGGTTCGCTCTGCTGCTCCGGGATGTTTCTGATCTCGTCTGCCGGCAGTTCGCTCTCGTCCGTTTCTTCCGCGGCGGTAGCGGGCGCGGTCGTTCTGACAGGGGGCGCTTCGTTTCCGCCGGCAATTCGTTCAATGCTTTCCAGGGAATACTCTTTGATCTCGTTCGAGTCGCCGTTTGCGATTTTCACCATCAGTGTTTCTTTCACAATGTTCAGGTCTGTGACGATCCCGCTCCCGTCGGGCGTCATGACTTCCCTGCCGACTTTCGGCATCTTTTTTCTGGTCTGTTCGTAATGATCCTGCTCGTATTTCAGGCAGCACATCAGTCTCCCGCAAACGCCGCTGATCTTCGTCGGATTCAGCGAAAGGTTCTGTTCCTTAGCCATTTTGATGGATACCGGCTGGAACTCTTCCAGGAAAGATCCGCAGCAGATCTGCCTTCCGCACGGCCCGAGCCCTCCCAGCATTCTGGCCTCATCCCGCACGCCGATCTGCCGCAGTTCAATCCGCATTTTGAATACGCCGGCCAGGTCCTTGACCAGGGATCTGAAATCAACCCGCCCGTTGGCGGTAAAATAGAATACGGCTTTGCTGTTGTCGAAAGCATATTCAACGGATACCAGCTTCATATCCAGCTGATGTTCGGCAATTTTCTTCTGACAGATGTCGTATGCTTCGCGCTCCCGGACGCGGTTGTCGGCGCTGCGCTGCAGGTCTTCGTTCGTTGCAAGGCGGATCAGCTTTTTGGTGGGCTTGGGGCCTGCGCTCTCGTCCACTTCCCGGATGCCGGTTGCAACCTGCCCCAGGTCGGCTCCCCGCTGTGTATCGGCAATGACATAGTCTCCATATCGTACATCCAGTTGATTACTGTCAAAGTCATAGATTTTCCCGTTTTTCTGGAATTGAACCCCAACAATCATAACCATGCGTTACCTTCCCCCGTAAACAAGAATAAAAGTTTTTCTGCCACAGCCTGAAAATTCGTGGAGAATTTGATTTGCTTCCGTGCGTCTGCAATGGCATCCAGCAGGGCAAGCATCTTCCGGATGTCGCCCTCTCTGATAAACCGCTGCCAATGAGCGGGAAACTGTTCAATCCCCTGGTCATTTCTGCCCTGCAGGCGGATATCAAGCATCTCCCGCACATGGAATTCAAGGATCTGGAAGATCTGCTCCGCCTCGCCTTTCCGGTCCTTCCATTGATTGGAATACTTCAGAATCTCGCTGTATTTCGTATTGCGGAAAAAAGCCTTGACAACTTCGTCGCGCAGTTCCCAGTATTCATTGTTCCCTGCCAGATCCAGCGCTTTCCCGATGGATCCGTTGCAGACCCGCGCAATATCGTGGGCCTGCTCGGCGGGAGTTCCCTCTTTCGCCAGGATCTGCAGGATAAACTCTTCTTTCCACGGTTTGAATCGGATAATTCTGCACCGGCTGATGATCGTGGAAAGAATGGCTTCCATGTGCTCTGTCACCAGGATGATGCACGTCTGTTCCGGCGGCTCTTCCAGCGTTTTCAGCAGGCAGTTCTGCGCCTGAACGGTCATTTTGTCCGCGTCATAGATCAGCACGATCCGTAGATTGCCGTCCGTTGTCTGCACAGAGCATAGGCGGATCATCTCCCGGATATCGTCGACAGGAATAGTTGCCCTGTCTTTTTTGACATCGGCAGCAATCGGTTTCCCTTGTTCTATGATGATCAGATCCGGATGGTTCCGGCTTTCAGCCATAACGCAGCTCGGACATGTCCCGCAGGGGCGCTTTCCGTCGCCGGTGCAAAGCAGCGCCTTCCCTGCCAGCCGGGCAAAAGTCCTTTTCCCGAGTCCCCGGTTCCCCGTAAACAGGTAGGATTGGGAAACCGTCTTATCCTGGATTTGGGACAGAAGAATCTGGAAATCCTTTCCCTGCTGTATATAGTCTTCCAATCTTGGTGTCAGCATGTTTTTAAACTTTCATAAACTGATCAATCGAAAGCACAAACAGCGTTGCTCCGCCGACGGTCACTTCCACAGGATATGTGCTGTATTCTCCGTGGGCAACGCCTGTGACGGCAGTCGGCGCGGAAGTCATCTGTTTCCGGCTCTTGCATACTTTTTCAATGATTTGGATCGCTTCCTGAATTCTTTCTTCCTCCACGCCCAGCAGAAGAGTCGTATTTCCGGCCTTCAGAAAACCGCCTGTCGTCGCCAGTTTCGTAACCCCGAATCCCTGCAGCATCAGTTTGGAAAGCAGTCTGGAAGAATCTTCATCCTGAACGATTGCAATAATCAACTTCATCAATGAGCACCATCCTTCTGTGTTGCTGACTCTTTAGTATAACTTACATGGGTACGTAAATCAAGTTTTATTCAAAATCCGGTCCCATTGTCCTTTCCTGTTTGCTTTGACAACGCGGCCTTTTCCCTGTAAACTTTCTTGCGGAGGGATTTGGTATGAAATATCAGTGTTATGCTTCAGCGGCTTTCGGTTTGGAAGGGTTGGTAGCCGCGGAAATCCGTGCGTTTCATCTGGATTCGGTGCAGGTGGAAAACGGCGGTGTTCGCTTTGAAGCCTCTCTGGATCAGGTTTTCAATCTCAATCTCCGTCTTCATTGCTGTGATCGGGTCTTTCTTTTGCTGGCGGAAAAGACCTGCCGCTCCTTTGAGGATCTGTTTCAGCTGGTCTCCTCTGTTCCGTGGCAGGATTATTTGGCGGGAACAGAGGCGATCAATGTATCGGCGAAATGTGCCCGCAGCACCCTGATGAGCCCGCGCGATTGCCAGTCCATCACGAAGAAGGCTATTCTGGAAAAATTGAAGAGGGAAAAGCATATTTCCGTTTTCCCGGAAAACGGCGCTGCGTTCCCTGTCCTGGTTTCCATTCATTCCGATCGTTGCCGGATTCTGCTGAATACCTCCGGGGAATCTCTCTCCCGTCGGGGCTACAGGACCTGGAACGGCGAGGCCCCGCTCCGGGAAACGCTCGCGGCTTCTCTGATCTCTCTCAGTCCGTGGAAGCCCGGTATCCCCTTCTGCGATCCCGCCTGCGGCTCCGGTACGCTTCTGGTGGAAGCCGCCTTTTACGCCGCCCACCGGGCCCCCTGCCTGTTTCGTTCCTTTGCCATGGAAGGTTTTTCTTTTTCAAAGTCCGTTCCCTTTGCCGCACTCCGGGAAAAGGCCGGCTCAGAAGTCACGCAGGTCCCTGCGGGCCTGATTTTTGGCTCCGATATCGATCCGGATGCGCTGATTCTGGCCTCGCGCCACATCCGCCAGGCCGGTCTGGAGGATCAGATTTCCGTTTCGAATCTGCCTTTGCAGTCTTTGAATCTTTCGCTGGATAAAGGGGTCTTTGTTTGCAATCCGCCTTATGGGGAAAGACTCTCTGACCGGGAAACCTGTCATGCCTTATATCGCGATCTGCGGCTGTTGAAGGAGCGGCACCCCGGCTGGTCTCTCTGTGCGATCTCTTCCGATCCGTCTTTCGAGCGGTATTATGGCAAAAAGGCGGACCGGAAAAGGCGTCTTTATAACGGCCGTCTGGAGTGTAATTTCTATATTTATTATTGACCGGTGTACGCGGTAATGGCAAAAGGTGTATCCGCCTGAATGGCGTCCAGGATCCGCTGCCGGTCTTCGCCTTTCGCGGCAACAGGCCGGTAATCGTTGATCTTCTTTTCGGCGGAGGAGCTGGTCAGAATGGGAATCAGTTCGATTTGAGGCTCTGCCGCCGTGCCGTCCGCGAAGAAGGTAACCCGCGCCATGCACGCGTCATAAGTTTTCAGGTCAATCGTCCCGCCGAAGATGAAGTTCCCTAGGCTGTAAACCACAGGCATTTTTCCGATATAATCAATCCCCTGAACAACATGCGGGTGGTGCCCGATCACAAGATCGGCCCCCGCGCGTTCGCAGGCCCTGGCCACGGCTTCCTGCAGGCTGTTGTGTTTCGGTTCATATTCGGTCCCCCAGTGGCATTGATAGATGACCGCCTCGCATCCGGATGCTTTCAGCGCTTCAATGTCCCGTCGGATGATATCAGGATCCTGCAGAAAAGTGGTTTCCCGGCAGCTGGCGAATCCGAACAGATGACCCCCGATTTCCATCGTCACGCTGTGTTCGTTTCCGATCCATTCGGTATGGCCTTCAATGGCTCCGATCGTGGATGTATATCCTTCCTCGCCGTAGTCGATGGTGTGGTTGTTGGCCAGGTTCACCATTTCCACGGAGCCGTCCTCAAGGATCTGTGAATAGGTCGTCATCCCGCGAAACCGCCATGTCTTCTTTTTGTCTTCCCCGGCTTTGCTGTCCTTAAGGACGCATTCCAGGTTCACGCTTGTCAGCTGGTCGGTGGAGGTATAAGGAAGAATCCCGCTGAACGGGTATTCCATGCCGTTTTTTTCAACATAGGCCATGAGGGAGTCTTCTCTTCCGTAATAGTTTTCCCTTCCGCCCAGCGCCGCGTCCCCGCAGAAAGTCATGATGATTTTTTCCGGCTTTTCTTCCGGATTGATGTCCTGTTTGCTGCGGTCTTTCAGGTCTTCGTATTCGGGTGATTCCTCCGATAGACGTGTTTTCTCCTTCCTTCTTTCGTCGGGATCGTCGAGGATAATGACCCTGGTATGATGCGGAATATGCGTCCAGATCCAGTAGGCATTGATGCCGGATTGTGTTCCCGGCTCCGCCTGGATGCGAATGCAGGCATGGGAAGCCTTGGTCCCCAGGTGAGCTTTTCCGTAGGAAAAATCCTTTTTCCCTCCCCAGGCATAGGGAATCTGGTGCATCAGGTTTCCGCCGTCGTATTGGATCACAAAGTCGTATTTCTGTCCCTGGGTCGAATAATCAACCCGGTGCAGTCCGGTCAGATAGCTGCCGGCAGCCGTTTCCTGGTAAAGGGCCTTTTCTTCCATTCTCCCGGTGGAAACCAGTAGCGTTTCGATCCTTTCTCCGTTCCGGAATACGGCCAGAGTCTGTTTTTGCTTGTCAACAAGCAGACCGTATTCTGTTTCCGGCATCACGCGTTTCAGTTTGTTCTCAGGCACCCATCCTTCGATATATTCTCCTTCTTCGTGGTTGTATGCGCCGATCCGGGCCCATCCGTCCGTAATCTCGAATACGGATAAGCATTGTGTCTGCCCGTGCAGGGTCCCCAGGACCTCTTTGGATATTTCGGCCGCCGGATAAACCGCCTGGTGATCGGTATAACCGATATCCACCACAACGGATTCTTTCATCATCGCTTCCCAGACCTGTGCGTCCGTCCATCCTTCCTTCGGACGGATATCGCCGGTAATCGGTATCTTTTTCTCGTCTTCCGGAGAGTAGTTCACCACCGCAAGCTGGAAGGAGAAGGGCGTTTCCCTGCAGCTGACCTCCCATCCTTCCACGCGGTAATTTCCTTCCTCAAGCTTCTTTTTCCCCATCAGTTGTGCCAGCGTATATCGCGTAATCTTCCCGGGTGCAGCCGCTTTCTTTGCGACAAGCGCAGCCTCTTCGGAATCCTCCGGATAAAACGCGATCATCACGGTTCCCGTCAGGATTGTCTTGCATTCCACGAACCATTCGTCAGCTTCTGCGAGCGAGGCCGTCCCGCTGGAAGGGAGAAAAAACTCCAGCGCCTGTTTGCAGTATTCAACGGCGGAGTCAAACAGCATGGAATAGCTCTTTCCGCTCTCTCCGCTCAGTTCCGCCTGGATGTGGTAGTTCTGAATCGCCAGCTTTTCCCTGTTGAATCCGCATCCGTCCCATTCAATGGTGGATTCCCCCGCGTCAATCTCCTCTTCCAGGATGCGGAACACACTGTAATCATCCCGGATGGTGATCGTCAGTTTTCCCGCTTCCGGTGCTTCAACAGCGAAGGCGTTCCGGTCATAGGGAATAATCTGTCCGATTCTTCTGATTTTGAAGTAGGATGTCCCTTCGTCTGAGTTTTTGCACAGAGCGTTTTCCTGAACAAATAAAAAAACTAATAGAATAAAAATGAATAGAATCCTTTGAAGCGGTTTCCTGATCATTTTTCGCCTCCTGCGTTTCTGAGCATTCAAAAGCTTATCAGGATCTTTCCGTCACGTCAAATACAATTTCAATGTTTTTTTCATCTGCTTGACAAAGCACAGTGAGAGCTTTATAATAGCTCTGTTGTCTATGCGGTCGTGGCGGAATCGGCATACGCGCACGTTTGAGGGGCGTGTCTGGCAACAGGTACGGGTTCAAGTCCCGTCGACCGCACTGCAAAAGCCTTGTGGATTGATTTTCACAGGGCTTTTGTTTTTGCCGGATATAAAGAAGGATCGTCTCTTCGTTAAGAAACGATCCTGGATCAAAGTGGAGATGAGGGGAGTTGAACCCCTGTCCGAAAACTCGTCCAACAGACTTTCTCCGAGCGCATTCCGTGATTAAATTTCCTTTCAGAACAGTCCGCGGAAA
The DNA here is from genome assembly GCA_947166385.1 of uncultured Clostridia bacterium. Classification (GTDB taxonomy): domain Bacteria; phylum Bacillota; class Clostridia; order Christensenellales; family Aristaeellaceae; genus Aristaeella. The sequence continues at coordinate 25,442 of CAMVEB010000004.1, read as the reverse complement.
AACGGCCCTGAAAGTAGCTTCATCATTACGGGTTTAGGCGCAAAGCTTAACCGAAACTCGTTCCCTGCGATCATGACGCCGGTAACCTGATCCGCAGGTGGTCAGGGCCGACGCACGGCATTACGCCGCGAAAGCGAACTGTGTATTGTCAGTTCTTGTTTTTCCCCGTTGTTACGCAGTCCAGGGTCTGCGGCTCGCTTATCCATCTTCTGTAGTCCCCGTCGAAACCGGATCATCCCCATGTTCTGACGGTGAAGCCGTTATTTTTGCTTTTGACGCAAAGCCCGGCGGATTTCCATGTCCGAGTCGCGTTTGGCGATACTGTCCCGCTTGTCATGCAGCTGCTTTCCGCGGCACAGGCCCAACGTCATTTTCACTCTCCCTTCTTTGAAGTACAGATCGATCGGAATCAGGGTGTATCCCTGCTTGGTGACGGCCTGGTTCAGTTTCCGGATCTCGCTCTTGTGCAGCAGCAGTTTCTTCCCCCGCAGCGGATCCCGGTTAAACTGGTTTCCCTGGTCGTAGGGGCTGATGTGCATTCCCTCTGTCCAGATTTCGCCGTTCCGGATCTGGGCCCAGCTTTCCTTCAGGTTGACTCTCCCCTGGCGGATACTCTTGACTTCCGTCCCGAAGAGAACGACCCCGCATTCATATTTCTCTTCAACGAAATAATCGTGGTAAGCCTTGCGGTTCGTAACGATCGTCTTGATCCCTTTCTGGTGTGGCATCCTCACTCCCCCTTCCTTGATTATATCATGTTATACCTTCCTTTTCAATTCCTCTTTTGTCTGTTATAATGAGGAAGAAGAAAGGATGTGTTCCTCTTGAATGATTTGCATGATATGTCCCTCCGGGCCAGAAATGCGTATTATGATCTTTCCGTTTCCGATCTCCAGAGCCGGAACCGCGTTCTCCTGACCTTGTCAGAGATCCTGAAGGAGAGAGCGGAAGAAATATTTGCACAGAATCAGCTGGATCTTGCCGATGCGGAAAAGTCCGGCCTTCCCGCCCCTTTGCTCCATCGGCTGAAGTTCGGCAGGGATAAGCTCGCCCAGGTCACGGCTGGTCTGGATGCGCTCTCCACCCTGCCGGATCCCCTGAGCCGCACGACGTACGCGGAGGAAATCGAGCAGGGTCTCGAGCTTTACCGGGTCGTTTGCCCGATCGGCGTGATTGGGATTATTTTTGAGAGCCGTCCCGATGCGCTGATCCAGATCGCCTCTCTCTGCATCAAGAGCGGCAATACAGTCCTTCTGAAGGGCGGCCGCGAGGCACTCCGTTCCAATCAGATTCTCTGCGATTGTGTGCGCCGGGCGTTGTCCGCCTGCGGCTTTTCCCCGGACTGTGCCCAGCTCTTGGAGTCCCGGGAAGATGTCAGCTCCATGCTGAAGGAAGACAAACTGATCGATCTGATTATCCCCCGCGGCAGCAATGAATTTGTCCGTTATATCATGGATCATAGCCGGATTCCGGTTCTTGGCCATTCCGATGGGATCTGCCATGTGTATATCGATCAGGCGGCCGATCCGGCCCTCGCGGTTCGCGTAGCAGTGGATAGCAAGGTTCAGAATGTATCTGTCTGTAATGCCGCGGAGACGATCCTGATCCATGAAAAAGCCGCCCCTGCTGTGCTTCCTGCTTTGGCGGAAGCCCTTTCTGCTTCCGGCGTGGAAATCCGTGGGGATGAATCCGCCTGCGGTCTGATTTCCTGCGTGCCGGCATCTCCGGAAGACTGGGCTTCGGAATACCTGGATTATATCGTCTCCATCCGGATTGTTCCCTCGCTGGAGGAGGCAGTCTCGCATATCAACCGCTTCGGTTCCCATCATACGGATTGTATTATTACCTCCGATCAGGCTGCTGCTTCGGTGTTCATGAACAGGGTTGACAGTGCCGGCGTTTACTGGAATGTCTCCACTCGTTTTGCCGATGGTTTTGTCTATGGATTCGGAGCCGAGGTCGGTATCGCCACCGGCAAGTTGCATGCCCGCGGCCCGATGGGGTTGGAAGGACTCACAACTTATAAGTACAAGCTGATCGGTTCCGGCCAGACGATGGCGGATATCAAAAGCGGTGCCGCCGTGTATACCCATCGTCCCCTGGAGAAACAGTGCCCCTTCTGATGCTTCTTCCGTCGTGACGTGTAATGACGCCGGCATGAAAGCAAGATATTGTCTGAGAAAGCAAAGGGATATGCAAATATGATGAGACTTCAGAAATACCTGGCCCTGTGTGGCGTGGCTTCCCGCCGTACAGCGGAGAAAATGATCGCGGAGGGCCGCATCCGTGTCAACGACCTCACGGTAACGGAAATGGGCTATCAGGTAGATGAAACAAAGGTCCAGGTTTATGTGGACGGGACCCTTGTTCATCCCGAAGCAGAGAAATACTATCTCGCCTATCATAAGCCGATGGGCGAAGTCACAACCGTTTCCGATCCGGAAGGCCGTGCCACCGTGATGGATAAATTTCAGAATTTCCCGGCTCGTCTTTACCCGGTTGGACGTCTTGATTATGACAGCGAAGGTCTTCTCCTTCTGACGAATGATGGAGAAATGATGAATCATGTCCTCCATCCCAGCCATGAGGTAAAGAAGGTTTATTTAACCAAGGTCTCCAATCAGGTCACAGATGATGAAATGGCATCTCTCCGCAGGGGCGTCATGATCGATGGCAAAATGACCTCCCCTGCTTCCGTCCGCCTGATCCGCCGGGAAACCTTTGACACCGTTCTCTTGATCACCATTCATGAGGGCCGCAACCGCCAGGTCCGCAAAATGATTGATGCCATTGGCCATCAGGTGGTCAGCCTGAAAAGGGTCGAGTTCGGTCCCATCTCTCTGGGAGATCTTCCGCTCGGTCAGTGGCGCCGCCTGACGCCGGAAGAAATCGCGCGTCTGAGAAGCCTCTGATCTTTCTTCTTTGATTTTCACTCTTGACAAATGGAGGAAAGAATATATAATAATTGTCCGTGACCATAGTGTGGAGAGTTGGCTGAGTGGTCTAAGGCGCACGACTGGAAATCGTGTGTGGGGTGATACCTCACCTAGGGTTCAAATCCCTAACTCTCCGCCATCGCAAACCGGTTATCTTTCGTGGATAACCGGTTTTTACTTGTGGTTTCTGTGGAATTTGGTTAGAGCGCTCTTGTACTGGGTCAGCAGGATCATCACATCGCCGTAGTTCATGCCTTCTTCCCCGTCCTCCGCGGTGCTGATCAGGCCCAGCAGTTCTGCGTAATCCTCGCCTTTCATCATGTCCCTCAGCGGCAGCAGCACCTTGTTGATGTTCTCCGCTTTGTACCGGTTGATCGGTTCATCCGCCTTCTTCCGCGTCTGCTGTTTGAATTCGTTGTACAGTCCTGTGAAAAAAGGAGCGTACATTCCGTATGTTGCGTTCTCCTGCACATACTGCGCCTCCTCGGCCGTCATGTTTTCTTCCATCTGCTCATCCTCCCTGCAGAAAATCTTTTCATAGTTATCGTTGGGATACATCAGGCCGGGCATTGTCTCAGCCTGTTTGCCGATATTCACCCAGTTCGGAATGACATATTTCTTATCGGCGTCATACGGACGCGCGGCTAAATACTGGACATATGAATGACCGTCTTTTTCCTTCACCCGGATTCTTTGGGGAATATCGGGGATCTTCACCGGATCCTGTGTCAGCATGGCCGGTCGCCTCCTTTCATTCTGTGTCTGATTGGCGAAACATTTTCGAGAGGAACTTTTTTCGAGAGGAACTTTTTTTCTGCCACGCTCATTCTTGCTTCTGGCTGACTTTGGCAAAAATGGCGTCCAGCCGTTCCTGCGCCGCCTCCATGTCATCTTCCGCGTTCCGGATCCGGATGCTCTCCTCCGGTTTGCCCATTCCGCGGTCCATAATCAGGGCGATCGCCTGAACCCGGGCAATCGGATTGATGCTCGGATCGTCGATAATGTCTCCCAGCGCGTCAAGAGCCCCCGGCAGCATTTGAATGCATTCCCGGTTCATCTGCTCCTTGATCTCGTTCATTTGTTCCCTTTCGTTCTTATCCATTTTCTTTCCCTTCCTTTCTTATCGGTATCCCTTTTCAAGGATTCGGCACACGCATGCCGCGCTGTCCGGCGCGTCGTCGTGCTCCGCGTTTTCTGTATAGTCCAGAATCTGGTCAATATATTCCGGATCGGTTCCTTCCAGGAAAATGATCCTCGGCCACCACTTCTTCAGATAGGTGCATATTTTGACAAATTTGTTTTGCGATTCCGTATATCCGGAGGCATAAACACCCCGTTCGAAGAACTCCCGGATCAGGAAGCCTTTGTCTCCGTTCTTCTCGCATTTGATCGGCTCGCACATCAGCCGCTGCGCGTCCTCGATGATGGGTTCCATCACCTTGTCCACCGCTTTGTGCCAGATCTTTCCGTACAGATAGATGATGTCGTTGTCCCAGTCCCGTCGGCCGCAGGTGAAGGCCGTATAATCGCTGCCGCCGTAGGCGGCGTCCACATGGGCGATCCCGTCCCGCAGCGTCAGCGGATCATCCGTAAACCGCGGTGGCGTTTCAAAGATCAGTTCCGAGGAGGCGATGTGCTTCAGCTCATAATTCGCGGCGAACAGGCTTGGTGCCATGCTCTGCCGCAGTTGGTTCAGTTGCTCCTTTGTGATCAGCCCGGTCTGGTAGCAGTCGTATTGGTGGATGTTTGGCATCTTGGTGAATACGTCGTCCTTGTGCCAAGGCGTACCAAGGTTGATAATCCGCCCGCCCTTGTTCCGGATGTTCTGCAGCTCGTCGTATTGTTTCTTGGTCCGCTCCCGCTCTGCCCGGCTTTCCCGGTCGTCTTTGTTGCAGATATCATCCGTGATCACATAGAACGCGTGTTTCCCGGTAATGGAGCTGCGGATGCCCAGCCCCAGCAGCTGCGGCGCGCCCATCGGCGACTGCCACAGGTTGGTGCTCAGGTGGCTTGCGGATTCGCTCAGGATCACCAGCGGCTTGCGCCAGTATCGGGATACAAGATCTCCCATCATCTGCTGCCGCAGGATCTTGCTGACCATTCCCAGCATCTCGGCCACGTCGCTGTCGGTCTTCCGCAGGAAAATGATGTTCCGCTTCGGCCGCAGGATCATCAGCATGGCAATCGCCACCGCCAGGCAGGAGGATTTGTAGCTTCCCCGGTGCGCCTGCAGGGTATAATCGCCCTCTCCGTTGATCATCTCCCGGATCCATTCCCCGTGCATCGGCGTCAGGTCTTTGAATCCGACCTGCCGCCCCAGCTCCTCCGGGTGTTCCACATAGAACTCGATGATTTCCGCGATATCGCTCATGCGATGTTCCCCCAGTTGCCCAGCTGCTTTCCTCTTCTGGCCAGTTCGGCCCGCCCTTCCTCGATGGTAATCAGTCCGCTGTTCACCAGGGCGATGATCTCATCGGCGATATCTTTGGAGATTCTGGCGCTTTCTTCCGGGCTTCTTGTCATCACCGGATTGAATACGATCTTCAGATCGTCCGGCACAAAGCCCCAGCAGCTCATCGCCATAATCGGCAGCAGTTTCTCCAGAGCCGGCCGGAGCATCCGTTCCTGTTGCTGGGCGATCATGTCGTAGTAGTTCCGCAGGTCTTCTTCTCCGGTGGCGTTCATGCCCTGCGGGCTGCGGCCGAACAGTTTTGTCGCGGGAATCTCCGCTGCCCCGGCCACGTCGATCATGAAGGACTCCTTGACGTCAGCGATGCCGGTGAAGCTGTAGGAATGGTTCTCCATGGAGTCCTCTGCGCCGAGAATCTGTACGCCGTAGGAAGTCCGCATCCGGTTTTCCTGCTGAACGGTTTGTTCAACCGATTGCTTCAACCTGTCGGATCCGTATGCCAGGTCCGATCCGAAATTTCCGATTTTCAGCGTGATGAGATTGGCCTGGAACACAAGCTGGGCAATGTTTTCGCACGTGGAAAGATATCTCCTGATCTCGTCCCAGGGGTGTTCCAGTTCGCTCGCGCCCCAGAAGCTGTTCCGGACCGTTTCCGTGTGCGGCAACTCCCGCCCGGTAAACCGAAGCACCCTGGAATGATGAATCCGCGCGGTTCGGAGTTCTCCCATTTCCATATTGATATCGTAGTATTTCGGAAGCCCGAAATCCGGATCATCCAGATCGTCCTCCAGCTCGATGGATGGCGTGATCCCCTGTGTCAGGTCTGCTACCAGCAGTCCTTTGAAGAATCCGCACTTAATGGTATTGATGTTCAGCGGCTGATCCATCCTGTCTTCCTCTCCCTTGATGATCATAATGGCGATCGCTCCGCCGAACAGGCGCGCCCATCGAATGCCGTTCGTCAGCTCCTGCTTAATGATGTGCTTTGCCTCCACCGCTTTCAGGTTGTTCAGATCTGTCTCGTCCACCTGGGCGCTTGTCAGTGTGTACCAGGCCCGTGTGATGTCTTCGCTCGGCATATCAATAATCCGCTTGGCGATGGCGCACTCCCGGTAGGCAACGGCCAGTTCCTCTGTCAGGCTGGTCAGGCCGGATCGGACGAAGGTTCCGGCTGACATGATCGGAGAAGAGGCGCCGAGGCTGGCCAGCTGGTTGGCATATCCATCGTTTGCCATCATCGTAATCTGCGCGGGGACAGTGATCATCTGGGGGCCCGGTTTTTTTTCCGGAAAAGGAATATCCACAAAGAGTGACCTTTCCGGGTCAATTGTTGTGGGTCGGTTGATGGACTGGTTATTCATAAAGATGCTTCTCCTTCCTTATTTATCCTTTGGGCGATAATGCGGGTTGCGTTTTTCCATAATTCTTCTGCCAAGTTCCCTGGGATCCCGTTCCTTGGGCCTGTACGCGCTGGTTATTCCGTTAAAGAACTGGCCGGTTTTGTTTCCATATAAGGGTGAAAAGGCCGCTTCCATATTGGCGCAGCACTGTCGCCGGTCCTCCGGCTCCATATCCCGGATGGCAGGGCGAAACGCTTGCATCACAGCATCAAGCGCTACTTTGCGGTCCGATGCATGTTCAACCGTCGTGATGATCAGCTCCATGCACTCGTCGATATCTTTTTCCTCGATTCTTTCTTCTAGCAGTCTGATCATTACATCAAGTCTTTCACAAATGATTTTTGCCTTTTCTTGAAAAGATAGTTTTTTGCGGTTGTCTGCCTCTTTCGGGTGCTGGTTGGTAATGAGTTCGCTCATTGTGAAACCACCTTTCTTTTAATGAATCGACCGGCAAAAAGAACGCCGGCTGTATTCAGCCGGTGTTTGCCTTTTCTTCAGGATTTTTCTTCAGGAACTCTTCCTACGATTCCGCAATTGTATCATAACACAAATTTTGATGGGACACAAGTGCTATTTTATCATTTAATATAATTTTAATATTTTGGTTGTTAACAGTTTATTTCAGTCTAAATATTTTAATACTGAAGATGAAGGGAGGGTGCATTCCTCTTCCCGTCCGGATGCTGCGTTCGTTCGCAGGCTGGAGAAAAGGGATGATTTGTGTCAGCGTCTTTCTTTCTGCCCGTATCATGTTGTTGCAGTCGTTGCTCAGTCAGGCCACCGGACTGATTGAGCTGACCTGCTACCTGTCTTCCATTCTGACATATTTCCGCTGACTCTGCACCGCTTTATATGAGGGACGGATAATCCGGTTCCCGTTCATCAGTTCTTCGATTCTGTGAGCGCTCCATCCGGAAATTCTGGCAATTGCAAAAATTGGCGTGAAAAGCTCTTCCGGGATCCCCAGCATCTGATACACAAAGCCGCTGTAAAAGTCCACGTTTGCACTGACGCCTTTGTACATCTTTCGTTGCGCGCTGATCAGCATCGGCGCGGCTTTTTCCACAGTTGTATAAAGTTTATATTCCTGATCAAGTCCTTTTTCCTTTGCGAGTTTCTCAACAAACTGACGGAATATTACGGCCCGGGGATCCGACCTGGAATAAATGGCATGTCCGATTCCGTAAATCAACCCAGTGCGGTCGAAGGCTTCCTTGTTCAGAATTTTATGCACGTACGCTGTAATCTCGTCTTCGTCAGACCAGTCGCGCACGTTCTGCTTGATTTCGTCGAACATATGGACAACTTTGATGTTCGCGCCGCCGTGCTTTGGTCCCTTCAGAGAACCCAGCGATGCGGCAATTGCGGAATAGGTGTCTGTACCGGTGGAAGTGACCACATGGGTCGTGAAGGTGGAGTTGTTGCCGCCTCCATGCTCGGCATGCAGAACCAGCGCCATGTCCAGTACGGCTGCCTCTGTTGGCGTATATTTGCTGTCCAGCCGGAGCATATGCAGAATGTTCTCCGCGGTGGAGAGTTCCGGGATCGGGTCGTGAATGAAGAAACTGGTGCTGTCTGTGCGGTAGTAATCATATGCCTGATAACTGTACAGAGCCAGCTGAGGAAACATGGCAATCAACTGGATGCACTGGCGGAGAGCGTTCGGCAGTCTGATATCGTCCGGATTGTTGTCATACGCGTACAGGGAAAGGACGCTCCGCGCCATGGAATTCATGATGTTGGTGCTCGGCGCCTTCATGATAAGATCCCGGACAAATGAATTGGGAAGCGAACGGTAGCTGCCCAGCAGTTGCTCAAAGCTTTTCAGCTGCTCCTGATCCGGAAGTGAACCGAATAGCAGCAGATATGTGATTTCCTCGAACCCGTACCGACCTTCCTGAAGAAATCCGTCCACCAGGTCCCGAATATTGTAACCGCGATAAAACAGTTCCCCATGGATGGGCTTTCCGTCCTTGTCCAGGCCGTTGACTTCGCTGATTTCCGTCAGCCCGGTCAGAATACCTTTGCCGTTCAGGTCACGCAGACCACGGTTAACCTGATAGCGATCATACAGTTCACGGTCGATTAATCCGTTGCTCTCAAGTACATTCGTCAGCCGGACGATATCCGGCGTTATTTCCGCATAGTTTCTCTTTTCCATTTCAAACTCCTTTTTGCTCTGTGTGTTCGGATGGGATTCCGTCATGGCTGATCCGGACAATCCGTTCATAAATGCGGATCAGTTCGCGGGTATCATCTTCTCCCAGCTCTTTTAGCAGATCTTCCAACCGCGTTTGAATCCGGCTGCGGAGATCGGTTATCGCTTGTTTCCCCGCTTCCGTAATCGAAACGATGATGATGCGGCGATCCTTCGGGCTTATATTCCGGCTTATATATTTCTTTCTGTCCAGGACAGAAAGCAGGTTTGCCACACCGCCGGACCCGATTCCGAGCGCTTTGCTTAATTCTCCGGAATGGACGCCTTCCGGTCTCGAAACGAGGTACAGCAGTACGCCTTTTTCCCCAATCGATATCTCTCGCACATTTTTCAGATCCGGATTCTGGCGGGTTCGGGCAAGCAGTTTCATAAGGGAGGCTGCTGCTTCAGAATAGAATATCTCATCGGCCAAGTTTCTCACCTCGTGAGATATTATAAAGGAAGATACCGGTATATGTCAAATTTTCGAGATTTGGAACAGCTTTCAATGATGAAGAAAGAATTCGTATTCTCCTTCTTCTCGTTATTTAAGAAAACGGCCAGCGTGATAGCCGATCGTTTATGAAATAGAAAAGCCCGGCAGTGATGATAGCCGCTGGGGGAATTGTGTTATGCCTATATTGTTACAAAGTATTCAAGAATGCAGTGATCCGTTCAAGAGCCTCGCTCGCTGAAACATAGATGACCGTGCCCTCGAGCTGGGTCTTATCCACGGATTCCCCGGCCAGGATCTTAATCTTCGTAATGTCCGCGGCATGACGCAATCAGCAATTCTCCGTTTTTGATATCAAAGACAAGGCGATTTTCTTTATCAATCCGCCTGCTCCATCCAGGCCTGTATTTCAACGGTTCGGATTTCCCTACGCCCTGAAGACCATTTCTGTCAATATCTTTGATCAGTTCATTGATCTTTCTTAGCGTTTTCTTGTCTTGCGTTTGCCAATACAGATAATCTTCCCATGCTTCATCAGACCATACTTTTCTCATGGCATTAATCCTCGATCAGTTCATGTTCATGCCCTTTGCCGGCATAGAGCTGATCAAAAGACCGGTCCAGTTTGGCAAGATATTCCGAATTACGAATGGCCTTTTCCATGAAATCAAAGCGTTCCAGGCTAACGATAACCACATTTTTGTTCGCCTTCCTGGTAACAATGACAGTTTCATTGTCCTCGGTAGCCATATCGCAGAATTCTTTCAGATTATTTCGGACAGTAGTATAGTTCACAGCGACCATCAGAAAACCCTCCTTACACTATTCTGTCATCAAAACTGTACAGAAAAATGAACACTTTGTCAAGCGCCTTGCAAAGATTCCGGGTTTCCTCTCCATCACATGCACTTCAAACTGATTCCCTCATATTTATGATTTCAGGCTCTTGCACAGCGGCAAAAGCTCTTCCAAACGGGCGACAATGCGTTTTTGTTCGGCGAGGGGTGGGAGGGGGACTAATAAAGCTTTTATACTGTTTTGAGAAATATTCTTCATTGACTCTGATGTACCAGTAGCAACTGCTTCAATCTGTTTTCTGAGTTCTGGACTTCTTAAGATGTATAGTATAAAGCGTGGATCAATATGTGGATAAAAATCCATACGAAGAATCTTGTCAGACAGCATAAGTTTTTTAGTTATGCAGTTAACAATTGCACAAGCACCAACAAGTTTTTTTGTGTTAGCTCTACTGATTAAAAAGTCTCCATAATGAATCCTATATTCTTCTATCCAATCGTCTTCAAAAATACAAGTTTTGCTTTCTCTTTGATTAAATATGCCCCATGTCACAGCACTTACTTTAATAATCCCGGGTTTATTATTTTCTGGAACAATTTCATAGCATTTACTACTCTTTCCTGCAGTAATTCCGGTGATGATTTCCTGTATATTAACCCACTTCCAACCTTCCGGAATAACAAATGGTTTTTCCTCTTCCGTGATCTCCGGCAGCGGCTTCTCCTTCTTGATCTTTCCTTCCCGGATCAGTTTCTGTTTTTCCTGCTGAATTTGCTGATACAGTTCTTCTCCGGTTCCTTCTTCCGGCCGCTGTTCAACCAGTTTTCCCTGGATGGCCATCTGCAAAAGGGATTTCTGCAGATCATCCGGGAAACGCTTATTGAATGCTTCCAGGCGATTCCAGGCCTTTTCATAGCGGTCAATCAGCGGGAGGAGTTCTTCGATTTTGGCAACGATGCGTTTTTGTTCTGCGAGGGGTGGGAGGGGAATAGCTATAGATCCGACTTGACTCTGACTAATATGTGGAACACTGATACCAGTTGTTTCTCCACCAATTGAATTAACTAAGGAAGAATGCAATAACAGCAAAATAAACGTATTGTTCATATAACCATGACTTCGAAAACGCAATACCCGTTGTACTAAGTAAACATCTTCTTCACCGGAAAACAGAGCTGCTCTTGTTCCGCCAGTTATCCACGGGCGATCCATTCCAAGCAAGACATCTCCTTTTTCCAGTCTGTAATCTTCTATTTTCTCAGAAATTGTATCGATATATACTGTTTCTTTCCATCGTATTGTGTTAATGCCTAGATTAATACCACGAAGTAGTTTGTATTTGCCATTCGATTTAAAATCATCACTTTTAAATGCATACCCCGATAGCATGTCAATAATAGATGACATTCTGACCCATCTCCAACTTTCCGGAATATCAAACGGCTTTTCCTCTTCCGTAATCTCCGGCAGCGGCTTCTCCTTCTTGATCTTCCCTTCCCGGATCAGCTTCTGTTTTTCCTGTTGAATCTGCTGATACAGTTCCTCCGCCGTTCCCTCTTCCGGGCGCTGCTCCACCAGCTTCCCCTGGATGGCCAGCTGAAGGATGCTGTTTTTCAGTTCCTGCGGTGTCACGGCCGGACACCTCCCAGCTTCTCCGTGATCTCCGCCAGCACCCGGTCGATTTCCGCGTTCAGGCTGGCGCGCTCCTCCTGATATCGCTGGATCAGATCCATGGGGGCCAGGATTTCCTCCTCCTCATGGGGATAGCCGCACTGATCCAGATTGTATCCCAGCTCCTCGGACAGCTGCCGGGCGGTAAACTGCTTCGCCTTGTCAAAGCCGTCTTCCGTGATCTCCTGCCGGTTGTTCCACCAGGCCACGACCGGGGCAAAATGCTCCAGCTTCATGGGTTTTGTTTTGCTGAAATGCTTGTAGCCTTCCGGCATATCCAGGCGGTAGAACCAGGTCGTTTCCGTCGGCTTGCTCTGATCGAAGAAGAGGATATTCGTCGTAATGCTGGTATACGGGGAGAACACGCTGGACGGCATCCGGATGATCGTATGCAGATTGAATTCGCTGAGCAGCTTCTTTTTGATACTGATCTTCGCGTTATCCGTGCCGAAGAGGAAGCCGTCCGGGAGAATCACCGCGGCGCGGCCGGTTTTCTTCAGCCGGTACATGATCACGGACATGAAAAGATCCGCCGTTTCGCTGGAGGCCAGATCATCCGGGAAATGGGACTTGATATCCGCCTTCTCCGAACCGCCGTAAGGGGGATTCATCAGAACGACGTCCGTCCGGTCCTCCTCGGTGTAATCCAGAACATCCCGGGAAAGGGAGTTATCGTGATATATCTGCGGGATGTCGATATCATGCAGGAGCATGTTCGTCACGCAGAGCATATAGGGGAACTGTTTCTTCTCAATGCCGTAAATGGACTCGCTGTAAGCCTTCTGATCCTCCGTCGTCCTGATCTGTGGGGCCAGCGCTTTCAGCCAGCTTGTGATGAACCCGCCGGTGCCGCAGGCAAAATCCGCCATCTTCTCCCCGATCTTCGGCTGAATCATTTGCACCATGAAATCCGTCACCGCCCGGGGCGTATAGAATTCACCGGAGGAGCCGGCGCTCTGCAGCTCCCGCAGGATGGACTCATAGATTTCGCCGAAGGCGTGGCTCTCCTCCGTGTCCGTCAGATCCAGCTCATCGATGATGCTGATCACCTGGCGCAGGAGGACGCCGTCCTTCATATACTGATTGGCATCCTCAAAGGTCGTGCGGACAATCGATTTCTTGATCGGGGTTTCCGGAGTGACCGGCAGATTCTTCAGCGTCGGGAACAGCGTGTTATTCACAAAGTTCAGCAAGGTGTCCCCGGTCATAGCCCTGCCGGAATGATCATCCGCCGCCCAGCTGCTCCAGCGGCAGTTTTCCGGAATAATGGACTCATAATCATCCTCGTTGAATTCCCAGTCCTGTTCCTTGGCATCATAGACCTTCAGGAACAACATCCATGCGATCTGCTCAATCCGCTGCGCGTCACCGTTAATGCCGGCGTCGTTGCGCATAATATCCCGCACCCGTTTGACAAACGTCGATAAATTGCTCATCACATAACCTCATACAATTCATTTTCCAGATCCCGGACCGCCCGCAGGTATCCTTCCTTCCCGCCGAAAGCCTGGGCGATCTTCGCGGGCTTGCCGTAGCGGCTGAAGGGATCCAGCTTCAGGATCTCCGTTTTTTCAATCTCATAGATCCCGGTGTTCATATACTTATCCAGCAGCGCCTCCAGAACTTCCTTCGCCACGCCGCTGTACCGGCTCAGGAAATCCCGCTTCCGGACATTGCCGGCCCGCTCTTTCCGGGTCAGCGGCTTTTTGTCGTACGCCACGTGGCAGATAAAGTCGAAATCATCGATATCTTCCAGATGCTGATCCGCTTTCATCGCATCCAGGTCAATGCCCTTCTCCCGGAGCTCATCCCGGATGGCTTCCTTCTTCTCCTCCTGCGTCCACTGGCGGATGAACTTCTCCAGGGAGGCATACTGCCCCAGGATGTTGGACTTGGTATAATCGACAATGCTCTCCTGACGGAGGAGTTTTCCGTTGGCATCGTAGACAGAGACAATCTTCCCCAGAATCTTCACCGGACAGCCGTTCTCATCCACAATGGGCTTCTCCGTCAGGACCGGCGGCGGATTCGGCGTTACGTCCGGCGGCCAGGGCTGCGGGGGCTTCTCTTTCCCTTCGTCCGGATGACGGTTCGGATCAAAATCCTCATCCTGCTCGATGGGGCCGTCCCAGTCCGGATCGGCAAAGAGCCGGGTCACATTCCGGAAATCCATCACGACGAAGGACAGCTTCCCTTCCTTTTCCCGGATGCGGGTGCCGCGGCCGATGATCTGCTTGAACTCCGTCATGGAGCCGATCATCTGATCCAGCACGATCAGTTTGGTCATTTTGCAGTCCGCGCCGGTGGTCAGCAGCTTGGATGTCGTGGCAATGACGGGATACGGGGAAGAGACGGAAATAAAATAATCCAGTTTGTTTTTGCCGTAGGCGTCGCTGCCGGTGATCCGGACCACATAATCCGGATTCTGCTGCACCATATCCGCGTTATGATTCACCAGCGCGACCCGCATCCGCTCCGCGTGCTCCTCCGTTGCGCAGAAGACGATCGTTTTCTGCATCCGGTCGGTATATTTCAGGTATTCTGTAATTTCTCCGGCGACTTCATCGATCCGGTCCTGCAGGACAATGTTATAGTCATAATCGCTGTTGGTATATATCCGGTCTTCAATGAGGTTTCCGTGGATATCCTTCTGGCCGGCGAACGGCCGCCAGCCTTCCCCGATGTTTGTTTTGACATTGATCACCTTGAAGGGAGCCAGGAATCCGTCCTCTATGCCTTCCTTCAGGCTGTAGGTATAGATCGGATCCCCGAAGTAATCGATATTGGAGATATATTTCGTCTCCTTCGGGGTCGCTGTCATACCGATCTGCGCGGCGGAAGAGAAGTATTCCAGGATCTTTCGCCACCGGCTGTCCTTCTTGGCGGAACCGCGGTGGCACTCATCCACGACAATCAGATCGAAAAAGTCCGGCTGGAAAAGGGAGGACAGGCGCTTCAGCACATCGCTTTCCGTCCCGGTATCCTCTTCATTCTCGTCCTCATCATCCTCCTCTTCCCTGCCGGACAGCTGATGATAGAGGGAGAAATACACTTGGTAGGAGGTGACGGTGGTCGGATCATCCTTGGCAAAATTGACTTTGTGAATCACCTTCTCCAGCGGGGCAAAATCCTGCTGAATGGACTGATCCACCAGGATATTCCGGTCCGCCAGGTACAGAACTTTCCTCACCAGGCCGCTGGTGATCAGGCGGTAAATCGACTGGAAAGCCACATAGGTCTTGCCGGTGCCGGTGGCCAGGACCAGCAGCAGGCGTTTTTCTCCCCTGGCGACCGCTTCCACCGCCCGGTTGATCGCGTTCCGCTGATAATAGCGGGGAACATAGGTTTTCGTGCCGGAATAATAGGCCTGATCCCGGATGGTCTGTTCCGCTTCGGTCAGGCCCTGGCCGTCGTGAACCTCCCCCAGGAAGCGGGCCTTCAGCTCCTCCGGGGACGGAAACGCGTCCAGCGGGATTTCCCGCTCTTTCCCGGTCAGGAAATCATGCTCGTAAAAGGCATCGCCGTTGGAACTGTAGGCAAACGGCACATCCAGCATCACCGCGTAGGTCATGGCCTGCTGTAAGCCATGGGAAACGCTGTGGTGGTTATCCTTGGCCTCGACGATCGCGATCGGCTGATTGGCCCGGAGATAGAGGACATAATCGGCTTTCTTCGGCTTTTCCCGGACGACCAGGTTCCCTTTCAGGTTGATTTTTCCGTCCGTGATCCTGGTTTCCATGGTGATCAGGTCTCTGGACCACTTTTCCATAATCGCAGGAGTAATGAACTGAAGCTTGATATCCTCTTCAGTCATCTGAGATTTATCCAGAATCGGGCTCACAATCATCACTCCCCGGAATCCTTTTTTGTTTTCCCTGATCAAAACTGTTCAAAGGGTATTCTATCATGAGGATGAAGCTTTTGTCTATCATTTCACATTTTAGGCTTTAGGCGAATAATTTGGATTGCGTTTTTCCATGATTTTTCTGCCAAGATCCTTATAATCCGGTTCCTTGGGCCTGTACGCGCTGGTTATTACGTTGAAGTATCGGCCGGTTTTGTTTCGTCGATATCTCTTTCCTCGATTTTGTTTTCTAGCAGTGTGCATATAGCATCAGTTTTTTCACAAAGGTTTTTTAGCTTTTCATTAAAAGATACGATCTTTTCTTCAATAACAGATGATGCTTTTCGGTCGACTGTTTCCTTCGGGCTCTGGTTGGTAATAATTTCGCTCATTGTAGAACCACCTTTCTTTTATATGAATCGACTGGCAAAAAGAACGCCGGCTGCTTGTTTTCAGCCGGTGATTGCCTTTTCTTCAGGAACTGTTCCCACGGTTCCGCAACTGTATCATATCACAAATTTCAACGGGACACAAGTACTTAATTTATTTGTTGATAAAATTTAATACAAAAAACCGTTGACAGTTTATGCTAATTTAAATATAATAATGCTGAAGATGAACAGGAGGTGTGATTGATGAAGGAGAAAAAAAGCGAAAACAAAATGACCCCGGTCTGGAAGAAATCATTGGTAGAATTGTATCTGGAGCAGCTGTCCCATGCAAACGAGGAGCTAGATAACCATAACTGGCAGCTGCGGAAGGCTGCTGCCCGTGCCTATAGTCCTGCTTCCGCGTCTGCTTTTTCGAATTCAAGGGTGCAGTCCTCTTCCCGTTCGGATGCTGCGTTCGTTCGCAGGCTGGAGAAAAGGGATGATCTGCGTCAGCGTCTTTCTGCCCGGATCATGTTGTTGCAGTCACTGATCAGTCAGGCATCCGGCCTGATGGATCAATATACTTCCGGAAGAGAGCGGACGATTCTGATCCTCCGTTATCTGGAAGGCTATGAATGGCTTCAGATATCGAAAGAAGTGGATAACCTTTGCCCGAAACAGCTTCGCAGGATTGCCAGAAAAGGCATGGATAAGATCATGCTTCCGGAAGATGCAATCTGGATCGTTCATCACAACATTGCGGCATGATGTTTTTTCTCATATGTATACTGCAGGTTGGATGAAGGATCCAACCTGCTTTTTGTAGATATTATGCTCAATCATACTGCTTTTCTTTTGCCAGTTGTTGAAGATACTACAGAGCAACGATCGTTATCCCATGATTGCACTTTCCATAGTCCGGATCCCGGGTGATCTCACGGTCCTGATCTGCCATTCTCCGTGCGCTGTCACTGTACGGTCCAAAGTCCTCCCCTGCTACGAAGTCCCGGATCAATCGCTGTCGGACCATCGCTGCTAGTTCATTTCTGACCGCGATACAGATCTTTCCGCCCCGGCCGGTACTGCCGTATCCATGGATAAGCTTAACAAACCGGATCCCGTTGTGCCGCATGCTTTGCAGGCTGAGGCGCATTTCGGTCAGTGCTTCCTCCACCGTGGGCATTCCGTTCTCCAGATTTACGACAGCAACAGTCTGTTTCCTGATTTTCTTTCTCCTGACAGGTTCTCCGCTGTCATCCTTGATAATCCGGAAGGATTCTTTCTCCAGATAATCAAGGAACTCCCGTGCCTCTTCCTCCGGTGTTTTTGCGGTGGAGACTGCCTTCACTGGAGCGGGATTACGCTCCGGAGTGCGTGAAGGTATGCGAACCGGACTGGCAGCTGGTCTGCTGTCAGCCTTCCCCTGCGACCACTGGCCCTTCCTTTGCTTTACCAGTTCTTCGCGGGTGTCTTTTGCGTGCCTCCTCGTTTTCGTTTTCCTGTCCTCCTGACCGTTATGATACATGATTAGCCATTCCGGATTAATCTTTTATCAATCATGAGCTGATTTCTTCAATTTCTATTCCTGGCCTTCCTCCGGCAAAGGAAGTCATTTACAAAATCGGTTCAAGAACTGGAAGAGTGACATGCTCGCGAATAAACATTGTCAGATAAACGGGAAGGTACGTGATCTTACCTTCTTTTTGGATATTACAATTTCCAAGGACAAACGCCTCTTCGATTTCATATTCCGGATTCTGAGAAACATTGGTTATTGCTGAATGAATCTTATAGTCTTTACCGCTTTTTACTTCTAAAGGAATGACGGAGAAACCCTCTTCCAAAATGAAATCCAATTCACCCATCTTATGGCTGTTATAGTAATACAAAGGGAAAAGATGACTGTTCAGCTCCTGAGCGACAGCATTTTCATAAATACCGCCAAGGTTCACATGACGATCCTCCATTAGAATATTCATGCGCACAGCATTACCATACTGGCAGGTGAGAAGGCCGACATCCGAAGCGTACAGCTTCAGCAGGCTGCTTTTCTTATTTTGGCTCAGAGAGACTCTTGGCTCTTTTGCGTTATAGACGGGAATGGCCACCCCGGCAGCCGACAGCCAGAGAAAGCTGTCCTCCAGACGTTCAAAGCGCAGGCCTTTTTGCATGTCCTGATAATTGAATCTGCGGTTTTGCTTCAGCAATTGCGACGCAATCTGCTGATATACGGCAATCAGCATGAGTTTTCTGTTCTCTATTTCGTATTTTGTGAAATCCAGCTTATACAGTTCGATAATATTCCGCTGAATCTCATTCACTTTTGCGATGTCAAACGAATTAACATACTCCTGAACAGCAGCGGGCATGCCGCCAACGACAAGATAGCGGATGAAATGCTTCATCATTTTCTGATGCACCAGTTCCTCGACCGGAATCCTTTGGGCAAAGCAATCGGAAAGATACTGAATTGTTGATTCCGGAACGCCGGAATTCAAAAGAAATTCTTCAAAATTCAGCGGAAACATTTGTATTTCTGACAGATAGCCAACTGGCGCCGATCGGAGACCTTTCAGCTCTATTCCGAGGAGCGATCCGCTCAGGATATATCGAAAGCTTTTGTCGTCAACCAGGAACTTTATCCGGGTCACAAAATCCTTTACTTCCTGCACTTCATCGATAAAGAGGATCGTTTTTCCCTTTTCAAACCTGAAGTTTTTGGCAGCGGTCAGGTTAATCACAAGATCTTCGACAGATTTCGTTTTTTCGAGTACGGGAATCAATTCCGGCTCCGCAATGAGGTTGATTTCCAGATAATGACTGTTGGTTTTTTGAAGACACTCCCGAATCAGCCATGTTTTTCCGACCTGCCTTGCACCGCTGACCAACAAGGCAGATTGCTGATTCCTATCCTGTATCCAATCCAGGATTCTGGATTCGGCTTGTCTTGACAACACAGAGTTTTTCCTCCCAACTATCTGATTTTTATCACTATAGCAGATCGTTTGCATTTTTTCAACCAACAATCGTTTAATTCCGACAAAAATGCAACCTGAATTTATAAGAAATCAACATTTTTGCAACTACTTGTCAAGAAAAGTCAAAGTCTAAAGTCTAAAGGCGGTCTAAAGGCAACTTATCTCGAATTCCTAAAGGCAAAATCACATAAACATATTGTCATATTTTAATAGTATGTTATGATGCATTTGAGTATTTATCTTGAGAATTTCCGATGTTTCTATACGTTATTCTCAAAAACAAACTGGATGCTTTTTATATGGTGAGGTGGCCAAAATGGCATACGAACTGAAATCCGCCCGTTTTCTGGCCCGGGAAGTGCTGGAGAAAGCATTGGCCCCCGGAGACGCCGCCATAGATGCCACCATGGGCAACGGGCACGATACCCTGTTTCTGTGCGAATCCGTCGGGCCGGAGGGCCGGGTGTACGCTTTTGACCTGCAGCCTGCGGCGGTGCAGCGGACGGAGGAGCGCCTCCGGGAAGCGGGGGTTTGGGGCCGGGCGAAGCTCTTCTGTCTGGGCCATGAGCATATGCGGGAGCAGGTTCCGGAGCCCGTCCGGGCCGTGGTCTTCAACCTGGGATGGCTCCCCGGCGGGGATCATTCCGTCACCACCCGGTGGGAAACGACCCATGAAGCTCTCCTGGCTGCTCTGGATCTGCTGCTCCCCGGTGGAGTGCTGGTAGTCTGCGCCTATCCCGGCCATCCGGAAGGGGATCGGGAGCGTCTAGAGCTGACCGCCTTCCTGTCCGGCCTTTCCAACCGGGTATACAACGTCCTCCATCAGCGGTTCCTTAACGCCTCCCCCGGCGCCCCGGAATGCTTCACCGTACAAAAGCTGTAAGCGGAACGTAGAGATTCGTGGCAAACAGATAAACAATCCCCCGTCTCCGTAAAAAAACCAGAATGAATATTGTGTTCTGTTCCATCCCCGGTTATAATCAATTGCGGTTTTGATCAATCCAAAAAGGTGGCCGTTCCATGAATGAGGAGAGTCAGCAATAAATATAATAATACCTTTTCCATGTGGCAAGAACGGAAAAAAGGCTTTCAAATATCAGTGAATGGAGATTTAAATCAATGCAGGTAAATGGAAAGAGATTGCAATGGATTGATACAGTCAGAGCGCTGGCGATCCTCTGTGTTGTTCTGTGCCATGCAACGGAGTCTATTTACCGGCTGGACCCGCAGCATGAAGCAGTGCTGCCGATGATATCGAAAGTCTTCAGCTTTGTGTGCTTCACAACAGGGCGTCTTGGTGTTCCCTTATTCCTGATGATCTCCGGTGCGCTGCTGCTTCACAGGGATTATGACGCGGAAAAAATCCGTCATTTCTGGAAATATAACTGGACCCACTTGTTGGTGTGCACGCTTTTCTGGTTCGCAGTATATTATCTTTTTCTCAATTTTCGCAATGAATCAACGACATTGCAGGAACTGGCCCTGGAGCTGCTCCTGCTGGATAAAGTAGATCTTCCGCATGTGTGGTATATGCCGGAAATCCTGGGTTTGTATATCCTGCTTCCGTTTGTGGCTATCGCATTGAAAGCGGACAGTTCACACCCGCGTCTTCTGTTGTTGCCCATGCTGATCTTCACCATTTATTGCTTTGGCATTCCGCTTGCCAATGACATCAGCATGGTATTTTACAGGACGGAACCGCTGGACGTGCAGCTTTCATTCGGTTTTTCCGGAGGTGTATATGGATTGTTCATCGTTTATGGATACCTGGTGCGAAAGGGATCCTTCAGAAAAATCCGAACTTCTGTGATAGCCGGCGCCGCCCTTTTATCTTTTGTCCTGCTGGTATTCCTGCAGGTATGGGCGGTAATAGATGGCATCAAGTTTAAAACATGGTATAATAATCTGCTGTTGCTGGTTACTTCACTTGGCGTTTTTGAGCTGGCTTCCCGTTTCGCAGGAACCCGGCAGAACCGGATCATCCGGCTTATTTCCGATTACTCCTTTCCTGTCTATCTGACCCATATGCTTGCCCGGGAACTTATGAAAGAGCCAATCCGAAGTCTGCCCATCGGCGTATTTTGGCAGATGCTGTTGCTTTTCCTTGGCTGCCTGGGCGGCGGGCTTGCGGCATCAGCAATGCTCCGAAGGATTCCCAAATTCGGAAAGTATATTCTGTATATGAAGTAGCCGTGAAATCATCGTCATCCAGATGGCAAGATTATGCGCTATTATCGCCTTGACCGCATCGATACTGTCAGAAGAGCGAAGGCGAGGAGGGACACCTCCGCCTGAAAACTGACACCGTCGAGCCATACGCGTACATTGTCACCGCAGACGACCCATTCATTGCTCAAAGGCTGCCCGCCCCCGATAGTTCACAAGCGTGGGATGGGATTCCCATACACCGGGAACAAGCATCTGCTCCGGACGGTCGAGCCCTCCTTCGTCTAGCGTCCGCATTGTCCACAGCGGAGCACATTCCCTGCTTTTTCGAATAATCTGTTGATTCCACGACGGAAAAATGGTATTTATGATCTGGAACCAGCAAAGAATTCCGGGACAAAAGGCGGTATAAACCTATGAGTCAGAATCAGAAAATGGATCATCGTAAAGGTTTTTGCACAGTAACAGTGAATGGCGTTACCTTGCATTACGCCGTCAAAGGAGAAGGCAAACCGATTGTGCTGATACACGGAAATGGAGAGGATCACAGCATCTTCAGCGTTGAAATTGATCAGCTTGTTGCTGCCGGATACAGAGTATATGCCCCGGATTCCAGAGGACACGGGGCAAACGAACCGCTGCCGGAGTACCATTATGCTGATATGGCAGAGGATGTATATGAGTTTATCCGGGCAATGGGTCTTACAAAGCCTGCTTTATATGGCTTCAGTGATGGCGGAATTATTGGACTGCTGCTGGAGATCAGGCACCCTGGAACGGTGGGTGTGCTTGCAATCAGCGGAACAAATCTGTCCCCGGAAGGGTTGATTCCTTCCTTTATCGAGGAATACTCGGTGCTCAATAAAGAACGCCCGGATCCGCTGATCACCCTGATGTTGACGGAACCTCAGATCAATCCGGAAGCATTGAAGAGTATCCGGATTCCTGTGCTTGTTACAGCCGGTGAAAACGATCTGATTCTGCGTTCTGAAACGGAAAAGATTGCAGGCGCAATCCCGAACTCCACAATGATCATTGTGGAGAATGAAGACCATGGAAGCTACATCGTCAATAGTGAGATCATGGGGAATCTCCTCATTGACTTCCTGAGAAGGAATAACACATGAAGATTAGGGCATATCTCAGTCAGTGCGGGCAGACGATTGGTTCATATGATGTACTGATTGCCGCCCAGGGAGTATCAAGAAATATGACTGTTGTGACGCACAACATCCGGGAATTTGAGCGCGTACCGGGAATACAGTTGGAAGACTGGGTCGTTTAAACCTGGTCTTCTCCTGTGTGTTTCACAGTATTTGCTGAGGTACCCATCTCAGATAATCGCCGGAAACCAATCGGTACATAATTCCATGATGCCGGCCTTCAAGGCTGTCGTGGAACCGATGCTCGCCATGGCAGTGGGCATAGATGACCTGCTCCGCCTTATACTTTTCAGCCATGGCGGTGAATTCGCTGTTCCTTTCCATGACATTGGTCGGCGGATAATGCAGGAACATAATGAAGCGGCTGTAGCCGTCTTTCAGTGCTGCTTCAAAGGAAAGCCTCAGGCGCTCCATTTCCCGTTCAATCCGCTTTACAGCGATTGATTCCGCAACTCCGTCCCAGCCTGCGATTTTATTTCCACGCATATAGAACGGGCCTTCAAAAGTGTATCCTTTGGTGCCGACAATCGCGTAATCCTCATAGGAAGCATAATTGTTCTGGAGGAAAAACAGTTTCCCGGCGTACTGCTTGTTCAGCGCCTCTGTTTTCTTTGCGTCCCAGAACATATCATGGTTCCCGCGAAGCAGAATTTTCCTTCCCGGGAGGGAGCAGATATATTCCAGATCCTTTTCGCACTCCGGGAGTTTCTTTCCCCAGCTGTGATCTCCGACCAATACCAGGGTGTCATCCGGTTTGACCAGCTTTTCGCAGTTCTGCTTGAATTTCACGTCATGGTTTTTCCAGACCGGCTCATGAAGCTGGCCGGGGGCCTTCAGTTCTGACTGAAAATGAAGGTGCAGGTCTCCGATTGCAAACAGGCTCATCGCGCCACTCCCCTTTTCTCTGAGCTGCTGCCGATGGATATCCTCCGCTTTTCGGTTCATAGCCGCCACGAATGCGTGGATGGCATCTGTAAAGGACAGGTCGTCGTTTTCTTCCAGTTGCCTCCCGCAGTATACGCCCAGGACATAGGCCGCGTCCGCGCCGGAGGGCAGCAGCAGACCTTCCAGCAGATCGTGCACGGTAAGGGTCATCCCGGGTTCCAGGCCGGCCCGGGAACAATCCAGCGGAGGAATATAGACCTCCAGCCCCACCTGTACGGTTTCATCTGGATTTACGATATCAAGCGCAGTCAGCGCGGTGATCATTTTCAGCGTGGAGGCCGGATAAATCAGTTCATCGCTGTTCACGGCGTAGATGGCCTGCTCACCGCGGTTTCCGTCCGCAAGCCGGACCAGCAGCACGTTCTGCGCCTCCAGCACCAATCCGTCCGTATTGTACACCTTCGGCGCCTGCGTGGGTTCCGGAGTAACGAAAACCGTGGATGTCGGCGCGGGATCGGGTGTGTGCACGGATTCAGCCGGCGCTTCCGTTGCCAGCCGCGCGGCTGTGTTCTCAGGGACCTTTGGTTTCGGAAAACCGGTTATCCTCCGTGGATAGCCGGCTTCTTTTCATAATCATGACCGGTTGCTGAGAGCAATATCGTTTCCCCTTTCATGCCTTCTACTTCTGTAGCATAGAAACATATGCTGATGATTGATCCTGAATAGCCTTAATACGCTGGCTCAGTGTCGGATGGGAGTATTCCAGTTTGACCAGCAGCGGTGAAGGCGCAAGATCCGCATAGTTCTGACGCGCCAGCTTTTTCAGCGCACTGATCAGCTCCTGACCGTACCCTTCCTTTACAGCCTGGGCATCTGCCCGATATTCCGCTTTGCGGGAGAAATAATTGATCAGCAGCCCGAACAGCGGAGAGATCAGGGCAAACTCCGCGCTCATGATCAGGATCATCGCAAATCCATAATTGATCTCATCAAATCCAAAGGAAGCAAACAACTCCGGTGTCCGCAGGGTCAGCCATGCAAGCACGCCCAATACCGCCATCTGGAGGAAGGAGAAGACCTGATTCCGCAGCGTATCCTTATGAATTCCATGCCCCATCTCATGCGCAAATACGGCGCAAATCTCATCAGGGGTCATCGTTTCAATCAGTGTGTCATACAGGACGATGGTTTTCATCTTGCCGAAGCCGGAGAAATAAGCATTGGATTTTGTGGTTCTCCGGGAAGCGTCCATGACTTTGATTGCCCGGACTCGATAGCCGTTTTTCTCAAGCAGCGCTGTGATTTTCTCTTTCAGTTCACCGTCCTCAAGCGGCTTAAACTTATTGAAAATCTTACTCAGCACCGGATACAGGAAAGAGATGAACAGGGCAAACAGGGTCATCAGAATGGCAAAGGCCAGAATCAGCCAGTCGCCAAGCGCCTGATGTACCCATAGGAGCAGCGCGCCGATTCCGGTCGTCAAAACGATTTCGATCAGGAACTCCTTGAGCTGGTCTGTCCAGAATGTTTTTGTTGTAGCTTTGTTGAAGCCGTATTTTTCCTCGATTACCATGGTATGATACCAGGAGAATGGAATCATCAGGAGAGACGAGAGTGCGGACAGCAGAACAACCGCGAACATCTGCATAAAAAGCGTTTCAGGGAAAAGCTCTGCGAACATCGAGTACACATTCAGCGCAAGCAGAAGAAAATCGATGACAAAAGAGACCGTTGAGGTAATGATCGCAAACCGGGACTTATCCGCATGATAGGATCGCCATTTCCGGTAGGTCTCTTCGTCATAGACATCAGTCACATTCTCTGGAATGGGATTTTTCGCCGACTTCATGTGGATAACCGTCAGCAGCAGGTTGTACAGATAAACGATTGTGATAATGACCAGAATCAAAGGCTTAAAATTCATAACCTCTTATAAACCTCCCGTGTTCTTAACCAGCCAATGCCGTTCCGCATATAGATCGTGCTATTGATAAGAGCACGCTTTGCAAAACGAGTTTACTACATTTATTAGATCGTATCAAGTTTGCCTGCCTTTCCGCGGAAAGGATTGTCTGATTTGCTGCGGTGATTTTGTTTCAAGGTGTTTCATGTATGTTACTGTTCACGGGATGGGCGGACAAGAAAAATGATATGCCCAAGCCATAGAGC
>CAMVEB010000003.1 GCA_947166385.1 uncultured Clostridia bacterium | reverse complement strand
GCAGCAGGATTTTCGTGCCGTTCTCCGGCGGCAGGCGGGTCGGCATGGTGGGATCCTCGGTCTGCATCTGTGCGCTGTCTTTCGCAACACGCTTTCCAGATTCGGCTGAGGCGATCAGGCAAAGGGACAGCATCATCAGAGTCGCCAGCAGGAACATCATCACACGTTTCATTTTCGTATCCTCCTTCTTATTGCATCGTGCCTTGCACGAATGCTCTCACATCACTCTCAAAATTTGTGGGATTGTTTCCGGAAACGGCTACGCCCTGGATCACCGTGGCATTCGGCTGCATCTGCTGAATCTTCTCCACGGTATCCGCAAACCGGCTCCCGCAATGAGTGGTCATCACATAAATCGTTTTGCCCGACAGATCGGCCTCCTCCAGAAAAGCTCTGAGCGGTGTACACACCGTATAGTGCCAGATGGGAGACACCAGCCATACCGTGTCATATCCGCTGACATCCTCCAGATGAGCGGCCAGTTCCAGATCCACAAAGTCAATATCCTGGCCTTCGCCTACCTGAACAGTTTGATGATAATCAGACGGATAGGTGTAGGCGGTCTGTATCAGAAATCTGTCAGCGCCAGTTTCCTCCGCGATCCACCCTGCGATCATCTGGGCATTGCCGAGCAGCGCACCTTCTTCGCCGCGATTCAGGGTTGCGCTGGAAACCACATCCACGTCCGGATCAAACACTGTATTTCCGACCCGTGAGAACCAGACGACCAGTGTCCTGTGGTTTTCTCCGGGGATCAGGCCAACAGGCTCCGCAGCCTGCGGGGTATAATCCGCATATCGGTTGAAGTTGCTGATCTCATTGTCACTTTCCGCGGTCGCTCTTGCCTGGAGCATGATCGCCAGCATCGCTGTCAGCAGAACTGCAATCCATCTTTTCAATGGTATTCCCTCCTTTACGAAGAAGCGTTTGTTTTCATAGTCCAGATCAAAAAATCCAGGAGGTCCAGCTTCTTCTGTTCCACATGGATCCTGTCCAGCAAGAGGCGGCGGTAATCCCCAAGCATCCGCAGCTGATCCTTCTGGCATCCGGATCTCCGGCACGCTTCGAATTGCTTGATCAGTTCCATGCCACAGCCCGCGTCTGTCAGGCATTCATAAACCTGCTCCTCGCTCATGGCAATCACATGTCCACCTCCCGGATCATATTGTAAAGTCCACTATTCAAAATAGCAAATACTTAAAAGATAATATTATTTTTGCTTTTCAGGCAATAATAAGTATGGTATGATGGGCTGGGAGGGATGTACATGGAATTGCGAGTGCTGAATTATTTCCTGACGGTCGCGCGGGAAGGCGGCCTGACCGGAGCCAGTGAGGTTCTGCATGTGACGCAGCCCACCATGTCTCGCCAGATTCAGGAATTGGAAGAGGAACTGGGCCAGAAGCTCTTTATCCGAACAACCCGCTCTATGGTACTGACACCAGAGGGCATGCTGTTGCGCAAGCGAGCAGAAGAAATCCTGGAGATGGCCGAGCGGACGAAAGAGGAATTCTCCTCCATGAGCGCTGCATTGGCCGGCGATGTATTCATCGGTAGCGGTGAAACCTTTGCACTGAAAAAAGTGACTGACCTGATGGCACAGATCAGGGAGGATCATCCTGGCATCCATTTCCAGATCTACAGTGGCAACGCGCAAGATGTGATGGAACGACTAGAAAAGGGATTGCTAGACTTCGGCGTGCTGGTGGAGCCGGTGGATGTGTCGCGCTACAACAGCCTTCGCCTCCCGACCAAAGACACCTGGGGCCTGATTTTGAGGAGAGATCATCCGCTGGCGCAGAAAAGTCATATCCAGAGAGAAGACCTGACCGGTATTCCGCTGATCGTGTCCCGTCAGGACATGGCTTCACAAAAAGCCGGCAACGATTACCTTGATTGGTTTGGGAGAAGCTACGAATCTCTGGATATCGTTGCCGGTTACAGTCTGATGTACAACGGTGCGCTGATGGTCAAGTCCGGCATCGGCTGTGCGGTAGGCCTGGATCAGGTCGTCAACACTACAGAAACCTCCGACCTCTGCTTCCGTCCCTTTGATCCGCCGCTTGAAGCAGGCATCGTAGTCATCTGGAAGAAGTATCAGGTGTTTTCCAAGCCTGCTGAGATGCTGCTGGAGAGGATGATGGGTGTGTTCGGAAAATAGAAAAGTCTGCAGTCTGCTTATGAATCAGACTACAGGCATCAGAGTGTCAATCATTTAAGGATCTGTATCGAAACAATTTGATTCGGTCTATCAAAAAATGAAATTAGAAAGGTGAAAAGAAAAATCCGTCAGGTTTTCAACGCTCTGTTGCTCCTGACGGATCTTCCGCACACCCGGCGGGATTCGAACCCACGGCCTGCCGCTTAGGAGACCAAAAAGGCGGTATGCCGCGAAGTTCCGCCGAAGTCTGTCAACATCCCGGAAGGCTTGATTTCTAAGGAATGCAGCCGATTGAAAATTCCGCGAAGCTCTCTCAAAATCCCTCGAAATCCGTCTAATTCCACCCCAAAATTAGAACGAAATTAGAACTTCTAATAAAAGGCGGGTGGCGCGGCTCGTCACCGACCGCCTAAATTAGAATTTTGGAATCTTGAGGTAGCTTTACATCGCTGCTTAATTCACTCCTAACCCGAAAATGCTTCTTTTTTGTTATCGAAGCGGCGTAATCGCATCCAATATGGTTTTTTCCAGCGCCTCCCGGCCATAGCTATCCACAGCTGCCTTGTTTTTTTCTCCATGAGTCAGGTTTCCGGCACCTCCGATACAGCCGTTTACACATGCCATGCCCTCAATGAAATTGGCATTCAGTGCATTTTTGCTCTTTTTCAGCAAGGCCATTCGGCATTCCTCGATCCCATCGCATACACAGGCCTTCAACTCAAAATCGTCCAGGTGCTGTTCTTTCAGTCCTTCGGCCACAGCATCGGACAGGCCCCCGCTGCGGGCAAAGATGCGGCCAAAATAACTGGCATTGTCCAGTACATCTTCCGGAAGGGATGTGATGTCGATATCCCGGCTGTCCAGGAGCGCCTGCAGCTCTTCAAAGGTGATGGCGGCATCCACATAGGGCTTCACATCTTCCAGCTGAACTTCAGCCTTTTTCGCGGTGCAGGGCCCGATAAAAACGATTTTGACGTTTTCTTCATGTTCCTTGATGTATCTCGCAATCGTGGCCATGGGTGACAGATTATGCGAAATATAAGGCACAAGCGTCGGGAAAGCGGTTTTGACATAACGTACGAACGCCGGGCAGCAGGAGGATGTCAGGAATCCCTTTTCAGTCAGTTCCTTTGATTCTGCCTGGGCTACCATATCCGCGCCAAGGGCGGCCTCCACCACAGTGTAAAAGCCCAACTGCTTGATACCGGTAATCACCTGGCCCAGTTTGGCATAATTGAGCTGGCTGCCGATGGCAGGCGCAACCAGGGCATAGACCTTATAACGGGTATTCCCTTGGCTTTTTTTCAGCATATCGATTACATTGATGATAAAGGATCGGTCTGAGATCGCTCCGAAGGGGCATTGATAGACGCAGGCGCCGCATTGGATGCACTTTTCATCATCGATACAGGCGGCATTCTCCTCATTGATAGAAATAGCTTTGATTTTACAGGCGTTCTGGCAGGGGCGTTTCCGATTCACAATAGCGCTGTAAGGGCACACCTTGGCGCATTGGCCGCATTCCACACATTTTGTTTTGTCGATATGCGCCTCATGTTTATAGTCAAAGGAAATCGCACCGCGTTTGCAAACGTCCTCACACCGGTGAGCCAGGCAGCCCCGGCAGGAATCGGTGACCTGGTAGCCTATGGCGGGGCAGTCATCACAGGCAATATCAATTACCTGAATAATGTTTCCGCTGTTTCCACCGCCCATCGCCAGTTTGACGCGTTCGGCCAGAATGGCCCTTTCCTTGTAAACGCAGCAGCGCATAGTGGGGACTTTGCCGGGTACAATCGCTTTGGGAATGTCCAGCACGTTTTCCAGCAGGGTATCATTCCAGGCCTGCCGGGCTACCTCCCGGAGCACCTTGTATTTCAGATGCTGTACCTTGGTATCAAACTTCCGCATAATGACTCCTCAAAAATAACTGACTTTGATGCGTTTCCCCATCTTTTTCAAAGCTTCCGACAATTCCTGCACCAGGTTCATCTTGATATTGAAATTGATGGGAAGGTCGGGATTCTGGTGCGCTGGATTGATGGCTTTGCCAACATAGAAATTGATATCAGTGGCTTCCTCAAACAACAGGCGGCTGATCAGGGATGCGCCGTCCTTCCCGAAACTCCAGTCCTCATAGTGTTTGTTTTCACCGATATAGTCCTTGGCATATTCGACGACCCGGTTGACGGTAATTACGCCCTCGGTCACCAGGTCGACCCCTTCCAGGTAGGCGATGGGCGGGATATCCCCTGTGAAATCCAGCGATGCGCGCAGCGGTTTGTTCAGCCATTTTGCCGCGATGGAGGAAGTGGTGCCGCCGCATATAATATGCTTGCCTTCCTTGGCAAAGAACAGGCTCATCATCCGGTCGCCGTCGTCCCGGTTGCTGGGCGGGCCGAAAAGCATATTCATGGGTACACGCCTGCGGACGCGCACCACGCAGGAGGTGGCGTCATCTCCGGGCTCCCCGCCGTAAAGCTTGTTGCACTCATCCACCAGCAGGGTGGACAGGTTTTTGGCAGTGTATCCGCACAGGCTCATGGCTTCCATGAATTTGATAATATCTTCCCGTTTCCAGCCAAAGTTGTAGGCCATGCCGATGCCGGCATGCGGGCAGCCGTCACTCATGGCAATAAACACATCGTCCTCCTGGAGCCGGATCAGGGATCGGAAGATCTGTTTGCCGCCGATGGTGGTCTCAGTGCGCGGATATTCCCAGTTTTCACCGTTGCGCAGCACAATCACCTGGGGGTTGTCGTACTGGATCAGTTCCGCGGTCTGGTTGCGGATCAGGCGGATGATGGTGAAGGTGGAATAAGCCACGCCGCGCACAGAACATACCGGCAGCGTGGCGGCGATGGTTTCCACGCATTCCTCGATGGACAGTCCGGCGGCCAGCATGGTGGAAATGATTTTGCTGGTCAGGGTAGACAGAATACTGGCTTTTACCCCGCTGCCCAGCCCGTCCGCCAGCACGATGACTGTGGAGCCGTCTTCCTGCTCCACGACCTCCACATGGTCGCCGCAAAGCTGTTCTCCCACATGATTGATGCTTTTATACCCGATATCGCAAGTCAGATCATTCATTGGTAATGGACTCCTTCAGCTTTGACAGGGCAATTTTGGTTTCGGCAGCGGTTTCACCCAGCAGGCTGGCGATCTCCTGTACGATGCGCATCTGCTTGTCCACCACCTTGTCGGCCACTTCTACCGTCTGGCGGCTGATTTCCTCCCGCTGCCGGCGGGCCTCCTCTTCCTCGCTCACGTCCCGCATGATGCACAGCAGCATCCGTCCCTCCTCGGCGGGGACGATGGTCTGCTGGATCGTGCACCCGTATTCCGCCAGGTAGCTCCGCTGGTGGAAAATGCCGCGGCCGGTAGTCTTCACCTTCATGAAGGGCGTGGGATCCAGAATACGAACCACCTGGTCGCCCAGCACGGCATTTTCGGAACGCAGGTTCAGGATTTTGAGGGCGGCAGGGTTAATCTGCTGCACCTCCAGCTGATCGTTCAGCATGATGATGCCGTTGGGGCTGTTGCGGGCGATGGTATCGTTGACGTTTTCCGCCTTTTCCATCAGGTAAGGCAGGCACATGGACACATCCGCCTTGCCCTGATAAATGGCAATGGCTTTTTCCCGGCAGGAATTATACCCGCAGGAGCCGCAGTTCAGTTCCTGGCTGGGTTTGAACTTGCCCATCTCTCGCAGGATATCCCGGATTTCCTCTTCGGTGGGCATGACAGCGCGCTGGTCAATGGGTTCGAAGTGCTTGCGCAGCTGCCGGATTTCCGGCTGTTCAATATTGAAGTCCCTGGCCCCTGCGTACCCGGATATCGCCAGATAGTCCTTCAGCGGACTGTGACCGTACTTTTCCATGACCGGGCCGCCGGCGCAGCTGCCCGCGCAAGCGCTCATTTCGATGAAACAATGATGGATACTCCCCTGCTCGATCTCCTTTAAGGCCGCAATACAGTTTTCCACACCGTCCAACGCCAGGTAGGTAAATCCGGGTGCATCCTGTGCCATGGTTTTCAGGATGCCGCCCGTCGTAGGAAAAAACCTGGCCAGACTGTTTTCATCAAGGTGCTTTTCCTGTTTTATTTCCACACCTTCTTTTTTCATCCAGTTGGTCAGTTCTTCAAACGTCAGCACCGCATCCACGATGCCTTCGTAGTATTCGGCTTCGTCCTTCTTGGCCACACAGGGACCGATGAACACGGTCTTCGCGTTGGGGATGCGCCGTTTGATATCCTCGCAGTGCGCCTGCATGGGCGACAGCACGTCCGCCAGGTACGGAAGCAACTTGGGGAAATACTTCTGGATCAGCAGATTCACGGAATGGCAGCAGGAAGAAATAACTACATCCCGGTCCTCCTGCGACAGAATGCGATCGTATTCCCGTTTGACCAGGGTGGCTCCCAGGGCGGTTTCCTCCGCATCATAAAAGCCGAGCTTTTTCAGCGCTTCCCGCATGGCTTCGATTCCCACGCCCTCATAGTTGGCCACAAAGGACGGAGCCAGAGAAACCACCACCGGATCCCCGCTCTGGATCAGGACCCTGACCTTTTCGGTCTCGTCCACGATCTCCTTGGCATTCTGGGGACACACGACGAAGCAGTGCCCGCACAGGATGCACTCGTTGCCGATGATATGCGCCTGGCTGCCGGAAAACCGGATGGACTTTACAGGGCAGTGGCGGATGCACTTGTAGCAGTTTTTGCAATTGGATTTCTTCAGCGTCAGACAGTTCGGCATTTCTTACACCTTTTCTTTGATTTCTTTTTCGAAGAAGGAAGAAACGGTTTCCGGGGACACGGAATGGAATTCCCCGTCCACCGTGACGCACACGCCCTGCTGGCATTTGCCCATGCAGAAGGTGCCGCCCAGTTCGATTTTGTCGTTCAGGTTTTCTTTGGCGATCAGGTCCTGCAGCTGCTCCACGACAGCGCGGGACCCCTTGATATGGCAGGATGAACCGATACAGACCGTTACTTTCATAATCACCTTAACTCCTTTTTTTGCTGCGCTTCAACCGGGGAAAGGGGAGCACTGCTCCCCGGTTCCCGGATAATGATTAATGATACTCCACAACATTAGCCCAGGAGAGCAGGAATTCCCGTTCTTTTTCATTTCCCTTCACAGATTGGCTGGCTGCCACGATAGGCATCCATTTCTGCACGTACTGCATGGGAGTGCCGCTCTTTTCACAGAAAAGATCCAGGTATTCCTTAGCCCCGTCAATATCTCCGTTCAGCCAGAACAGCAGATACGTCCTGGCTACATCGGCAGAAGCGTTGCCTTGGGTCACATGGCTCCAGTCAATGATGTAGGGGGTGCCATCCTCACTGATGATAACGTTGGAGGGCCAGAAATCGCCATGGCACACTTTGTTATGGACAGGCATGCCTTCCAGGCGGGCAAGCAAGTCATAACGCGTCGTAGCGTCAAGATCGGCCTGGCTGATTTTCCGGGACATTTTGTCCTTGAGCCGGTTCAGCATAGGACAGGTTTTACTCTGCACTTCCATCTGCAGATCCACAAACATATTCAGATATTTCGACTTGTTGTCCGGATCTTCCTTCATCAGCTGGGATAATGTTTTCCCCTGGATGAACTCGGAGAGAATGGCCCATTTGCCATCGATCATTGTAACACCAAGGATCCTGGGAACATGCAGCCCGATCCCCTCGATCCGCGCCTGATTCAGCGCCTCATTGAGAATGTCCGCCTTGGAATAGTTTTCATTGAATACCTTTACGCACTGGTCGCCATCCCGATAGATGGTCTTGGCGTTGCGCACAGCAATGACGCGATCAAGATTCATGTTTTTTTCCTCCTTCTCAGTGCTTCCGGCCGGGACGGTAAGCCTTTTTCACAGCGTCGTCTTCCAGAGAGGCAATATCATCTGCGGTAGGCTTGGGCGTTTCGGTAAAGTGTTTTTCTCCGTAGTATGCGTTCAGATACATCTGCTTGATTTCGCTCATCAGGGGATAACGGGGATTGGCGCCAGTGCACTGGTCGTCAAAGGCCTGCTCTACCATAGCGTCCAGCCTGTCAAGGAAATCTTTCTCATCAGGTACATAATCCCGGATCGCAGGTTTGATACCCACATAGGCTTTCAGGTCGCTGATCATTTTGATCAGTCCTTCCAGCTTCTCCGTATCGTTGGTGCCTTTCACGCCCAGCGCTTCCGCTACCTCGGCGTAGCGGCGTAGTGTATGGGGATGATCGTACTGCGGGAAGGTGCCCATCTTGGCGGGCACTTCAGCGGCATTGAAGCGCAGCACTTCTTCGATCATCAGCGCGTTGGCGACACCGTGCGCTATATGATGGAATGCGCCCAGCTTATGCGCCATGGAATGACATACTCCCAGGAAAGCGTTGGCAAAGGCCATGCCCGCCATAGTGGCCGCATTAGCCATCTTTTCCCTTGCTTCCACGTCGGTGAGACCGTTGTCATAAGCTCGGGGCAGATATTCGAAGATAGTTTGCAGCGCTTTGATTGCCAGGCCGTCGGTATAATCCGTGGCCATCATGGAGGCGTAGGCTTCCAGCGCGTGGGTCACGGCATCAATGCCGCTGGCAGCGGTAAGACCTTTCGGCGCGGTCATATGGAAATCGGTATCGATGATCGCCATGTTGGGCAGCAGCTCATAGTCGGCCAGCGGATACTTGACTCCGCTCTTTTCATCAGTAATAACAGCGAAGGGGGTCACCTCACTGCCAGTGCCGGCGGAGGTGGGAATAGCAATGAAATAAGCTTTCTCGCCCATTCTGGGGAAGGTATATACCCGCTTACGGATATCCATGAAGCGCATAGCCATATCCTGGAAATCCACTTCTGGGTGCTCATACAGAACCCACATGATTTTGCCCGCGTCCATGGCGCTGCCGCCTCCCAGGGCGATGATCACGTCGGGCTGGAACAGGCGCATCTGCTCCGCGCCTGCCTTGGCGCACGCCAGAGTGGGATCGGGGGCTACATCAAAGAAAGTAGCGTGCTGGATGCCCAGTTCGTCCAGTTTATCCGTAATGCACTTGGTGTTGCCGTTCTGATAAAGGAAGCTGTCAGTGACAATAAAGGCCTTTTTCTTGTCCATCACGTTCTTCAACTCATCCAGCGCCACCGGCAGGCAGCCCTTCTTGATATACACCTTTTCCGGTGCGCGGAACCACAGCATGTTCTCTCTCCTTTCAGCCACGGTCTTGATATTCAGCAAATGCTTTACGCCTACATTCTCCGATACGGAGTTTCCGCCCCAGCTGCCGCAGCCGAGCGTAAGGGAAGGAGCCATTTTAAAGTTGTACAGGTCGCCGATGCCACCCTGGGAAGAGGGGGTATTGACAACGATGCGGCAAGTCTTCATCCGGGCTGCGAAAGCATCCAGCACTTCCGGTTTTTTCTGTGTGTCTGCATACAGGGAAGCTGTGTGACCGTAGCCACCGTCGGCAATCAGCCGCTCCGCTTTGCTGAATGCGTCTTCGATATCCCTGGCCCGGTACATTGCCAGCACGGGGCTCAGCTTCTCATGCGCGAATTCTTCCGACAGCTCCACAGATTCAACTTCTCCAATGAGCACCTTGGTTCCTTCCGGCACAGTGACACCGGCCAGTGCTGCGATTTTGCAGGCGCTCTGGCCGACGATTTTCGCGTTCAGTGCGCCGTTGGTCAGGATCGTATGGCGCACCTTGTCCAGGTCAGCGCCTTTCAGGAACCAGCAGCCCCGGGCGGCAAATTCGGCCCGGACCGTTTCATAGATACCGTCCAGCACGATTACGCTCTGTTCGGAAGCGCAGATCATACCGTTATCAAAGGTCTTGGAATGAATGACAGAATTGACCGCCAAGACCAGGTTGGCGCTGTCGTCAATTACTGCCGGCACGTTTCCGGCACCCACACCCAAAGCAGGTTTGCCGCTGGAATATGCGGCCTTTACCATGCCGGGCCCACCTGTAGCCAGGATGATATCTGCGTCCCGCATCAAGGTGTTGGTCATCTCCAGGGAGGGCACATCAATCCAGCTGATGATGCCTTCAGGAGCACCGGCCTTTACTGCCGCATCCAGTACAACTTTCGCGGCGGCAATTGTCGCTTTCTTCGCCCGGGGATGAGGACTGAAAATAATCCCGTTGCGGGTTTTCAGACAGATCAGGGCTTTGAAAATAGCTGTGGAGGTAGGGTTGGTAGTGGGTATCACCGCCGCCACCACACCGATGGGCTCCGCGATCTTCTTTATGCCGAAAGCCTTGTCTTCCTCGATCACGCCGCAGGTTTTGGTATTCCGGTAAGCGTTATAGATGTATTCACTGGCGTAGTGATTCTTGATTACCTTATCTTCCACCACACCCATGCCGGTTTCTTCCACGGCCATTCTGGCCAGTGGCACCCGGGCCTGATTGGCTGCCGTTGCTGCAGCCAGGAAAATCCTGTCCACCTGTTCCTGCGTGTAGGTGGCAAATACCCTCTGCGCTGCGCGCACCCGGGCAATGGCCGCCTCCAGTGCTTCCACGCTGTCCACCATGTCAAATGCTTTGGTTTCCATACTGTTCCTCCTCTTCCTGTTTGAATGTCTCACTGGCTGCCATATGGAGATAAGCCAGGGATAAAGCTATGTCTTCCTGCTGTACCGTCACACCGGATGGCGCTTTAATCTGTACCGGGGCAAAATTGAGAATCGCTGTCAGTCCGGCGGCAACCATTGCATCCGCGGCTGACTGGGCTGATGCTGCCGGAACCGTCAGGATGCCTGCCTGCACATGCTGCGAAGCGCAGAACCCGGAGAGCCGGTCCATAGGATACACCGGAATGCTTCCATGGTGGTCGGGCAAAGCGGATGTTCTCTGATCAAAAGCGGCGACGATCTTCATACCGTAATCTGCAAACCCGTCATACTCCATCAAAGCGGATCCCAGTTTACCCGCACCGATGATCACCGCCGAAACGGGTACGTTCACTCCCAGGGCCCTTTCCATATCCCTGCGGAGGGCTGATACGGGGTAACCCACCTTGGGAAGCCCTTCTGCGCATACGCTGGCCAGGTCCTTTCGCACCTGAACCTCGCCAAGTCCCAGACCTTTCGCGATCTGCGTGGCCGAAATTTTGTCCGTATTCGTCCTGCGGATATACCGCAGATACATAGGCAGCCGCCCCAGTGTCGCTCTGGAAAGTGTGCCTTGCAAAGTATCATCCTCCTTTCGATATGCATTATATCGAAATGCTTTTCCTTTGCGAATTACCAAAACCGTATAATCGATATATCAGAATTGATAACCGGTCATCGATATACGAAAAAAAGCTTTGCAGCCAGCGGAGAGCAGCAAAGCTTTTTCAATGGTTATCTTATTTTTTCTCTGCCAGGCAGGCACGCCTGGAACGGGTCAGTTCCGTAATAAAACGCTTATCCAGCTCTGTCAGCGAATAATCCCTGCGACGGATGAGCACATCCCTGTATACCCGCTGATTATCCGCACACTTTCGCTGCACCAGATGCATCCGCTGCAACATCCTCTCCGGTAAAGGAGACACCCACATATATGTTTCTGGGTTTTCCGTCAGCAGATCAAACTGGCTTCCGCGCTCAAAGACAAAGATACGCCGTGGCATCTGGGGCAATTCCTCGTTTTTAACGGCTGAAAGAGGCAAAGAGGGCACATAAGGGTCAGCATGCGCAATCTGGATATAATTATGAAGATCCGGGAAGCGGATGCTGTCCAATGCGGCCAGGGTGCTGTCCTCACGCATAACCAGGACATATTTGAA
Source organism: uncultured Clostridia bacterium (assembly GCA_947166385.1). Classification (GTDB taxonomy): domain Bacteria; phylum Bacillota; class Clostridia; order Christensenellales; family Aristaeellaceae; genus Aristaeella. The sequence continues at coordinate 183,310 of CAMVEB010000003.1, read as the reverse complement.
TTCCGCAACGATTTCACCTGCCAGTCCTTTTTCCTCCAGCATCTGCCTGAAGTATCTGTCATAGCTCGCCGCATAGCGGATAATGCCCAGGTTGTATCCAACTTCCAGAATGTTTTTCACGGCCTGCAATGCGTTGGTTTCCTGATAAAAGATTTCCGCATCCTCCCTGCCCAGCGTTCGGGAAAAAGCAGTGAAAGCATCTGAAATATAGCTGGCTCTGGGAACAGAAATGGAAAAACGCTGCTTTGCGGTTCTTTTTTCTTTGTACAGGCTTTCTATTTCATCTACCTGTTCCAGGATCTTATGTGCCTGACTGACAAACAACTCGCCATCCGGCGTCAGCATCATGCCCCTGGAAGAGCGACGGAAAAACTGTATACCCAGTTCGTTTTCCATCTCCCTGACCACTCTACTCAGATTGGGCTGCGCTACGTGCAGCTCTTCAGCCGCTTTGTTGATGGAGCCGTTTTCTGCAATACAGACCACATATTTGAGATGGAGGATATTCATTCGTTTCTCTTTCCGAACCATTCAGCCGGTTCTGTTTATACTTCTCTGACAGGTGACTGCGATGCTTCCGTGCTTCTTTCCCGACCGGATCGAAGCAAGCACATAAAGAACTATACCATCGCCATTTTACAGTAGTCCTTGTCATCCCGCAAGCCTCACTGTTGTCATGGGTGGAAACCAACAGCCAGGGGAAACCCGGATGGTTGGGGTTCATGGAAATCAAGGGCTGTATCGGCAGAGAAGAAGTCCTCTGCGGTGGCCCCGTGGAACTGAATACGGGGGTTATCATCACACGCGAGGGGAACAAAGGAAGCGGTGTCTCAGTGGGGCTTTCGCCGATAGCGAAAGCGCCTTGGTAAGTCAGCAGAAGCAAGCAATGCGACCGCTCCAGGGAAGCAGCGCACCGACTGAGGTCGCGGAGCATGGGGGCGGACATCTTGGCCTGCTCCACGGTTTCGCCTTCTTTCGTCAGGAAAGTGCCGACGAACTTATCGGTGATCTTGTCAAACCCTTCGACTACACCGTTTTTGATCGCCTTATAACCGCTGACGACGCCTTTTTCAATGGCTTGATAGACTTTCTTGGTGCCGTCAGCAACCTCCCGGGCAATTTCCTCGGCCTTTTCTCCGGCCTTTTCCGTGGCCTGCTGCTGGCCGCGCGCTTCCACTGCCTAGGCCTTCGCCTGCGGGTTCATGGTGTTTTCTAATTTCTTTTTCTGCTGCTCATTCATTCTTTGTATCCTCCCCATTATTCGTTTTCACTCAGCCGCAGGATCTCCAGGGCGGCCTTTTCCCGTTCCTTTGCCAGCACCTTTTGATACAGCGGCCAGGCGCACAATGCCCCGGCCAGGCCGATGATCCCCACGATCACGCCGATCACCGGCTGATTCCACACCAGCACGCAGGTCATGCCAACGCCCAGGATCAAGGTGCTGAAGATGCCCTCGGACAGCGCGGATACCATCGCCACACTTTCCACCTTGGCGTCCAGCTTTTTGAGCTTATCCAGATTGGTGGGCCGCTTCTTTTCACCGCTCTGGTACTTGGTCCGGATGGAATCGATTTCTTTCTGCTCCTCGGCGGAATAGGTGATGCTGACTTGCTGCTTGTTCTCCATGGTGCCGACTTCCTTTCTTTCAAATCACGGGCTGATTGTACGACGCATTTGTTTGAGAATTGTTCACGTTTTTTTAGGGTAGTGTTAATGTGTATCTTTCTTCGAGGCTTTCAGCTTGACCGTGAAGGCGCTGCCTTCTCCGGGCGTGCTGCTGACGCTGATCTCCCCGCCGGTCAGGTCGATCACCCGTTTTACCAGCGCCAGGCCCAGGCCGTTGCCCTCGGTAGCGTGGGATGTATCACCCTGATAGAATTTATCGAAAATGTGCTTCGCTGTGTCTTTTGTGATGCCGCAGCCGGTGTCCCGCACGGAAACCACGGCATTTCCGTTTTCCGGCTTCACCGTCACCGTGATGCTGCCGCCCTCCGGGGTGAATTTGACAGCGTTGGACAGGAGGTTATTCCATACCAGCGTCAGCAGTTCTGGATCGGCCGTTACTAAAATGCGGTCGTCCATTTCGCATTGCAGGTCGATATTTTTCCGCTCCAGGGCGTCGTCAAAGGCAAGCAGGCATTCCGCCACCTGCTCCGTCAGATCGTATTCCTGCACCTTGGGGCTGATCTGCTGGTTTTCCAGCTTGTTCATTTTCAGGATGTTGGTGATGAGCGCCGTCATGCGCTGGGTGGCCCGGTCGATGCCCTGGGCATATTCCAGGCGCTGTTCCTCCGTGATCGTATCGCTTTGCAGCAGCTTGCTGTAATTGCGGATCACGGAAAGGGGTGTTTTCAGCTCGTGAGACACATTGGAAACGAAGTCCGTCCGCAAAGCGCTGTTGCTGGACAGTTCTTCCGCCATCAGGTTGAAATCCTCCGCGATGTGCTGAAAATCCTCCCCGGCCACGGTGAATTTGCTCGTGTCGATGCGGGCAGACAGGTCGCCCTCCGTCATGCGCCTGGTGGCTTCGTGGATCAATTTTAAAGGCTTGTCGATCGTCCATTTGCGGAACAGCCAGTCGGACAGCAGCAGGAAGAAGCTCAAAAATGCCACGTTGCCAAAGGTAAACAGGGCGTTCCGGGGCAGCATGGCATAGTCGATCTGCATGGAGTTGAGGAACAGCAAAAAGGAGCAGGTGACCACAAAGGAGATCATCAGGAAAAAGGTGACGTACCGCCAGATCAGAAAGGCTTTTCGATCCTTGTTCATTCCTTGATCACCGCCTTGTAGCCCAGGCCGCGCACGGTCTGGATCTCAAATGCGTCGGTATCGGCAAACTTCTCCCTGAGCTTCGTCATGTACACGTCCACCGTACGCAAAGTGGAGGAGGAATCCGCGTCCCAGAATTCGTCCATGAGCTGGGCCCGGGTAACGGTTTTTTTAGGATAGCTGAGCAGTTTGTATAAGATATTGAATTCCCGGGTGGTCAAATTGACTTCCTCGCCCTTCACCGTACAGGAGCGCTCGTCAGCGTCCAGCAGCACGTCGCCCACCTCCAGCCGGTGGCTGTTAGTGATCTTTGCCCGGCGCAGCAACGCGCCCACCCGCAGCACCAGTTCCTCCAGGTCGACGGGCTTCACCATGTAATCGTCCACGCCAATCTGGAAGCCCTGCCGCTTGGCGGCGAAATCGTCCCGGGCGGTCATGAACAAAATAGGCAATTCCTTGCTGTTCTCCCGCACCGTCCTGGCAAACTCGAACCCATCCATCCCCGGCATCATGATGTCGGACACGATCAGGTCAAAGAGATCGTTATATAGCGTGTTGAAGGCGTCGTTGGCATTCAGACAGCCTACGGCCTCATAGCCGTTTTGCTTCAAATAGGTGCATACCTGGCTGTTCAGCTCCTGGTCGTCCTCTACCACCAATACTTTAAACATAAGCGTCCCTCCCTGCTGTTTACCCATCCAGTATAGCATACCTATTGTTAAAGTTCAGTTAATCGTAACGCAAAAGGGCGGGAAAATCGCCTCCCGCCCAATCAAATCTCAAGCCGCCGATACAGCTGTTTTTCGCGTTTTCTGCTCCTTTTCCTTTTTGCGAAACAGCTTGCCAAAGCTGGCTCCGCCATCGCACAGTACATCCACCCCAGCCAGATAACCGTTGCGCTCATCGGCAAGGGAGGCCAGCGCATAGCCCAGTTCCTCCGGCGTGCCCATCCGTTTTTCGGCGGCAAATTGCAGCATTTTGCCGCCCTCTTGGGCTTCTAAAATGCCCATGTCCGTGGCGATCAGCCCAGGACTCAGGGACACCACCCGGATGCCCTTTTCGCCGTAAGCGCTGGCACACATCTGGGCATAGCGGATCACAAACTTTTTGCTCAGGGCGTAAGCCATGCCGGATTTCTGGTAGTCACCCGGAACCAGACCGCACAGTTTCAGGAGCAGATGGACAAACTTTTCCTCATCCTTTTCCGCCAAACGGCACAGCTCCTTACCGACCAGAAAATCAGGCAGAACATAGGCGGCGTTGGAGGAGACGTCCACCATCACGCTGCCGGGACCCATCAGGCGACTGAATTCCTGATTGACATGCACAGTGCCCAGGGCGTTGACCCGTAGAAGCTGCTCCGGCTTCGCCATGGCTGGGGACAGCCCGGCGGCGTGGATCACATTCTTGATCTCTCCCAGAGAGGCGGCGTATTCCGCCAAGGCCCGCGCATCCTCCCGCCGGGAGACATCGCAGGCGAAGGCGTGGGCTTCATACCCCAGAGCCGTTAATTCGTTCACGGCGTTTTCCAGCTTTTTCACCGTCCGCCCGGTCAGCACGATGATCTTATCCTTGGACATTTCCTTGGCCGCAGCCAGGCCCATGCCGCTGCCGCCGCCGGTGATGACGCACACTGTTTTATTCATAGCGCTTTACCCCTCCTGCTTCACGTTCTTTTTCCGAAGGAAACGCAAGTATTCGAAGAATCCCGCCGTCACCAGGGCGGCGATTTCAAAGGACAGCATATATTCCAACATCGTTTTTTCCTCCCGATCAGGCGATCTTGCCCGTTTCCTTGAGCCACTGGATCTCATCATGGATGGTATCCCGGTAGGAACGTGTAGAATAGCCCAGCTCCTGGATGGCCTTGGTGGAATCGAATTTGTTGTTGCGGGCCAGGTTGTAGACCGAGAAGCGGGTCATCATGGGCTTGGTTCCTTTTTTCTTCGCCTGCTTTTCCATCATGCCGCCCATCATGTTGGCCGCCCAGATGGGCAGGAACATGCCCACCTTTTTGCAGCCCGCCTCGTCGCTGACCATGCGGGAGAAATCCCGGAAAGACACGGGCTCGTTGGCCAGAATGTAGCATTCCCCGGCCTTGCCTTTGTCCGCCGCCGCGATGGTGCCGGCTGCCAGATCCCGCACGTCACAGAGGTTGAAGGAACCGTCGATGCCCGCGGGCATTTCGCCCTTGATGATCTTGATGAGCGTGCCGGTAGTTTCACCGATGGCATAGTCCTCCGGCCCCATGATGCCGCTGGGGTGGACGATGCAGGCGTTGAGGCCCTGCTCGTGCACAGCGTCCAGCACCGCCTGGCTGGCCATGGCCTTGCTGCGGCTGTAGCAGCCTACAACTTCGTCCGGGTCAAAGCGGCGCACTTCCTTGATAGCCTTTCCCATGGCCGCTTCCGGAATGGCCCCGGTGGAGGAACAGTAAACCAGCTTTTTGCACTCAGGATGATTCAGGCACAGACGGATGATGTTCTTGGTGCCATCCACGTTGACCTCCATCACCTTGGAGGAATAATCCGGGTTTACAGTGACGATGCTGGCGATGTGCAGCACGATGGTCTCTGTGCCCTCCTCTACAGTGAACAGCTTTTCCACGGAATCCATGTCGGTCAGATCACCCTCCACGATCTCCGCTTCCTGAGGCACATATTTCATTGCCGGATCGCCGGGAAGCACGAAGGCCCGGACATCCTCGCCCCGCTCGATCAACTGACGGCAGATCGTACCGCCCAGGAAACCCGCCGCGCCGGTGACCAGATACTTCACATTGCTTTTCATATCAAAAACCTCCGTCATGATTTTCTTTCTTTGTCCGTCAGCTTTCCAACTGACGGGCTGATCATATCGGAGGTTTGTTTATGTTTTGTCAGTGTTTTGTTAAAGAATAGTTAATGGAAAGATGATTCAGGCTTTCAATTGCTTCGACACCCATTCCAGCAGCGGCAAGCCATAATAATCCTTGAAAGAACGATAGAAGCTGTTGACGGTAGCAAAGCCCACCTGCGGTGCGATCTGCTCCGGCGGATACTTGCGATCCACGCCGCTTTCTTCATTTTCATGCTGCGAATCACATTCCCAAAGGCTTCTCCGGTGCAATCCTTCACGATACGACCCACCTGCCTGGGGCTATAATTGAATTTCTTCGCCACCTTTTCCAGCGTAGCTTCTTGGTAACGTAATCCATTTCTGGTTTCCACTTCATGATTGCTGACTGAATCGCCGATCACACATAGTCTATACTGAAAAGCCCTCTGCCTTTATATCTGCTGATGCCTGGAAAACCTTTGTGCAGAGCCATTTTTCAGATGCAATCCTCATTCAAGACGAGTGATGCGTTTTGGCCCGAAATGTGGCAGGCAGAGAAATGGCCTTTTGCAAACGAAGGCAGTAGCTGTTAGATGGATTGTTAGCAGGAACCGCAAATCAAGAACATTCATAGAAACGGGAAATGCCGGAAAGTCCTTATTTTAAAGCACTTCCCGGCATTGTTGTGTGATCTGTCTTTTCCTTTGACCTATCACTTCTTTAGAAAAATCTTTTGCTTGGATAAATAGCCATGTATGGGGATCGTCAAGACTCTGTTTTTACCCGTTTACACGCCGGAATAGGCGGAGAAGCCACCGTCGATGGGAATCGTCACGCCGGTGATGAAGCTTGCGGCATCGTTGTTGAGCAGGAACAGCACCGCGCCGCTGAGTTCCTTTTCGCTGTCGCCGAAGCGGCCCATGGGCGTAGCGGCCAGGATCTTGCCTGTGCGGGCCGTGGGCGTGCCGTCCGGGTTGAAGAGCAGCGCCGCGTTCTGCTTGGTGGAGAAGAAGCCGGGGGCGATGGCGTTGACGCGAATGCCGACCTTGCTGAAATGCACCGCCAGCCACTGGGTAAAGTTGGTGACGGCGGCTTTCGCGCCGGAATAGGCGGGGATCTTGGTCAGCGGCGTGTAGGCGTTCATGCTGCTGATGTTCAGGATGTTGCAGCCCTCCCGGCCCACCATCTGCCGGGCAAAGGCCTGGGTGGGCAGCAGCGTGCCAATGAAGTTCAGGTTGAACACGAATTCCACGCCGGATTTGTCCAGATCGAAGAAGGATTTGGTGTCGGCCTCGATGTCGCCCGGCTCGAAGTATTCTTTATCTGTTGTGGCCCGGGGATTATTGCCGCCCGCGCCGTTGAGCAGGATGTCGCAGGGGCCAAGGTCGGAGAGCACCTGATCGGCCACAGCGTAGCAGATGTCCTTGTCCAATACGTTGCAGCTGTACGCCTTCGCCATGCCGCCCTCAGCCACGATTTCCTGGGCGAATTTATTGGCATTTTCATAGTTCAGATCCAGCAGTGCCACCTTCGCGCCGGCCCGGGCCAGGACTTTCGCAAAATAAGAGCATAGCACGCCAGCCGCGCCGGTGACCACAGCGACTTTATTGGCCAGATCGGTATTCAATACATTCTTTTGCATCTTATTTCCCTTCCTTGTTTTCTTTATCGATGGCTTCCCACAAGCCATTGATGTACGCCGCGCCCAGAGCCCGGTCGTACAGGCCGTAGCCCGGGCGTCCCTGCTCGTCCCAAATCATGCGGCCGTGGTCGGGCCGGATGTAGGTATCGGGCACCGTATCGTAAATGGCCTTCATGATCGCGTAAAGGTCCAGATCGCCGGTGCTGCTCAGATGGGCCGCTTCCCGGAAATGATGGTAACCCAGATACTTGACGTTGCGCACGTGCATGGCCCCGATGCGGTTCATCTGGCCAAAGTGCCGGATGATGGCGGGAATATCGTTGTCCGGGTTGCTGCCCAAGCTGCCGGTGCACAGGCACAGGGTGTTGGTCGGGCTGTCATGGAGCTTCACCATCTTGTCAAAGTCTTCCTGGCTGTGGGTGATGCGGGGCAGGCCGAAGATGGGCCAGGCGGGGTCGTCGGGATGGCAGGCCATGCGCACGCCCACTTCCTCGCAGACGGGAATGACGGCGTCCAGGAAATACTTGAAGTTTTTCCGCAGGTCGTCGGGGCCGATGTTCTCGTACTGCTTCAGCGTCTTTTCCAACAGGGCCAGGCGTTCCGGCTCCCAGCCGGGCAGGGTGAAGCCCTTGCTGTCTTCGGCGGTCTTGCGCACGATTTCCAGGGGGCCCATTTCGCCAAGATCCTTTTCGTCGAAATACAGGCTGTTGCTGCCGTCCTCGGGGATGACCCGCGCCAGGTCGGTGCGCAGCCAGTCGAAGACGGGCATGAAATTGTACACAATCACCTTCACGCCGTGCCTGGCCAGCATGCGAATGGTGGAAATGTAGTTGGCGATGTATTCGTTCCGGCTGGGCACGCCCAGCTTGATACCCTCATGTACGTTGACGGATTCGATCACTTCGATCTCCAGCCCGGCGTCGTTCACCTCTTTTTTGAGGGCGACGAATTCTTCCTCGGGCCAGTCCACGCCTGCAGGCTTGTCCAGCAAGCCCATCAGGCCCGTCATGCCGGGGATCTGTTTCACATATTTGAGTGGAATAGGGTCGATGGCGCTGCCGTACCAGCGGAAAGTCATTTTCATGATATTATCTCCTTCTTTTTGAAAAATACGAATCCGTTCAGCGGAATGCTATTTCCATTAAAATATACCGCTTTGACAGATCTACTTGTAAATACGCCTTCAATGACTCTGTATCAAAACAATGACAATCAGTCTGCTGCGGAGCACAATATTTTCCTAAATGCCTTCAGGGAAGGTAATCGCGTCGTATAATCCACCACGTTGCTGCGCCCTATTTTGCAAAGCTGCCCAGGTATTTCAGGCTTTCCTTGGGTTTTCTTTCCTGTGTGGTGCGATCAACGGCAATCAAGCCAAAGGTCATGGAATAACCCTTCTGCCATTCAAAGTTATCCATCAGGCTCCAATGGCAGTAGCCCTTCACGGGAATACCGTCGTTCAGGCAGTTTTCCACGCCTTGCAAAGCCCTACGGATGAATTCCACCCGGCGGGTATCATCGGCAGTGGCAATACCGTTTTCGGTGACAATGAGATTGCCGTGAAAGTCCTCATGTACCTTGCGGATTACATGCTCCAATGCCTCAGGATAGAACTCATAGTCCATCTGGGTCAGCTCCGCGCCTTCGGGGCAGGGAAGCTGACCCTCCGGTCCATACTGGGTGCGGGTATAATTCTGTACACCCAGGAAATCATCTCCCTGAATGAAGGGGAGATAGTGGCGGAATTCCTCATCCCAGGCGTTCTCTGCGAAGGCTTCCCCACCGGGAAGCGCTTGCAGATCGTGTAGAGACAGGGTGATGCCCACCTGGATTTCGGGATCGATCGCCTTGATGGCTTCCCTGGCCGCCTGATGGGCGCGGAATACCAAGGCGTCTCCCTCCGGGGTGCGGGAAGAAACGAAAACCTGCGGCTGCGGGGTGCCGAAAACGGCAGCGTTTTCTTGGGCGGCGTATTTCATGTTTTCCATCATCTTCTGGAAATTCATGCCCACCTGCACCGTGCCCTCTGCCTTCTGAGCGTTCTTTTGGGCTTGCTGGGCCATCAGCTGAAAGCGCCTGGAGATGGCCGCCAGCTGCAGACCCATATTGGCCTCGTTGATGGTGCAGATGTATTTGATTTCATCGCCCAGCTTTTCGGTGACATAGGCGGTATAACGCCGGAAGTATTCAATGGTGCTTTCAGCCTCCCAGCCGCCCTTTTTGATCAGCCATACCGGGCTTGTGAAATGCATCAGCGTCACCATGGGTTCCACGCCGTTTTCCCGGCAGCAGCGAATCACCTTCCGGTAATGCTCAATTTCATCCTCGTCAAAGCGCCCTTCCTCCGGCTCGATCCGCGCCCATTCGATGGAGAAACGGTAGGCATTCAGCCCAGCCTGCGCCATAAGGCGGATATCCTCTTCATAGCGGTTATAATGATCGCAGGCCAGGCCGCTGGGCTCCGTAAAGCTGGAATGGGGCAGCTGCTCCTGCGCCCAGTAATCGCTGTGAATATTGTTGCCCTCCACCTGGTGGGCAGCGGTGGAAGCGCCAATCAAAAAGCCCTTCGGAAAAGACATATCAAATTCCTCCTTACAGTTGAACACAGGTACCTTCAGTAATGCCGTTTTCATTAAAAGCGTCAACACGTACAAAGTAATCTCTGCCTTTAATCAATGCGCCTATACGCTGGTCCCCCGCTTTAAAGGTCATGTAGCTGTGATACAGCTTATCCGGGCTACTCCCAAACAGAATGTTGTAGCCCAGTGTATTCTCCTGCGATTGAACAGAAACCGTCATATCCAGGTCATTTTCACGCCTGACGGTAAAAACAGGCGCGGCAGGCTTCTCGCCCCGGCCCAAGCCGAACACCCGCAGACCGGAGATGCATGGCTGTTGGCCATAGGGCACTGCCATATCGGAAAGGCGCAGGAAACGCACCCGGATGCCTTCCTCCCAGAGGATCAGATCGTGGGTCAGATCGGTCTGCGCGTCAGACTTATCCTCAATCACAAACCAGTTTTTCCCGTCGGCGCTGCCCGTCAGCTTCCATTGGGTGGCCAAATCCCGCTCCTCAATATACCGGGCCTGGCTGCCGCCCACGATCTGTCCGGGACAGGGAATGTCGATTTTATCATCCGCGAAATTGATCTGAACGGCATGCACATCGAATTCCCGACCCAGGTCAATTTGCAACCATTCGGCCCGGCTTGCGGACGCAGCCCGCCACCAGGTCTGTACGTTTTCCTCAGTGGCCTTTTCCGGCTCATGGCCGTCCGCAAAGGAAGAAGCAGTTGCTTTCTTGCCCACGCTCAGCAGCATCCAGGCAGGATCGCGCCAGGGATCGCCCTCCACGGTCATGGGCCAGTCCCCGTAGCGCTGGTTGCAGAAAAGCTCGTCGTCCGCGTCAAAGCCCGCAGGCCAGATCCCCACCCGGCGCTCAAAATCGTGGTTCATGCTGATCCGCATGGTGGCTGTATGCCACCAGCTTCCCTTCGCGTCCCGCATGGTGCTGCCGTGGCCCGCGCCGGGCAGGAAGCCGCCGGGCTTGTAGGAATAGGGATTGTTGCCTGCCAGGGTGAAGGGCCCCAGCGGGCTGGAACTCACATACACGCCGTCGGAGTAGGTATTGTACTGGGTACCGGGGCAGGCGTATTGCAGATAATACCTGCCATTCTGCTTGTCCATCCATGCCCCTTCGATATAGGGTTTTCTGGAGAACATGCCCCGGATCAGTGGCTTCACCTGCTCCGGCACCTGATCCTCTGAAATGCCCTGCCGCTTGTGGAACGCCGCGTAAGCCGCGTTGATTTCGGCTTCGGAAGCGGGCAGCTGGCTGTTATCTTCTCCCACCCGCTCATAACCGACTTCAAAGGGGTGCCCTTCCACCAGTACGCGCTTCTCGCTGATGGGCTGCATGGTTTGGGGATCCAACTCCACGCCCCAGATGGGCGTGATGTTGGAGCAACCCCAGTAGAAATAAACTCGCCCGTCGTCGTCAATGAACAGGTTAGGGTCCCAGAAGGGAAAGCTGCCTTCGATCTTTTCATAGGGGCCGTTCAGGATATCCTTCGTGCGGTACCGGTCGCAGTTTTCTTCCCGCCGGGAGGCGCAGAAATACACCCAATCGCCCATCACCCGCACATCAGGGGCGTAATCGTACAGGGGCAATTCCTTGGGCAGCCGGTGGTTCTCCCAATGGGCCAGATCATCGGATACCCATACGCCCAGCGTCATGGAAGCAAAGATATAATACCGGCCGTGGAAAAGGATCATGGAAGGATCGGCGGCTTCCCGGCAGATCTGCATCTGTCCGTGCAGCCGGGGATCCATGTTGAATTGGTATCGGTAGTTGATGTTGACAGGATTACAGAGGTAATTCATAGCTGTACGCACCTGCTTTCTCCTGATATTTTCTGCCGTCCGGCAAAATGACTTCAGCCGGAATGGGAACCGTGATATTCATCAAAATCCGGTCCTTTTCATATCGCCACCCACTACTGATCTCGCCTATGGGAGACAACCACTTTGCCTCCGCATGGCCCAGAGAAGGATGCGGATAGGGACGGATCGTCAGCTTGCCCGCTTCCAGCTGAATGCCGCACACGCCGCTAAACAGCCACCCGCAGACAGCCCCGTAGGAATAATGGTTCAGGGAATCGTGCACCGTGCCGTCTGGCCGTACGCCGTCCCAGGTTTCCCAGATGGTGGTCGCGCCTTGCTTCACTTCATACAGCCAGCCGGGACATTCTTCCTGTAAAAGAAGTTTGTATGCGGTATCGGTATACCCGTTTTCCGCTAGTACCCGGCACAGGTCTGGGGTGGACAGGAAGCCTGTGTTCAGATGATACCCGTTTTTGATGACCAGCTCGTTCAGGGCATCCGCCGCCTGCCGGTTTTCATCCCCGTCCAGCAATCCAAAGGCGATGGGACGCACGTATTCACACTGGCGGTCAGAGATGATTTGGCCATCTTTCAGACAGCAGAAGCGATAGGCCTTTTTCGCGTTTTCGGCAATTTCGGCAAAACGCGAAGCGTCCTCCGGTTTTCCCAGAATTCCGGCAATTTTCGCCAATAACGAAGCGGAACGATAATAATAGGCGGTAGCCGCTTCCGGCGCGCCTTCCATGGCGTTTTTCCGCATGGCCAGCATATTGTTCACATCCGGTTCGCACCATTCGCCGAAGTGGAAGCCTTGGTCTGCCAGATATTCCTTCCAGGGGTTGCTTTCGTTCTGAGGCCTTGTGTTTTCCCTTGCCCTGTTTTCGCAGAAGGCCAGCCAGCGGGTCATCATATCATAGTTTTCTTCCAGGATGTTTGGTTCCCCGTAAGCCTGATACAGCGCCCAGGGCACCAGGATACAGGCGTCCCCCCACCCGGCGCTGCCCTGCAGCATCATGGAAATCTGATTCCGCTGATCGTTAACAGGCGCGATATTCTGCACCAGGCCATTTTCTTCCTGGGCGAATCGGCATTCGCCCAGCCATTTGCGCAGTACGTGATAACAGTCCATGAGATAAACGGCGGTTGGCGTGAACACGCCCGCGTCGCCCGTCCAGCCGGCCCGCTCTCTCGTCGGGCAGTCGGTGGGAATATCGCAGAAATTGGAACGCATGCTCCACAGGCTGTTTTGGAACAGGCGGTTCACATCCGCGTTTCCGCAGGTGAAGAAACCCGTCTGAGGCATCCGGGAATACACTGCGATGGCGGTGAATTGGGCATCCGTCAAATCTGTATCCGTTTCCACCCTGGCATAGCGGAAGCCGTGAATGGTAAAGCTGGGTTTGTACACGTTCAGGCCATCCTTGCAGGTATATTCGATTTTCTGGGGAATGCCGCCGTTTTTGTTGCGGTCGCCCGGTTCAAAGTTGCTCTGGGTGAAATTGCCATTTTCATCCAGGGTTTCCCCGTGCCAAAGGGTGATTTTCCGGCCCGCTTCAGCGGTGACGCGCAGTTCCGTATAGCCTGCCAGGTTCTGACCGAAATCAACAACCGTTTCTCCGTTGGGCGTTTTGATGATGCTGCCGGGAAAGCGCTCCTGCTCCAGGATGGGCGCGCTTTGGGTCTCTGCCAGATTGTCAAAGCTGAAGTCCCGCACAGTCACACCGTGCCAATCGGTGATCTTCTCCATCCGGGCGTCATAGGTTTCACCGATTTCCAGATCATTTTCACGGATGGGGCCGGATTGACTGGCCTCCCAGGTTTCATCACTGCACAAAATGACGGATCCGTTCAATTCCAGCTGGCAGAGCAGGGCCAGGTCATCCCCGTAAAAATTTCGCAGGCCGTCGATGCCCACATTGCCACGATACCAGCCATCGCCCAGGATCACGAGCAGCTCGTTTTCACCGGCTTGCAGCAGTTCCGTTACATCATAGCACTGCACTGCCAGGCGCTTACAGTAATCCCCGGTACCGGGAGCCAGTACAAATTCACCCACCCGCTTCCCATTCAGGAAAGCGGCGTACAGGCCATGGCAGGTGATGTACAGGCAAGCATTGCCGGCCTGATCCACAGGAAATCTGCGGCGGAGATAGGACGCGGGCTGCCTGGATTCCGCGTCATGGGGCAGCTCCGGGTCGATCCATTTGGCCCGCCAGACAGGCAGAGCGGCATTCCTGATCAACATATCAGCACCTCTCTTTCAGCCATTTTGCGCTGAGTTTCAGGCTCTTCACAGGGTCTTTATCGATCCAGTTCCTATGGCTTTCCAGCACCACGGCCTGGACGCCATTCTGCAGTGCAATTTCCAGAAGACCGTTCAGATCCATATTGCCGGTGCCAAGCTCCATGCTGTCCTGTTTGAGGATGGGGGTCATGGAAGGGCCTTTTTGCCGGCAGCCCCGGTCGGTGATATGCCACAGCTTCATGCGGCTTCCGAGGCGGCGCATCCATTCCTTGGCATCCGCGCCGCCGTCCGTGAACCAATAGCTGTCAAACTCAAAGCTTACACAGCCAGGATCGGTTTCAGAGAGCAGCAGGTCATAAGCCCGAAGGCCGGGTTTCACCTGCAGCAACTCCACATTGTGATTATGGTACAAAAGGGAAAGACTATGTTTTTGCAGCACTTCTCCGGCTATATTCAGGCGCTGGGCCAGCTCCCGCACAGCCTTTTCATCACCGTAATCGAACCGGTACATGCCAGTGATGACCAGCTTGTCCGTGCCGAGTTCCTTGGCTTCCTCCGCCACGGCGTCCGCTTCCCGCTCCAGACTGCCCAGATCGGTGTGTAGGCTGATGACGGACAAATCCGCCTCCCGCATGAGCTTTTTCCAATCCAGATTCCCGCCCTTGCCAGTGGGCATGCCCGCTGCCCGGGTCATCATGCGGACCATCATGGAGGAAGGATGAATCATGAAGCGATTGAGCTCAAGGCCGTCGTAACTGGCGGCCTTGATGCGCTGCAGGGTCGTGCGGGCGGCGGCTTCGCTGCCCGTCACGGTCCCCAGCATGATTTGCTGTACTGCTTTTCTCATTTTTTGATCCCCTGCAAAATGCGGTTCAGTTGTTTGATGTTCTCCTCATCCGCGCCACCCTGCTTGAGCAGGCTCAGCATGGTCATGCGACCCATCATGCGCTGCAGCGCAGGATTATCCTTCACCGCGTCGGCGACATCGCCCCGCTCGGATGCTCCTTTGGCCATCATCTGGTTCACAATGGCCCCGGCTTGGGGATGCTGACGGATTTCGCCCAGGGTGTCCATGATGGAGAAACAGGTCGGGTCAATATCATCGCTGTCAAACCAGTTGGTGACAGAAACGGCAGCTTTGTTGAAAATGTAGCTCTCATCGGGCTCAGAAACCCGACGGATACACATGCTGTCGTGTGCGTCACCCGCGAAGGCTTCAATCAGGTGTTCACCCATCAGCGGGATGCGGAAGCGGAAAACGGTTTCCCCATCCTGTTCGCCAACGAACGCCCCGTCTACATACAGCTTCACATGCGGCTGATTGGAATACACCCTGATTTCGGTTTGTCCCTCGCAGCGGTTGATATACCGCTTGCCGCACAGATGGACGAAGGGCTCTTTTTTGTTCCAGGCAGCCTTATAGAGATAGAAGGCGTCCTTGCGCAGCATCCGGTCAAAGGTGACCAGGCCCTTCTGGTTTTCACCGTGTTTGCCGCCCTCATCGCGCCCATCTGCGGCGAAGTCAAACAGGTTCCACACGTGGGTTGCCCAGAGGTAGGGGCGCGCTTCGATCATACGCAGCATATGCTCATGATAAAGCGCCTGGTATTCCTCGGTGTAGTCGCCCTTTTCGGGATGTGAGGAATGGAAGGCAGGGTTGGCGTCGGCTCCGTATTCGGAAAAGCCGATTACGCGGTTGGGATACTTTTCGTGGTACTCATCAAAGAATTCATCGGTCTGCGAGAGCTCGCCCAGATACCAGCCGAAGTACAGGTTGTAGCTGTTGATGTCGGGAATCTCCAGGATGGGACTGTCGATTTCCAGCATGAACACGTCGGCCATGGTGGTCAGGCGCGTTTTGTCCAACCGGTGGCAGAGCTCGTTTACCAGCCGATGATTCTCCAGCAGATCGTCGTTCACGGCGCTGGCGGCGGTGATCTCATTGCTCAGGCCCCACACGGCAATACTGGGATGGTTATAGCATTGGGTGATCAGCTCCCGCATCTGGCTGAGGGTGTTCTCCCGGCCGTCGGGCATGTGCAGGGTGATATAGGGGATTTCCGCCCACACCACGATGCCGTTCTCGTCGCACAGATCGTAGAATTCCTGGGCGTGCTGGTAGTGGGCCAAGCGCAGGGTGTTGGCCCCGATTTCCCGGATGATTGCCATATCGGCGGCGTGGTCTTCCTTTGACAGAGCGTTTCCTTTTCCCTTCAAATCCTGATGGCGGCTGACGCCCCGCAGGGGGTAGCTGCGTCCGTTCAGGTAAAATCCCTTCTCAGGATCGATCCTGAATACCCGGCAGCCGAAGCGGGCGCTGGTTTCATCCCCGCTTTCCAGCTTAGCTGTCGCCATATACAGATAGGGATCGTCCACACCATCCCACAGGTGGACATTTTCAATGACAAATTCCGCCTGAGCGTGGCCGTTTTCAGAGGGTACGGTTTTGCTTTCGCCATTCACGGTCACGGTGACAGCTGCCGCATTCTGCCAGGTTTCCACGGTTACGGAAGCGCTGTGTTTAACCAGATCCACAATGGGTGTCACCTTGATGCCGGGTGTGCCGTCCCGGAGCAGTTCAAAATGCTCTCCAGGCACCGTGATCAGCCTGACTTCCCGGTACAGACCGCCGTAGAAGGTGAAGTCTGCCTTCTGCGGATACACGCGATCATTGTCCTCGTTGCTGACGGAGATCTCCAGCAGGTTCTTGTCCCGCAGCTTTCCGGTCAGTTTCGCCCGGAATGTGGAATATCCGCCCTCGTGGTGGCAAAGTTTTTCACCATTCAGAAACACTTCACAGGTGTGGGCCGCGCCGTTCAGCTCCAGGAACACAGCATCTCCGGCAGTTTCCTGCACGGACAATTCCCGCGCATACCAGCAGGTGCCCCGGTAATAATCGTTGCCGCCGTCCTGTCCGTCCACATCGTTCCAGGTGTGGGGTAAAGAAACGGGCTCCAGGGCGGCATCCCGGCTTTTGCCGAAACGCCATCCATCCCTTAATACTGTGATTTTACGCATTGGCAGGATCTCCCTTGTGCAGTTCTTTTTCAAACAGTTCATTCTGAGCTGAAGCTTTCTTTTCCTCGATCCGCTTCTGTACATTGACCATTTCATTCTTATCCAGCTTGCAGAACCGCATGGCGATCAGGGTAACGATCCAGCCCAGGATGGCCAGGCCGTAGCGCAGGAACATGGTCATCCAGAACACGCCGGTAGTAGCGGGGTCGCCGGGCTGAGGCATAGTGGCTGTATAGCCGATCAGGGCTACGCAGCCAGTAGCGATGGCCGCGGAGAAGGAGGAAACGATCTTATCCACCAGGCTGTAGGTACCGGTGACGACCGCCGGGATATACTTGCCGCTGCGGTCCAGCTCATAGTCGATGATATCCGCCATGAAACCGGTGTTCGCCGTGGTCACGCACATGGCGAAACCGTTGGTTATGAAGGTGAGGGCTACAAAGAGGATCATGGTCACGCCCATGTTGGCAATGGTTTCTGTGCCCACCGTATGGCGGGTGATGATGAAGAAAGCGATGAGAACCAGATTGGCCAGGATACAGTTCCGGGTCCAGGTGACAATGCTCTCCTTATGACCATGCTTGCCGGCGTAGCGCGCACCGTAGGCGGCAAAAAGAATGGAGGGCAGCATACCGATCATGCTCAGGGTGGTGGCCAGGCCCATGTTGCCAATCAGGATGCCGTTGAGCATGGTGCTGACGATAGACGCGGCGGAAGCCTGCTGGGCGATCTTATCGGACGCGGCGGAAGCGATATAGCTCTGAAGGGGCTTGTTATGCTTCAGCACATCCAGCATATCCCGCACCTTCAGGCGTTCGTTCTTGATGCCCTTAAAGTTTTCGGGTTTATCATACTGAGATACGCCGATGCACGTCAGTACCACACCGACAAAGGAAATGCCAACGCACATCCAGGTGACCACGTTCAAAAATTCCTGGTTAAAGCTGCCGCCCATAGCAGGCATCAGTTTGGTGTACACGATGATGTTCAGCGCCATAGGGGTCAGATAGTTCAGCACCGTCTGCCACACACCCACCGTGGGGCGCTGTTTGGGATCGTTGGTCATCAGGGCAGGCAGGGTCTGGGCGGTCATGTTGATGATCGTATAGCCGATGACGTACACCATGTAGAACAGCAGGAATACCGGCACGCCGTGTCCTTTGCTGGAGAAGAAGTTGAACATGCACAGCAGGCCAATGGTCTGGACGGCCCAGCCCAGCAGCATCAGGGGTCGAACCTTTCCCCAGCGGGTATTCACCCGGTCGTACAGGAAAGCCAGCAGCGGATCGGTCACCGCGTCGAAAATGCGGGTGAACGTCAGCAGACCGCCCACCACCAGAGTGGCGATGCCATAGCCGATGCTGGCTGAATAACTGGCCAGGCCGATCAGAAAATAGACGGCCATTCCGTTGAAAGCATTGAAAGCAATCAGGATGATCTGCCACAGTTTCGCCTTGCGGTACTTTACCTCATTTGTTTGAGCGGGGATCGCGTTTGCAGTTGTCATGGTACATGCTTCCTTTCTTGTTGTTAACCGATCACGGGAGGCTCTTCCCGTATCTTCTGGCAGCATTGTACAGACAAAATGACAAATCCGTAAAGTCAAAAAGCAAAAATGAATGTCAAAAATTCGGGTTATTTCAGAATCAGAGGATTGTTTCCTTCCGCGTTTCGCACTATAATGAGAAAAAAGCCGGGAGCGGATGACCATGCACACAGCGATCACACAGGCAGAACAGGATTTGTACCTGCTGCAGTCCCTGATTCCCAGTGGCGAGAGCTTCCATATCTGGGGCTATTCCAAGGAAGGGCAGCTCCTCGGCTGTTCCTGCCACGGCGTGATTCGGGAGACGCTGCATCATGCTTTTCAGGCCCTGGGCGCTTATGATAAAATGTTGGAATATGCTGTTTCAGCCGATCATGACGCGCCGCGTATTCTGGGCTCATCCATAGGGATTCAGTGGGCTGTAACGCTGGAAAAGGAACGAAAGAATAATGTGATATTCGTTTTGGGTCCGGTGTTGAATATGCCCGCCAATGAGAAAACGATACGCTCCATGCTGATCAGCCGCCAGCTTTCCCTGAAAGACACGGACTGGATCGATCCGCTGTGCACCTTGATTCCTATGCTGCCGATCATGTCCTACGCGGTCTTTGGGCGGTATGTAATGCTGGTGCATAATGTTCTGACCGGGGATCAGCTGGGAATGGAAGCCCTGAACCGAGAGGCAAAAATTCAGGAAAAGGAACAGCCGTATGACATCAATCAGCGCAACCGGATCGGCGTATATCAGTCGGAACAGGCACTGTTGGATGTAGTCAGAAGAGGAGATATTAATTACCATCAAGTATTAAACCGTAGCAGCAGTCTCAGCCCCGGCGTGCCGGTACATGGCAGAGACCCTTTGCGCCAAATGAAAACGAGCATCGTGGTATTCACAACACTGGTGACCCGCGCCGCTATGGAGGGCGGCTTATCCCCGGAGCTTGCTTACCCTCTGGGAGATTCCTACATTCAAACAGCAGAGGACTGCCGGGATTCTGGTGAACTGAATTCCCTGGCGCATGCCATGTATCACGATTTTATCTACCGGGTGCATCAGCTTCGTGCAAATCCGCATTGCTCTCATGCCATCCAGAAATGCTGTGATTATATCGATTTATCATTGGATCGGAAGATCCATGCCAAGGATTTGGCTGCCCTGGTCGGCTATACCGAATACTATCTGACGGAAAAATTCAAAAATGAAACGGGCCTGTCCGTTAGTGATTATGTCCGCAACGCCAAAATCAATCGCGCGAAAATGCTGCTACAATCCACTGACATGAGCGTTAGTGAAATTGCGGAGCGGTTGGCCTTCAATTCGGCTAATTACCTGATTCGTGTGTTCAAAGAATTGGAAGGCTGCACGCCCGCTGCATACAGAGAACGGCATCATTTAGAAACGCCGTTGCAGTCATGAGCTTACTGCAACCTTCACTTTGAGATAATGCAATTGTATTAAGAAAAGAGTGAAATAGAAATAATAAATAGGATGAGTGGAGAAAAAAACTGGGTCAAAATTTGGCCACGAGGCAAAAAGAAAACCCGGAGTCCGTTGAGAAATAATGGACTCCGGGTTTTGCGCAATCATTCCCACTCAGTTGAATCGCCATTGCGTGGACCTGATATCTCCTTTGATTCTGATGACTGATTAGGTTGGAAGAAAAAATGGCGCGTTGTTCTCGTTGTAATTAATTTCTGCTTTTTCATCATAATCTGGATAGTATGGCTGTTGGCATTAACTATCTTGGCAGATATACCCACCGGGTGGCGATTTCCAACAACCGGATCCTGAACGTCCAGAACAGCCGGGTCACATTCAAATGGCGAGACTATTCCGACGGGAACAAGGAAAAAGTGATGATGCTCTCGGCTGTGGAGTTTATCCGGCGGTTCATGCTTCATATCCTGCCAAAAGGGTTTATGAAGATCCGGCATTACGGATTACTGGGAAACCGGAATAAAACGAAGAAACTGACGATCTGCAAGAGGCTGACCAACACACCGATCCGGCCAAAGGAAAAGCTTCCTACTCGACAGCTGATCCAGAAACTGATTGGCCACGACATCTCCACTTGTCCGGTGTGTGGTACTCTGCTCCGACAATTCGCCAGTCTCTCAACACCGCTTGTGTCCTAACAGAATACACTCCAGTCTCATTGCCCGCTGGGGAGGGGGAAGCTATGCCTATTATACATGAATTTCTATGCTCGTCACTGCGAAATCTATATTTTCACTGGCCCAACTTGAGTCCTTCGATCCAGCTTTGGGGTATTGCTACCTTTACTTTCCCCATAGTAGTCGGGTGGGCGGTTTAGTCCAACGGCAATTAAACGTACTCCGCCGATTTCAGCAGGTCTCGTACCTGCTACTTTTTTGTCGGCGGAGTACGTTTAATTCTCGAATCGTTTTCCGGTTCATTCACAGTTCTGAACAGATTTGTTACATGAGGCGAATCAGGATCATATAGCATACGGTTCCGGCAATAATCGACAGATACATGTTTTTTCGTACAACCTGAAGGATAACAACCAGCGCACAGGCTGCGAGCTCCGGAATGCCGAACGGTGACTGACCGAAGGAAATGTCACGCAAGCAGTAGATCACAAGTACCGTCATGATGGCGGGCGGGAGCGCTTTTCCGAGATACCGGATCACTTTCGGCAAAGGCCTGTTTCCGAACAGCAGAAATGGAAATGCGCGAAGAACCCAGGTAACAATTGCGATGACCCCGATGACCGCGATGGGATACATTGTATTATTCATCCGCCGTGCTCTCCTGCTGTTCAACAGGCTTACGAAGGAATAACAACGCCGCCACGCAGGAAACCAGCGTTGGAATCAGGAAGTATTCTTTTCCCAGTAACAAATAAAACCCCAAAGCACATACAGCAGCGGTCAGAAAAGGTAGCCGCGTACGATACTGACGCCATTGGTTAACGACAACCACAAGGAAAAATGCCGTGGCGGAGAATTCGATTCCACGCATATCAAACTGAAAAAACCGGCCTGCGCATGCTCCGATAAAGCATCCGAAGACCCAGTAGAAATGATCAAGCATGGCAATGAGGAAAGCGGCTTTATCTTCATCAAGCCCTTCATCATACTTTACAGAGCAGAGAACAGAATAGGTTTCATCGGTCAGGGTCAGGATCATGTATGGATATTTCCAGCCCATCTTGCGAAATTTATCGATAAAGCCGATTCCATAGAAAATGTGCCGTGCATTGACAAAAAACGCCATGACTGCCAGGGAGAGAAGCGAGGCTCTGGACGTCATCATAGGCACCATGACAAGCTGCATTGATCCGGCAAAGATGAAAAAGCTGGAAGCCGTTGTGAGCAGCACACTGTATCCCGCATCACTCATCAGAATGCCGAAGGCGATGCCTATGAACAGATAAGTGAAGAATATCGGAATCGTGTTTTTGACTGCAAATCGTAATTCTTTCACGAACAGTTACCCTCTTTTCAGTGCAGATGGAAAGGAAACTTCAATCGTCCAAAGTAGGATATCCCTAAATCCACCATTCAGGCGTAAGTTCGCCCAATGTAACAATCCTTCCGGTATCATAATCCAGCATAATTTGAATATCCTGATAATTTCCGGGCGTAAGCTGAGTCATCAGTTCTCGGCAGGCACCACATGGGGCTCCGGTCTTTCCGTCCGGCATGATTGCCAACACCCGTTTGATCTTATGTTCTCCGTTTGTAAGCATGTTGAATATGGCATTTCTTTCAGCACATATTCCAAGCGATGAACAGGTATCCACACATACTCCAACATAGATTTTGCCACTTTCGGATTCGATTGCTGCAGCAACGCCGCCTGCCCATACCCTGTCTGATATTTCTCTGTCATTTTGCACAGCCTTCGCTGCGCTGTATAATTCTGCCCATTTGCTGTCCATTTTCTTTACCACCTTCAAAAAGAGTCGTATTATCCGTAATACTTTTCGATTCCGCCATAGCCCATAATCAGTTTGTTGCGCCTGGTTTTATCAATGAAGCTGTTCAGACGCTTTGGAACTGTCACGAAACTGAAAGACCATTTGGTCGGATGATGTAGTTCCATTTTTGATTTGGTCCTACGAATTCGATATTCAATGCTTCTTTCTGCTCCTCCGTGATCTTTGTTCCTGGTTCATAGTAGTTTGGATCTACAATGCATTTAACAGTTAATCCCTTTTCAGTAGTAGTTGATCCGATCAGATTGACTACTGTTTCTATGTCTATCAACGGTTGTCCTTGCCAGTTCTTCGATATATAGCAGAACAAACGATGCTCTATCTTGTTCCACTTCGAAGTTCCTGTAGGAAAATGCGATACATGTATCTCCAATCCGGTTTCATTTGAAAGCTCCTGGAGATAATGCTTCCACAGCCAGACCCTGCATCCATTGCTGCCACCGCTGTCACAGGTGATATACAAGCGTTCTGAATCCGGAAAAGTCTGACTTCCTACACATCTCCACCATTGCCGGATACTTTCTCCTGCAAATTCCGGTGTATCATGGCTGAGTCCGAGATTCACAAATCCAGTATTGTCATTCAGCACATAGACTCCATATGGAGCAACCTTGCCCAGCTCTGGCAGTGGGAAATCATGGTCCAATACTTTTCTGGGATCGTTTGTCGGACGATATTCCGCTCCGTTGTTTTTGAAATTCCCAATGTTCTCTTTCTTCTTGGTGTCTACGGAAATGACCGGATCTCCGCTCTGAATGAATTCATCTGCTGTTGCGTTAATGAACTTGAATTGTGCATCACGGTCCGGGTGTTCTTCCCCTACCTGATACATCTTCTGGTTTTGCTGCTTGCTGTAGCCTAATGCTTCCAATGCCCTGGAAACGATGTTCTGGCTGACTTTGATTCCGAACTCCAGCAATTCTTTTGCTATCTTGCGCAGGCTCCACGTAGTCCACCGAAGCGGTTTCTCCGGATTGCCATAGGTATCTCCACTCTTTGTAACGATTTCCTCTATCTTCTCATACAGTTGAGGATTCTTCTCCAATTCGCTTTTTCTACCACCTCCGGGTCTGCGAATTCGTCTGTCTGCTTTGCCATCAATTTCATGTCCTTCTGTATCATCAGCGGACAGATCATCTATCCCGGCATATATCCTGTTGCGTGTGCTGCCTGTGATCTCATTTACTATTGTAACCCCGCCATATCCAATTGCTTTTGCAGCGCTACCATATAGAAGACGTGTCTGTTTTTCATCCAGATACGGCTTCATATCAGTCAAAATAATTCGGATCGCTTCCTTCGTTTCGGTGCTTATCATCCCCGCAGAACCCCTTTCGTTGTTCTGCGTTTATTATATCACAATGTCACAAAATAATCTACATTGCTATGTTACGATATGTTTAATTTGTTTCGTTGCAAATTCTAACCCACCGGCAGATCCTCCACATCCACCCAGCGGCCGTCAATATATGCGCCGGGCGGATCCGCAGGTTCAGCAAAACCCATGTCGTCCGGTTCAGGCAGATCATCCCAGTCAATCATTTCAATTCCTCCTTTTGGAGTTGAAACAGTTAAAAACAATAACGCTGTTATGTTGATTATACCTCTTCCACATTCAGGACATGCATCCGCGGATCATTCAGATCCACCGCCCCGATGGCCAGACCAAACATGACCTCAAAGAAGCTCATCAGATCATGCTCCGGTCCCTGAGTGAACCGCTTATACACCTTCGTGACCGGCGCCATCCACATATCCTCGCGCCCAATCCCAATCTCGCCTTCCTCATTCTCCGTCCAGGCAAAATCCAGATCCTTCAGGCCGCAACGGAGAAGGACCTCTCCCAGGTACGCACCGTAGAGAGTAGCCACTCCGTGAAGAATATCCTCCGGCAGCGGCTGCATCAGATGCTGCCTGAAGATCTCCTGCGCCAGTTCGTCCACCTCCTCCAGGCTCTCCGCGGAATAATCCAGATCCAGTTTCCAGAACTTCGCCGCCTCCACGGCCTTTTCCGCAAGCTCCAGCATGTCTTTCATCACAGCTTTCCTCCTTGTCATTTCACATTCGTCACGGGCCCCAACTTCCGCAGGACAGACGGGAATCAGGCGGCTTTCCTGCTGCAGGAAACCGCTTTCACAGCCGCCGCAGGCTGCGGAGCGGCTTCCGTTTCCTCTTCCAGATGCTTCCGCCAGGCATAACCCAGAACGCGCAGGAAGCCCTTCTCCGTCCTGTGCGTTTCCGGATCATCCATCCAGTTCCAGAAGAACAGCGGGGTACAGTCATAGCCCACGGCGATCTCCGGCAGCTTCTTCCTGCTGTACGGGCAGCCCCAGGCCATGAAATCGTCCATCAGGTTGGCAAAGATCTCTTTCCAGGTCATTCCCAGCGCCACGGTATTCATCATACGCACCTCCTGCACTTCATCGAACCAGGGATTTCGGACTTTTCTCACTTTTCTCCCGCCCCCGGCATCCTTATTCTACTTTTTTGGATGCGGGGAAAAGTCCCCATCCAAAAATGGTAAATAATGGTAAAAAAATACTTTGCGTTTTTCTGGCAATAAGCATAGTGAATACTTTGCGTTTTGTATCGATATGACCAAAATTCTTCTTTCTACGCTGTTTGTATAAATAGAATAGAAGAAGAAAAAACCGTTCGTTACACTCCCGAAGTGGGAATGACTTCCTAAGGTCAGTCATTCCCCTTCGAGGACTGCAACAGTAACCCCCCACCCCAACCGGGCCACACAGGCAAAAGGAGGCTTAGTGCCGTAAGGAAAAAGCGGAAATATTTTTCAGAGTGGGGCGAAATGGGGCGGAATGGGGCGAGACGAGATCCCCGGATTTATGATATGATACACTTGGCAAAATTGGATGAGGAATCCCGGAAGAAATGTCTTCCGGGGTTTTTGCGTGGAGGGGAGAAATCATTCAATTTGAACTCAAAATTCTTTGCACTCAAAAAGCCGGCAAGGATCGGGGAAAACCAAATTCTCACTCAAAATTCTTCGCACTCAAAAATCGGGCAAGGATCAGAGGGAAAACCAAAATCAGGATTCGGGGTTTTGCCGATGCTGCCGGATCCAGCCCAGGGTCTGGCTGAGCTGTTCCTCCCGGGAAAGGCCGGCCAGGCGGAGCTTATGCGCATAGACCAGGGCATCCCGGAAAACCACGCCGGGCTCCACCCCGGCCGCGACCAGATCCCGCCCCATCACAAAGGGGCGGCTCATCCTGAGCTCATACTCCCGGAGCATCTGACACAGCCGGGCTTCCGTCGGCTGATATTCCAGGGCGAGGGCCTCCCGGCTGACGCCGGGGCCGGTTCTGCCCAGATGATCCGCCTTCGCGAGGAAGAGCAGATCCCGCGGGCAAACGGAGCTGTCAAACATTTTCATATAGGAATTGGTACGGGCGCCGTCGCGGGCCTTCTGATTCGGCTGCATATGCAGGGCGGTCATATTCAGGACATAGTCCGTGAGCTTTACCTCCCTGGTGAGGCGGGCCAGGAAGTTCCGGACAAGGGGAAGGCCTTCCCTCTCATGATCATAAGCGTGAAAGACGCCTTCCTCCTGCCGGGTGGTTAGCTGCTTGCCGAAATCATGGCAGAGCGCGGAGAGCACAAACCAGAGCGGCTCCGAAACATCCCCGCGCATGGCGGCCGCTTCATCCAGCACCTGCATGGTATGGGTCCAGACATCGCCCTCCGGATGGTTTCTGGCATTCTGCGGGACGCCGATCAGCGCCTGCGCCTCCGGAAACCAGACGGAGAGCTGCTTCATCCTCCGCAGCTGCTCCAAAAAGACAGAGGGACGGTCCGACTTCAGCAGGGCCTTCTCCAGCTCCATGAAAACCCTTTCGCCGGGAAGGGCCCGCACGTCCATGGACGCGGACAGGGCGGCCGTCTCCGCGGCGACCTCGAAGCCGAAGCGAGCCGCGAACTGGGCGGCGCGGAAAACGCGAAGGGGATCCTCGGCAAAGCTGCGGTCACTGACATGGCGGATGCGCCGGGCGCGAATATCCTCCTGGCCATGGAAGAAATCCAGAATTTCCCCGGAAAGGACATCCTGCATGAGGGCATTCATCGTGAAATCCCGGCGGGAGGCGGCCTTCTCCTCCCCCAGGAAAGGATCCACAAAGACCTCAAAATCCTTATGGCCCCGGCCGGTGGCCGTCTCGGAGCGCGGCATGGCGATATCCAGATCATAATGCCGGAGGCCCATGATGCCGAAGCTGGCGCCCATGGTGAGCCTTTCCCCGAGGCTGTCCAGAATGGACTCCAGGCAGGGAACCGAGATGCCGTGGATTTCGATATCGATATCCTTATTTTCCCGCCCGAGGATCAGATCCCGGACATAGCCGCCGACATAATAGGTTCTGCCGCCGGCCCGGCGGACCTTCTCCGCCACGCGGCGGGCCATGGTGAGATTCTTATCCGACATTTCCATCCCTGTTTCCCACAATGCGGCGGACCCGGATGACCCCGCTGATTTCCTTCAGGCGCTCCACGGTATCATGGGGCATCGGACGGCTGAGATCGAGCAGGGTATAGGCATAATCGCCGCGGCTCTTATTGGCCAGGTTTTCGATATTCAGGCCCTGATTGCCGAAGAAGGTCGTGATCTGGCTGAGCATGTTCGGGATATTCCGATGGAGGATGCCGACCCGGGCCTCGGTTTCACAGACGCCGAGGTTGATCTCCGGATAATTGACGGAATTATGGATATTGCCGTTATCCAGGTAATCCTGCATCTGCTTCACGGCCATGACGGCGCAGTTATCCTCCGCCTCCTCGGTGGAGGCGCCGAGATGGGGAATCACGATGGCGTTCCTCATGGATACGCTGGCGGGGGTGGGGAAATCCGTGACATAGCACTTGACGGCGCCGTACTCCAGCGCCTCGGCCAGGGCCGGCTCATCCACCAGGGTATCCCGGGCGAAATTCAGCAGGACGGCGCCGGGCTTCATCTGGGCGATGGCTTCCGCGCCGATCATTCCCTTCGTGGATGTCGTGGCGGGGACATGAATGGTCACATAATCGCTGACGGCATAGATTTCCTCCAGCTTTTCGGCATGGATGACCAGGGGAGAAAGATTCCAGGCGGAATTGACGGACAGATAGGGATCGAAACCATACACCTTCATGCCGAGGGAAACGGCGGCATTGGCCACCAGGACGCCGATGGCGCCCAGGCCGATGACACCGAGGGTCTTGCCCTTCAGCTCGTTGCCGGCAAAGGCTTTCTTCGCCTTCTCCGTCGACTTGGCGATATTTTCATCCGCCGCGTTAGCGCGGACCCAGGCGATGCCGCCGGCCACATCCCGCGCAGCCAGCAGCAGGCCGCAGAGGACCAGCTCCTTGACGGAATTCGCATTGGCGCCCGGGGTATTGAAGACGACGATGCCCTCCTCGGCGCAGCGGTCCAGCGGGATATTATTCACGCCGGCGCCCGCGCGGGCGATAGCCCGGAGCCCCGCGGGGAAAGCCATCTCCTTCATATCGGCAGAGCGAACCAGCACGCCGGCCGCCTCCTCGATGGAATCAATGAGCGAATAGCCGGAGCGGAACCCGTCTGTGCCGATCTTCGCGATATTGTTCAGGCAGTAAATCTTGCGGTCCTTCATGATGATACGCTTCCTTTCACATTTCCATTTTCCAAATCAAAATGGTTGAACGAGAATACAATAAGACGCCGCGCGGCTCCTGTCAACCGGGAGAGCGGATTTTTGGTTGTCTTTTTCTGACAGATATGATACTATTTTCTGAGAGAGAGCGTGAGTTGAATATCCAAGGAGGCATACCGCATTGAAATACTATCTGGCCATTGACATCGGCGCTTCCAGCGGGCGCCACATCGTCGGCTGGGCGGAAAACGGAGAGATCCGGACCAAGGAAGTCTACCGCTTTCCGAACGGCGTTGCGGAAAAAGACGGGCACCTGACCTGGGATACCGACGCGCTGCTGGGGCATGTGCGAACGGGCATCGAGGAAGCCCTGAAGGAATTCCCGCGGATCGAAAGCCTGTCCGTGGATACCTGGGGCGTGGACTACGTGCTGATGCGGGGAGATCAGGAAGTAGTCCCCTGCTATGCCTACCGGGACAGCCGGACGGAAGCGGTGATCCCGGAAACGCACGGAAAAATGGCTTTCTCCGAGCTGTACCGGCGCACGGGAATCCAGTTCCAGCCCTTCAACACCATCTACCAGCTGTATGCCGACAAGCTGGCCGGAAGGCTGGAGGGCGTGACGGATTTCCTGATGATTCCGGAATACCTGATGTACAAACTGTGCGGCGTGAAAAGCCACGAATACACCAACGCCACGACCGGCGGCATGGTCAGCGCGGAAACCGGAGCGTTCGATCCGGAGATCATCCGGGCGCTGGAACTGCCGGAGCACCTGTTCCAGCCGCTGCAGCAGCCGGGCACCGTGATCGGAGAATACCGGGGCATCCGGGTGATGCTGTGCGCGACCCATGACACCGGCAGCGCGGTGGAAGGCATCCCGATGGAGGGCAACGAGCTGTACATCTCCTCGGGCACGTGGTCGCTGCTGGGGGTCAAGACAGCGAAACCACTGACGGACGCGGACAGCGAGGCCGCCAACTACTCCAACGAGGGGGGCGTCGGATACAACCGCTACCAGAAGAACCTGATGGGGATGTGGCTGGTGAACCGGCTGAGGAGCGAACTCTGCCCGGAAAAGCCCTGGGACGAGATCACCGCGGAAGCGGAGGAAAAGCAGTTTGACCATCTGGTGGACGTGAACGATTCGGTATTCCTGGCGCCGGACAGCATGAAAACCGCGTTTGACTTCAAACTGCCACACCCGCCGAAATGCGAGGCCGGCTATTTCCGGTGCGCATACCGCTCCCTGGCGGACGGATACCGCCAGGCGATCGACGAGATTGAAAAGAACACCGGCGTATGCTACCGGAAGCTGTACATCGTCGGCGGCGGGGCGAAAAACCGGTTCCTGAACCGGCTGACGGAAGAAGCCACCGGAAAGGAAGTCATCGCCCTGCCGATCGAAGCGACAGCGCTGGGGAACCTGAAAATCCAAATCGAAAAGGGAGGAAAAGAAGCATGAGCTACGCGGAAGCAAGGAAACGCTACGAAGACCTGGGGATCCAACCCGACAAGGCCATCGAAACGCTGAAAAAAGTTCCTGTGTCCCTGCACTGCTGGCAGGGGGATGATGTGCGAGGATTCGACACCGACCCGAGCAAGCCCCTGACCGGCGGCATCCAGACCACCGGCAACTATCCCGGCCGCGCCCGGACCCCGGAGGAGCTGATGGCGGACCTGGATGAGGTGATGTGCCTGATTCCCGGCACGCCGAAGATGAACCTGCACGCCAGCTACGCGATCTTCGAAAACGGGGAATGGGCAGACCGGGACAAGCTGGAGCCGAAGCACTTCCGGAAGTGGGCGGAATTCTGCAAGGAGCGGGGGCTGGGCTGCGACTTCAACCCCACATTCTTCTCCCACCCGAAATGCGACCCGCTGACGCTGAGCAGCCCGAACGAGGAGACCCGGAAATTCTGGATCGAGCACGGGAAGGCCTGCATCCGGATCAGCAGCTACCTGGCGGACGAACTGGGCCAGCCCTGCGTGATGAACATCTGGACCGGCGACGGATTCAAGGACATTCCCGGCGACCGCATCGGACCGCGGGTCCGGTACCGCGAATCCATCGACGAGATCCTGCGGGAACCGTATGACTTCAAAAAGGTGAAGCCCTGCATCGAGAGCAAGGTGTTCGGCATTGGCGTGGAGGCCTACACGGTCGGCAGCGCGGAATTCGCCCTGAGCTACGCGGCCATGAACATGGACAAATGCATCCCGCTGATGGACAACGGACACTACCACCCGACGGAGGTCGTCAGCGACAAAATCCCGGCGCTGCTGGCCTTCTTCCCGGAGATCGCGCTGCACGTGACCCGGCCCATCCGCTGGGACAGCGACCATGTGGTGCTGTTTGACGACGAAACCCGGGAGATCGCCCGGGAAATCGTGCGCTGCGGCGGGCTGGACGGCAAGGTGGACATCGCGCTGGACTACTTCGACGCCAGCATCAACCGCATCTCCGCCTGGGTGACAGGATACCGCAATCTGCAGAAGGCGCTGCTGTTCGCGCTGCTGCAGCCCCACGGGGAAATGAAAAAACTGCAGGATCAGGGCTGCTTCAGCAAGCTGATGGTTGTGCAGGAGGAAATGAAGACCCTGCCCTTCGGGGAGATCTGGGACGAATACTGCCGCGAATGCGGAAAACCCGCCGACGGCGAATGGTTCCCGATGATCGAAGAATATGAAAAGAAAGTGCTGGTGAACAGGAAATGAAAAACATTCTGGAAGCACCCTTCATGATCGAAATGATCCGGACCACCACCAACATGTATGACCATGGCTGGGACGAGCGCAACGGCGGGAACATCAGCCTGATGCTGGAGGAAAAGGAAGCTGCGGAATACCTGGATATGGGGAAAGTGCTGCGCACCATTCCCACCGGGTTTACGGCTCCTGAACTGGAAGGCAAGGTTTTCCTGGTCACCGGCACGGGCAAATACTTCAAGAACGTCCAGTATGCCCCGGAGGTCAACCTGGGGATCGTGCGGCTGAAGGATGCGGGACAGCAGGCGGACCTGCTGTGGGGATATGCCGACGGCGGCCAGTTCACGAGCGAGTTCCCCGCCCATATGATGAGCCACGTGGCCCGGCTGAAGGTGAACCCGGAAAACCGGGTCGTCATGCACTGCCATCCGGCCAACCTGCTGGCGATGACGTATGTTCATGACCTGGACGAGAAGAAGTTCACCCGGACGCTGTGGCAGATGTGCACCGAGTGCGTGGTCGTGTTCCCGGACGGCGTGAACGTGCTGCCCTGGATGCTGTGCGGAACGAACGAGATCGGAGAGGCCACGGCGGAAAAGATGAAGACCGCGCGGCTGGTGGTCTGGAGCCTGCACGGCATCTACGGCGCGGGAAAGGATCTGGACGAAACCTTCGGCCTGATCGAAACCGCGGAAAAAGCCGCGGAGATCTACATGAAGATCGCCCACCTGCCCCGGATCAACACCATCACGGACGAACAGATGCACCAGCTGGAAAAGCGGTTCGGCATCCAGGCCCGCGAAGGATATCTGGACTGATTCACGCACTCACAGACAAAGGAGGAACACCCTGATGAAAATGACATTCCGCTGGTACGGAAGCGCGATTGATCCGATTCCGCTGAAATATGTGAAACAGATCCCCGGGATGACCGGACTGATGGGCCTGCTGGACAAGCCCGCCGGGGTGGACTGGCCGGAGGAAGAGTTTGCCGCGCTGAAAAAGGAAGTCAACGATGCCGGACTGGAGATCGAGGTGATCGAGTCCGTCAACGTTCACGAAGACATCAAAATGGGGCTGCCCAGCCGGGAAGAATACATCGCGAACTATATCAGCACGATCCGGATGCTGGCGAAGCACGGCGTGAAGGTGATTATCTACAACTTCATGCCCGTATTTGACTGGCTGCGCACCGATCTGGCGCGGGTCATCCCCGAGGACGGGAGCAACAGCCTGTACTTCGACGAAAAAGACCTGGGCGAAATGGGTCCGCTGGAGATCGTCCGGAAGACCGCGGAAGAGAGCAAGGGATTCACCCTGCCCGGATGGGAACCGGAGCGGCTGGCCCTGCTGGAAACGACGCTGAAGCAATACGAGAACATCGGGCCGGATGACCTGCGGAAGAACTTCAAATATTTCCTGGACGCGGTGATCCCGGTATGCGAGGAAGCGGGCGTACGCATGGCGTGCCACCCGGACGATCCCGCCTGGCCGATCTTCGGACTGCCGCGGATCACCCACAGCCAGGAAGATTTCGACAAAATGGTGCAGCTGCACGACAGCCCCGCCAACACGCTGTGCCTGTGCACGGGATCGCTGGGGAGCAATCCCGACAACGACATCCCCGCGATCATCCGGCACTTCGGCGGGATGAACCGCATCGGGGCGATGCATGTGCGGAACGTTAAATACCTGGGGTACCACCATTTCCGGGAGGCCGCGCACCTGAGCAGCACCGGCGACCTGGATCTGTACGAAATCATGAAAGCCATCCACGAGACCTGCCCCGACACCTATATCCGGCCGGATCACGGGCGAATGATCTGGGACGAGGAGGGCCGCCCGGGATACGGCCTGTATGACCGGGCTCTCGGCGCCGCCTACCTCAACGGTCTGTGGGAAGCGATTGAGAAGAATCAGGGGGTATAACGATCTGCAGCTGCTGCGGCGGGGATTGCTCCCCGTGGCAGTATCCGTAATACCAGCATTCATAGGGGGAAGTGCACTGATCGCCCGGCTCGGCGAGCACTTCCTCCTTTTGCTTCTGCATGCGGTTCAGATCCCAGATGTGCTCATTGACCCAGGGGGCGCAGGCCTTCGCCTGATCCGTTATTTCCACCGGGAGAAAAGGATTGGCCTCATCCGGGCCATGGGTCACGATGAAAATCCTTTCAATCCTGACGCCGGAGCGGCTCATGATATAATACTGGAAGCCCGCGTCCCGGACGAACTGATCATGCACCTCCGGGGCGTTCTTGACCTCATAAAAATCATAGCCGGTTTCCGTTTTGCGGAGGATATCGGCGGCGCAGTAATTGTTATAATACAGAAAGGCAGCCTCGCAGATGACGGGGGTGCCCAGGCGCAGATGCAGGGCGGTGTTCTCCGCCATCTTCTTTTTATCCGGGATGCGCCTGCCCGGCAGGTAAACGGTCATTTCCTCAAAGGGACCGAACATGCCCATCGCCCGGTCGCCGAAATCATTGCCGGTATCCAGCCGGGCCTGAATCTCCGGCGGAATGACCCGGAGAGACGGCTTATGCTTATCCAGCCAGAGCATCTTCGGGCACTGCATGCCCCGCATGAAATCCGTCTTTGTAATCCCCATGGTTTTTTCTCCCGCAAAAACATCCGACACAAAACAGGCGATCCGGCAGATTGTTTTCAGGCCGGATCATGATATAATAAAGCTACAAAAAACAGAAGGGGGATCCTCATCATGGCAAACAGCACCATCTATACCCCGAACGCCCCGGCCGCCATCGGCCCGTATTCCCAGGCCATCCTGGCCGGAAACATGCTCTTCACATCCGGGCAGCTGGGCCTGGACCCGGCCACCGGCGCCCTGCCCGAGGGCATTGAGGAACAGGCCCGGCTGTCCCTGCAGAATGTCGGAGCCATCCTGGAGGAAGCCGGTTTCCGGAAAACCGACGTGATCAAAACCGTGATCTTCCTGAAAAACATGAGCGATTTTGCCGCCGTGAACGAGCTGTATGCCGGCTTCTTCGGCGAGCACAAGCCCGCCCGCTCGTGCGTGGAGGTCGCCGGGCTGCCGAAGGGCGGACTGATCGAAATCGAGGTCGTCGCCCGGCGGGAAGCCTGAAAACGGGGGACGTCAGCTGCCGAGGTAAGCCTTGCGGACGTTATCGTCATTCATGAGCTCATCGGCATCGCCTTCCATGGTGATCCGGCCGGTTTCCATCACGTAGGCGCGGTTGGCAACGGAGAGCGCCATCTGCGCGTTCTGCTCCACAAGCAGGATGGTGGTGCCGGCCTGATTCATACTCCGGATAATTTCAAAAATCTGCTCCACCAGGATGGGGGCCAGGCCCATGCTGGGCTCATCCAGCATCATGAGGCGGGGCTTGCTCATCAGCGCCCGTCCCATGGCCAGCATCTGCTGCTCGCCGCCGCTCAGGGTGCCGGCTACCTGCTTTTCCCGCTCCTTCAGGCGCGGGAAAAATTCATATACCCGCTCCATGGAAGCGGAAATCTCGTCGTTCGGCCGGCTGAAAGCGCCCATCTCCAGATTCTCCCGGACCGTCATCTGCTGGAAGATCCGGCGGCCTTCCGGGCACAGGCTCAGCCCTTTGTAGACCATCTTGCTGGCAGCCGTCCCGTCCACCGGCAAGCCGGCAAAGGCCACGGAACCCTGCCGGGGCTTCAGCAGCCCGGCGATCGTATTCAGCGTCGTGGATTTGCCGGCGCCGTTGGCACCGATCAGGGTGACGATTTCCCCCTCGTTGACCTCCAGGGAAATGCCCTTGATCGCGTGGATGGCGCCGTAATAGACATGAAGGTTATTCACTTTCAGCAGGGGAAGCTTCTGTTTTTCCTCGCTCATGCCTTTGCCTCCTTCTGCCGGCCCAGATAGGCCTCAATCACGACCGGATCATTCTGGATATCCGCCGGCGTTCCCTTGGCGATGATCTTGCCGAAATTCAGGACACAGATATCCTCGCAGATGCCCATGACCAGACTCATATCATGCTCGATCAGCAGGATCGCAATCTGCAGCTGATCCCGGATTTTGATGATGTTATCCATGAGTTCTTCCGTCTCATGGGGATTCATGCCGGCCGCCGGCTCATCCAGCAGGAGGAGCTTCGGGCCGGTGGCCAGCGCCCGGACGATCTCCAGCCTGCGCTGGGCGCCGTAGGGCAGGCTTCCCGCCCGCTCATCCGCCATGCCGGCCATATCAAAGATATTCAGCAGCTCCAGCGTTCTTTCATGCTGGGCTTTTTCGGCCTTCCAGTACTTCGGCAGGCGCAGGATTCCGCTGAACATGCCGCATTTGATCTGGTTGTGCAGGCCGATGCGCACATTCTCCTCCACCGACATATTGCTGAAGAGACGGATGTTCTGGAAGGTGCGGGCAATGCCCGCCTTATTGACATCCACGGTGCTCATGCTGCCCATATCGCGGCCTTCCAGCATCATGGTGCCGTGGGTCGGCTGGTACACCTTGGTGAGCAGATTGAAGACGGTGGTCTTGCCCGCGCCGTTTGGCCCGATCAGACCACCGATCTCCGTACGGCCCATGACGACGCTGAAGTCATCCACGGCCTTCAGACCGCCGAACTCGATCCCCAGATGGCTGCATTCCAGCACCGGCATGGATCCCAGATCCCGCTCCGGAACAAACGACCGGGAAGGATAGGGCACCATCGGCGTCTGCTGCCTGCGTTTCGTCTCGCTCATGCCCTCATCTCCTCTCCGCTCTGTTCCTTATTCCGTCCGGGAATCAGCTTCCGCCACATCGCCTTCATCAGCGGGTTGTTGCCCAGGACCATGACCAGAATCAGCACAATCGCGTAGGCCAGCATCCGGTAGTTCTGCAGGAAGCGCAGCTTCTCCGGCAGGATGGTCAGCGCCGCGGCGGAAACAATGGACCCGGGGATATTGCCGATTCCGCCCAGGACCACGAACACCAGCACATTGATGGACTCATTGAAGCTGAACTTGGTCGGCAGGAGGGTGGCCATGCTCAAGCCGTACAGCGCGCCGGCCATCCCGGCCAGCACCGACGCCGTGACAAAGGCCATCATCTTGTACTTGGTAATATTGATGCCCATGGCCTCGGCCGCGATCCGGTTGTCCCGCGCCGCCATGATGGCCCGCCCGGAGCGGGAATTGATCAGATTCAGCACAACGACCAGGGAAAACATGACCAGGATAAAGCCCGCCGTGAAGGTCGCGATGGTCTTGACCTTCACCGCGCCCATCGGGCCGTTCAGCAGGAGCGTTCCGGGCAGGTTGCCATTCAGGAACCCCCAGTGCAGCAGGGTGCCCTCCGTGGAGACATAGACGCAGTTCATGACATTCTTGATGATCTCGCCGAAGGCCAGGGTCACGATCGCCAGATAGTCGCCGCGGAGCCGCAGCACGGGAATGCCGATGACGGCGCCCGCGAAACCCGCGACCAGCCCGCCCGCCACGATGGCCAGCAGCAGCCGCAGCGTCGGATCCTCCATCTGGAAACCGTTCAGCAGCCATCCGGAGGTAATGATCCCGGTAAACGCGCCGATGGACATGAACCCCGCGTGGCCCAGGCTCAGCTCGCCCGAAATCCCGACCACCAGATTCAGGGAAATGGCCATCACAATCCAGCTGCAGATCGGGATCAGCTGGCCCTTCAGCGTGCGGGAAATCGACTTGTTGTTAATCATCACCGTGAGCACGACAAACAGCAGGATCAGGACGCCGTAGGTGACCATATTGGTGATGAATTTCGCTTTCTTCGTCTTCATCGTCGCCACCTCACACCTTTTCCCGGATCGGTTTGCCCAGCAGGCCCGTCGGCCGGACCAGCAGCACGATGATCAGCACCGCAAACACGATCGCGTCGCCCAGCTCCGTGGAGACATACGCCTTGCCGAGAATCTCAATAATCCCCAGCAGCACACCGCCGATCATGGCGCCGGGAATCGAGCCGATGCCGCCGAAGACCGCCGCCGTGAAAGCCTTGATGCCCGGCATGGAGCCGGTGGTGGGCTGGAGCATCGGATAGGAAGAGCACAGCAGCAGGCCGGCGATCGCCGCCAGCGCGGAACCGATCGCAAAGGTGACGGAAATCGTCGAGTTCACATTGATACCCATCAGCTCCGCCGCCCCGCGGTCCTCCGACACGCAGCGCATGGCCTTGCCCATCTTCGTCCTGGCGATGAAGAGCGTGAGCGCGACCATGATGATGATATTGGCCACGATCGTGATCAGCGTTTCCGGCTTGATAATCAGCTGGCCGTCAAACAGCCGGATCGCGTCGAGAGAAAACAGGCTGGGGAAGATCTTCGGATTGGCTCCCCAGATCAGCAGCGCCGTATTCTGCAGCAGGTAGCTCATGCCGATGGCGGTAATCAGCACCGCGAGGCTCGTTGCCTGGCGCAGCGGCTTGTAAGCCAGCTTTTCGATCGTCATGCCCAGGACCGTGCACACCAGCATCGCCACCAGCACCGCCAGAAACGGCGGCAGATTCCAGTACTGCGCCGCGCACAGCGTGATGAACGCGCCGACCATGATCACGTCGCCGTGGGCAAAATTCAGCATCTTGGCGATCCCGTACACCATGGTATACCCCAGGGCGATGATCGCATAAATACTGCCAAGACTGATTCCATTCACCAGATTGGACAGGAATATCATGTCCGCTCTTCCTCCCCTGTGTTACGCTCTTCCCGGAACAGGAAATCCGGCCGCGGGGTTGCCCGGGCCGGATCCTTTGGCCTGTTGATTGCTCAGTTATCGAGACCTACATACACGCCGTCCCTGATCACCATGGCGGTGGGCACTTTGTCCACTTCGCCGTTGGCGCTCCAGGTCATATCGCCGGTCAGGCCGGTGTAATGCAGCTGCTGCATGGCGGCAATCATCTTCTCGCAGACGCTTTCGGGCGCCTCGCCGGTCTGGATGCCCGCATCCAGGGCAGCGTACATCATGGCATAGATGCAGTCAAAACCGTCGGCAGCGAACTGATTCGGGATCTCGTTGTACTGCTCCTGATAGATCTTCACGAAGTTCTGCGTCGCCTCATCCTTGGCATCCGCGACGAAGGGGGTCAGCAGCATGACGCCTTCGGCCAGGCTCGTGTCGAAGTTTTCCAGCGTCAGGATGCCGTCCATGCCGTCCACGCCGAAGAAGGTGGGGGCGTAATCCATGCCCTTGGCGGCAATCAGGATCTGGGAAGCGGGGGTGTAGTAGATGGGCAGGAAGACCAGATCGGCGCCGCTGTTCTTGGCGTCCGCCACCTGGACGGAATAGTCGGTGGTTTCATCGGTGAAGGTGCTGGTGGAAACGATCTCCAGACCCAGCTCGCCCGCCTTCTGGACGAAGGTCTGATAGATGCCGGTGGAGTAAGCGTCCGCGTTGTTGTAAATCACGGCGATCTTGGTGCCCAGCTTCTTCTCGCTGATCACGGCCGCGGAAGCGGCACCCTGGTTCGGGTCGGTGAAGCAGAGCTGATACACGTTGTCCTTGTCCGCGGTGACATCGGTGGAGGAAGCGGAGGGCGTCAGCATGAAGACGCGCTCTTCATAAGCCTGGGCGCCGACAGCGATGCAGGGAGCGGTCGTCGTGGTGCCCACGATCATCTGGGCGCCGTTCTGCAACACGTTGTTATAGGCGTTCACAGCCTTCTCAGCGTCATGGGTGTCATCCTCGTTCAGCAGCTCGATCTTCACGCCGAAACTGCCGGCATTGATCAGATCCGCCGCGATTTTGGCGCCGCGATAGGTCGCCAGGCCGTACACGGCCGCCGGGCCGGTCTGCGGACCGATATGGGCGATGACCAGCGTCACATCCTCCGCGACAGCGGTGCAGATGCCCGCGGCCAGGAGGCACAAGGCCAGAACCAGTGCTAAAATCTTTTTCATGACAGGATCTCCTCCTTCTTTCAATGGGACCGAACCGATCCCTTCAGGTTTCCCTGATTTGTTCCTTATCATACGTCCGGAAAAAAAGCTTCGTCAAGGAAATAGCTGTTTTCTCTGTGTACTTCTCACTTTTTTCAGGTTTTTCTGTCCTTTTGGGCCGTCAGTCTCCGCATCAGCGGGAAGAAAACGCCCCCCACGCTGTTCCCCAGCGTCATAACCAGGACCCAGGCCAGCGTTTTCCAGCTCCACATGCCCGCCACGGAAAAGTAGTACATATTCGCCACGCAATGCTCAAAGCCGCAGAGAATGAAGACCGTCACCCCGAAGAACAGGCTCAGGTACTTCCCCAGGGGATGGGGATTGCTCCTGAATCCCTCCACCGCCAGCCAGATCAGCATATCACAGAAAACCGACAGGATGAAAATGCTGAGCAGCCCGTCCTCCAGCTTCACGCGGCACAGGGCCTGCGCCCGCTCCGTCAGGGCCGGGCCAACCCGGGTCGCCCGCAGGACCATTCCTGTCAGGAAGGCCCCCGCCAGATTCCCCAACCAGATCAGCGGAAGATCCAGCGCGAAATCCCTGCCGTTATCAAAGACATAGCAGATCTTCCCCGTATAGAGATTGAAGCCGAACGTGCACACAGCAAAGAGGCCCACCGTGAAGAATACCGCGCCCAGCACCCTGTTCTCCAGCGAGAGGAACACCGTTCCGCCGACGGCGATGCTGATACCCGCCAGGATTCCCCCGACGAAAGCCCGGAAAGCTTTTCCGCATTTCACCGCCTGCTTCCTCCCTTCGCTTCCTCCAGGACCGGCTTCAGATACTGCCCGGTGAAGGATTCCTCCTGCCCGGCGACTTCTTCCGGCGTTCCTTCCGCCACGATCCGGCCGCCGCCGTCGCCGCCCTCCGGCCCCAGGTCGATGATCCTGTCCGCCACCTTGATGACATCCAGGTTGTGCTCAATGACCAGCACCGTGTTGCCCGCGTCCGTAAGCCGCTGCAGCACCCGGATCAGGCGGTCCACATCCGCGGTATGCAGCCCGGTGGTGGGCTCATCGAGGAGATAAATCGTCTTCCCCGTGGCCCGCCGGCTCAGCTCGGTGGCCAGCTTCACACGCTGGGCTTCCCCGCCGGAGAGCGTGGTCGACGGCTGGCCCAGCTTCATATAGCCCAGGCCCACATCGTTCAGCGTCTCCAGCTTTCGGATGATCTGCGGATGATTCTCAAAGAAGGCCAGGGCTTCCTCCACGGTCATATCCAGGACTTCGCTGATGTTCTTTCCCTGCCAGGTGACCTCCAGCGTTTCCCGGTTATACCGCTTGCCATGGCAGACATCGCAGGGTACATACAGATCCGGCAGGAAGTGCATCTCGATCTTCTTCATGCCGTCGCCCTGGCACGCCTCGCACCTTCCGCCCTTGACATTGAAGGAGAAGCGGTTCTCCCTGAATCCGCGCTCCTTCGCTTCCGGACTCATGGCATACAGCTTCCGGATCAGGTCAAAGAGGCCCGTATACGTGGCCGGATTGCTGCGCGGCGTCCGGCCGATCGGGCTCTGGTCGATCATGATGATCTTATCCAGCAGCTCCAGGCCTTCGATGCTCCCGAACTTCCCCGGATACGTCCTGGCCCGGTTCAGCTTCTTCGCCAGATAGTTATACAGGATTCCATTCACCAGGCTGCTCTTGCCGCTGCCGCTGACGCCGGTGACGCAGGTCAGCACGCCCAGGGGGATCTTCACATCGATATCCTTCAGATTATGCTCCGCCGCACCGCGCACGGTCAGGTATCCGGTGGGCTTCCGCCGTTTGGCGGGCACCGGGATCCGCTTCTTCCCGCTGAGATACAGGCCGGTGAGGCTGTCCGGGTTTTCGCAGATCTGCTGCGCCGTTCCTTCGGCAACGATCCTGCCCCCGTGGACGCCCGCGCCGGGGCCCACATCCACAATCCAGTCCGCGGCGCGCATGGTTTCCTCGTCATGCTCGACGACAATCACCGTGTTGCCCAGATCCCGCATGCGCTGGAGCGTCGCGATCAGCTTCGCGTTATCCCGCTGGTGCAGGCCGATGGAAGGCTCATCCAGGATATACAGCACGCCCATCAGCGCGCTGCCGATCTGCGTGGCCAAGCGAATCCGCTGCGCCTCCCCGCCGCTCAGCGTCCCCGCCCCGCGGCTCAGCGTCAGATAACCCAGACCGACATCGCTCAGGAATCCCAGCCGGCTGTCAATCTCCTTCAGAATCCGGTCGGCAATCACCCGGCTGTTGCCCTCCAGCTCCAGCCCCGCAAAGAAATCCCGCGCCTCCGTGATGCTCTTTTCGCTGACTTCCGGCAGGCTCGCCCCGCCCACCGTCACCGCCCGGGCCTCCGGCTTCAGCCGCTGGCCGCCGCATTCCGGACAGGTTTCCTCCGTCATGTACTCCTCGTACATCTGTTTCATCGCGTCCGAGGAGGTTTCCCGGTAGCGGCGCTCCAGCGTCGGGATGATGCCCTCGAACGAGGCGGAATACTCCGCCCTGCCCCGGGCGCCCTCATACTCAATGCTGATCTTGTCATTCCCCGTGCCGTAAAGCAGGGCATCCATGGCATCGGGGCTGATCTTCTCCACCGGCGTATCCATCGTGAAGCCGTATTTCTTGCCCATCGCGGTAAAGTACTGGGCCGCGATGCCGTTGTCCTCGCCGGTGTTGAAGCCGGCCGCCGTCAGCGCGCCTTCCCGCAGGCTCAGGCTTTCATCCGGGAAGATCGCCTCCCGGCTGATCTTCATCCGGATGCCCAGCCCGCTGCAGGCCGGACACGCGCCGAAGGGACTGTTGAAGGAGAACATCCGGGGCGCCATTTCCTCCATGGAGAAGCCGCAGTCCGGGCAGGCGTAGTTCATGCTGTACAGCGTTTCCCCCAGATCAAACCGGTCCACGATCACCAGCCCCGCGCCCTTCGCCGCCGCGGTCTCGACATCCTCCGCCAGGCGCTGGCGGAACTCCTTCGTGCCCCGGCAGATCAGGCGGTCCACAACGACCTCGATGGTGTGCTTCCTCTTTTTATCCAGATCCGGCGTATCCTCCAGATCATAAAGCATGCCGTCAATCCGCACCCGGACATAGCCGCTCTTCCGGGCGCCGGCCAGGAGATCCCGGTGCTCTCCCTTCCGTCCGCGAACCAGCGGCGACAGGATCTGCATCCGCGTTCCCTCGGGCGAGGCGCAGACCGCGTCCACGATCTCATCCACCGTCTGCTTCCGGATCTCCCGGCCGCAGCGGGGGCAGTGGGGAATGCCCACCCGGGCCCAGAGCAGGCGCAGGTAATCATGAATCTCCGTGACCGTTCCCACGGTGGACCGGGGATTCCGCCCCGTCGTCTTCTGATCGATGGAGATCGCCGGGCTCAGGCCGTCAATGCTGTCCACATCCGGTTTGTCCATCTGACCGAGGAACTGCCGCGCGTAGCTCGAGAGGCTTTCCACATAGCGGCGCTGGCCTTCGGCATAGATCGTGTCGAAGGCCAGGGAGCTTTTTCCGCTTCCGCTCAGTCCCGTGATCACCGTCAGGCGGTCCCGGGGGATTTTTACAGAGATGTTTTTCAGGTTATGTTCCCGGGCTCCCCGGATTTCCAGATAATCGTTCATTGAATATTTCCTTTTTCCCGCCGGGCGGAAATGCTGAACAGCGTAAACTTCAGCGCCTGCCAGGCTTCGCCCTTTGTCTTATTCTTTTCGCTCATCGCAGATCCTCGCTTACTCCGTTATGCTCCGCCAGCGTCCGGGCGTTTCCGTCTCCGCCCCGGGTCGTGGCCGCGGTGCTGCGGGCTTCATTCAGCAGATCCCGGGAATAGAACACCGCGCTGTTGCCGCCCCGGGCCTTGGAAAAGTACATGGCAATATCCGCCGCCCGGTACAGATCCTGATAATCCCGCTCCATGCCATCCGTGGTCACCACGCCGACGCTGGCGCTGATCTGGATGTTCGTCGTTCCGTCGCCGACCCACCGGCGCACCGTCCTTACCACTTCCTCCGTGCGTTTCCGGACCCAGGTTTCCTCGGGCACCGCTTTCATGTAGATTACGAACTCGTCCCCGCCCAGCCGGCTGAGCACATCCGAATTGCGGAACATTTTCTTCAGGTCATTCGCGACATCCACCAGGACCTTGTCGCCCATCTGATGCCCCAGTTTATCATTCACGCTCTTAAACCGGTCCAGGTCCAGGAGCATCAGCACGCCGGTTTCCCGCGTGGTCGACAGGTGATCCTCAATATCCTCCTTGGCGGCCGTCCGGTTCATCAGCCCGGTCAGCAAGTCGGTATCCGCCTGCTTCCGGCTTTCCTCGCGCCCGATGATCAGGGAGACACGCGTGCGGTTCATCGTATAGAAGGTGACCAGGCCGATCGTCAGATACAGCATGCTGAAGAGGAAGCGGCTGTTCGTGACCGGCGTCCGGTCCGCGATCCAGCTGACGATCAGCGCCAGATAGCTGATCAGCTGCATGGTGCCCAGGCGCCACGCATAATCCAGCAGATAGCATCCGACCGCCACCTGCGTCCCGATCCAGAAGGCATCGATGCTGCCATGGATGCACAGCGCGTACATCGCGATGCTCACCATGTATCCGGATATCAAAAGCAGGG
Source organism: uncultured Clostridia bacterium (assembly GCA_947166385.1). GTDB lineage: Bacteria > Bacillota > Clostridia > Christensenellales > Aristaeellaceae > Aristaeella. The sequence goes on along the minus strand of CAMVEB010000003.1, from coordinate 140,106 downwards.
TCCGCGACGAGTACTTCCGGAAAGAAACGATGCCCGCGAACAGCGCCGCCGCCAACAGGGCCGCGCAGAAACAATAGCCTATCGGCGCCTGCTTCGTGGAGATTCCGTAGAAAATCATCACGATGCTGACCAGCGCGCCCATGACGCTCAGCACCTGGATGGATGCCCGGTTGCTGCGGCGTACGGCGTCGCGGTACGTGTCGAACACGTCCGTTTCAAATCCGTACTGCGAAAACCAGCGGAATCTGCCGATCTCCTTCATCTGCCTCGCTTCCCCTTCCCTCGAAATAACCCCTGACCGGGCTCTGCGTTCCGTTTATACCAGCCTGAGCGCGGGTTCCGCGTTCAGACTCAGGGCCGCCACCTCGCCGCGCATCAGGCGGTAGTAAGCCGCGCTGCCGATCATGGCGCCGTTGTCCGTGCAGAGGTGAATCTCCGGCATAAACAGCCGGATGCCCCGGCGCCGGCACATCTCCTCCGCCATGCGGCGCAGTTCCCGGTTGGCAGACACGCCGCCGGCCAGCGCCATGCCCGTCCCGCCGCTGTCCTTCCTGTCCGAAAGCAGCAGGTCCGCCTTGTCGATCAGCTCCCGGCAGACAGCCCGCCGGAAGCTGGCCGCCAGGTCCGCCTTCGGCAGGGGAGTCCCCTTCTGCTCCAGGCCGTGGACCGTGTTGATAAACGCGGTTTTCAGCCCGCTGAAGCTGTAATCATATTTCCCTTCGGTCTTCGGCCGGGGAAGGGTGAACGCCTCCGGGTTCCCTTCCTCCGCCAGCGCGTCGATCCGCGGCCCGCCTGGATACGGCAGTCCCAGCACCCGGGCCGCCTTGTCAAAGGCCTCGCCCGCGGCATCATCCGCCGTCTGCCCCAGGAGCCGGTAAGTTCCGTAATCCGCCACCTCCACCAGATGGCTGTGGCCGCCGCTGACCACCAGGCACAGGAAAGGCGGCTCCAGATCCGGATGCGTCAGATAGTTGGCGCTGACATGGCCTTCGATATGGTTGACTCCGACCAGCGGCTTCCCCGCCGCAAAGGCCAGCCCCTTCATGCAGTTGACCCCGGTCAGCAGCGCGCCGACCAGCCCCGGGCCTTTCGTCACCGCCAGGGCATCGATCTCCCGCAGGTCCATGCCGGCCTCCCGCAGCGCCTGATCCAGCACCCGGTCGCAGGCCTCCATATGGGCCCGGCTGGCAATCTCCGGCACCACGCCGCCATACAGCTCATGCAGGTCAATCTGGCTGAAAACCACATTGCTCAGGATCCTCCGGCCGTTCTCAATAACCGCCGCGGCCGTTTCATCGCAGCTGGTTTCCAGCGACAGGATCCGCACCTTTTCCTGATTCCGCAGCTCCTCCGCCCGGCGGCGGGAAGCCTCCAGATAGCTCATGGCAAATCCCTCTTTTTCAGCATATGCAGCCCGAAGCGCGCCAGCACCTCCAACGCCACCGGCCCGGCCAGCGCAAACGCCGCGCCACGGATGCCCAGCGCGATAAAGAAGCGCTCCGGCATCAGCCGGATCAGCAGATCCGTCCGCGGATCCAGAATCCAGCCCTCATTGCGGAAGGCCACCCGGTGGAAGGTGACGAAGAATCCGTCAAAATCCGCCAGCGCCCAGACCAGGAGCACCCCCGCTGCCGCGGCAAAGATCCGCAGCCCGATGAGGACGCCCCGCAGGAAGCCCTCCCGCGGGCCCTGCCGGAAAAGACCGGCGGCCGTCAGGAGCAGCGCCAGCGCCCCGCTGATGGCGCAGACCCAGGCATCCAGCCGGATCAGCCCCCGGACATCCTCCATATGCGCCGCCTCATGGGGCTGAAAACACAGGATCTCCTGTCCGGCGCCGTCCGTATACATATACTGGAAGGAGGCCTGCCCGTCCGTCAGGAAGGAGGCTGTCATCCCGCAGACGCCGGCATATTCCCCGGCCGGCAGCCCGGTGCGCTCCGGCGGGGCAGACTTCCCCATCTCGGCAGCCATCAGGCTTCCGCTGCCCGCGATCAGGCGGATCGTCAGCGTGATAATGAAAAGGATCCAGAGGAGAGCGGCGCCGCAGCCGATACGTTTCTCCTTCATCGGTTACTGCATTTTCAGATAAGCGGTGACAAAGCCTTCCAGGTTGCCGTTCATCACGTCGTCAATGTTCCCGCTCTCGTAGTTTGTCCGGTGATCCTTGACCATCGTATAGGGCTGGAAGACATAGGAGCGGATCTGGCTGCCCCATTCGATCTTCTTCATCTCGCCCTTGATATCGGCCATCTGCTGTTCCTTCTCGCGTTCCTTCAGCTCCAGCAGCTTCGCCTTCAGCATCTTCAGACAGGTCGCCCGGTTCTGCACCTGATCCCGCTCTGTCTGACAGGCCACCACGATGCCCGTCGGAAAATGGGTCATGCGGACGGCAGAGCTGGTCTTGTTCACGTTCTGCCCGCCGGCGCCGCTGGAGTGGTAGGTATCCACCCGCACATCCTTCATATCAATCTTGATCTCGTCGCCGTCATCCTCCAGCATGGGCGCCACGTCCAGGCTGGAAAAGCTCGTATGCCGACGCGCGTTGGCATCAAAGGGGCTGATCCGCACCAGGCGGTGCACGCCCTTCTCGCCGCGCAGGTAGCCGTAGGCATGGTCGCCGCTCACCTCAAAGGTGACGCTCTTGATGCCGGCCTCATCCCCGTCCAGCAGGTCCAGGAGCTTCACCTCGAAGCCCATCCGCTCGCAGTAGCGGGTGTACATCCGGTACAGCATCTGGGTCCAGTCCTGGGCCTCGGTGCCGCCCGCGCCGGCATGCAGGCTCAGCACGGCGTCGTTGTCATCATAATCGCCGCGCATCAGGGTTTCCAGCTCCAGCGCGTCCGCCTGCTCCTTCAGCTTCGCCAGCTCCTCGCCGACTTCCTTCACCATGTCCTCATCGTTCTCTTCCTTCGCCAGTTCCATCATGGTATCGATGTCATCGGCGGAAGCCAGCAGATGCTCATAGTGCTCCAGCTTGTTCTTCAGGTGTCCCAGCTTCTGGTTCACCCGGGTGGAGCGGTCCGTATCATTCCAGAATTCCGGCTGGTTCATTTCCTCTGTCAGCTCGTCGATCTGCTCGCGCATATGGTCAATATGCAGCGCCTCGCCGGCCGCGAGAATGCTTTTCCGGATGCCCGCAATGTCCTGGGCATACTGATCAAGTTCAATCATTTTCCACTCTCCCACAGCAATTCTTGTACTTTTTGCCGCTGCCGCACGGGCAGGGATCATTCCGCCCGACCTTTTGGGAAGCCTTCACCCGCCTGGGCTGCCGGGGGCCGTCCCCGGCCAGGCGCGCCTCGGTCGGCTTCGCGGTCTGCACCCGCTCCGGCGTGACCTGCACCTTGGTCTGGTAGACCCGGCGCACCGTATCCTCCCGGATCAGGTGGTTCAGCTCCTCAAACATATGCGACGCTTCGATCTGGTATTCCGTGACGGGATTCTTGCCGCTGTAGGCCCGGAATCCGATGCCGTCGCGCAGTTGATCCATGGCGTCGATATGATCCATCCAGCGGGAATCCACGCTCCGCAGCAGCATGACTCGCTCCACTTCGCGCATATCCACATGGAGCTCTTCCATCATCTGCTCGCGCTCCGCGTAGAAAGCCCTGGCGTCCTCCTTCAGGGCAGTCACAAACGCCTCCCGGTTCTCCCCGTCCGCCAGATCCTTCTTCTCCGCGAGGATACCATGGTGGTTGCACAGGTTCTCCAGGTAATTGGCGGCCTGTTTCCACTCCCATTCGGTCTCGTCTTCCCCGTTCATCCAGCGCCCCGCGGCGAAATCGATGACGTGATCCGCCATCCGCAGGATGCTGTCCTTCACATCCTCGCCCATCAGCACCCGGCGGCGCTGGCCGTAGATCACCTCGCGCTGGCGGTTCATCACATCGTCGTATTCCAGCACGTGTTTGCGGGCTTCAAAGTTCCGGCTTTCAATCCGCTTCTGGGCGCTCTCGATCTGCTTGGTCAGCAGGCCGGCCGTCAGCGGCTCGTCATCCTTCAGGCCCAGCCGGTCCACCATGACGCCGATCCGTTCGCTGCCGAACAGGCGCATCAGGTCATCCTCCAGGCTGATAAAGAACTGGGTGGAACCCGGATCCCCCTGCCGGCCGCTGCGGCCGCGCAGCTGATTGTCGATCCGGCGGCTTTCATGCCGCTCCGTGCCGATGATATGCAGTCCGCCGGTCTTCAGCACCCGCTCGTGCTCAGCGTCCGTCTCCGCCTTAAACTTCGCATACAGGTCATTGAAACGCTTCCGGGTTTCCAGCACCTCGTCGCTCACATGCTCGCTGTGGCCGACGGCCTCCTCGATCACCTCGTCCTCCAGGTCGGGGTTCTCCTGGCGCAGCGCCTTCCGGGCCATGAACTCGGGGTTGCCTCCCAGCAGGATATCCGTTCCGCGGCCGGCCATGTTTGTGGCGATGGTGACGGCGCCCCAGTGGCCCGCCTGCGCCACGATTTCCGCTTCTTTCGCGTGGTTCTTGGCGTTCAGCACCTCATGGGGAATTCCCCGGCGCTTCAGCATTTCGCTCAGCATTTCGCTGACCTCCACGCTGATCGTGCCGACCAGCAGCGGCTGGCCCGTGGCGTGGTGCTCCTCAATGCTCGCGACTACCGCGTTAAACTTGGCGTTCTTGTTCTTGTAGACCATGTCTTCCAGGTCTTTCCGGATATTCGGCCGGTTGGTAGGAATCTCCACCACGTCCAGGGAATAGATCCCCTGGAACTCGGCTTCCTCCGTCTTGGCAGTACCGGTCATACCGCTCAGCTTCCGGTACATGCGGAAATAATTCTGGAAGGTAATGGTGGCCAGGGTCTTGCTCTCCCGTTCCACCTTCACATGTTCCTTGGCTTCAATGGCCTGGTGGAGGCCTTCGGAATAGCGCCGGCCGATCATCAGGCGGCCGGTGAACTCATCCACAATCACGACCTGGCCGTTCTGGACCACATAGTCCACGTCCCGCTTCATGATGAACTGGGCCCGCAGCGCGCAGTTCACATGGTGATTCAGCTCGCTGTTCTCCGGGTCGTTCAGGTTTTCCACGCCAAAGGCCGTTTCCACCTTCCGGGCGCCTTCATCCGTCAGCGTGACGGCCTTCTTCTTCTCCTCCACCTCAAAGTGGATCCCGGGCTTCATGGTACGCACCACGGTGTCCACCCGGTCGTACAGCTCGGTGCTCTTCTCGCCCTGGCCGGAGATAATCAGCGGCGTCCGCGCCTCATCGATCAGGATGGAGTCCACCTCGTCCACGATGGCAAAAGCATGCCCGCGCTGCACCAGATCGCTCCGGCGGATCACCATGTTATCCCGCAGGTAGTCAAAGCCCAGCTCGTTGTTGGTGCCGTAGGTGATATCGCAGGCATAGGCTTCCTGGCGCTCGGCCGAATCCAGATCATGAACGATCAGGCCGACGCTCAGCCCCAGGAAACGGTGCACCTTGCCCATCCACTCGCTGTCGCGGCGGGCCAGATAATCGTTCACCGTCACGATATGGACACCCTCGCCGCGCAGCGCGTTCAGATAAGCCGGCATGGTGGAAACGAGAGTTTTGCCTTCACCGGTTTTCATCTCGGCGATCCGCCCCTGGTGCAGCACGATGCCGCCCAGCACCTGCACCCGGTAGGGCCGCAGGCCGAGCACCCGGTCCGCCGCCTCGCGGACTGTGGCAAATGCCTCGGGCAGGATATCGTCTTCCGTCTCTCCGTTCTGCAGCCGCTGACGGAACTCCGCCGTCTTTGCCTGCAGCTGCTCGTCCGTCATTTTTCTGTATTCATCTTCCAACGCCATCACGGCGTCGACAGGCTTCTGCAGTTTCTTCAGCTGCGCGTCGTTCCCCGCGCCCAGCATCTTCTTCAAAAAATCAAGCATATCTTTCTCCTTACAGGGAATCGCCCATCAGAAGATGGGCAAACAAATACAGGATATTATATCATTGTCATCCCCGGCTGTGCAACAGAAACTTGACAAAGCGGGCCTTTGCGCCGACCGCCTGAACGGCGGCCTCAGGTCCCGTCCTTTTTCGAGGTATCGCCGTCCACGCAGCGATAGTAAACCTTGCCCCGCTCCAGGGTCACCCCGTCCTTGGCGAAAAGCTCATCCACCGTCAGGAGCATGTATCCCTTCTCCTCCAGGAAGCGGACAATCTGCCGGGTGGACTCCGGAGCGTTTTTCTTGATATCGTGGCAGAGGATGATATCCCCGTCCGAGATTTTCTTCTTCACCATGTCCAGCACGGATTCGGAGCTGCCGCCCTGCCAGTCATAGGTATCCAGGCTCCACTGGATATACGCCCAGTTGACCTTGGCCTTCTGCATCGGCGGATAGCGGCCGCCGGGCACACGGTCATACCGGACCGGGATGCCGATGGCCTTGACCATGGCCGCGTTGACCTTCTTCGGCATGGCCCGCAGCGCCGCGCCGGAACTCTTGGTGGCGTTGCCGTGGTGCCAGTTATGGGAGGCGACGGCATGCCCGTCGTCATGCTCCCGCTGGACGATCCAGTCATTCTTGGCAATCAGGTTGCCGATGACAAAATAGGTCGCCCGGACCCCGGTCTCCATCAGGGCATCCAGCACCAGGGGGCTCCGCGTGGCATTCGGCCCGTCATCGAAGGTCAGGGCGCAGGTATTGTAATACTTCTGATTATCCGTCTCTTCCCAGGCCTTTTCATTCATCATGTCCCGGATTTCCGGATAATACAGGGGAACCTCCATCAGGGTATGCTTATCCTCATACAGGTCAGAGGCGGAATAATGCAGCACGAGGGACATCCCGTGCAGCGTGAACTCCGCCTGCTCCAGGGCCTCCCGGGTGCAGAGCGCCTCCAGAGCGCCTTCCTTCTGATCCATATCCAGCCAGTAACCCGACAGCGTTTCCCGCACCCGCTGAGCCAGGAAATCCCAGGTCTCCAGGTTTTCATCAAAGATCTGATCCAGGGTCACGCGCTCGCCGGTCTCCATATCATACGTCCGGGAGATGAAGCGCTGATCCGTCAGCTTCCGGTGGTAAACCGTACGGGCCTGGACGAGAAAGCTCATCCAGTGCAGACCGGTGCGGCTGTAGCGGATTTCCACATCCAGACGGCTGTTGCTCTTTCCGCTGTTCTTCGCAGCAGGAAGCTGCGGTCCGATCTCCTGCGCGAAGCTCTCCGCGAGACGGTTGATTTCCTCCGTCACGGCGGGATGCGCGGTTTCCACATGCCACAGGCGCACAACGGATTTATTCTCCGCCGTGGTCTCCGAGAAGGTATTCGTCACCCGGTGGCAGGGCTGGAGCGGCTCCAGCGCTGCTGCCGGCACCGTCCAGACGCACAGCAGCACCATCACCGCCATCAGGCAGGCGGCCCATTTCTTCCTCATCGTTATTTTTCCCTCCGGCTTTGTTCCGGAAAAAAATCCCGCGGATGATCCGTTGCCGGCCTTCCGCGGGATCTGTTTCCTTCAGTTTATTGCTTCGCCCTGCGACGGCGGAAAACTTCCCGGGTGTCGGCCGTTTCCCCGGCCGCATCCTCTGCCGCTTCCTTCGCAGTTTCCTCCGCGGTTTCCTCCGCCGCGGTTTCCATAACCTCCGCGGACGGCTCCCCGGGCTTCTCCCCGTCCTTTCCGTGTTCCTCATAGAGCCGCTTGAGCGTCTCCGCCATCAGCTCGCTGTTCTGCGCAGTATTCTCCGGCTGATTCAGCTGCTCCGGCTCCGGGGGATTCCCTTTCTTCTCATCCAGGCCGCTGAGCACCTCGTTCCGGCGTCTTCTCTTCGGCGGGATGCTGTAATCCCGGTAATTGGCGCCTTCCAGATGATCCATGGCCTTATTGGACTGGGCTTTGCTGTGAGCCCTGCGGACTCCGCCGATCAGCAGCAGCAACGCCAGAAACCCGGCGATGCCGGCCAGAATCCATTTGGCCGTATCCGCGATGCTCTCCGCCTGGCCGATCCACTCCGGCGCCTTCGTGGCCTGGGGCAGCGGCTCCGTAGCCGGGGCAGGCGGCGTCACCAGGGGGGCTTCCGTCGGGACCGGGGTGGGCGGGGCATAGGCAACGGGAACCGAATTGCTGGCAAAGGTCAGCGTCTGGCCCAGTTCATCCTTCGTATTCGCCGTGAACTGGAAGTTCCCGGCCATGCTGATTTCCATGTCCCGGGTGATCGAGCGGGATTCTCCCGCGGGGATCTCCTCGAACCAGTAGACTTCCTTCTCCACCGCCTTGACCGTGATATTCTTCACATTCACGGCGCTTTCATTATGCACGGTAATCGTAAACCGGACGACGCCGCCCGGAATTTTGTATACTTCCGTGCGATCGGCCGCGGTTTCGACGCTGAGCACGATCTGCTTCGCGGGATCCGTCGCGATGACGCTGATCCGGCCTGTTGCCGTCGTCACCTGTTTACCTTCCGCGTTTTCCGCCTGAACCATAAACTGCAGGTCCGTGGACTCGGTAATGGTCAGCTCTTTTTCCAGGGTTACGGTTTCCCCGGCGCGCACGGTCTCCCCGCTGAAAACGGGGCCCAGGGCCGGATCCGTTACATTGACATTGGTATAATCCGTTTTCCCGCTGTTCTTCAGCTTCAGGGTCAGCTTCACAATGTCGCCCGGGACGCCGCCCTTCTTATCCGCGGTCAGCGAAGCGCTCAGATCCATCTTTGTATACCTGATGGTGCCGGCTTCCACATTGGCGGTATAGGTCTTGCCGGCAGCCTTGTAGGTAATGGTAGCCTCGCTGGTCAGATCCTTGGTGCCCATTTTGGCGGTAAAGACATATTTCCCCGTCTCTCCGGCCGGAATGCTGTCGATCGTACCGGCTTTTTCGGAGATGCTGGAATTCTCCTTGATGGTCACATTGGAGACATCCGTGGATCCCGCGTTGGTGATCTCATAGATGACGCTGACCTCCTGCCCCTTCTGTGCTTCCGTGGGCAGGAAAGACCGTTTCACGGTCAGCTCCGGCTCGGAGCCGCTGTACTGAATCGTGAAATTGATCCGGTTGGCCTTATTCTGCAGCACGCCGTCGTCATCATAGGCGGAGTAGCGAACCGTAAAGGAGATTTTCCCGGCTTCCAGCTCCTTCTGCGTCACATCCCAGGTCCCCGTCCAGCTCCGGCTGGCCCCGACCTTCAGCGTTGGGGAACCGAACTCCTCGATCTGCTTGCCGCTGGGATAGTACAGCGTGACCGGGCCGGGCATATCACCCTCGCCGGCGTTGGAAATCGTAATCGCCACCGTAACCCGGGCAGGGCCGGTGAATTTGTAGTTGTCCAGCTGACCTTTGAAAGTCAGCGGGCTGTCAGCCAGAGCGGCAGCCGCAAAAAGCATCACCAGGGCGATTCCCAAAGCCAGTACCAGGATCAGGCGGGTTTTCTTCATACTGCATCGGAGCCCGAAGGCTCTCTCCTCCTTCCTCTGCCCAAGGGCATCAGCGGAATTGTCATCTGTAATGGACATAGGATATCCAGATTATTTTACCGGGTAACCCCTGCTCTGTCAAGGGTCGCCCGCCGGATCCGGCATTTCCTCCGGGGAATCCTCCGGAGGAGGCAGGATTTCTTCCATCACGGTCTGACGCGCGGGCGGTTCCGGGGCCAAAGCCGGTTTCGGCGCAGCCTCCGCCGTCAGGGACAGGGAGCGCGGCAGCCGGACCTTTTTCTTCTTCCCCAGTTTCTCCCGGATATAGACCATGGTGTCCTCCCAGGAAAAGGGAGTGCAGACCACCGGAAGCCGCAGCCACCACGCCGGCGCGTAAAACAGCACCATGCACTTTTCCGGCCACAGCTGCACCCGGCTTATCTCCCGCCAGGGAACATGCTTCTCCCCCAGCTTCACCACTGTGCCGCCTGCCGCGCCTTTCGGCGCCTTCAGCCGCATGATCATCTTCAGCGGTGTCGGATCCGGCAGATAGCGGGTTTCATGGACACCCCGGTTATCCACCACAAAATCGGACAGCTCCTTTCCCTGCAGCAGGAGCACAATCAGCACCACCGCAAGAACCGTCAGCATCAGAATCCCCAGGATCTCCGGAAAGCCGGAGGAAATCATCTTTTCCACAGCCGCCAGTCCGCCGCTGAGACCTTCCAGCAGCAGCACCAGGATCAGGATGACCAGCGCCCCCGGCAGCAAAAGCCGCATCACGCTGTTCCAGTACATCCAGTCCTTCACCGGTGTCCGTTCCACGCACCAGGCGGCATGGGCCGCGTTCTTCCCCAGGCGGGTTCCGCAGAAAGGGCAGATTTCCCCCGCATCCACCTCTTTTCCGCATTTTTTGCAATAAGCCGTCCGCGCCATGGGTGCCTCCTGTCCGTTAATCGGTTCCCTGCTGCCGCTGATCCAGCACTTTCCGTACTTCGTCCCCCGCGTTCAGGAACGCCTGCGCCACCAGCGGATCAAAATGCGTTCCGGCTTCTTCCCGGATGATATCCATCGACTTTTCAAAGGAGAAGCCGGGCTTGTAGCAGCGCCTGGATACCAGGGCGTCAAACACATCCGCCACCGCCATGATCCGGGCGGACAGCGGGATCTCGCTGCCTTTCAGCCCTTCCGGATAGCCCCGGCCGTTCCACCACTCGTGATGGTAGGTTGCCAGGTCTTTCGCCACATTCAGATAGCTGATATCCGGCGAGGCGGAGCGCGTCTTTTCAATCACCTCGCCGCCGTAAACGGTATGCAGCTTCATCAGAGCAAATTCTTCGTCCGTCAGTTTCCCGGGCTTGTTCAGCACCGCGTCGGAAATCCGGATCTTGCCGATATCATGCAGCGGCGCCGAGCGGAATACATCCGCCACGAACTGATCCGTCAGCTGATCGGTATAATGGCCTTCCCGGCGCAGCTCCTCCATAATGATCCGGGTATACTCAGAGGTATTTTTGATATGGTCGCCCGTATTCTGGTCCCGGCTTTCCACCAGGTCCGCCATGGTGATGATCAGGTTTTCCTGCATGCGGGTGATGATCGCGTTCTTCTCCTGGGATTCGGCGATATAGCGGACGGAATCCTCCGTGGTTTTTGTCATCGCCTCGTACAGGTTCTCAATTTCGTCACCTGTGCGGATCCCCAGATCCCGGATCTGCTTCGCGCTTTCCTGCCGCACCTCATCGCTGTTGAAGGCAAAGCTTTCGGAGGTCAGCGCCATGGTGTTGATCGGCAGAACCACCCCGTATTCCGCAAACCACAGGAACGCCACCAGGATCAGCACCGCCAGGCTGACAAACAGGGACAGAATCTCGGCCAGGAATTTGCATTCTTCCTTCCAGAGCTCCGTCATATCAATATCCACGCAGGCGTAGCACACCGTCTCTCCGGCGCTGTTTTTCACCGGCGTGTAAACGGACAGCAGCCAGCCGTATGTTTCGTTGGAGATTACCGGCTCGATTTCCTCCCCCGCCAGCAGGGCCGGCAGCTGATCCCGGAACGCTTCGTCAAAGGGAATCACCGTGCCAGGATCCTCCCCGGGCAGATCCGGTGTGTCGGGATCGAACACCACATGGCATCCGTCCTCCCGGATCTGGTATACATAGACATACTCAATATTCTGGCTGCTGTTCCGGACATTGGACATCGCCGCCTCGGACGCTGCGTAGCCGGGCGCCGCGTCCCCCAGGATCTTATATTCCTCCACCCGGTCCGGATCCATATTCCCGATCAGCACCCGGGTAACGCCCTCGCCCATCTCCACCTGGGCCTCAATGGTGGACCGGCGGTAGGACAGGTAGCTGATCCCGGTCGTCACCGCCGCAATGATCACCATCGAAGCGGAAAGCAGCAGGACAATTTTCGTCCTCAGGGACATGCCGCGGGGTTTAAAGCGCTCCGCCAGCTTGAAATTCTCCCGGGACAGAGGATTCTGCAGCCAGGAATGATACCGGAACCGGTTCCTGAACGACCGGGGCAGCGCGTTGAAGACCAGCATTGCAGTGAACACGCTGATCAGCTTATCCAGCAGGTCCACAACGGTATCGGCGGTCATCTGCGCCAGCAGGGGACTCCGGAGCCCCGCGTCAAAGATACTCCGCGCCAGATCGCCGGCCAGGCCGTTCCCATAGGTAAACCCGTACAGCACCCAGGTCAGCAGGCTCCCCAGACCGCCGCCGACCAGCGCAAACAGGGGCACGGACAGCAGCGTCTTCCACCAGCTGCGGAACCATTTCCGCTTATACAGCGAGAAGGCCAGCACCGCCAGCAGCACGTTGATGGCACAGTAATACAGCGAAGAGGGATCAAAGACCGTTTTCAGCAGATTGGTGGCATAGCCCACCATCAAGCCGGGAAGAATCCCGCCGACGAAGGAAACCAGGATCGTGCCGATACAGTCGAGATACAGCGGCCATCCCGTCAGGCTTATCGCCTGGGAAAGAGCCAGATTCACAAAGATACCGCCCAGAACCAGGAGAAGGTAGCCCATCAGCTTTTTCCACGAATTCCTTTTCCGTGTTTCATACTCCCGGGTCATGATTACACCTCTTCTTCGGGGTCTCCCCCTGCTGCTGTCCGGTCATGGAAATACTTTTTCACTTTATTATCATACCACGTTCCCTTCCGCAACACAACGATTCTGTATTTGTGCAGAAAAAATGCAGCTGACAGTGGTTGAAAAGGCAGGCGACGGAGGATAAGATGGAAAAGACCGGAAGAACACGGAAAGAAATTGATCCATGGAGGAAAAGGAAACCTGCCATGACAGAAAGAGACTACACGGTTCAGGTGCTTCGCAGCCGTCGGAAAACTGTTTCCATCCAGATTAAAGGGCCTTCGCTGGTGCTAGTCCGCGCTCCGCTGTACACCCCGCAGGCTGAGCTGCGCCGCATCATCGAAGAAAATCGTCCGTGGATCGAAAGCCACCTGGAAAAAGCCGCCCGGCAGGAGGAAACCACCCGGCAGGAGGCGCTCTCCCCGCAGGAAATCGATGAACTGGCAAATCAGGCACTGGCGTGGTTCCCGCCGCGGGTACGGATTTTCGCGGATCAGATCGGTGTCCGCGTTGGGCGAATCACCATCCGCAATCAGAAAACACGCTGGGGCAGCTGTTCTGCCCAGGGCAACCTGAACTTCAACTGTCTGCTGATGCTCTGCCCGCCGGAGATCCGGGATTACGTCATCGTCCACGAGCTGTGCCACCGTCTGGAGATGAACCACAGTCCCCGCTTCTGGGCAGCGGTTGAAAAAGTGCTGCCGGATTACCGGCAGCGGCGAAAATGGCTGAAAACAGAAGGCCAGGCTATCCTGGCCAGGATGACTGCAGGCTGAAAAGAGGGGGGATGACAACGCGCCATCCCCTTTCACAAGTATTTATGACGAAGGCTTATTTCCCGCGAACGAGGAGGACGGTCCGGCCGTCCACGGTCACTTCCCCGCTGAGTGTCCGGGTACCGGATGAGTCAACCGTCTCATTCAGCAGCAGTGCCTGCCATTCTCCGTCGGGCAGGGTGATGGTCTTCGGCATACCGGGATTGATCACCGCAAAGGCAATCAGCGCCCCGTCCTGCGTCCATCGGACCTCAATCGAGCTGTCCGGCAGAACTTCACAGGCAATGTCCCCGCCGGTCAGGAACCCGTTTGCCCTGCGCAGGGCAATGAGTTCACGGTAGAAATCCCGCATATTCATGACTTCGCTGCCGGGCGTCAGATCATCCCAGCGGATGTTGTTTACCTCGTCAGAAGATTTGTAGCTGTTGGAATCTCCGCCCTTGGAGCGCAGCATTTCCTCGCCAGCCAGGAAGAAGGGAATGCCCTTGCCGATCATGATGATTGAAATACCGAAGCGGTTCATCTTCAGCCGGTACTCCAGGGAATACTCCGGATTGGAAGCCAGCAGCCGGTCGAACAGCGTATGATTGTCATGGCAGGCCATGTAGTTGATGACATTGTTGTCAGGGGCAGTCCAGGAAACCATCTTGTTCCGCTCGCCGCCGGTCAGGCCGAAAACCACCTGCCACGCCGTTCCCTGGTTCACATTGCCGCTGATATATCCCCGTTCCTTCGTGTCGAATACGCTGCCCTTCAGCCCGTCCCGGATGCTGTCGTTGAACACGGCGATGCCGCCAGCCGCGCCTTCGGAAGCGGTGATCTGCTTCATATTGGCCTGGTTGGCCTGCAGGGGCAGCATCAGCTGCGTTGTTCCGCCGGTCCAGCCTTCCCCATAAAGGATCGCCCGGGGATTGATCGCGTGCACAGCCGCTTCGATCTCCTGCATGGTCCGGACATCATGAAGCGCCATCAGGTCAAACCGGAAACCGTCCACATGGTATTCCTTCGCCCAGTAGCACACGGAATCCACCATGTATTTCCGAAACATGGCCCGGTCGGATGCCGTCTCGTTTCCGCAGCCGGATCCGTTGGACCAGCCACCCATTCCGTCATAGCGGTAGTAATAATATGGTACAATCCGGTTCAGACAGGAGTTGCCCTCGTAGGTATGGTTGTACACCACGTCCATCACCACGCCCAGACCGCTCCCGTGCAGCGCCTGCACCATCTGCTTGAACTCGGTGATACGGACCTCCCCGTGGTACGGGTCCGTGGAATAGCTGCCTTCCGGCGCGTTGTAGTTCTTCGGGTCATATCCCCAGTTGAACTGGGGTTCCTCTGACGTTTCGTCCACCGTGGCAAAGTCGTATACCGGCTGGAGATGCACGTGGGTAATCCCCAGATCTGTCATATAATCCACGCCGGCCGGTTCTCCCGCGGCGTTCGTCAGGCCATGCTCGGTAAACGCCAGGTACTTTCCCGGATACCGGGCGGATGCCAGACGGTTCGAGAAATCCCGGACATGCACTTCCCAGATCACTGCCTCGTTATAGGCGCTGATGCTGTCCGTCCAGGTATCCGCGTCGAATCCTTCCGGATCCGTTGCGCGCAGGTCTACCACCATGCCGCGGTCGCCGTTCACGCCCACCGCACGGGCATAGGGATCCACCGCTTCCTGCTCTCCGACGGCCGTTGTCACCGTATACGTGTAATAGGTACCGCTGCCGCAGGGCGCTTCCGCGCTCCAGACGCCCTTCTCCCCGCGGGCCATCTCCAGTCTGTCACAGGCATCAGTGCCGTTCCCGGCTTCAAACAGGTTCAGCACCACCCGGCTCGCTGTCGGCGCCCAGACCCGGAAAGTCGTTCCGCTTTCCCCGATTACCGCGCCCAGATCGTCCCCGTCATAGACATACTGCTCCGCGAAGGCTTCCGTATCAAAAACCTTTGTCGGCACAGCGTTCATGGGCTCATAGCCCGCGATTTCCACCGTATACACCCGGGAAAGATCCAGCTCTTCCGCGACGGTGATCTTCCCGGTAACCACCTCCATCTCCAGGCTGCTCAGGCCGGTCACCTCCAGAGCCCTGCCGGTTTCCTGCTCGGTGACCTTCACCTGGTCCAGCGAGCCGATCCGCGCCGCCGGGTTCAGGAAGTACTGGAATGTATTCATATCCGTGATTCCGACCAGTGTCATTTTCTTCTCCTGATACAGCGTTTTTCCGCCGTCGTCGCTCCGGTACATGTTGGCATCTCCGGGTTTCAGCCAGACCTCCGTCGTATCCCCCAGGATTTCCGCGTAACGGTCGCCGTCGTAATCCTTCGTGGCCGAACCCCAGCTGGTGCCGCCGGGGCTGGAGCAGTTCCGCCGGACAATAAAGCCCACCTTCTCCACTTCCGTCGGCACGTTCAGAACCACCTTCACCCCGTATTCGCAGGGATGGAAAAGGTATCCGCGGCCGTCGGCGTTGGGATACCAGATCCACATGTCACAGGTGTCATAGTCCACGCCCTCCCCGTACCAGTAGAAAGTCAGCTGGCGGGTCCCCTCCTCCCGGGGCAGAGCGTATTCTTCCTCCGCCCGGGCCGCAGGCGCCAATCCGCCGGAGAACAGCAGCGCCATTACCAGTGCCGTCAGCATGCATACCGCCTTTTTCATGTTCCGTTTCCTCCTTCTGTTTTTACAGGGCTGCAATCAGCCTGTCCGTATCTTCTTTGCTGGTTGCCCAGCTGGTTGCGATTCGCATGACGGTTGTCCCGTCCGGCCGGTTCTCCCAGAATCCCATCTCCACCCGCTCCGAAAGCTTTTGCAGCTGTTCCGGATCCAGAGCGATGAAAATCTGGTTCGTCGGGGTATCGATCGTCAGCCTGTATCCCTTTTCCTTCAGCGCCGCCCTGATCCGATCCGCTGCGGCAATGGCAGTCTTCCCCGCCTGCTCATACAGGTTGTCCGTGAACAGCGTATCAAACTGGATGCCGGCAATCCGTCCCTTGGCCAGCAGCGCGCCGTGCTGCTTCACGATGGAGAAAAAGTGAGGCACCGTGTCGTGCTTCGGGAAAACCACCGCCTCCCCGAACAGCGCCCCGCATTTTGTACCCCCGATGTAAAACGTGTCGCACAGCGCCGCCAGGTCCGGCAGGGTCACGTCATTCTCCGGGCACGCCAGCGCATAAGCCAGACGGGCGCCATCCACATAAAGCCCCATGCTGTATTCCCGGCAGACTGCGCTGATCGCCCTCAGTTCCTCAAGGGAGTAGAGCGTGCCATACTCGGTGGGCTGCGAAAGATAGACCAGGCCCGGCATGACCATATGCTCCCGGGTCTCATCCTTCCAGTAAGTCCCGGCGCAGGATCTGATTGCCTCGGCGGAAAGCTTCCCGCTCTCCTGCGGCAGGGGAATCACCTTGTGGCCGCCGGCTTCCACCGCGCCGACTTCATGAACACTGATGTGCCCGGTCGCGGCCGCGATCACCCCCTGGTACGGACGGAGCATGGCGTCAATCACTGTCGCATTGGCCTGCGTCCCCCCGATCAGGAAAAAAACATCCGCCTCCGGCGCACAGCAGGCTTCCCGGATTTTTTGCCGGGCGGACGCTGAAAACTCATCCGCCCCGTATCCGGCCGAATGAACCAGATTGGTTTCCGTCAGCCGCTGCAGGATGGCCGGAAGCGTTCCTTCCATATAATCAGAGGCAAAATACAGCTTTTCTGTCTGTTCGGTTTTCATGGTATATCCTCCCTGCGGTGGCGGTTTCGATGATCTTATTGTACAATGGGTTCCGGGAAAAAACAATAAAGATCCTTCGCTTCGTTCCGGATGGCATCAAATTTCATGAAATTCGTTTGAAAAAAACTTTGGCCTGTTTTGAGAACCCTGTCGTCTAATCAGTGTTGAAAGGAGGGAGCGCTGTGGCAGAGGACCTGCGCCGGGAATGGCTGGACGATGTGCTTACCCGCTGGGAAAAGCCGGTTTTGCGCCTGTGCTTTTCCTATCTGTGTGACAGAGCCCTGGCGGAAGACGCGGTTCAGGAAACCTTTTTCAAGGCCTGGAAAAACTATGACCGCTTCCGCGGCGAAGCAGAAGAAAAAACATGGATTATGCGCATTGCCGTCAATACCTGCAAGGACCTGCTGAAGAGCTCCTGGGCACGGAATACGGACCGGTCCGTGACCCCGGACTCCCTGCCCGAAGGATCCATTCCCTTTGAGGAACGGGATGATACCGTTACGCGTGCGGTGCTGTCCCTGCCGGTGAAGCTCAAGGAGGTCACCCTGCTCCACTGGTATCAGGGCATGACCCTGGATGAGATGACCCGGATCCTGCGGCTCCCCCGGTCAACGATCAATTATCGGTTAAAGAAAGCGAAAACGATGCTGAAAAATCAATTGGAGGACTGGTATTATGAAGAAGAATAAGGAAACGCTTCAGGCCGCGATGGATCGGCGCCTTTCCTTTCTGGATGATGTGCCTTCCTGCCGCGCAGCCCTCCGGTATCGGATCGCCCAGGAGGAGGAACCTGCGATGAAGAAAAAACTGTCTGTCGGCCTGGTCTTTGCGATGGTCCTGGCCCTGCTCTCCGTGGCCGCGCTGGCCGCGAGTCTGCTGATCTCCCCCCGTGTTTCCGCCGCCCGGATCGCGGACCGAGGGCTGGAAGAAACCTATGGCATTACAGAAGAGATGCAAACCTTCTTCTTCCGCCAGGAAGAGGAACTGCCGGACGGCGCCGTCCGGGTCACCTATACCGGCGTCAGCGGTCTGGACTATGTGCTCGGAACCTACACTGCCATCGTTCGGGACGGAAAGGCGGAAGTCACCTGGAGTCACGACGGAAAGGAGATTTCCGCCGGATATGAGGGGAACGTCTGGGGTCTGGAACAGCTGAAGCAGATGATGACAGATTCCGCGTCGGAGAAGCGCAAGATGGCTTTCCTGCTGAAGGCTGCCGCCCATGCCGAAAAGAACGGCACTGCTGAAAGCGAAGAATCGTCCGTTGCAGATGAGCATTATTTTGAGCGACTGGAGGCGGAAAAGACCGCCGCCCTGGAAGCGCGGAAGCTGTCCGAGGAAGAGATGATTGAAACCGCCCGGGAGTTCATCATCACCAGCTACGGGCTGGAGGAAGAACAGATCGCCGGCCTGGAGCTGTATACCACCCCCGCTGAGGAAAGCGGCAACCTCTGGTATGAAATGGTGAACGGAACCCCCTGCTTCCAGGTGGAATACCTGCTCTATCCTCCTGTCTCCGTGAAAGATCTGGAGACGGGTGATCTGAAGGACCGGAGGCCGAAGGATGGGTATTACAAGGTATACATCAATGTGGAGACCGGCGCGGTGGAACAATACGAGTACAACTCCGCTCTGGGCGGGATAGGCTGAGAAGGAATCCTTCCTCTCCGGCACGGGGGACAAAACGAATCGCCGGCAGAAATGCCGGCGATTCTTGTATCCGCGGAGAAATTATTCCTTGACACCGCCCAGGGCAACGCCCGCGATGATGTACTTGCTGAAGGCGAAGTACACAATGATCAGCGGCAGCGCCGTCATGGCCAGGCCCAGGTAGATGGAGCCGTATTCTGTGCGGTAGATATCGCCACGCAGCTCCTGCACCATCATCGGCAGGGTCTTCAGGCCGGGATCCGTGAACAGCATCAACGGAGTCAGGTAGTTGTTCCAGGAACCGATTACCGCCATGATGCCCATGGTCGCCATGGCAGGCACCATGATCGGCAGGATGATCTTCACAAAGGTTCTCAGTTCGCCGCAGCCGTCGATCCGGGCCGCTTCCACCAGGGAGATCTGGAGATTTGCCTCCAGGTACTGCCGGAAGAAGAACACCGTGCCTGCCGCCGCGATGGACGGGATGATCAGCGCCAGCCGGTTGTTAACCCAGTGCAGCTGATACATGAACATGAAGAAACCGGTACCGGTCACCTGTCCGGGGATCATGATGATGGCCATCACAACCGCGTACAGCAGCTTATTGCCCCTGAACTGGTAAACCTTGAAGCCGTAGGCTGTCATCGCGGAGAAGAACACGCTCAGGATCGTGGATCCGAAAGCGATGATCGCGCTGTTCATGAAGCCGACGGAAACGTCGAAGTTCTTGCTGGCCAGCACGTTCCAGTTGTAGTTCAGGTAGCTGCCCGGAATCAGGCTGACGCCCTGCTGAATGGCCTGGCTGGAACGGGTCGCGTTCACGATCATGATCCAGAAAGGCACGATCGCCAACACGCTCAGGAAGGTGCAGAACACGTAGATCATGCTCCGCTTGGAGTTATGCACGCCCTGCACATGAGCCGCGAAGGAAACAACATTGCCGACCAGAATCATCAGCACAACCGGAGTGCTCAGAACTGCGCTACTGTAGGGCAGCTTTACCGGGATGACGGAAAGCCGGACGATCACATACGCAGACAGCAGGAAGCTGATCAGATGCAGGAAGGAGGAAATGGTGAAGAGCACGCTCGCGTCCTTGCTGCCTGCCAGCACCACCAGCACCGCCGCCGCGACCAGCGTGCCGAAGGCGATCCAGATGCACAGGTAGTACGGACTGAAATTCCATTCGGCCTCGTTGATCCGCTTGCTTTCGGCCATGTTCCAGCTGTCATACAGTTTGTACTGGTTGACAACCGTCATGTCGACCTGCAGCTCTGCCGGAAGTTTGCCGGGCAGCAGCGCGTAGCTCAGGCCCGCTTCGCTGTCGCCGCTGGCGTTCGCCTGCTGGGCAATCAGCTCGTCCAGCTTGGCCTGCTCTTTTTCGACTTTGGCTTTCTGTTTCTCGATGTCCTTTTCGGACTTCTTGCCGCCGTCAATCCAGCGCTGCAGCTGGGTCGCAGCGCTGTCCACCTTTTCCTGCTGCTTCACAATATCGCCGGCGAGGGAGGCGGAAGAATCATCATGGAAGGTGGCAACCGGCAGGAACATGCCGAGAATCGCGATCGCAACGAAAACGAGATAGATGATCTTTCTTGTCATTTTCATTTGACCGCCCCCTTCCTCGGCGCCTTGCCGGGCTTGGGATCATGATCATTCAGCACATAGCGGATGATCAGGGAGCCGATGATGATAATCACAAACAGCACCACGGAAGCCGCGCTGGCCATATTGAAGTTGCGGGATCCGGTGAAGCCCTGGGTGTAGATGAACCGGGCCACGGTATTCGTGGTTTCGTTCGGCCCGCCCTGGGTCATCATGTGCGGGATATCGAACATGGTCAGACCGCCGACCAGAGAAGTCGTCAGGTTGTAGACCAGGATCGGCTTAATCAGAGGCAGGGTAATCTTCCAGAAGGTCTGGCGGGAGGAGCATCCGTCCACCAGCGCCGCTTCAAACAGGCTGGGGTTGATGCCGCTGATGCCGGCAATCATGATGATCATCGTATTGCCGCACCACATCCACCACTGAATGAAGGAGATCAGTCCGCGGCTCCATTCCGTGGAGCGGAAATACTCAATCGGCATATTGGCCAGGCCGAATGTCTGGATAAAGGTGTTCACCGGGCCGATCGGATACGCGAAAAAGCTCATGAACAGCATACCGATGGTCGCGGCGGTGATGATATTCGGCATGAAAATCGTGGTCTTGAAGAAGCCCTGGCACTTCAGCCGCAGACGGCTGTCGGTAAACCAGGAGGCCAGGATCAGCGCCAGGCCCAGCTGGGGCACGAAGTTGAAGAACCAGATGATAATCGTGTTCCACAGTGCTCCCCAGAACTTGCTGTAGACCAGGCTCGCCGGATCGAACAGCTGGCGGAAATTCTCAAACCCGATGATATTGTTGTTCAGGATCTTTTCCCAGCCAACCGCGTCCGTTACGGATGTCTTGAACGTGAAGAGAATCGGATACAGACCAAAAATCAGGAACGTAATGAAAAACGGCGCAATGAAGAGATATCCATACTTGCTGTAGCTGATGGATTTGTGCTTCGTTTTCGCCGTCGCTCTGGCTTCCGCCTGCATAGGTCCACCCCTTTTTCAAAAATAATAGGAACCCCCGCCCCAAAAGGCTTCCGCTGGAGGGCAGCCCGCCTGTTCACAGCAGAAATCTTCCCCTGCAGGGGAAGCCTTTTGGAAAAAATACCGGAAACGGGGCTGTCCCCGCCGTCAGGCAAGAGACAGCCCCGCGAGTTACTTTTCAGTAACAGTGAGGTCTAACACCGATTATTCAACGGCGATGGTGGTGATGGCAGCAGCGACAGCAGCCTTGAACTCAGTCAGGCAGGTGTCGAGGTCCTTCTCGCCCTTGGTGTAGGGAGTGGTGACATAGTCATTCCACAGACCGTTGATGGTGTCGTCATATTCGCTCATCAGAGAACCGTTGGCCAGAGCCGCAGCCTTGGCAAAGATGGCGTAGTGATCCTGTCCACCCAGGAAGGGGTTCGGGGTGCCGCCGTTGGCCAGGATGGTCTCCACAGCCTTCGCGCTGCCCACGAAGTCTCCGCTGTCCGCAGCGTACTGGGTCAGGAAGTCGTCGTCCAGGGTGAAGAACTTGATCAGGTCATGCATAGCGGCCTTCTTGGCGTCGTCCGCAGTAGCAGCCTTCGCAGCGTTGATGCCCATCCAGGTGCCGCCCCAGCTGTAAGCCACGGGGCCGTCGGTGATGCGCCAGTCGCCGTAGGTGCCGTTTTCGGTAGCATTCTTGATGTTCTCTTCGCTGTCAGGATTCTCAGCATCCCAGCCAGCCACGCAGTTGGGCTTCAGGGTGTAATGCAGGCCCCAGGTGGGGAGGAAGTAGCACAGGGTTTCCACTTCACCGCGCATACCGGCGAACCAGGTCTCGCCCCAGGCACCAGCCTTGTGGGTCAGGTCATCCTGCTCCAGGGTCTTGCACAGTTCTTCGAAGTCGAGCAGTTCGTCATCGATGTTCAGTTTGCCATCGACAACCCAGCCCGCAGCGCGCTGATACTGATAGGCGTTCCAGATGTCGCCGGAGCCGACAACCATCTTGCAGGCGCCTTCAGACTTTTCTTTCAGTTCTTCAGCGGTCTCGAGGAAGGTATCCCAGTCAGCAACCTTCGCCTGCATTTCTTCAGGAGAGGTGACGCCCAGGTACTTCTCAGCCAGGGAAGCACGATACATCAGAACGCCGGGGGTGGACTGCCAGGACAGGCCCTTCTGGACGCCGGCAGCATTCTGGCCGATCTGAGCCATGACGGGGAACGCGACGGACAGTTCATCATCGGTGAATCCGATCTCTTTCAGATCGCCGGTCCAGTCGGTCTCGACATAGTGCTTCACGAAAGCAGCTTCCAGGGTGAAGATGTCGGGAGCTTCATCGCTCACAGCGGCATCGGCCACGCCCAGCAGGTTGTCAACCTTGGTGGTGTAGGCATTACCGTCGGTGGGATAAATCTGGAACTCGAACTCGATTTCCGGATGGTTGGGGGCATAGTACTTTTCGATCATGCCCTGCAGTTCGTTGGTGAAAGACCAAACAACCAGCTTGATTTTGGCATCTTCAGCACTCGCAAAGCTCATCATGCCCAGAGCGAGAACCAGAGCCAGGACCAGGGAAAGGACTTTCTTCATACAGGGAAACCTCCTTTTTGTTTTCGCGGCATTGCCGCATTATTCTCAAACAGCGATCCTCACGCTGTTATCGACACCGAAGAAAACCTGCATGCATTCTGTTACCGTTTCAGCGGGCAAAGTATACCCCAGATAGTGTAATTTTGCAACCATCAAATGTTGAATTTTCCTGCTTTTTTGCCCGTATTGCACATGCCAGGCAACTTACGGAAACGTTAACAATCCTTGTACATCAATGAGTACGGACTTTTTGTTTTTTTATGTATTTTTTCAATTTTTGCAGCGAAAATCAGATTTTGTTCAGCTGCTCCAGCAGATTTTCCATTTCCTTCGCGCTTTCAGGCCCGCCTCCGAAGCTGAGCATTCCCCGCAGCGGCATGTATTTCATCATCGCCATAGCCATGTCCGCGGAGATGGCCTCCTTCGCGGCATCCGTTCCGCCTTCCTCCTCATGGCCGAAGATTTCCATGGTCTTCTTCATAAAGGCCGTAATGATCTCCCGCGCCTTCGGATCCGCCATCAGATCCAGGTAGATGCTGTCCGCCGTATAATGCCGGGGCAGTTCCACTGTGGATTCCACCTTCACCGTTGCCTTCAGGGGCAGGTCGCGGCTGGAGGAGCCAATCTCGATCGTGAAGTCTCCCGTCTCCACATGCCAGTCATGGATCTGCTGATTCCAGTAAGCGAAGGAGCGCTTATCCAGCGTGAAGGAGACATCCTTACTCTCCCCGCTTTCCAGGGCCACTTTCTTGAATCCCTTCAGCTCCCGCACCGGGCGGATGGGCGTGCTCTCCGGATCGCCCACATACAGCTGCGCCACAGTCTTCCCGAAACGGCTGCCGGTATTGCTCACCGTCACCGTCACTGTCAGCGTGTCCGTATCCCGGATGCTGTCCGCGCTTACCCGCAGGTTGCTGTATGCAAATGTCGTATAGGACAGGCCGTGCCCGAAGGGGAACAGCACTTCCATCTTCTTTTTGTCGTAGTACCGGTAGCCGACGAAGACACCCTCCCGGTATTCGGTCACATTGCCTTCCCCGCCGTAGAACAGGTAGGAGGGATTATCCTCCAGCCGGATCGGGAAGGACTCCGGCAGGTGGCCGGAGGGATTCACGTCGCCGAAGAGCACCCGGACAGCTGCCTCGCCGACCGCCTGTCCGCCCAGGTAAGCCTCCAGCACAGCCTTCACCCGGCCGATCCAGGGCATCTCCACCGGCGATCCGTTATGCAGCACCACGACCGTGTCGGGATTCGCGGCTGCCACCGCCTCGATCAGCCGGTTCTGGCAATCCGGTATCCGCATATGAGTCCGGTCGTAGCCTTCTGATTCGTAGGAATCCGGAAGGCCCGCGAACACAACGGCCACCCGCGCTGCTTTCGCGGCGGCAACCGCTTCCGCCAGCATCTCCTCCGTCGCCTCGTCTCCGGCCACGGAATAGCCCTGTGCGTAGGTCACCTTCAGGCCGGCAGCCTTCGCGGCCTCGACCGCGCCGGTGGTTTTGAAGCAGTTGATATGGCTGCTCCCGCCGCCCTGGAACCGGGGCTTTTCCGCAAACTCACCAATCAGAGCTACTGCGTCTTCTTTCGCCAGCGGCAGCAGATTCTCCTCATTTTTCAGCAGCACCATGCAGTCTGCCGCGATCTCCGCCGCCTGGGCATGCTGCTTTTCCTGATCCCAGGGCGTATCGGGCTTCGCGTTTTCCACATACCGGAAAACGATGTTCAGGATCCGCTCACAGGCCAGATCCACCAGCTTTTCGTCCAGCTTCCCGGCCCGGACCGCTTCCACAATCTTCCGGTCATTGACTCCGCCGGAGGCGGGCATCTCCAGATCCAACCCCGCCGCTACGCCGGCCACCCGGTCGCTGACGGCGCCCCAGTCGGACATCACATAGCCCTCAAATCCCCATTCCTTCCGGAGCACATCCGTCAGCAGCCAGGGGTTTTCAGAGGCATACACCCCGTTGATCCGGTTGTAGGAGCACATCACCGTCCAGGGCTGCGCCTCCTTCACCGCCATCTCAAACGCCGGAAAATAGATCTCCCGCATAGTCCGCTCATCCGCGTCCGAGGAAGAGCTCATCCGGCGGTGCTCCTGGTTGTTGCAGGCAAAGTGCTTGATGCTGGTGCCCACGTTGCGGCTCTGGACACCCTGAATCATGGCGGTGGACATTTTCCCTGCCAGATAGGGATCCTCGGAAAAATACTCAAAGTTCCGGCCGCACAGGGGAGAGCGCTTGATATTCACCGCCGGGCCCAGCAGCACGGAAAGCTCCTCATGCTGGCAGCTGTCGCCCAGTGCTTCGCCCATCTGCCGGATCATGTCCGTGTCAAAGGAAGCCGCGGTGGCGCTGGCCGCCGGAAAGCAAACCGCCTTAATGCTGTCGTTAATGCCCAGGTGGTCCGCCTCCTGGCTCTGCTTCCGCAGTCCGTGGGGGCCGTCGCTCACCATGGTCCTGGGAATCCCCAGCCGCTCCACGGCTTTGGTGTGCCAGAAGTCGTCGCCCGAACACAGGCCCGCTTTCTCCTCCAGTGTCATCTGTGATACAAGCTTCCTGATATCCATCTGTCGCTCTCCTTTGCTCCTTATTTTATTGTAGAAATCAGTCTGTGGAAAAGCGCTTTTATCCAACGTCATTATGACATCCGGCAGGAGGCCTGTCAAGCATCAATCGCCCGGGCAGCCCTGCGGCTGCGGACAAGGTGGGCAATACCCAGGGCAACCGCCCGGATCACGGCGAACACCGCGAACAGCGCAATGAACCCGCCCACCCCGAACACGATATCGGCAAACTCCATATCCCCCTTTTTGCTGATCCGCTGGCCGATCTCGATGGCAAAGGTGATCACCAGGATCAGCGTGAATACATAGATCCAGGAGATCACCATCACATGGTTGGTTTTCGCCAGGTGGCGGAACAGCGGATGAATCAGGAAGATCAGCAGCATGCCCAGCACGCCGATCACCAGAAAGTGCAGTTCCTTGTCCGACAGGGTCATTTCAAACTGGTCGTTCCAGCGGGTAATCTTATCGTGAATCATCGCGATCCAGTCGACCGCCTGATACAGCAGTTCCTTCAGCATAACCACTCCTTTTTTCCTGTTTCCGGCGCTCCTCTTTCCAGGCGAGGATCTGCTCCAGCCGCTCCTTGTAGCGGGCTTCCTGCCCCTGGGCGGTCGGATGGTAGAACCGGCGGTCCTTCAGAGAGTCCGGCAGGCATTGCATGGCCGTAATCTTCTCGGCATAGTCGTGGGCATACTGGTAGCCCTTGCCGTAGTCGAGGTTGCGCATCAGCCGGGTCGGCGCGTTGCGGATCACCAGGGGCACCGGCGCGTCCGGTTCCTTTTCAATGGCTTCCCGGGCTTCCATGACCGCCATTTCCATCGCGTTGGATTTGGAGGCCAGCGACATGTAGACCACTGCCTCCGCCAGGTGCACGTTGCACTCCGGCACGCCGATAAAGTGGCAGGCCTGATACGCCGCCACGGCCACTTCCATGGCCCGGGGATCCGCCAGCCCGACATCCTCCGCCGCGAAGCGCAGCACCCGGCGGGCGATATACAGGGGATCCTCTCCGCCTTCCAGCATGCGCATCATCCAGTAGACCGCGGCGTCCGGATCCGAGTTGCGCATGGACTTGTGCAGCGCGGAGATCTGGTTGTAGTGCTCCTCTCCGTCCTTGTCGTACATCAGGTTCTTCCGGCTCAGGCACTGGGCGACGATCTCATCCGTCACCCGGATGCCTTCCTCGCTCACCTCGCCGTTCAGCACCACCATCTCCAGCGTGCTCAGCGCGCTGCGGGCGTCTCCGTTGCAGAAATCGGCAATCGCGTTCAGCGCTTCCCCGCTGACGGTCACATGGTCCCGCCCGAATCCCCGGTCATCGCTCAGCGCCCGGCGGAGCAGCGTCAGGATGTCCTCCCGGCTCAGCGCCTGCAGCACAAACACCTTACAGCGGGAAAGCAGCGCGCTGTTCACCTCGAAGGAAGGATTCTCCGTCGTCGCGCCGATCAGCACAATGCTGCCCTTCTCCACAAAAGGCAGGAAGGCATCCTGCTGCGCCTTGTTGAACCGGTGGATTTCATCCACAAACACAATCGTGCGCACCCCGTAGGTCCGGTTCTCCTCCGCCTTCAGCATCACCTGGCGGATTTCCCGGATCCCGCTGGTCACGGCGGAAAAATCAATGAAGGTCGCCTGCGTCTGCAGGGCGATAACCCGGGCCAGCGTCGTCTTGCCGACGCCGGGCGGGCCCCAGAAGATCATGGATGTTATGCAGTCGGAAGAAATCAGCCGCCGCAGCACCTTGCCCGGCCCGAGCAGGTGCTGCTGGCCGGCAATTTCATCCAGCGTGGAGGGACGCATCCGGGCAGCCAGCGGCTGCCCCGCCAGCGGCATCTCCTCCTGTGGAAGAAACGATTCATTCATGCCTTTCCCTCCCCTTTCCGAAAAAAGTATGTGTATTATACCGTAATTCCCCGGGAAATAAAAGGCGAACAAAAAAAGTCCGGACATCTTTTCCGGCAGGAAATGATCTGTTATAATGACCGGGCGGTCTGCCTGCGGCAGCCGCCGGAAGAAATGACCGAAGGGATGATGGAATTTGGACTGGATGTACCTGTTTTATTTCGCTCTGGCGCTCCTCCTGTTCTTTGGGGCAAAAAGCGTCGGGCGCGGAAACTGGAATGATGACTATACCTCCCTGCAGCAGACAAAAATCCTGCAGGGGATCATGATCCTCGGCGTCGCCCTGCACCATATGGCCCAGAAAACCTGCGCCTCCTGGCATCCCCGGACATACATCATCCACGGCATGGATCCCTTTGTCCCCATGGGCTATATGTTTGTAGCCGTATTCTTTTTCTGCAGCGGCCTGGGGCTGTATAAAAGCTTCAGATCCAAGCCGGACTACCTGAAGGGTTTCTTCCGCCGGCGGATCGTTCCCCTGATCATCGCCTTCTATCTGTCGGAAATCATCTATACGGCGGTCCGCCTGCTGATGGGCGAAAAGATGGACGCCATCACCGTCCTCTGGTATCTGTCCGGCCTGCACATGGCCAATTTCAACGCCTGGTACCTGATTGTGATGCCTTTCTTCTATCTGGCTTTCTGGGCGGCTTTCCGATTCTGCCGGCGCGAGGGAACCGCCATCTTCTGGGTCTTCCTGTTCACGCTGGGCTATACCGTGCTCGGCGCTTTCATCGATCACCAGGATGACTGGTGGATGCGGGGCGAATGGTGGTACAACAGCGCCATCCTCTTCCCCCTGGGGCTGCTCTTCGCGAAGCACGAGGAGAAAATCACCCGCTTCCTGAAGAAGGGGTACTGGTTCTGGCTGCTCCTGAGCTTCGCCGCTATCTTCCTGCTCTTCCAGCAGTCGCAATACATGAATAATTTCGTCTGGGGATACTACGGCGAATGGGGAGATCCCCTGAAGATCCCCCACCGTCTGATGAGCTGCGGCCTGGAATGGCTGGTCGGCATCGCCTTCGTGGCCTTCTGCTTCCTGCTCATGATGAAGGTAAAGCTTGGCAACAGGGTGCTGGCCTGGCTTGGCGCCGTAACGCTGGAGTTCTATCTGATGCACGGCATCTTTGTCGAGCTCTTCGGCTATAATTTCCTGGATTTCACAAATAGTCTCTATTATATCAGTAATGTTCCCCTGTTCATCTGCGCAGTGCTGGCCTGCGCCGTCCCCGCCACGATCCTGTTCCGCTGGGTCTGGAAGAAGACCGCGAACCTGCTGAAAAAGCCGGCTGCCTGAAAGGCTGGAAAAGCAGAGGGCGCGAACCTGCCGCGGCGGGTTCGCGCTCTCTTTCTGTATCCGGAATCAGAACAGTCCGGTAATCTTCCCGGTTTCGTCCACATCGATGCGCTCCGCCGCCGGAGACTTCGGCAGCCCGGGCATCGTCATAATCTCCCCGGTCAGCGCCACCAGGAAACCGGCGCCCGCGGAAACTTTCAGATTCCGCACCGTAACGGTGAATCCTTCCGGCGCGCCCAGCAGCGTGGGATCGTCGGAGAAGGAGTATTGTGTCTTTGCCACGCATACCGGCATTTTATCAAATCCCAGGGCGGTCAGGCGTTCCGCCTGCTTCTTCGCCGCGGGTGTCAGGGCCACGCCGGCGCCGCCGTAGATCTTCGTCGCCACTGCATGCAGCTTTTCCTCGATGGTCATATCCAGGTCATAGCTGAAGGTGAAGTGGCCCTTCTCCTCCTCGCACAGACGAACCACTTCGCGGGCCAGTTCCTCTCCGCCCTTGCCGCCCTCGGCCCACACGGTGCTCAGCACGGTGTTCACGCCCAGTTCGCGGCACTTGCGGATAATGAATTCAATTTCCCTGTCCGTATCCGTGGGGAAGCGGTTGATGGCCACCACGCAGGGCAGCTGGTATACTTCCCGGATGTTGCGCACATGGCGCAGCAGATTCGGGATGCCTTTTTCCAGCGCTTCCAGGTTCTCTTCCGCCAGCTGTTTTTTGTCCAGGCCGCCGTGCATCTTCAGCGCCCGCACCGTGCCGACCACCACAACAGCGTCCGGGGTCAGCCCGGCCATGCGGCATTTGATGTCCAGGAACTTCTCCGCGCCCAGATCCGCGCCGAATCCGGCTTCCGTCACCGTGTAGTCCCCCATCCGCATCGCCATGCGGGTGGCCATCACGGAGTTGCACCCGTGGGCGATATTGGCAAAAGGCCCGCCGTGCACAAAAGCGGGGGTTCCTTCCAGCGTCTGAACCAGATTGGGCTTCAGCGCGTCCCGCAGCAGGGCCGCCATGGCGCCGGTGGCTTTCAGGTCGCCTGCGGTCACAGGCCGGTCATCATAGGTATAGGCCACGATGATCCGGCCCAGGCGCTCTTTCAGGTCCTTCATGGAGGAAGCCAGGCAGAAGACCGCCATGATTTCGCTGGCGACCGTGATGTCAAACCCGTCCTCCCGGGGTGTTCCGTTGGCCTTTCCGCCCAGGCCGTCCACCACGAACCGCAGCTGCCGGTCATTCATATCCACGCAGCGCTTCCAGGTGATTTTCTTCACATCAATGCCCAGGGCGTTTCCCTGCTGAATATGGTTGTCCAGCATGGCCGCCAGCAGGTTGTTGGCCGCGCCGATGGCGTGGAAGTCGCCGGTAAAGTGCAGGTTGATATCCTCCATCGGCACGACCTGGGCATATCCGCCGCCGGCCGCGCCGCCCTTGACACCGAACACCGGGCCCAGGCTGGGCTCCCGCAGCGCCACGGTCACATCCTTGCCGATCCGGCTCAGTCCGTCCGCCAGGCCGATGGTCGTAGTGGTCTTTCCCTCTCCTGCCGGCGTTGGCGTGATGGCGGTGACCAGCACCAGCTTGCCGGGCTTCCGGTCCGTTTCATCGATCAGCGCGGGATCGATCTTGGCCTTGTACCGGCCGTACTGCTCGATGTATTTTTCATCGACATGGGCCCGCTTCGCAATCTCCGTGATCGGTTTCATTTTGCACTGCTGCGCAATTTCGATATCGGATAAATAAGCCATTTCTGTTATCTCCTTATTTGAAGTACTTCACCGCGGATTCAAACATGCGGATCTCGTAGTTTCCGGGCACGTTGCGGTACAGACCGCTGCCGACGCGCTCGCTGTGTCCCATCTTGCCCAGCACTCTTCCGTCCGGGCTCGTAATGCCCTCGACAGCGGCGCAGCTGCCGTTTGGATTGAAGCGTACGTCCATCGTGGCGTTCCCGTCCAGATCCACATACTGGGTAGCGATCTGTCCGTTCTCCGCCAGCTTCCGGATCATCCCGTCCTCCGCCAGGAACCGGCCCTCGCCGTGGCTGATCGGTACCGTGTAGACGTCGCCCACCCGGGTCAGCTGCAGCCAGGGGCTCCTGTTGCTGGCAATGCGGGTATGCACGATCCGGCTCTGGTGCCGCGCAATGGTGTTGAAAGTCAGCGTCGGGCAGTGCTCATCCGTGTCCATGATCCGGCCGAAGGGCACCAGTCCCAGCTTGATCAGGGCCTGGAAACCGTTGCAGATGCCGCACATCAGGCCGTCTCTTTTCTCCAGAAGCTCCGTCACGCCCTCCTTCACTGCCTGGTTCCGGAAGAACGCGGTGATGAACTTGGCGCTGCCGTCCGGCTCGTCGCCGCCGCTGAAGCCTCCGGGAATAAAGATGATCTGGGATTCCCGGATCTCCCGGGCAAAGTTCTCGACGCTGCGGGCAATTCCGTCCGCCGTCAGGTTGTTGATCACAATGATCCGGGCGTCCGCCCCCGCGTCCCGCACAGCCTTTGCGCTGTCGTATTCGCAGTTGGTTCCGGGGAAGGCCGGAATCAGCACCCGCGGCCGGGCTGTCTTCACCGCCGCCGTGGGCCAGCTCTTCGCTTCAAAGGAAACATTCTCCGGCTTCTCCGGCGCGGTCGGAATGTTGCAGGCATACACCGGCTCCAGCCGGTCTTCCCAGATTGCTTGCAGCTCGCTCAGGTCAAGGTTTTCCGCACCGAGGGTCAGCTTTCCGTCGTCCGTCACTTCGCCAATGGCCTCGCCTTCCCCGTCCGTGACTTCCAGCAGGAAGTCGCCATAACGGTACCGGGTCAGTTCCTCCGCGGTCATGTTCTCCGCGAACCGGAATCCCAGACCATTGCCGACGCTCATCTTCAGAATCGCCTCGGCGATCCCGCCCGGGCCGGGCGTGTAGCAACTGACGGCCTTGCCGCTGCGCTGCAGTTCGTTCACTTTCCGGAAGTTTTCCAGCAGGGACTCCGTCTCCGGCAGGCCGTTTTCGTCCGTCTCCGTCCGGATCAGGATCACTCGGTTACCGGCTTGCTTGGTTTCAGGGGAAACAATCTCTCCGGTCTTCGCCATGGTCACCGCGAAGGAGACCAGCGTCGGCGGCACATCCAGCTTTTCGAAGGATCCGCTCATGGAGTCCTTGCCGCCGATGGCGCCGATCCCCAGGTTCTTCTGCGCCTCAAAGGCGCCCAGCAGCGCGGCCAGGGGCTTGCCCCAGCGCTTTCCGTCCTTCCCGGGTTTCTCAAAGTATTCCTGGAATGTCAGGTATACGTCCAGGAAATCCGCGCCAGTGGCGATCAGCTTGCACACCGACTCCACCACCGCCAGGTAGGCGCCGTGGTAAGGGCTCTTCTCCATGATAAAGGGATTGTATCCCCAGGCCATCAGGGAGCAGTCCTCGGTATGCTTCTGCTCCATGCTCACCTTCTGCACCATCGCCTGGATGGGCGTCAGCTGGTGCTTTCCGCCGAAAGGCATCAGGACCGTTCCGGCGCCGATCGTGGAATCAAAGCGTTCGCTCAGTCCCCGGCGGGAGCACATGTTCAGATCCGCGGCCGTCGCCTTCATCGTCTCCGTAAAGGTCCCGGCCGTCTTTTTCTGCCAGTCCTCCGGCTTCGCGGGCGTCACCCGGATATGCTTCGGCGCGCCGTTGGAGTTCAGGAATTCGCGGCTGATATCGACGATGGTCTTCCCGTTCCATGTCATGGTCAGACGGGGTTCCGCCTTCACTTCCGCCACCGGGCAGGCCTGCAGGTTTTCCTCCTCCGCCAGCCGCAGGAAGCGGTCCACGTCTTCCTTCGCCACCACCACGGCCATCCGCTCCTGGCTTTCGGAGATCGCCAGCTCGGTTCCGTCCAGTCCGTCGTATTTCTTCGGCACCGCGTTCAGGTTGATGTCCAGCCCGTCCGCCAGTTCGCCGATGGCGACGCTGACGCCGCCGGCGCCGAAGTCGTTGCACCGCTTGATCATCCGGCAGGCTTCCCCGTTGCGGAACAGCCTCTGCAGCTTCCGCTCCTCCGGCGCGTTACCCTTCTGGACCTCCGCCCCGCAGGTTTCCACGCTGTGAGCGTTGTGCGCCTTGGAGGATCCCGTGGCGCCGCCGATACCGTCCCGGCCCGTGCTGCCGCCCAGCAGAATTACGGTATCCCCCGGCGCGGGCCGCTCCCGGCGCACGTTCTCCGCCGGTGCCGCGGCAATCACCGCGCCGATTTCCATCCGCTTGGCCGCGTAGCCCGGATGATAGATTTCGTCCACGATCCCGGTCGCCAGGCCGATCTGGTTGCCGTAGGAGGAATATCCCGCCGCCGCCGTAGTGACCAGCTTCCGCTGGGGCAGCTTGCCGGGAATCGTTTCGCTCACCGGCACTGTGGGATCCGCCGCGCCGGTCACCCGCATCGCGCCGTATACATACGCCCTGCCGCTCAGGGGATCCCGGATGGCGCCGCCGATGCAGGTCGCCGCGCCGCCGAAGGGTTCAATTTCCGTGGGATGGTTGTGGGTCTCGTTTTTGAACAGCAGCAGCCAGGGTTCCTTTTTCCCGTCGGCTTCCACTTCAATCTTCACCGTGCAGGCGTTAATTTCTTCGCTTTCGTCCAGCTTCGGCAGCCTGCCGTTGGCCTTCAGCCAGCGCACCGCCACTGTCGCCACGTCCATCAGGCACACGGGTTTCGTTCTGCCCAGTTCCCTGCGCACTGCCAGGTAGTCGGCGTAGGCCTTTTCCAGCAGCGGATCCTCAAAGCTCACCCCGTCAATCTCCGTCAGGAAAGTCGTATGCCGGCAGTGGTCGCTCCAGTAGGTATCCAGCATCCGGATTTCCGTGATGGTAGGATCCCGTTTCTCGCCGATAAAGTACTGCTGGCAGAAGGCGATATCCTCCGCATCCATCGCCAGGCCGTACTGCTCGACGAATCTTTCCAGCCCGTTCCGGTCCAGCTTCGTGAACCCGTCCAGCGTCGCCACTTCCGTGGGCACCGCGTATTCGGTCTTCAGCGTCTCCGGTTTCTCCAGGGAGGCTTCCCGGGCTTCCACCGGGTTGATCACATATTTCTTGATCTCCGCGATCTCCTCCGCCGTCAGCCTGCCGTACAGGGCGTACAGCTTCGCACTGCGGATCAGGGGGCGCTCTCCCCGGCTGATGATCTGGATGCACTGGGCCGCGGAATCCGCCCGCTGGTCAAACTGCCCGGGCAGATATTCCACCGCGAACACTGTCGCCCCGGCCAGATCCGCCTCCTCGGTGGCGATATCCAGCTGCGGTTCCGAGAAAACGGTCTTCACCGCATAGTTGAACAGTTCGGGATCCATGTTTTCCGCGTCATACCGGTTCAGCAGCCGCACCTTTTCCAGCCCGCTGATCCCCAGCAGCGTTCGGGCGTCGCTCAGCAGCGCCCGGGCTTCGTTGTCCAGCCCCGGTTTCTTTTCCACAAAGATTCTGTAGACCATTTGTTCTTCCTCTCAGTTCAGTGCTTTCAGCGCCCTCGCGCCGATATCCTTCCGGTAGTACCGGTTCTCAAAGGTCACCTGTTCCGCCAGGGCATAGGCGCTTTTCACGGCTTCCGGCAGGGTTTTTTCCACCGCCGTCACGCCCAGCACCCGTCCGCCGGAGGTCACCGTTTTCCCGTCCTTCAGCGCAGCGCCGGCCACGTATACGTTCGGCCGCACGCTCTCCGGAATCGTGATTTCATATCCCTTCCCGTAGGATCCGGGATATCCCGCTGATGCCAGCACCACGCAGCAGGCATGGGCCTCGCGGAATTTCACTTCGCATTCCGCCAGCTTTCCGGCGGTCACCGCCTGCATCACGGTCAGCAGGTCGCTTTCCAGCAGCGGCAGCACCACCTGGGTTTCCGGATCGCCGAACCGGCAGTTGTATTCGATCACTTTCGGTCCGTCCCTGGTAATCATCAGCCCGAAGTACAGGCAGCCCCGGAATTCCCGGCCCTCCGCCTTCATCGCCCGGATCGTCGGCAGGAAAATGCGTTCCATGCATTCTTTCGCCGTTTCTTCCGTATAGTACGGATTCGGCGCCACGGTCCCCATGCCGCCGGTGTTCGGTCCGGTATCCCCGTCGCCGGCCCGCTTGTGGTCCATGCTGGAAATCATCGGAATCAGGGTTGTGCCGTCCGTAAAGCTGAGCACGGAAACCTCCGGCCCCTCCAGGTATTCCTCGATGACGATCCGTTCGCCGCTGGCGCCGAACTTCCGGTCCTCCATGATTTCCCGCACCGCGCCCCGGGCTTCCTCCCGGGTCATGGCCACGGTCACGCCTTTCCCCAGGGCCAGGCCGTCCGCCTTGACCACTGTGGGCATCGGTGCGGTTTCCAGATAGGCCAGGGCCGCTTCCGCCGAGGTAAACACCTCGTACGCCGCGGTGGGAATCCCGTATTTCTTCATCAGATCCTTGGAGAAAACCTTGCTGCCCTCAATGATGGCCGCGTTCTTCCGGGGCCCGAAGCAGGGCACGCCGATCTCCTCCAGCCGGTCCACGCACCCCAGCACCAGCGGATCGTCCGGCGCCACCACCGCGTAGTCGATGCCTGTTTCCTTCGCGAATCGGACAATCCCGTCCAGATCCTTCGCGCCGATGTCCACGCAGGTCGCGTCGGCGGCGATTCCGCCGTTTCCGGGCAGCGCGTAGATCTCCTGCGCCGCCGGGTTTTCCTTCAGCTTTTTAATGATCGCGTGCTCCCGGCCGCCGCCGCCGATGACCATGATTTTCATTCTGTGTTAACTCCTCTTTATTAATGGTGGAACAGCCTCATATGCGTGAAGCTCATCACCATGCCGTATTTGTCGCAGCATTCGATCACCGCGTCGTCGCGGATGGATCCGCCGGGCTCCGCAATGTATTTGACGCCGCTCCGGTAGGCCCGCTCAATGTTGTCGCTGAAGGGGAAGAAGGCGTCGGAACCCAGGGCCACGTTCTGCCGGGTAGCCAGGAATTCCTTCTTCTCCGCGTCGGTCAGCGGCGCCGGCTGCGCGTCGAAATACTTCTGCCAGTTGCCGTCCGCGCAGACATCCTCTTCGTTCTGGTTGATGTATCCGTCGATGACGTTGTCCCGCTCCGGCCGGCCCAGGTCTTTGCGGAAGGGCAGGTTCAGCACCTTCTCATGCTGCCGCAGGAACCAGGTGTCCGCCTTGGATCCTGCCAGTCGGGTGCAGTGGATGCGGCTCTGCTGGCCGGCGCCCACGCCGATCGCCTGTCCGTCCACGGCGTAGCACACAGAGTTGGACTGGGTGTACTTCAGCGTAATCAGGGCAATGATCAGATCCCGCACGGCGGATTCCGGCAGCTCCTTGTTCTTTGTCACGATATCCTCCAGCAGTGCCCGGTTGATCTCAAAGTTGTTCCGCCCCTGCTCAAAGGTGATGCCGAACACCTGCTTGCGCTCCTGCACCTCCGGCACGTACTCCGGATCGATCTCCACAATGTTGTAGTTGCCCTTGCGCTTGGATTTCAGGATCTCCAGCGCTTCCGGCTCATAGCCGGGAGCGA
This sequence comes from uncultured Clostridia bacterium, assembly GCA_947166385.1. Taxonomy (GTDB): domain Bacteria; phylum Bacillota; class Clostridia; order Christensenellales; family Aristaeellaceae; genus Aristaeella. The sequence continues at coordinate 104,096 of CAMVEB010000003.1, read as the reverse complement.
TCACACCGTCGGAAACTTCCCGCTTGAGCATCTTCGCCGTCGTCACGTCGCACACGTCGCTCATCGCCACCCAGTCGCCGAAGGAGCACATCCGGTCGGTGCCGCGGGCCCGGGCATAGGCGCACGCCAGGGGGGAATCGTCCAGCCCTTCGATATCGTCCACAAAGCACGCCTTTTTCAGGTCTTCGCTCAGCGGAATGCCCACCGCCGCGGATGTGGGGCTCACATGCTTGAAGGAGGTCACCGCCGGCAGGCCCAGCGCGGCTTTCAGCTCTTTCACCAGCTGCCAGCTGTTGAAGGCATCCAGGAAGTTGATGTATCCGGGCCGCCCGGACAGAATCCGGATCGGCAGCTCGCCGCCGTCATTCATGTAAATCTTCGCGGGTTTCTGGTTGGGATTGCAGCCATACTTCAGTTCAAATTCTTTCATCGTGCTTCTCCTTCTTTCCCCTTACTTATTCTTGTTCACCAGCCGGTTTTCTTCTTTCCCGGTTTTCAGGTCAATATACCGCACATACAGGCTGATCTTGTTGCTCTCGTTCAGGGCTTTCCACAGCCGGTCAGTCATCTCGTCGATCTCGTCGCATACAGCCATCCGCTCCGGCTCTCCCTGGAAGGTGGGAATCGGATTCCCGTCGCACACATAGGTGTGCAGGAAATGTCCCACTCCGCTGATCGGCGCGTATTTCCATGTAAAGCGGTTGCAGGCAGAGCCTTCCGCATCCGCGCTCTTCAGGATGCTCATCTGGTAGGCAAAGTCCCCTTCGCCGAAGGTCAGCATCCCGCTGATGCGGGGCGTAAAGTTCGGTCCGTCCGGCTCAAATTCCCGGCTCTCCAGCGCCCTGGTGAAGCACTTGCCGTCCTTCAGTCCGTCGTAAATCGTGTCGGTCTGGTTGCCGTTGGTCACAATCAGGTTGTTTTCGTATCTGCGGATCGCCGCGTAGATGATCAGGGAGGGATCCTGCACCTTGCTGGCATCGAAGGGCTCCGTAAAAACTTCGCCGTTCTTCTCGGTAAAGATCCGGTTGCGGCTGTTGTCGCTGCGGCCCATGATGAAATAGGCGGTCATGGCCTTCGTGCCGTCCGGCGTCTTGCCGATCACGATGCCCCGTCCGGGATACGTGTTGTTCTCCAGCAGTTCTTCCACGGTGTTGATCTTGTAGATGTCCATTTTCCTTTTCCTCCCTTTATTCCTCTTTCGCTTTGATCTCCGCGCAGACTTTCTCAACGCTCCGGGGCAGGATGATCCATTCCGCCTGTTCCATCACCCGGCGCTGCAGGATCTCCGGGGTATCCCCCTCCAGGATCTCCACCGCCTTCTGGGCAATGATTTCACCGCCGTCGGGAATCTCGTTCACAAAGTGAACCGTCGCTCCGGTCACTTTGACACCCCGCGCCAGCGCCGCCTCGTGGACCTTAAGCCCGTAAAAGCCTGCCCCACAGAAGCTGGGGATCAGGCTCGGGTGCACGTTCAGGATCCGGCGTGCGTACCGTTTTGTGAAGTTTTCTGTCAGGATGCTCAGGAATCCGGCCAGCACAATCACGTCCGTCCGGTTTTCCTCCAGGGCGGCTGTCAGCTTTTCCTCGAAAGCCGTCTGTCCGCCGCAGGCCTTCTTGTTGATTTCCATCGCGGGAATTCCTGCTTTTCGCGCCCGCTCCAGCGCGTACGCCCCGGCCCGGTCGCTGATCACCAGTGTCACTTCCCCGTGGGGGATGGCGCCCTTCGCCGCTTCGTCCAGGATCGCCTGCAGGTTGGTGCCCTCGCCGGATACCAGCACGGCAATTCGCGCTTTCTTCTCGTTCATATCCTCTCTCCCGGTCAGATGATCTCGATCTTGTTTTCCCCTTCGGTGATCTCGCCGATGAGGTAAGCGTCCACGCCGTTTGCCCGCAGGATCTCCAGCGCCTTCTCCGCCTGTTCCGCGGGCACGACCACGCTCATCCCCACACCCATGTTGTACGTGTTGAACATGTCGTGCTCGCTGATCCCGCCCTTTTCGGCAATCAGGTCGAAGATCGGCAGCACCTTCACCCGGCTCTTCTCGATCCGGGCGCACAGGCCGTCCGGGATGCTCCGCGGGATGTTCTCGTAGAACCCGCCACCGGTGATGTGGCTGATCCCCCGGACCTGCACTTCCTTCATCAGGGCCAGCACCGGCTTCACATAGATCCTGGTCGGCTCCAGCAGCGCCTCACCCAGGCTCCGGCCTCCCAGCCGCTCCATCGGGGTTTTCAGGTCGGCGTTTTCGATGTCAAACACCTTGCGCACCAGGCTGAACCCGTTGGAATGCACGCCCGAGGAAGGCAGGGCGATCACGGCGTCCCCGGCCTTCATCGCTTTGTTGTCGATGATCTTCGTCTTGTCCACAATCCCGGTGGAATACCCGGCCAGGTCGTATTCGTCCTCCGGCATCAGGCCGGGATGCTCCGCGGTTTCCCCGCCGATCAGGGCGCATCCGGCCTGTACGCAGCCTTCGCATACGCCCTTCACAATCTGCTCAATCCGCTCCGGCACATTCCTTCCGCATGCGATGTAATCCAGGAAGAACAGGGGCTGCGCGCCGCAGCAGATGATATCGTTCACGCACATGGCCACGCAGTCGATGCCCACTGTGTCATGCTTGTCCATCAGGAAGGCGATCTTCAGTTTGGTCCCGACGCCGTCCGTCCCGGATACCAGCACCGGCTGCTCCATGCCTCCCAGATCCGGCTCAAACAGCCCGCCGAACCCGCCCACATCGGTGCAGGCGCCGGGAGTTTCCGTCCTTCGGATGTGTTTTTTCATCAGCTCCACCGCTTTGTATCCGGCGGTAATATCCACGCCCGCGGCAGCGTAGGCTTCGGATCTGGACTCGTTGTTCATCTGATTTTATTCCTTTCCGTCCCAGCAGTAGGTGCACAGTTCGCATGGGTTCAGCCCGATGGCCTTGATCACGCCCTCCAGGCTCTGGAATTCCAGCGAGGCGAAGTGGAACCGGTCGCAGATCGCCTGCCGGAGCTTTTGGCCCCGCTCCGTCGTCCCGTCGGAATACTCGGCAATATAGTTCAGGCCGTCCTCGCCTTCCAGTTCAACGATGATCCGCCGGGCAATCAGCTCCATGTCGCTGTTGGACCGGGAGAAGTTCAGGTATTTGCAGGCATACATGATCGGCGGACAGGCACTGCGCATATGCACCGACTGGGCGCCGCTTTCGTACAGGAAATCCACCGTTTCCTTCAGCTGCGTTCCCCGGACGATGGAGTCGTCCACAAACAGCAGGTTCTTTCCTTTGATCAGCGCGTTCACCGGAATCTGCTTCATCTTGGCGATCTTGTCCCGGTCCGTCTGGCTGGCCGGCATGAAGCTCCGGCTCCACGTCGGCGTGTATTTGATGAACGCCCGCGCGAAGGGAATCCCGCTGCGGTTGGCGTATCCGATGGCATGGGGCGTCCCCGAGTCCGGAACCCCGCCCACATAGTCGATCGGCGCGTCCTTCCCGGCGGCCTTGTCGTTCTCCGCCAGGATCGCGCCGTTGCGGTAGCGCATCTCTTCGACGTTCACGCCTTCATACGTGGAGGTGGGATACCCGTAGTAGCTCCACAGGAAGGAGCAGATCTTCTTCTCCTTCAGCGGCGCGCTCAGCTGCGTCATGGCCGTGGGCGTCAGCTCGACGATTTCTCCCGGCCCCAGCTCGCATACGTCCTCGTATCCCGTCTTGTGGAAGGCGAAGGATTCAAACGCCGCGGCATATCCGTCCTCGCTCTTCCCGATGGCCACCGGCAGCCGGCCTATCCGGTCCCGGGCGACGATCAGGCTGCCCGTCTCCGTCAGGATCAGGATGGAAGCCGTCCCCCTGATGGACTTCTGGGCAAACCGGATCCCCTCGGTAAAATCGCTTTTCTGGTTGATCAGGGCGCTGAGCAGCTCCGTCTGGTTAATCTTGCCGCCGGTCATGGAGTCAAAGTGCCCGCCGCTGAAGCTCAGGAACTGGTCGATCAGCTCATCGGCGTTGTTGATCACCCCGGTCATGCAGATCGCGTACGTCCCCAGGTTGGACCGGATCAGCAGCGGCTGGGGATCCGCATCGGAAATACACCCGATCGCGGAAGTTCCCCGCATCTCCTCAAAGATGTGCTCAAACTTCGTTCGGAAAGGCGCGTTGCAGATGTTATGAATCTTCCGCTGCAGCCCGATTTCCTCGTCCCAGGCTGCCATGCCGCCCCGCCGGGTCCCCAGATGGCTGTGATAGTCCACTCCGAAGAAGACGTCCAGCATGCAGTCCTTCCTGGAAGCAATCCCGAAAAATCCACCCATAAAATGTCCTTACTCCCTAATTCATTGAATTCTCTTGCAAAAAGCGTTATTCCCCGAAGGGGTTTAAGGGGCACTTATACAGCCGCTGCCAGTGGCAGATGAAGGCTGTTTAAGTGTTGAATACCGGAAAGCCCCCTTTATAGCCCCCTTATTCAAAAAACAGCTTACTGAGCGTCATCGGCTCGATATACTCGCCGTTCTTGTATACCCGCATATTCCCGCTGGCAATTTCGTCAATCAGCATCACGCTGCCGTCGGTGTCGTATCCGAATTCAAACTTAATGTCGTACAGGTCCAGCCCCCGGGCATTCATTTCGTCCGCCACGATCTTCGTGATCTTCTGGGTCATGTCCTTGATATCGTCGTACTGCTTTTCGGTCATGACGCCCAGCGTCACCAGCCCGTCCTTCGTGACCAGCGGATCGCCCTTGGCATCGTTCTTGAAGGTCATTTCCACGTAAGCCGGCAGATCGGCCCCTTCTTCAATGTAGTCGCTGTACCGGCGGTAGAAGCTGCCCACGGCCTTATAGCGGCAGATCACTTCCAGCCCCTTGCCGAATACCTTGGCAGGCTTGACTTCCATCGTGGTCTTGTCCAGATCGGCGCTGACGAAATGGGTCGCGATGCCGGCCGCGTTGATCTTCTCGAAGAAATAAATGCTCATCCGCAGGTTGACATCGCCCACGCCTTCGATGGTCAGGCCGATGCTGTTCTCGCCGGGATCGAACACGCCGTCCTTGCCGGTGCAGTCATCCTTGAAGAGCAGTTCATAGTTTCCATTGTCCAGGGCATACACGTTCTTGGTCTTACCGGTGTAAACAAGCTTCTTTTCCATGGTCATTTTCTCCTTATCCGTATGAATTAATAAAATGGGAAACCTCAAAGTCTTTCCAGAATCCCGGCGTCCTTCTCCAGCACCGCCGCGGCATCCTTTGCCCGCTTCGCGTCCAGCTTTCCGGCCAGTTCCGCGTCTTCAACCGCCAGAATCTGCGCCGCCAGCAGCGCCGCGTTGGCCCCGCCGTTCACCGCCACTGTCGCCACCGGAATCCCGCTGGGCATCTGCACCGTGCTCAGCAGCGCGTCCAGCCCTTCCAGGCAGCTCCCCTGGCACGGAATCCCGATCACCGGCAGTGTGGTGTTGGCCGCGATGGCTCCCGCCAGGTGCGCCGCCATGCCTGCCGCCGCGATCATCACGCCGAACCCGTTCTTCCGGGCGTTGATCGCGAAGTCCCTCGCCTCCGCGGGCGTCCGGTGCGCGGAGTACACATGCACCTCAAAGGGAATCCCCAGGTTCTTCAGCTGGTCTGCCGCCTTCCTGATCACCGGCAGATCGCTGTCGCTCCCCATGACAATGCCGACTTTCCTCATTCGTTCTCCTCCGTTTCCGTCCCCGGCCTTCCTTCCGAACTTTCCGCCGGGGCGTTCCTGAAAACCAGGACCATTTTATCCGAAAACACGAACATTGTCAATAAAACGTTCGGAAATATTCCGTCTTTGCCCGTAAAAAACCGAACGTTCGGAATTAAACGTTCGGTTTTTGTCGGGATTGGGCATCTTTATACCGGATTTTACCGGTCGACTCCTCACTGCCTCCGTTCTCCTTCTCCAAGAGGTTCGGGTTCATTGAGTGCGAAGAATTTCGAGTGCGAAATCATAGACCGCGCCACTCCTGCCGTCTTGTGTGTTTGTGTGTTTGTGGTGATCTCGCTTTTCCTGTTAAAGTTCAACTCGCTCCTCCTCCCCGTACCTACTTGCCGGGTCTTTTGACCCATGTAATTGTATCACATTTATCGCGTTTATGCAACTATTATTTGCTCTTTTTTTCAATTGTTTCGCAGACTTTCTTATATGTTTTTCCGGAAAGCAAACCAAATCAAACGTATTCAAAACTTTATAATCACCCTTATTTGCGATAAGGAAATTATACATGGATTTCTTTCGCATCGTCAACGTCAGCTTTTCAGGTTGAACGGCTCCATGGAAGCTGATATAATGAGGCCGGACAAAGCGTTGAAATATACAACAGGTTGAGACGGAGAGGAGCGGTGAAGATGCCGGTTCTGGCTGCGTATATGGTTCCGCATCCGCCCATGATCATCCCGCAGGTGGGAAAGGGCAGCGAACAGCAGATTGAAAAAACAATCCGTGCCTATAAGGAGGTAGCGGCGGAGATTGCTTCCCTCCGGCCGGAGACCATCCTCATTTCCAGTCCGCACTGCGTGCTGTACGCGGATTATTTCCATATTTCCCCGGGGAAAACCGCGGCGGGGGATTTCGGGAATTTCAGGGCGCCAAAGGTCAGCTTCCGGGAGACCTATGATACCGAACTGGTGGAAGCCGTCTGCCGTCTTGCCCGGGAGAAGGATTTCCCGGCGGGAACGCTCGGGGAGCGGGACCGGCAGCTGGATCACGGCACCATGGTTCCGCTGTATTTTACGGAGCAGCAATACCGGGATTTCCGGCTGGTCCGGATCGGTCTGTCGGGACTTTCTCTGGCGGATCATTATGCCTTCGGGCAGATCATCCGGGATGCCGTTGAACAGACAGGCCGCCGGGTGGTCTATATCGCCAGCGGCGATCTGTCGCACAAGCTGCAGGAATACGGCCCCTACGGTTTTGCTCCGGAAGGGCCGGAATACGACCGGCGGATCATGGATGTCTGCTCCCGGGGGGCTTTCGGGGAGCTGCTCGATTTTGAGGAGAGTTTCTGCGACAAAGCCGCGGAATGCGGTCACCGGTCCTTTGTCATCATGGCCGGCGTGCTGGACGGGCTGGATGTTCAGGCCCGGCAGCTGTCCCACGAGGATGTGACGGGCGTGGGATACGGCATCTGTTCCTTCCGTCCCGGACAGGCTTCGGAGGATCGGCGCTTTCTGGCACAGTGGCGGGCGAATCAGGCGGAAGCCCTCCGCCAGCGCAGGGAGCAGGAGGACTGCTATGTGCGGCTGGCCCGGGAGACCATTGAAAAGTATGTGGTTTCGCGGGAATGGAATACCGTTCCGGCCTGGGCCCCGCCGGAGATGAAGAGCCGGCGGGCGGGTATCTTTGTTTCGATTCATAAGGACGGACGGCTGAGAGGCTGTATCGGGACGATTCTGGCGACCCGCGGCTCCGTGGCGGAGGAAATTATTCATAACGCGGTCAGCGCTGCCACCCGGGATCCGCGCTTTGATCCGATCCGCCCGAAGGAGCTCGGCAGCCTGGAGATTCATGTGGATGTGCTGTCCGCGCCGGAGCGGATAGAAAGCAGGCGGGACCTGGATGTCAAAAAGTACGGCGTAATCGTCAGCAGCGGTTCGAAACGCGGCTTGCTGCTGCCGGATCTGGACGGCGTGGACACGGTGGACGAACAGGTTGAGATCGCAATGAGGAAGGGCGGAATCACCGCCGGGGAACGGATCACCCTGGAGCGCTTTGAGGTCGTCCGGCACAGCTGACGGAAAGGAGGAGATCCCGGATGGCTAAATGCGGCGTCTGTTTCAGGGCCTGTGAACCGGCGGAGGGCAGGGTCGGCGCCTGCGGCGCCCGAATCAACCGGGGCGGAGAAATCCGGCCCCTGTTTTACGGGCAGCTCTCCTCGCTGGCCCTGGATCCCATCGAGAAAAAACCCCTGATGCATTTCCACCCGGGGAGCATGATCCTGTCCGCCGGGAGCTTGGGATGCAATCTGCACTGCCCCTTCTGCCAGAACCACGAGATCGCCCAGCCGCGGAAAGACGGCGGATTTGCCGCCGGAACGGAGGCTGTCGAACCGGAAAAGCTGGTCCGGCTCGCGCTTTCCTGCAGGAACCGGGGCAACATCGGAATCGCTTTTACATATAACGAACCGCTGGTCGGCTATGAATATGTCCGGGATTGCGCAAGGCTGGCGCATGAGAAGGGGCTGCTCTGTGTCCTGGTGACCAACGGAACCGCGTCGCTCCCGGTGCTGGAGCAACTGGCGCCTTTCATCGACGCTATGAATATTGATCTGAAGGGATTCACGGACCGGTATTACCGGGAGGTGCTGCAGGGCGACCGCGGGATGACAATGGCCTTTATCCGGGAAGCGGTCCGGAGATGCCATGTGGAGCTGACCACCCTGATTGTTCCGGGAGAGAATGATACCCGGGAGGAGATGCTGGAGCTCAGCGGATGGATCGCGGGCCTGCAGGGCGTTTACGGCGGGAAAACCGGCAAAGACATTCCCCTGCATATCTCCCGGTTCTTCCCGCGCTACCGGATGACGGACCGGAAACCGACGGATCCCGGAACTGTATACGCCCTGGTCCGGACGGCCGAAGAGCATCTGAAATATGTCCATCCGGGCAACTGCTGACCGGGCAACCTCCGATACGCTTCTCTTACCATTTGTTATGAACCTTTTCGGCGAACCCCATCAGGCTGCCGATCCGGATTTCCTTCCCGTCGTCCAGCACGGCGGTTCCGCTGAAACGTCCGAAAACCTGGTGCTGGTCTGAACAGATCAGCTTCAGGTCCGTCTTGGCGCTCCGGTCCATCACGGGCCGGAAGTCCATCTCAAACCGCCCGTCGTCACTGGTAAACCGCCAGGGCGACAGATACTCTTCCCGGCCGTCCTTCTCCGGGATTTCAAACCGGACCTGGCTCAGCTTGTGGATCTTCCCGTCATAAAACAGGACATTCTCGCTGGCCGCGGAAGTGTCTCCGAAGCCGTAGCCGATATTGAATCCGAAGGAAACCCCGTCCGCCAGGCCGGAAGCGGAACCCCAGTACCATGTGTTGTCATAGGTCCACACGCCGCGGCCCCAGTCCAGCACCGCGAAGGTATCCGCCGCCTGGCAGGCATAGGACCGCTTTCCCAGCTGAATCACGCCCTCCGTCCGGATGCAGTTGATTTTCTGGTTGTAATAGAAGGCTTCCGGATGCTCCGCAAACGGCGTCACAATCACCATGGTTTCCTTCGGCGCGTCCGTCAGGAAAAGGTCGAACACGATGGTATCCTGCCCGCTGAATTGGTTCATGAATCCGCTCAGATGCCTGCTGGTCCCGTCGTTCTCGAAGGACAGCATATATCCCTTGCCGGAAGTCCGGATATCACCCTTTTCGCTGGTGGGCGGAAGATCCCGCCGGGAAAACGCCGGAAGGTTGATCATGGATTTTGTCACCTGCGTGTTCCGCTCAAAATCCAGCAGGGAAATGCTGTCCATCGTCATATACCCGTTATGGTCGATCGTCAGCGCCAGCGCAAACCGATCCGTGCACACGCAGTAATAATCCCATTCCTTGATCCGCCTGCGCCGGACAGCCACCCGTTTTCTGTCGTAGGTTTTGATCAGTTCCGTGGCGTACCCGGTTTCCGTCAGGTGTCCCTGCTCATCGTGGAGCGGTCCGGGGGTCGTGATCCTTTTCTGCATGCCGGTTTCCTCCTGCTCTCTGCTCAGCGGTCCGCCGTCACGATGGAAACCAGCACGTCGGTCATCTTCTCCATCGCCTCGACGGAGATCAGTTCCTTCCGCCCGTGGAAGTTGTATCCGCCCGTGGACAGGTTCGGGCAAGGCAGCCCGCGGAAGGAAAGCGTCGCGCCGTCCGTCCCGCCGCGGATCGGCTGGATCAGGGGCTCGATCCCGTTGGCCAGGAAAGCCTGCCGGGCCCTTTCAATCACCTCCGGGTGCGTTTCCACAACCTCCCGCATGTTCCGGTAGGAATCCCTCAGCACAGGCGTCACGGTGCCCGCGCCGTAGCGTTTGTTCAGCATGTCGGCAATCCGCTGCATCGTCGCCTTTCTCTCCTCCAGCTTCGCCAGGTCATGATCCCGCAGGATATAATTCAGCTCCGCGCCCTCCTCATCCCCGGACATGCCGATCAGGTGATAGAACCCTTCATATCCCTCGGTATGCTCCGGACGTTCCCAGGCCGGCAGCATGCCCGCGAATTCCATCGCCACAAGGCTGGCGTTGATCATCTGGTTTTTCGCGCTGCCGGGATGGATGCTCACGCCTTTGACCTGCACCCTGCAGGATGCGGCGTTGAAGCATTCGTATTCCAGCTCTCCCAGTGCCCCGCCGTCCACTGTGTAGGCAAAGTCCGCCCCGAAGCCGTCCACGTCAAACAGATCCGCGCCCCGGCCGATCTCCTCGTCCGGTGTGAATCCGATGCAGATCTTCCCGTGGTTCGGCGCGTCCGGCGCCAGCATCCGCTCGCACAGCGTCATGATCTCCGCCACGCCGGCCTTGTCGTCCGCTCCCAGCACGGAATCCCCGGAGGTGACGATCAGCTCCTGCCCTTTCAGGGAGGGCAGGAAATCAAAGCCGCTGATCTCCGTTCCGTTTTTCAGGAGGATCTTTCCGCCGTCGTAGTCCGGGATCACCTGTGGGACAGTCGCTCCGGACACCGCGTCCGATGTGTCCATGTGGGCGATCAGCCCGATGGCCGGCGCTTTTTCCGTCCCTTTGGCGGGAATGGATCCGTAGACATATCCGTGATCGTCCATCCGGGCGTCCCGGATCCCCATCTCCCGCATCTCCCGGGCCAGCATCTCCCCCAGGACCTTCTGGCCCGGGGTGGACGGGCAATCCGCACACGCCTCGCAGGATGTTGTCTCCACCTGGACGTATCTCAGAAAACGTTCTTTTACACAGCTCATTTTTTTCGCTCCTCTCCGAAAGATCGGTCATATGCTTTTTGTCCTGCTGCCCGCATTCTCGGATAGCAGCGCTACTGAAAGGTATTTTACCATTTTCGGATTCCGTTGTAAAATCCGTTTTCTTTTTGACGGGAATTTTTTTGTGTGATAGGATTTTTGTGTGATGGGTTTTGACAGACCATGGAGGTGCAGAAAAATGAAGCCATACAGGGAATACCTCTTCGGGGATATGCTGGTCACGTATCTGACGGACAGCCTGGGGCGGATCAGCATGCGGCTGGTTCCCTCCGCCCTGCGGGACCGGCTCCTGCAGAAGGAACATACGCCGGAGCCGCTGGTGCAGATTCATGCCCGGGGAGACCGGCTGCCCAACGGGTACGGCAACGGCCATACGCTGGCCTGCTCTTCGGCCACGGACGCCCTGAGGCTTGTTTCCCAGGAAAAGATCGGCCATACCGTCCTGACCACGCTCTCCGACGGAAGCGGCAGAACCGTGCGGCACCGGGTCTGCTGGGAAGAGGGTCTCCAGGCGCTGCGGGTTTCAGCGCAGTTTGAGAATACCGGTGCAAAACCGGTGACCCTGAATCTGCTCTCCAGTATCAACCTGTCCGGCATCACGCCGTTTACGCCAGGGGACGCCGCGGGAGCCCTGGTGCTTCACCGGATCCGCAGCATGTGGAGCGCGGAGGGCAGGCTTCAGAGCCAAAGCATCGAAGAGGCGATGCTGGAGAGATCCTGGACGGGTCATGCGCTGAGGCTGTGCAAGTTTGGCCAGAAGGGATCCATGCCGGTGCGGGATCATTTCCCCTTTGCCGCGCTGGAGGATCGGAACGCCGGGGTCACCTGGGCAATCCAGCTGGCCTGTCCCTCCTCCTGGCAGATGGAGATCCGCAGGAAAGATGACTGCCTGAATATGATGGCTTCCCTGGCGGATGAGGATTTCGGCCAGTGGGCGAAAACGGTGCGGCCCGGGGAGACTTTCGAGACGCCGGAAGCATATGCCACTGTCGCCATCGGCGGCGTGGACGAAGCGTCCCAGCGGTTGCTGACTGTGCAGAAGAAGAATATGCCGCATCCGGAGGCGGTACTGCCGGTCATGTTCAATGAATACTGCACCACCTGGGGCAATCCGACGCAGGAAAACCTGCGGCAGATTGCCGGATGCCTGGATGGCAGAGGCTTCGATTATCTGGTGATTGACGCCGGGTGGTACCGGAAGCCCGGAGAAGGCTGGTCAGACTGCGGCGGGGACTGGATTCCGGAGGAGCGGGAGATGTTCCCGGACGGGCTGAAAGCAACCGCGGATATGATCCGTTCCCACGGGATGAAGCCCGGTCTCTGGTTTGAACCGGAAACCTGCGCAAGGGGATCTGAAATATACCGGAAGGAAGACCTGCTGCTCAAGCGGTTCGGCACAGTGATCGATACGGACAACCGCCGCTTCCTCGATCTGCGGAAGGAAGAGACGCACCGCTGGCTGGAAGATCGGGTGATCGGCCTGCTCAGGCGCTGCGGATTCGCCTATATCAAAGTGGATTACAATGACTGCATCGGCATCGGCTGCGATGATCCGGACAGCCTGGGGGAAGGCCTGCGGCAGAACATGCAGGGGACCCTGCGCTTCTTCCGCCGGATGCGGGAGGCGATCCCGGATCTGGTCATCGAAAACTGCTCCTCCGGGGGTCACCGGCTGGAGCCGTCGCTGATGGCCGTTTCAGATATGGCTTCTTTCTCGGATGCCCATGAATGTGCGGAGATCCCGATCATTGCCGGAGCGCTGCACCGGGTCATCCTGCCGGCGCAGAGCCAGATCTGGGCGGTGCTGCAGGCGAATGACAGCCTGCGAAGAATCAATTATTCCCTGATCAATACCTTCCTGGGAGTCATGTGCATCTCCGGCGACGTCATCCGTCTCTCCCCGCAGCAGTGGGAGAAGGTGACAGAGGGCATCGATTTTTACCGGGAGGTCCGGCATATCATCCGCGACGGCAGATCCGCGTTCCACGGAGCGGTATCCGCCTCCTGGCGGCATCCCGAAGGCTGGCAGGCAATCATCCGGCAGGCCGGAAGCGAAACGCTGGCGGTCATCCATACCTTCGGCGGCGAGATCCCGCGGCAGCTGATTCTGCCTGTGGAAGGAAAGGCGATTCAAAGCGTCATGTGCTCGGAAAACAACCGTGTTTCCCTGGAGGACGGAAAGCTGAAAGTGGAGCTGAAGGCGCCCTTTGAGGCCGTGGCGGTTCACCTGGCCTGAAGGCCTTCAGCAAAGAGCTTTTTCTTCTGCCTGCCCGCCGGTCACCTGTTCCCCGTGGATGAATCCTGCGAGAATATCTCCCGGATTTCCCGTATAGCAGAATCGCTCCGCGGTCTCCTCCGGCGTGATTTTCCGGAACGGGTCTGAAAAGTCGCGGATCACCAGGGCGTCAAATTCATAGCCGGGTTCCAGGCTTCCGACCTTTCCGAACAGCGCGCCGCCCTCTTTTGTTGCCATGTAAAACGCATTGGCAAACAGAATCGCCCGGTTGCCCTCCGGTTCATAGAAAGCTTTCAGTTTGGAAAGCTGAACGGATCGGCCGACCTGTGTATAGATTCCCGGCAGATGTCCGCCAGCGATATCGCTGCCGAGTCCCAGGCGGATCCCTTCATCCGCAAGATGTGCGGTTTGCATGATGCCGGCGATGATATTCACGGTTGCGTCCGGGCATTGCACCGCGTATCCGCCGTGTTTCTTCAGGATCCGGACATCTTCGTCTCCCGGAAAAATAAAGTGCGCCGCGATCACCGGCCCGTTTTCAAGCAGGCCGGCCTTTTCATAGATCTCTGTATCGCAGCTGCATTCGGGATTCAGTCGGATGGATTCCATGGCTTCCCACCTGGATTCGACCAGGTGCGTCTGCATGCCCGCCCCGTATTTCTGCCCGAGCCGGCCCAGCCCTTTCAGCAGTTCAAAGCTGCAGGTCGGAGCGAACCGCGGGGTAAGGATCGGTTTGGCGTACCGGTTCCCGGCGAACGTTTCCAGGAAGATTTCCGTCTCCCGCAGCGATTCTTCCGTTGTTTCGCAAAGATACTCCGGGGACTGGATATTCATGTTGACCTTGCCGGCAAAGGCGCGAATTTTCTTTTTCTCCATCTGACTGATCAGCCAGGATGTGGCTTCCCGGTGGATAGTTCCGTAGATGCAGGCATGGAATGTCCCGTTTTCTGTCAGCGTTTTCAGAAAGGCGCCGTATACTTCCTTCGCGTAATCCGTGTCCGCATAGCGCGCTTCCTGCGGGAACGTATAGGTGTTCAGCCAGTCAGCCAGCAGCAGATCCATGCCCAGGCCCCGCTGCGGAAACTGCGGCGCGTGAACGTGAAGATCGGAAAAAGCGGGAATGATCACGCTGTCTCCGAAGTCCCGGATCGGCGCGCCCTGGAATTTCTCCGGCAGTTTTTCATAGATGCCTTCCACCCTGCCGTCTTCCACAACAACATAGCTGCCGGTATGAACAGCCATTTCATCCCGGTCTTTGGAATAAACGATATTCCCCCGGCAGATCAATAAACGCTTATTCACTGAAGAATTCCCCCATCCATGCCCCGATCTTCTTACAGACAGGATACCATATTGAGTCCCTCACGGGCAACCATTCACTCCAAGCAGGGTCAGGCTGACGGGCGAAGAATGCTCCGAGATGTACAGTTCCTGTCCGTTGCTCAGCGTGACAACGGTGGAAGCGATCCCTTCCTCGCTCTCTTCCACGTAGAACGGATTGTCCGTCATCTCTGCGACAGCCAACCAAACGCCCCAGAGCCCGTCTCCGTCATCCGGTTCATCGTCCTCATCCCAGTCGTCATCCGAATCGTCAGCCGAATCGTCTTCGGTTCCGATGGTCGGCTCGCTCAGGATCACGCCGCAGTATTCGATCAGGATCTCGTAACCCCAGTACGCGTTGATGGAATAGATCGGCGAATCCATCGTGCCGTCCACGGTTTGCGCATAGATATAGCCATACGGATCATCCGTGGTCATGATGGCCACGGTCCCGTCATATTCCTCGTTGACATACAGCCCCGCGTCGGCCAGATCCCGCGGGGTAGTGGTGCCGATCACACAGTCCACATTCTCAATCTTCAGGGTCAGGAGCATCAGGTCTTTTTCAGAGAACGGGGCGCCTGTCCGCGCTTCTGCCGCGGAGATCTCCGCTTCCGTCATCTGTTCCGTGACCACATAATAGTCCGCTTCCCCGACTTCATCATCCGCGTAATCCAGTTCCCAGACCGCATGGAATTGATAGATCCGATCCGGTTCCAGTTTGATCTGCCCATTCACCTGCAGATCCGCGGTTCCCAGAGCATACCCGTCCGCCTGTTTCGGATGGGTATAAACATCAATTTTCCAGGAACTGACCGTCAGCTTATCCGGTTTCTTTCCGCTTTCCCATCTCAGGGAATAGGCGGAAACTCCCGGAAGCTTCAGATGCGCCGCGGCTGTGTTCACTTCCGGATCCGTTGCCGCAGGACCGGATACTTCAGATTCCCTCCGCTCTTCCGGTTTGAAGAAAAGCGGTGCGTAAGACCAGGTATAACGGCCCGGCTCCGCCCAGAAGCGGTTTGTCTCGCGGCTTTGGGGAACCAGGGCCAGGACAGCAGGGGAGATCATATTCCCGGCGCTGCCGTAATCAGCGCGGGCCGGCAGGGAAACAAAAAGAATCATCAGTCCCAGCAGTATTGCACCCGTCTTTTTCATCATGGCGGAAACACCTCCCTCAGGTTCGTGGCTTCATGATGACCTTCTGTTCTGTAAGACGCGGGAAAAACGGAAAAGTTCCCGATCTGTGATCCGCCCGTTCAATTCTGCTGTCAGTCAGCCGTGAAAACCTCTGTCTCCAACCGTTTCATCGCCTCTTCCAGCTGTGTCTTTGGCAGCGCCAGATTCATGCGAATGGAATCAGGCCAGAAGAAAGCTTCTCCATCCTGCCAGATCACGCCGGCCTCCACGCCGCGTCGCTGCAGTTCCCGGATGCCTGTACCAGTCTCCCTGCACCAGTCTCCGCAGTCCATAAACAGCATATAGGTCCCCTGTGGACGCATCACCCTGACGCCAGGAAAATGGTCCTGGATAAAATCACAGGCATATCCGGCGTTTCCGTTCAGCACTTCCAGCAGTTCCTCCAGCCAGGGGCCGCCCTTGCGATAAGCCCCGATCAATGCCGCCATGGACAGCACATTCTGGCTGTTATAATGGGTTCCTGCCCCTTCCTTCCGAAGCCTGTCCCGAAGCCATGGGTTATATACCACATGGTAAGATCCGATCATCCCCGCCAGGGAAAAGGTTTTGCTGGGTGCATAGAAGGCAATCGTCCGATGCTTCGCGTCTTCAGATATGCTCTGCGTCGGGATATGCATAGATCCGGGCAAAATCAGGTCGGACCAGATTTCATCGGAGATCACGATGCAGTCATTCCGGGCATACACTTCCATGGCCTTTTCAATTTCCCGCCGTTCCCACACCCGTCCTGTCGGATTGTGGGGAGAGCAGAAAATCGCCAGATGAATCTTCTCTGCCTTCAGTCGCCGGTCCATGTCCTCAAAGTCCATCCGCCAGATGCCCGCTTCATCCCGGACCAGTGGGCTGTGAACCGCGGTCCGCCCCAGATCTTCCAGCACGTGCGAAAATCCTACGTAGGTTGGTGCATGCAGCAGAATCCGGTCTCCCGGTGATGTCAGCATCCGGATGGCGGAGCTGACCCCGCCCAGTACGCCGTTTTCATACCCGATCTCCTTTCGGGTCAGATCCGTCACGCCCTTCCGAACCCTGTGCCAGTCCGCGATGGCCTGATAATACGCTTCCGGTTCGGAGAAATATCCGAAGTTCGGAAAGCCCAGCCGTTCCTGAATCGCCTCCTGGATGCAGGGGGCCGTGGGGAAACTCATGTCAGCCACCCACATGGGGATGGCCGTCCGGCCTTCCCGTACTTTCACGTTTTCAAACGGAATGATCTCCGCCGCAATCAGGTCATGTCCTCTCCGATCCATCACCGTCGTAAAATCAAACGACATCTCTTATTTTCTCCCCTCTTCCGCACTTTTTCCAAATAGTTTCGCAGCACGATCTCCTGATAGAATACCATATGGAGCCCCTGACGGGCAACAAAAAACCGGCTGATCCTGTCGCATGCGAACTGCGTGTAAAACCTGTCATTCTTTGTTGTTTGTTTCCCGGGCGCCATGAGTGTATAATAAAAGAAGATCGGGACAGAAAAAGATCGGAGGTGCGGGATGAAAACAGAGAACGATCTGATTCTGGTGGACCTGGATGACCGGGAAATCGGGCGCGGGGAAAAGGCGGAAGTGCATCGGCGCGGCCTGCTGCATCGGGCGTTTTCCCTGTTCCTGTTCAGCGGCGACCGCCTGCTGATCCAGCGGCGCGCGGCGGGGAAATACCACAGTGCGACGCTCTGGGCCAATACCTGCTGCTCCCATCCGCGGGCCGGCCAGACGCTGCCGGAAGCGGTGACCCGGCGGCTGGCCCTGGAATGCGGAATTACCGGGGTCCCCGTGCGGGAGGCCGGCAGCTTTGTGTACCGGGCCAGCTTCCCCGACGGGATGACGGAGTATGAATTTGACCACGTGTTCGTCGGCGAGTACGACGGGCCGTTTACCCCGGATCCGGAGGAAGTTGCGGAGATGCGGTACGTGCCCCTGGCGGAGCTGAAGCAGGATATGCTCGATCATCCCGGACGGTATGCGGTGTGGTTCTTTACGGCCCTGGGAATCGCGGAGGCCGGCAGATCCTCCATGCCCTGACGAACGGGCTGCGGCGGATGCGCCGACGTGTGCGCCGGCCATTCCTTTCTTGTGCAGCATGGTGCGGTACGGTATAATGGGCGGGAAACAGACAATCTTCATCAGAAACGGAGAAAAGGCAATTCTTCGGCGGGGAAAGCGCGGTCCTTTACTGTTTCCCCGCGTTTATCAAGCTGCGCTGGCGCGCCGGCGAGCCGGCGGACGCGAAGGCGTATCTTGTCGCGGGAGAAGTGCCCGGGGGGAACGAACAGGCATGATGACTCCATCAAACGAACTGACGTGCCGGACACTGTTTTACCACGCGGCGTCCGATGGGCGCGCGCAGGCATTTTTCGGACCGGACTGGGAGAAAACCTGCGATGCGGTGCTGCCGTATACGCTGGGTGTGCTTTTCCCGGACCTGTACCTGGAATTTCCGCTGAAGGGCGATCCGTTCCTGGATGTAACCGCGCTGATCCATACCGTGGAACCCGGCGGGCCCGCCTGCCCGGAGGCGGTGGCGGAGATGGAGCCGGTTTACAGCTGGGTGACAAAGCTGCACGCGGCGGACCGGCGGATCTGCTTCGGGTTTGAACTGGACGCCGCCACCGCCGCTTCCGGCCCGGCGGGCGTTCACTTTCAGCATCATGAAAAGCTGCACCTGGCGCGGGAATTCTGCGAGCGCATGGGGGATCCGGATGCCGGAAAACTGTATCTGGATCTGGCGGAGCGCATGCCGGAGGAATGGCGTCCTGCATTCTTTGGCATGTTCCGGAGGCGCCCCGGTTCCCCGCTGCGCGTATGCGGCTACCTGTCCCGGGAGGAGATTGCCCGCTGCGCGGAAAAGCCGGCGCACCTGGAAGCAGTTTTCCGCCGGATCGGCTTCTCTGCCTATGACGACGGGATGCTGCAAGCGGTTTCGGCCTGGCTCGGCACGGTTCGGAACGCGGATTACCAGATGGACGTCTGGCCGGATGGGACGCTGGGCGAAGTGTTCGCCGTCGACGGTAGCGCCGGACGTCTGTGCGAGCAGAAGATGAAGTCTTCCTTTGACAGCGATGACTTCGCCCGCATGATGACCCTGCTGGAGTCCTGGGGCGCAGCGGACAGCCGCTGGCGCCTGGCGGCGGGTATGGCGTTGACCCGCGGCTTTCCGGTGGAGGACGAAAACGGAAATCCCAGCCTCTTTGCCATGCTGGTCCAGCCGAACTGGGTCAAGGCGCGCTGGCGCGCGGCAGTGCTCCAGAACGCAAAATGCTACTGCCGGGCCTGGGCCGGAGTTCAGCGGGAGGATGCCCGCCAAACCTGACCCGTATTTTGTTTTACGGGCTCTTTGTTGTACAATTTTCGTATCAGAAGGACTGTTTTCGTTTTTTACTTGTTCAGTGCGGCAATGATATCCGGCAGTTTCGCATCCACTTCGTCGTTCTCCAGCTGGCAGGTACCAGCGTTGCGATGGCCGCCGCCGCCGTATTTCAGGCAAAGCTCGCCGATATCCGCGTCAGAAGCCTTGTTGATGATGGATTTGCCGATCATGACGGCGGTATTCTGTTTCCGGAAACCCCAGGCAACGTGGATGGAGATCTGGGCTTCGGGATAGAGGGCATAAATCATAAACCGGTTGCCGGCATGGATAATCTCCTCTTCCCGCAGGTCCAGCACAACCACCTTGTCGTGCATCTTCGCGATCCTTTTCAGCTGTTCCGTAAACAGCTCCGCCTGCTCAAAGTACAGATCGACCCGCTCCTTGACGTCCGGAAGCTTCAGGATCTCGTCAATGGTATGATTCATACAGAAATCGATCAGCTGCATCATCAGGTCGTAATTGGAAATACGGAAATTCCGGAAACGTCCGAGCCCGGTCCTGGGATCCATCAGGTAATGCAGCAGGACCCATCCTTCGGGGTGAAGGATCTCCTCCATGGTAAAATCCGCGCTGTCCCCCTTGTCCACCGCGGCCATCAGTTCCTCGCTGACGCGGGGAAAGGTATTCTTCCCGCCGTAATAGTCATAGACGACCCGGGCCGCGCTGCGGGCATTGGGATCAATGATCAGCTTGCCGCCTGTCTCCTGGGCCTTCAGGCGGTCCATTTCCGACTCGTGATGGTCGAAAGCCAGAGCCACCCGGGGATCATAGGGAAGGTTGGTTGTAATGTCCCGCTTGCTCAGCTCCACCTTCCCGTCCTGCACGTCCTTGGGATGAACGAACTTGATTTCGTCAATCATGTCCATATCTTTCAGCATCATGGCGCAGGCCAGGCCATCAAAATCGCTGCGGGTTACCAGTCTCATTTTTGTATCCATACATATCCCCCTTCTTCTGACGGATTACTTTATTGATAAGTATATCATATTTCCGGGCGGAACGACAGTATAAAATCTTTTTCCTCAGGGTGGTCTCATTTGAAAACGTGGTAAGCAAACAAGAACTGACTCTCGATTTTTGAAATTACAGTTGATCACCAAGCATCAGAACTTTTTCAGCATAGTCATTAAGCAGCGCAACCCGTCTTGCTTTTCTGCGAATGCTTCCACCTTTGAACGTTGTTTCGGCCTTTAATAGTTTCTGGGCTATCTTCCTGATGATCGAGATGTTTTCCGCTGAATATCCTAAATGAATCTTTGAGCTATCCTCGTTAAATGCAACGTCCAGTGACCAGTGAAGATTGTTTTCTATCGTCCAATGTCCCTGAATATGCTTTGCCACCTCATCTGCTTCCCATTCGCGACTGCTAATGTAATAGGCCGTTTCCTCGGTCTTCCGGCCTTCTCTTTCGCCTTTTCTGGTTACACATATTATTGAGGATAATTGTTTCCATTCCCGTACGGTTTCGATCCAAGCGATATCATTACAGACTTCAATTGTACGATATACATAGCGCCCATGTTCGTGATCTTCGTAGTTGTATTCCTTCAGTTGCTTCTTCTCTATCGGTTCCGTTCTGGCCCAATTGAAATACTCTTCCACTGATTCATATAGACTTGGCTGGTTCTTCTTTAGTGCCAGCAGATAGTTTGCTTCCCGTTCTATGATCTTTTCAGCAATATCAACTTGGCATCCCATTGCATCTATAGTGACTACTGCTCCTTTAATATCCATTGTGTCCAGCATCTTGGGAATCGCCGTAATCTCATTGCTTTTCTCATCGGTCTTAATTTGGCCAAGAGAAATCCCATCTTCTCTAACCCAGGCACTGATAATATGCAGCTTCCCCTCCGGTGTTTCTTCGCTGCTCAGACGATAGTTGCTGGCTGCGCATATTGTTTTACCGTCTATTGCGATATGTTTCCCTATACATCCGCCAACATACGGAAGCACCCATTGCCGGTATGCTTCCTCCAGTTTTTGGGGAAGTATTCGTGTCATGAGTCTCCGGTATGTATCATTGCTTGGTACGCCTCCCGGCAACTCCAAGAATGTCTTCAGCCATTCGTTTTTGGCGTGAGCATAATCCTCTATCTCTATCCATGTCTCGCATCCACTGATTACTCCCAGCAGAATGATGACCAATAGATCTACCATTTTGTGCTGGATATTTCCTCCTGGACGTCTTGGATCTGGTATCTCTTCGAACAATTCCATTATTCGATCCAACGAGAGTACTTTGATCTTCTCCAATGTGCCTCTCCTCGTTGATTCTATTCGCTTTGTGACGCTTCGAATCCTTTTGGTTAATTGGCAATTTTGGTTACCATTCTTTACATTTTGGATCCCTCTTTAAATGAGACTGCCCTGTCTTTTTCCTCCGCCGCGGCGGCATTTACGAACGCTTTAAAAATTCTTCTGCTGTATTCATCTGTCCTCCAGGAAAATTCCGGGTGCCATTGAACAGCCCAAAGAAAACGCTGACCCGGTTTATACAGCGCTTCTGTCAGCCCGTCAGGTGAAACTGCCATGGCTGAAAGTCCCGGCGCAAGCCTGTTCACCGCCTGATGATGATAACTGTTTACAGGCAGCTGATCTGTCCCCAGGCATTGATACAGAGGGGAATCGGTGATAACACTGACGGAATGCGCATGCTTGTCATACGGTGGTGTCTGATGATGTTCCACATCCGATGGATGCTGTGTCGGCAGATCCTGATACAGCGTCCCGCCCAAAGCCGCGTTGATGAACTGGATACCACGGCAGATTCCCAGAATAGGTTTGTCAGCATTCATGGCTTTCCGAAGAACAACGGTCTCCATCCGATCGCGTTTCGGGCAGCTTACGATCAATCCTGGCAGAGATTCCTGCCCGTAAACATCCGGAGAAACATCATGACCCCCGGTAAAAAGGAACCCATCAAACAGATCAACGAGCTGCTCCAGTTCCTGTTCGTCGGAAGAGAAAGGGAAAATGACGGGGATACCGCCCGCCTGACTGATCCCATCCATATAGCCGGGAAGCATCCAGATACTGTCCTTTTGATCATCCCATAGCGGCATTACGCCAATCACAGGTTTCAAGCTCATCACCTCTCGTTCGTTTCAAATGAACCATCCTTCACTTGATTATTTCTTTTTCAGATATGCTGAAATAAACTCACCCACATCCGCATACCGTGCGGGGTACAGTCCGGCTCTTTCATATTCCTGCAGGTACCGCCGCAGGATCCGGTCAAACCCGTCCGCTGTCTTCCGCAGGTCCCCGGTGTCATAGGCGGAAAGAGCATCATACGTCCCGATATCCGTTTCGCTGCTGATATCATTCAGCATCTCATTCAGGCTTTCCCAGCTTGTGCAGTAGATATCATGCCCCACCCCCGGGTCTTCCTGGATAAAAGCCTTCCCCAGCTGCCATCCCCGGTCGTCGTTGATCAGAATCAGCAGGTCCAGATCCGACTCTGGATAATCCCTTTCCGTTCTGGTATCGGGTTTCCCTGATGCGCGTCTCACGGCAGCAAAGCCTGCAGATCTGTATCTGCAGGCTTTGCTGTTCACCATAACAGAACAATCCCGGCCCCGCGCCTGAGTCACTTTTCGTCGGGATCTGACAGCCTGCTCACCGTATCAATGCTCAGGGCATTGATCACCAGTTTCACCTCTCCCTCCAGGGTGTTCAGCCTGGATTCGACCTGCTCGATCCTTGCGCGCTCTTCAGACCTTTCCACGTCGAATCCGTCGGACAGGACGGACAGGACGTCCTTCACCCCTGCTATGATTTCCGCAGCGACATCCTCCAGCTCCGAGATCTCCTCAGCATCTGCGATCTCCGCAATCTCTGGGATATCAATCGCTTCAACGGCCTTTGCGGCAACTGCCGGACGCAGGATCTGCCAGATCGCTCTGTAGACAGATTCTGCCTCTTCCAGATAAACCGCCTGCGCCTCAGCCGGAATCCGGTTGAATACGTCGGTCGCCGGATCAACGACACGGTCATCCACCAGAGGCAAACCGGCTTCAAACTTCTCCCCTTCTGCGCCGAATTGCGCGGCGGCAGTTTCCCAGGCTTTCTTCGCCTGGTCGAAAGCAGCCAATTTCTCCGCGGCGATACCGGCTTCCTTGGAGCGGAAGCACAAATCAGCCCGGCGAATCACTTCCTCAACCAGCTGTGCGGCCGCGTTGAAGGAGTCCGTTTCCGAAGCCGGGATCTCTCCGTATGTGTAGACCAGAAGATCCGAGAGATACTGGCCGAGGGTCGCAACAACGGTAAAGGCGACCTGTGTCTCTCCGTAGAGTTTTGCCTCCTCATAGGCTTTTTTCGAAGCCTCGTCGATCTGTTCCTCCGTCATTTCCGATTCGCTCAGCGCGCCGGATGCAGCACATGCCAGCATGCACAGCGTCAGCACAAGCGTAATAAGCCTGCAGAGTCCGCTTTGTCTGAAAGCCATCTTCATTCATCCTCTCTTTGTGTTCACACCGCTTATTCTATACGCGTTCATGAGATTTTCGTTGAAATGCGATTTTTTCGCAACAGGCTTACCAGATCAGAAGCCGGTCTTCGGGCGCCAGGTACATCGGCTTGCCTTCCGTCACGGACGGATAAGTCTGGTAGAACTCGTCAAAGTGCTGCACCGTAAAGTTAATCCGGATATAAGGGAGAGGATGGGGATTCTCCTCGACGTCAAGCGGTATAACATCTTCGCTGTAATAGTTGAGGAAGAACCAGGCAAAAGCACGGAACATCGCGTCATAGTCGAAGTTCTCATCTTTCTTTGCCAGATCCAGCGTCAGACTCATTCCCGTCAGATCCGCCAGCACCTCGCCGATCTTCTTCGTGCCGTTCCCGTCCAGCCCGTCCAGCGGCTGAATATTGCTGACCTGCTGCGCGATGGCCGTCGCCTTCCCGATAAAGATCTGCTGGTCCTCCTCCGTAAACAGGGGGCCCGTCATATCCGCGTTGTACTGCGCGCCTGTTGTGTCGAACCCGTGGCTGAGTTCATGCGCCAGGTGCACGCCCAGGGAACCGAGAAGCGTTTCCCGGGAAGTATAGTCGCAGTCAACAGCCAGCGAGCCGCCGCCGAGATAGAACATATTCGTACCAGTGCTATACTTGCCTTCGCTGGCCAGCAGGGTATGACCGCTTCTGAACCGGTTTTCCCGGACATAGTCCAGTCCGGCAAAATGCGCCACGCATTCCCGGTCAAACTGGACGCACAGCCCGTTCGCCTCCAGCAGGGTTTCACAGGAGCGCAGCTTTTCCAGCAGGGGTCCGCAGTCGATATCCCCGTATGTATAATCGAGCCTGCACGCGAGCAGGTTGTCGAGCTTCCTGAGCGTTTCCTTCTTCGCCTCTTCGCTGAGCCAGGTACTCTGTTCGAACCGGATCCGCATAGCTTCCTTATATTCGTCCACCAGGCTGTAATACGTATCGAGCAGCTCCTGCGGAACATAGCTGCGGAGGTAGGCCTGGCTCGTGATTACCTCGGGAAGAAAACGGTTTTTGAAACCATCCATGGAGGCCTCGGTTTCACCGTCTTCCCCGGACTTCGGAAGAACAGCTTTCGCCTCTTCATACATTCCCAGCGTTATGACGGCCTTCAGGAAATCCAGGTTTTCCTCCCGGGAAAGGTTTCTGAACCCGACCAGCTCGCTGGCGACAACCCCGTAGATCCGGTCCTCCTCGGCGCCTTCCCGGGCCAGGCCCTGGGCCATGATCATCACCGCAACGGGGGGACACAATTCCCGGATCTCGCTGAGGGAGGCGATGCCCCGCGCCTGGACATCCCGTTCCAGGTCTGTTTCGAAGTCGATGACCGTTGTTTCAGTTAAATCAATCATCGCGAGGATCTTTTCAACGGCTTCGGCGGCTTCTTCCTCCCCGTATCCCATGAGACGCAGTTTCGCCTTCGCGCCTTCGGTATCTTTATCCGGAATTCCGGTGTCGCCTTCCTCCAGGGGCAGATATTCAATGCATTCATTGTAGTAGATACCAACGGTATATTTTCCATCCATTCTCGACAGGTCAGCAGTGAAAAAAGCAGGCCCGTACATCCAGCCGTCCTCCCGGATCAGCGCAGTCAGTTCATCCAGTGTCCTGACCGCCTTCAGCCGGTCGAGATAGGGCTGCAGAGGGGCGAGGCCATCCTGTTCCCGCTTCTCCGTGTCCATATACAGGCGGTACAGGATCTGCAGAATTTCTACCTCCGTGCCGGTCTTTTCCGGATCCTCACACAGCGCGTGGAACTGCTCCTGAACCACATCCTCGCTCTTCAAGTGACGGGAGTATGTGTCTGAGTCCTGTCTGGCAAGCGCTTCCCGGTAATACTCATAGTTCGCGTACATATCGTAGCCGTCTTCCGGCCCGGGACGTTCATCCGGCCACTGGCCGTATAGATTGGAATTGACCCAGGGTTTTCCCTGCAGGGTTTTGCCTTCCGCCCCGGCAAGTGCGCAGGCTGTCAGCAGGCACAGGGTAAGAAGGATGCTGATGATTCTTTTCAAGGCTTGATTCCTCGTGTTCGCATTCTTGCCGGAATGACATCATTTTCCGCCATACGGACGCAGTTCCTCACGACCCGATATCCCGGCCATAGTATTTTTTGTAGTTTTCCTTGTTGATGACCGTGGTACTGACATCGTTCGCCCGTGCTGAATCCACAGCATCGCCGAAATGGTATTTCTTGGCCAGCACCTTGCCGGTCTTTGGTTCAACAACCCAGAAGCCTTCCCATGACTCACCCTGAACAATCAGGCCACCGTTAATATTCTCAAGTTCGCTCAGTTCCAGTTCTTTGTCTTCCATTTTCGGGATTCCTCCTTTTCAGTCTGGATTCTGTGTAAAACGCATACGGTTCTTATGCTAAGTCATACAGGTAAGAAATCATTTCGTATTCTTTGCCACCCCAATGATGGGAGCCGGTCCGGAATTCTTTCCCGCCGACCTTTTCATAGAACTTTCTGGACTCATGATTTTCTTTCAGGCACCATACGATCATTTTTTTCTTCCCGGTTTCCCTGAAATGATCGACAGCGTACTGCATCAGAAGCTTCCCGATACCGTTGCCTCTTTTTGCATATCTGACATACAGGGCGATCACTTCACAATCCGCCGGTTCCTCGTCCGTTGCTTCCAGCCAGGCGTATCCTTGAATCTCATTGCCGTCAGCGGCAACGATATATTTCTCATATCTTTTTACTTCGATTTCGTATCGCTGATCCACATTCATGGAATCCAGAAAAGCGTCGTCCATGATTCCGCGATATGCTTTTTGCCAGTCTTCAACAAGGATTTCCGCGATCTGCCTGACATCTTCTTTTTCTGCATTTCTGATAATGATTTCGTTCTTCATTCATAACCTCCCTGGAAAGAAGGCGGCGTACCCATGATCGCCGGAATCCGGGAAACCGGTTTATACCCGCTCAAATCCAAGGTATCTTGTACCCTGGTAGGAAAGGCGGCCATGATCCCCTTCGGCCAGCATGCCGTACTCCGGATCCTTCACTCCGAGCTCCAGGCGCTTGCCGTTTTCCAGTTCAAACGTCACAAAGTAGTTGGTGTAAGTCGATGAATGGAGCGTGTTCATGGTGGAAACATTTCTTGTCACTGCGGGTCCGCCATGGCCCGAAACCTTCATTCTTTTTGCCACAACCCGGGCGTTCACGGTCTCCTGCGGGGAGCGGTTGTTCTTCATCCAGACATAGATTCCCCTTCCGACAACGCCAACCAGGAGGACCGCAAAGACCACGATCAGAATCGTCATCACGGGGTTGCCGCCTCCGTCAATGTTTCCATCAAAGCCAAATGAAGTGCCAAAGCTCATGGTTTTAATTCCTTCCTTTCAGATTGTTCTCATGCCTCCGGCCTGCCGGATCCGGCCGATCCGCAGCCAAGGGCTTTTCCCCTGATTACCGGAAAAAGTTCAGGATGAAGTCGATAATATCCCCGATGATTGTGACCTTGCGTTTCTCTTTCTTCTGATACCGGGCAAATTCCTCGTCCGTGAGGGGGATGGGATCTTCCTGCGCATCCTTTTGATGGTTCTCTTCCATGGTAATGCCCTCTTTTCTGTATCCATAATCAGCCGTTTATCGCGCTGACATCTGTGTATACGCAGCAAAGGTGGAGGCTGGCAGCAAACGTTTGCAAAAACGCAAATGCAAATGCCCGGCTGTTCTCCGGCACTCCTATATTGTAACCAAACAACCTGTGATCAGCAACCGCCCGGAGCGATAAATCAAACAAAAAACAAATACGGCTTCTTTGTATTTTATCGTTTCTGCTCCGGCGGCAATTCCACTTCGGGATTCAGGAAAGAATCGCATGGCAGTTTTTCGCAGGGGATTCCCAACTCTTCCAGGATCGCCATAAAAGCCCGGTAATACCGGTCGTTGCTGAAATTCTGGGTAAAGTTGATATAGAAATACCCGGCTGTCTCGCTCATAATCACGAAAGAACTTCCGAAAGCCGGATCCGCGTTCAGGTAACGCACTTCCGTGATCTGATCGGTATAGTCATTGGTTCTCAGGCCTCCGACATAATCAATGAAGAAAGTATCCTGCGGATGGGTTTCCCCCATGGCCATGAGCTTGTTTTTCAGGAAGTATCCGGGCAGTTTTTTCCCGAGGTGGATTATCAGATTGATGGAGGCGGAAAGCAGCTTCGCCATCTCCTCGCCCATCTGGGCTCTCATGACTTCCCTCTGCCGGGCTGCCAGCTCGCCTGTGCTCATGCTGCGCGCATCTGTCGGCTTCACCGGCAGGAAGATGGCGGAAGCGCAGTTCTTAAAGGTTTTATCCGCATGCAGGAATTTCCGCAGAGAAAAAGGCAGCACGCTCATGATCACGCCGTCCTGCACGTCGCATTCCCGGGCAACAGCCTGCGTCATGATGGCGGAAACGCCGGCCGCCGGAGACGCGGAAACGGATTTGCACCAGGTGAGGAAATCCGCCGTTCTGATGCGCAGCGGCATGCTGTACATGGTGGGGCCTGCATAAATACAGGATTCACCGCTCCCAGCATCGAATCATTAAGCTGTAGCTTGCAAGTGAAGGAGGCCGCGCCGCATGAAGAAACGCATCGCCGCCGCCATTGTACATTTCCGGATCTGGATCCTGATTTGCATTCTCCTGATTGCCGCCTGGAGCGCTTTTCAGATCAGGAGGACAAACATCAATTACGACCTGACCCGGTACCTGTCCGACGATACCATGACGAAAAAGGCGCTGGCCGTGATGCAGGAGGAATTCGGCGCCACGGAGCAGCTGCGCCTTCTGTTCGAAAACCAGGACGAAACGGCGCTGAACAACATCATGGACAGGCTGAGGGAAATGCCTGAAATCCTGGCGGTGCAGCACGACCCGGAAACCGGCCGGAAGCAGCAGGACGGGACCGAATGGCAATTGGTGACGATTACGCTGGACGACTGCGACGCCGCCGCGCTGGTGACCAAGCTGCGGGGCATGTTTCCGGAAGCGGGGCACTACAGCGTCGGGGGGACCGCGGCCCAGCAGCTGGACGTGCAGCGCAGCGTCGGCGCGGAAATCCCCGGCATTATGATCATCGCGGTGGCGGTGGTGTTCGGCGTGTTGCTGCTGACGAGCCGTGCGTGGCTGGAGCCGGTGCTGCTGCTGATCGTATTCGCCGTTTCCATCCTGATCAACATGGGGACCAACTTTGTGTTCCCTGACGTATCCTTTATCACGTTCGCGGTATGCGCCATTCTGCAGCTGGCGCTGTCCATCGACTACGCGATCATGCTGCTGCACACGTGGAACGGCTTCCGCGATCAGGGGCTCAGCGCGGAAGAGGCGATGAAAGAAGCGCTGGCCCAATGCTTCATGCGGATCACCTCCAGCGCCATGACCACGGTGGCCGGGCTGCTTTCCCTGCTGTTCATGAGCTTCACGATCGGGTTTGACATCGGGTTGGTGCTGAGCAAGGGCATCGTGATCAGCATGGCGGGCGTTTTTCTGCTGATGCCGGCGCTGACCCTGATGATGGAAGGACTGCTGCGGAAAACCAGGCACCGGCCGCTGCGCTTCGGCGGGGAAAAGCTTGGGAAGCGCGTTTACCTGTGGCGGAAGCCGATCGCCATTGTGCTGGTGGGAATCGTGCTGGCCGGGGCTGTGCTGTCCTTTCTGAACCAGTATCTCTTTATGGAACCGGGCGCCTCCGTGAAAACCGAGTCCGGACGGATTACGGCGCTTTTCGGAACCTCCAATCCGCTGGTGCTGCTGGTGCCGGGCGGGGAAACGGATGAGGACTACAACGCGCAGCGGGCCCTCGTCGGCGAACTGACCGCGCTGAAGCGTGAGGTCGGATCCCCCATGATCCTTCAGATCACGGCGATGGTGACCACCGGGGAAGCGGCGCTGAAGGAATATTCCGTGAAAGACGTAGCGGAGATGACCGGGAAGAACGAGATGCTGATTTCCGCCTTTTTCCTGATGAACGGCTTCGGAAAAACCGTACGGGCCGACAGGCTGCTGGCGGCTGCGGAAGCCATCGCGGGGAACGACGGGCAGATCGCCGCGCTGCAGGCCCAGCTGCAGGCCGCCCGGGAGGTTTTTATCGGAGAGCACTATCACCGGATGCTGCTGGAACCGGGTTTCGCCGTGACGGACGCGGACTTCAACGCCTGCATGGACAGCATTCTGGGGGCCGTGGAGAAGACATACGGAAACGCGTTCTATATGACCGGCGGGC
The DNA here is from genome assembly GCA_947166385.1 of uncultured Clostridia bacterium. Taxonomy (GTDB): domain Bacteria; phylum Bacillota; class Clostridia; order Christensenellales; family Aristaeellaceae; genus Aristaeella. Next base: position 74,360 of record CAMVEB010000003.1, on the reverse strand, counting down.
CGATGTCCACCTATGACATCGGCCACGCCTTCCGGAGCGACCTGCTGAAGGTGAACCTGATCACGCTGATTGCCATTCTGCTGATCGTGATTCTCAGCTTCCGGTCCTTCAGCCTGCCGCTGATGCTGGTTTTCGTGATTGAAGGGGCAATCTGGGTGACCATGGGGATCAGCAGACTCATCGGGCAGCCGATCTTCTTTATCTCCTACCTGATCTGCCTTTCCATTCAGATGGGTGCCACCATCGACTACGGCATCCTGGTATGCGAGCAGTACCGGATCTGCCGCGGAAAGGGATTGGGAGTACAGGAAGCCCTGCAGGAGACCCTGCGAACCGCGCTGCCGACCGTACTGACCTCCGGGACCATTCTGGTGACCGCCGGATATATCATCGGGAAGCAGTGCAGCATCTACTACATCTCCAGCATCGGGCTTCTGGTTTCCCGGGGGGCGCTGATGTCCGCCATTCTGGTGCTGACGCTGTTGCCCGCACTGCTGGCGCTGGCGGACCGGTTTGTCGTCCGGAACAAAAAGAAAGGTGAAAAAGACAGGAATTCCTGATGCAATCAGAATTACGCAACCGTCGCGTTTGCGTTCACCTGCTCAATGGCCTTCCGGATCCCCGCCCAGACAGAAAGATCCGTAAATATCTCCACAATGCTGCCCTGATCCGTAAACGGGGAATGCTGCAGCACCGAAAGATCCTTCATCATCCCGTTATGGACGATGTATTCGACAATCTGGTTCACAAAATAAATCTGTCGGCTGTCCAGTTGTGTGCTGTCCAGGTAATCCGCGAAGGCAGCCTTGGCCGCTGTCATGTCCAGTCCAATCTCGCTTCGCACAAATTCGCCCAGGGGAACCGATCCGATCTCCCGCTCATAATCCTGCTTTGTTCCAACCTCGCTCCACAGAATCCCTTCAAGGACTGCCACATCATCTTCCGTCAGCGGGATATTGCTCTTCAGTTTCGCAATGACCTCGTTGTCCTGATGCTGACGGACATAGTATTCCGCTTTCGCTTTGTAATCTGCCAGATAATCGGTTTCCAGTTCGGATTCGTGGAACGTCATGGACAAAACCTGATCATCGAAATTCGTTTGATAGATCGCTTTCGACACAGGGATATATTTGATCAGGTCACGGATATTTTCCCGGATCTGTTCAAATTCATGGATCCCGGCCTGATCCAGATAGTCCGTTTTCAGGATTTTCTGAATCAGTTCCTGCTGCGCCATGATTTCCGGAATATTGGCAACTCCGGCGACAGCCCGCACCTTGCTGATCAGATCATGTCTGGCTTTGGGATACTTCTTCCCGGCCAGATAGGCCAGTTCGATCCCGTACAGCAATGCGTCAAAACGCAATGCCTTTGCGTCCTCCGGTTCAGGCTGTACCAGCGGAGCTAATTCATCTGCCATTTCCAGTGTGTTCTCATAGGTCAGGGCCTGATAGCTTTCCGGATCGCTGTACAACTCCACATATTTCAGATGCTGCCTGACCGCAAAGTTCTCCCGGTCGAGCTCCCGCACTTTCTCCAGCAGTTCCTGAACCAGCGTTTTCCGGAAATCAATCAGTTCCTCCGTCTGATAGGCCATATCCTGCAGTTTGTAAACAATCTGCGCTTTCAGATTGAACAGCATGGCCGAAAGAGCCAGCGTATTGTTGTTGGCCTTTCCCTTGTTCATCCGGAAGAATTCAAAGTTCCCGCAGAAATCAAAAATATAGAATTTGTTCTTGTCTTCCCCGTCGATCAATCCGGGGCACAGTCGCGTTCCGCGCCCGATCATCTGCCAGAACTTCGCCTTGCTCATGACCTTTTTGAAGAATACCAGATTCAGCACCTGCGGCACATCGATGCCGGTATCCAGCATATCCACGGAGATGGCGATCTGCGGCAGCTTGTCCGGTTCGGAAAACTCATCGATCGCGCTCTGCGCATAGGTCATATAGTTGTCGATCACCTTGGTCCAGCCGGGATACTGCGGATACTCCTTTCCGAAGTTCTTCAGGATCTCTTCCGCGTGCTTATGGTTCTTGGCGAAAATGATCGTTTTTCCGATCTTATCGCCGTAGTCGATCTTCAGGCCTTCCTTCATCAGGATCCGCAGGACTTCCCGGATCGTATCCTCGTTGAAGATCCATTCGTTCAACGCGGAGGAAGAGATGCTTCCCGGCAGTTCCCCGTTCTCATCCTCAAAGGTGTTTTCATAAGCTTCCCTGTCCTCTTCGGACAGTTCGTCGTATACGATGCCTTCCTGGATGAATTTCAGGGTGGTTTCCACGCTGACGAAGTCCACCAGATACCCATCCTTCACCGCCTGGGCCAGTTCATATCCGTAGGTCGGTATACCGCTTTGCAATTCAAAGACTTCGTAGGTGTTCTTGTCGATCTCATCCTTGGGCGTAGCAGTCAGGCCCACCAGCGGGGCGTCGAAATAATTGAAGATATCCCGGTATTTGTGATAGATGGACCGGTGAGCCTCATCACAGATCACCAGGTCGAAATGTCCGCAGGAAAACAGCCGACCGCCGTCCTCGTCCTGCACCGTATCGATGCAGTTGAACATTGTCTGATAGGTGCTGAAGACGCAGTGTGCGGTATAGTTTGTCTTATCCTCGCACAGATTCACCACCGACAAGTCCGGAAGCAGATTGACGAAGTTCCGCTTCGCCTGGGTCACCAGGGAATTGCGGTCCGCCAGGAACAGGATATTCCTCACCCAGCCTTTTTCCATCAGCACCTTGCACAGAGCGATGACCGTCCGGGTTTTTCCGCTGCCGGTCGCCATCACCAGCAAAGCCCTGCGCCGGTTCTTTTTGTCAAAGCTTTCGCAAACGGCCTTGATCGCTTCTTCCTGGTAATACCGACCGACGATCTGCTTATCCACATGGATCAGCGTCATCGATTGCCGCGTCTTGCGCAGGTTAAATAGTTTCTCCAGATCCCGTTTGCTGTAAACGGCTGCCACCCGGCGCTCCGGATACTGTCCGTCGTCGATCCGGGTTTCAAATCCGTTGGTCAGGAAGATCACCGGACGGCGACCGAACTGCTTTTCCAGCAGATCCGCATACAGCTTCGCCTGCTGGCGGCCCTTCGCCACATCCACGCAGGTTCGTTTTGCTTCCATGACAGCCAGAGCCTTCCCGTCATCCCCATAGAGGACATAATCCGCATATCCGGTTTCGCTTTGATTGGGCATGCCGGGCAGTTCCACTTCATCCAGCCAGTCCCTGCCCTTTGTCCACCCGGCGTCTTCCAGCATGACATCGATATACAGTTTCCGGGTCTTGTATTCAGAGATGTCAAGAGGCTTGGGCGTATAGGTTTCCTGCTGTTCCTCCCGGCGGGCGGTCAGTTCTTCCTTCAGGGCGGCGTTCTCGGCGATCAGCTGCGCCAGCCGGATCTCTGTTTCCGGGGAAACCGCATACATCGGAGCGGCGGCCTGTTCCGGCAAAGAAGGATCGAAGGCACCGGACTGATAGTCCGAACTGTAGCAATAGGCCACAAAATCCATGAACACCCACAGGTTCTGCAGGCAGAGCATGGCCTGTTCCTTTGTAATCTTCTTTCCCTCATGGGCGGCGCAGTTGCCGACCTTGCGGATATACTCAAGCCTACGCATCAGGTTCGCGTCCACAATGTCCCGGAATTCCTCCGTGCTCAGCAGGCTGACCAGCTTGTCATCCCAGGGCATGGAAAGGGCGGTATCCACGGAATACATCCATTTGACAGCGAACTCCATCGCCCGCCGGCAGTTCAGCACGCAGGCCGCCGGGTCAATGGGATAGATCTTTTCCGCCGCCGTTGCAACTTCCCCGAAAGGGACGAAGTCCGGCACAGACAGGAGGAAATCGAAGTTGGTCATGGTCATCACCTCAACCGAAATACTGCTGCATCAGGCTGTCGAAGAGCAACTGCGCTTTGTCCAGTGCTGCCAGCACAGCAACTTTTGATTTGTCAATCCGAGCAACAAATACTGCAAATTGTTTTTGCAATTCAATTGGCGGAACAATTATAGAAAAGCACTGAACGTCATTTTGATTAATGCTTGCTTGATTGACCGCCTTTTTCGCTCTGACTAATATCTGGTTATAGATAAATGTTGAACATAGTAATCTTGTTAGGTAGCACGGATCGATTCGAGATTCATCAATATGGAATCTCATCATGTTCGACTCAAAAACAGTAGGTTCTGACATTCCTTTTATCCACGCACATTTCCCGAGATATTCAATACTATTCACTCGATTGATAACAATGTCATTCTCATGCAAAAGATATCGAATCCTTTCAGATTCTGTACAGTTTAATCGTTTGAGCCCAGAAAAGCTTGTGACTTTTCCATCATAAAATGCATCTATGCGAAGAATAGGCGTGCCGGTTCCGTCTTGTACATAATCAGATTGTGGTTTGTAAAGACCATTCTGTGGTTCCACGCTCAACAGATTACCAAGTGTTTCGGTAGGCCATCCCATAGAATTGAGTTCAGGCACTCCAAACATCTCGACAAAACGGACCTTGATGAGGGTGTCAAGGGCGAGGAGCTGGCGTTGATAGAGATCAATTATATTCGTCAAGTGCTCGAATATTCCAACAATTGTCTTTTGTCTCTCAAGGGAAGGACATTCTATTTCAACAGCTTTCAGGTCAGATATATTAGCTCTTGGCATTTTTGCCCCACTCGTTTTGTCATTGATGTATCCGACAAAATGTGGCGAACGAAGAAAATATGTTAAGTATTCTCTTGTGATGATCGTTGTATCTGGCCTTAACGGCAGCATCTCGGAAGTGGCAAAGCCTGCCCGATCTGGTAAAACCACCTTATTCAAGTATGGGCGCAGCTTTGAATAAAGCACATTATCGGTGTTGAAAGAAACAGTTGATGAACCGATCTCGTCAGGTTGAACATACACGTATTCCAGTATTCTTCCTGTATTGCTTTCGACCATATCGAGATTGAGTAGCCAACAAGGATATTCCATCGGTGGTATACTCTGTTGTATTGGGGCTACCTCTCCAAGCCTATATTTTGCCATCCCATCAACCCCCGCAAATCCGATTTTGTCCTACTCCTGGTTGCTTTCTGCGTCCATAAGCAGATCCATTACCACCCGGCTTAACTGTGTCCTGTTCTCCGCGGTAATCACTGGCTGTCCGGTACGTTGCTCGATATCCTTCCGGGCGTTTCCCGCAACGGTTCCGCCTTCTTTGGCAACTTCTTTGTTTTGCTGCAATCCTTTGGGATTCTGCACTTTTGTAAGTTCGGTCGTGGTGGCTTCGGCCAGCATGTTCAGCACCAGCTCCAGCGTGCTCATGTTGTCCCGGAGGTTTTCTTTCCTCAGCCCTTTCAGGTTTTTGTACTCACGGGTGCTCATCCCAGACCATGCCCGGGTGATCTCATTAGTCAGGATCGCATATTCTTTCCCTTGCTGAACGCCATGGGATTTCCACTGATCAGTCAGCTCTTTTCTGACTCGAATCGCCTGCAGCCGTTGATTGATCCAGTCCGCCGGATACCCAAGCCGCGCGTAGGTTTCCAGTGCCCGATCAATGGAAAGTTCCGGATCAATGGTTTCCTCAATGCGTTCCCGTCCAACCTGCGCCAACCAGAGCTTAAATGGCTCGGCTTTTGAGGATGGAATCGATTGAATCAGACGCAGGAGCTGTTCTGTATTGGCCACATCTGTCAGACGCTTTTTTCCATCGACGGCTTTCAATTTCAAAGCGTTACAATTTGTAACGGTTTCATTTCCCTCATCTTTCAGACGTTTTTTCATTACACGCCAGTAGGTTTGAGGATTAGGGCTTTCTGTCAATACACGAATAACATCGACAATGGCAAAGTACCATTCCTCGTTTTCTTCGTCCCACGCCGTCCGGATCAGCTGATTGTCGTATATCTGTATATTGTCCTGATTCATCCGTCTGCTCTCTTTCTGCTGTTCCTGCTTTAAAGCCCCAGCAGTTTTTCCAGCTCGTCCATCTCTTCGCCGATCTTCATTTCCAGTTCCCGCAGTTCCGTCATGATTTCAATGGTCGGCGGATATTCCACGGGTTTATATTCCGTCTGCTTGTATTTGTTGATGGACAGGTCGTAATCATTCTGGACGATCTCATCTTTCGGCACCAGGAAGGACTGCTCTGTGCGCTTGCGTTCTTCCTCCTGGTCCCGGTTCCTGAATCTTGCGATGATATCCGGAATATCGTTTTCTTTGGTTTCGCTGCGTTTGTCATCCAGGCTGAAACCGTCCGCCTTCATATCGTAGAACCAGACCTTATCCGTTCCGCCGTGGTTCGTCTTGGTAAAGATCAGCACGGCGGTGCTGACGCCGGCATAGGGCTTGAAGACCCCGGACGGCATCGAGATGACCGCTTCCAGCCGGTGATGATCAATGATCTCCTGCCGGATCGCTTTATGTGCGGTGGAGGATCCGAACAGCACGCCGTCCGGAACAATGCAGGCGCATCTTCCACCGATCTTCAGCATCTTCAGAAAAAGCGCCAGGAACAGCAGTTCCGTTTTCTTGGTTTTGCAGACTTTCAGCAGATCGGTGCTCACGGTTTCCGCGTCCAGGCTGCCTTTGAAGGGAGGATTGGCCAGAATCAGAGAGTATTTTTCGCGATCCGGGTTCTGGTCGCTCAGGCTGTCCCGGTATTCGATGAAGGGATTCTCAACGCCATGGGTCATCATGTTCATGGCGCCGATCCGGAGCATGGTCCGGTCCATATCGAAGCCGGTAAACATATCGTTCATATAGTGTTCCCGGTTTTCCCTGTTGAAGAAGACTTCGGATTTCCGGTTCTCCTTCAGGTAATCCCCGGCAGCCACCAGGAACCCGGAGGTACCGCAGGCGGGATCGCAGATCAGGTCGTCCGGCTGGGGCTGCATCAGCTCCACCATCATCCGAATGATATGCCTTGGCGTCCGGAACTGGCCGTTCACGCCAGCGGTGGACAGTTTCGAAAGCAGATACTCATAGACGTCGCCACGGGCGTCCGTATCACTGAGCTTCGCCATCTGCTCATACATATCATCCATCGCGGTTACGATCTTATCCAGCATCAGGGGGGTGGGCACCTTGAAGATCGCGTCGCCCATATATTTGGAGTAGGCGCTTTCCTTGTTTCCATGCAGGTTCTTGATAAACGGGAAAACCCACTCCTGCATGACGCTGTACATCTTTGCCGCGGGGAAATCATGGAACACGCTCCACTTCAGCTGAGTGCCGTCCACCGTCTGCGTTCCGATCTGCACTTCCTCCGCGAAGATACTCTCAAAGGGCAGGCCCAGCATCGCGCTTTCCCTGGCCCGCAGCGTATCGGCAGCATCCAGGTCATGGATGAACATGAGATAGGTCATCTGCTCAATGACGTCCAGCGGGTTGGTCAGACCGCCGGTCCAGAAGATCTCCCAGATGCTGTCGATTCTGTTTTTCAGTTCGCCGGTAATCATATTCAGTCACCTCTGTTCCAGATATAGGATGTATAGCGCCCGCCGCCGATTTTGATAATCTCTCCGCTTTCCTGTAAGCTGATTAATGTCCGTTCCACAGTCCTCTGGCTGATATCCGGGCACTGTGCCATGATCTCTTTCCTTGTCATCTTTCCGGTGGTATTCCGGATCATCTCCCTCACCCGATCCGGTTTGGAGAACCCTCTGGTGATCAGGATCTGCACCCGATCCGTGAAATCCCGGTATGCCGCAATGATAATCCCCAGTATATACCGGACAAAAGGCAGATAGTCATTCGCTCCCACATGCCATCCGGCATCACTGTCCTGTAAAGCTTCATAATAGTCTTCCTTGCTGTCCGCGATCAGTTTTTCCAGGCTGATATACTTGCCGACAATGTATCCGGACCGATACAGAATCAGCAGTGTCAGCAGCCGGCTCATTCTTCCGTTTCCATCATGGAAAGGATGAATGCAGAGGAAGTCCAGAATAAAGATGGGCATCAGGAGGAGCGGATCCATGTTCGGGTCTTTCATGGCTTCATTGAACTCGTTACAGAGCGTTTCCATCGCTTCCGGTGTTTCCCAGGCTGATACCGGCTGGAACCGTACCAGTTTGCTTCCGTCCGGCTGTTCTTCAGCAATGATGTTGTCACTGTTCTTATAGTTTCCGCCGATGGCGGAATTGCTGTACTTATACAAATCCCGGTGCAGCTGGAGAATCATCCCGGGGCGAAGCGGCATATAATCATAATTCTCATGGATGGAAGCCAATACATCCCGGTATCCGGCGATTTCCCGTTCGCTGCGGTTCCTCGGCGCGGTTTTGTTCCGGACAATCTTCTTCAGGCGCTCATCCGTCGTTATAATTCCTTCAATCCGGTTGGATGCTTCTGTACTCTGAATTTTCGCGATCTCCAACAACTCTGACAGTTCATCCTGGTGAGCTTCAATAAACAGGTTCTGCTGACCCTTCTGCTCATGGATCTGTGCCAGATAGGAGACAATCTCCGGTGTCAGCAGTTTCCGATAGGTTTCTCTGTCGTTCAGTGTTCGCATTTTTATTGCTCCATTTCAGCTTTCAGCATCGTCGTTTGTCTGTCCGTTGGCTGTATTATATAACAAAAACCGCCAAAAATCAATTTAACACCGCCATTTCATTCAATAATGGCGGTGTTAACCGGAATCTTGTCCGATCCGGACAAATACGGTATACTGAAAGAAAGCAAAAAACCGGAGGATCTGAATAGGAACACCAACGCTGGCCAATGCTTACAGGCCACTGGAGCATCAGGAGGGAACAAAATGTATCAGGTAAAAGGAAAATGGGCGCTGATTACCGGCGCCGCCAGAGGAATCGGATATCTTACCGCCGGGTTTATGGCAAAACAGGGCTGCAACCTGATCCTGCACAGCCGCAGTCTGGCGCATACAGAGCGGGTGCTGAGCGAGGTTCGCTCATACGGAATTTCCGCGCTGGCCGTGGAAGCGGATCTGAACGATCCGGACGCAGTTCAGCGCATGCTGAAGGAGATCGACGCGCTGGGCGTTGACGTGGATATCGTACTCAACAACGCCGGCCTGCAGATCGCCTACCGGACGGAGTACTGTGAGACGCCCGTGTCGGATTTTGAGATCAGCTTCCGGGTCAACACCATCGCTCCGGCCATGATCTGCTATCACTTCCTGCAGAAGATGATCGCCCGCGGGACCGGACGGATCCTGAACACCACCAGCGGTATCGCGCTGGATGTCTGCCAGGCCGGCTATTCCGCCAGCAAAGCGGCTCTGGACAAGATCACGATTGATCTGGGTTCGAAGGTGGAAGGCACGGATGTGATGATCAACCTGACGGATCCCGGTTGGTGCCGGACCGATCTGGGCGGATCTCAGGCTCCGAACGCGCCGGAAAGCGCGATTCCGGGCATTGTAGTCGGTGTTTTTGCCGATGATAAGAAGTCCGGTCGGTATCTGGGCGCCCAGCACTTTGCCGGTATGACGCTGGAAGAAGCCGTGAAGAAAGCGGAGAGAGAATTTGACAGCCCGTACGAAAAACGCCTTTGAAACAGAAAAGCATGAAACATGTGGATTCTCTGTTCCTGTCCGGCATTTTGGCAAGGAGGTAGGAGATCAGAATGAAAAAAATCAGGAGAAAGTCTGTTGATCCGATTTATTCCATGTGTGTTCAGCCTTCTTTTATCATCGGGACAAACAATGAAGACGGAACAGCTGATTTTGCCCCGATCACATGGGTCAGTGTCACGCATGAGGAAGGCGACGGGTATCTGCTGGTCATCAGCATGTTTGGAACAAAAATGACAAAGAAGAATGTGCTGCGGACAGGAATCTTCAGTGCCAGCCTTGTCAGCACAGATATGCTGCCCCTGATGGATTATTTCGGCTCGCGGCATGCTGCGGACAGCAAAAAGGATGAAATGGACTATTCCGTAAGCCGTGGGCAGGTGCTGGACGTTCCCGTGCTTGATCAGAGCAGATGGGTATATGAGTGTGAAGTGTCGCGGAAAGTAGATACCGGTGATTCCACAACATTTTTCTGCTCTATCCGGAATATTCAGATGGATGAGCGTCTTGTCTGCAAAGATCCTTTTGACGTCGACCTGACTGTTCTGGATCCGGTCATTTATTCCGGCAAGTATCATAGTCTGGGAAAAGTACTTGGCAATATCGGAGACTTTTCAGCCGCAAAAAGACCTTAATGCTTATGATTGCTGCCTGCGTTGTGTGATCTCATTCCGGAGAAAGAGTTTATTTCTGGCATCCTGCCGGATCGGACGCAGTTTGCCTCGCTTCATGAGGTCATCAATGTTCTGCCGGCTGCAGTTCAGAATCTGGCAGGCTTCGTTGGTGCTGACGACTCTGTGCTGCACAAAACCGATAAAGTCATCCAGTGTAAGCGGAACCGGCTGGCTTTTTTCATAGAGCTCCCGGTCCGGGATCATGGCGCGTTCACTCCAGAAAACGCCGTATCCGTCCGGCTGAACCTCTACCGTATTGAATCGTTCTTCCCGGGAAAGGTAGGGTCTGCAATCCGCATGAAAATCAGCGAACCCCCGCATGTCCGCCATTTTCACTTCGCCGTTTCGGAAAAAGATCAGCAGCCTGATATTCTGCAGCGGCACTACATCTTCGATTTTTGTCTTCCATCTTTCCAGCAGCAGCTTCGGAAGCTGAGCAGCGTTGATTTCCTCCAGGTAACAGTCATCCTGCGCGCAACGGCCCATGGTGAGCATCAGCAGCCCAAACTCATCATATTCGATAAGTCCGTTTTCCTTCAGAACCTGTCCGATGTTCTGTCGGTCCTGTGGGATGATCCGCTGCTGTACCCACAGATGGCTCCAGTAACTGCCGACGGAGTGCTCTCCGCGCTTTGCGAAAGATGACAGCAGCAAAGGAATCTCCCATGGGTCGGCCTCGTCCGGCAGCTCGATATAGAAGGCTTTGGCTCGTTCATAATAGATCAGGTATCCCAGCAGTGTATCCGGCGACAGACTCTCATCACGGATTGCAAAAATTCTCATACGCCTGCCACCTCCTCCAGATCATCTCCCAGATCCGGTTCAGCCATGTACTGTCCAGCGCATCCGAAAGACCGTCCAGCAATATATCCCGGTCACGCACCGTCAGCGTCTGCAACTGCGGCCGCTCATCAGCGGGGATCAGCTTCAGATTGTCCCGCGCAGAGCGGGAACCGACAAAGCACTGCACCGGCTTGTCCGCCATCACGTCTTCATGCAGCATGGCCGCCTGACTTTCGCACCGGCTGAGCAGGGATAGTCCGTGGTCAAACAGGGGAGCCAGCCGCACTGTCTTTTGCTTTGGATTGCGCAGGACCTCCATGTTGGCCCCATGCCTGTCCCTGTTGAGGATCAGATAATCCACCACCAGCATTTCATAGATTGTTTTTTTCCAGCCGGCGCGGAGGCAAAAGTCCAGAGGGGATTCCTCCGGCAGGCGTTCTGCCTGATAATAGGCATCCAGGGCAATCTTGCTTTCGCCCCGCTGCTTGAAATCATCCGAGGCGCACATCCAGGTTTCATGCTCCTTCTGATCAATCAGAATCTTTGCATGGATCAGCTGATAGTGCAGATGATCAATTCCCAGGATTGTCAGGAGGCGGTCCACAATGATTTCATTGACACATTCATGCCCGATGATTCCGCGCCACGCGTCATAATTGGACAGCTTATAATAGACTTTTCCGTGTGACGTTTCTTCATACGCCTTCAGAAAAGACCCGGCAGTACCGGATGATTTTCTCGCTTTGGCCCAGCTCAGATGGGTCATGTCCTGGAGTTCATGAATGATTTGTTCCATTCCCGATCACCTTCGGAAACAGGATATCAAAATACTTGACATATGTCAAGCAATGGAAGGGCTTTTCAGAAAGCATGCAAATGTTTACGAATTTCTAAACCTCATGATCAGGAAAATCGCAAAAGATAAACTTTTATGGCTGGGTTTCCCATAACACTTCCGCATCAACGAGATGAAGATAGTTAAAACCGTTCTCTTCATAGGCTTCAAGCCGTCCGGTTACCGTGATATCGGTACCGTCCTCCGGATAGTCATCCGGCCAGTCATGTTCACCAGCCCAGACGAATTCTATTCCCTGGGCACAGCATGCTGTTGCGTCCGGGACAATGCATCATCCCATTGTTTTATTTATGCTTCACCGATAAAGCCAAACAATTTTTTCATGTAGTCACTTCCGTCGAAGAGAACACGCCCGATTTCTATTGCGTCTTTTCGGACCCTGTAGAAAACGAGATACCTTTTATAGTGTACATAGCGTATACCGGTGGACATACCCAGGAACTCGAGAGGCGTTCCTGAGTGCGGGTACTCCCTTTTCCGACTGATCTCATTACGCAGTCCCGCGATATAACTGTCTGCAGTTTCATAATCTCCAGATGCTTTCAGTACATCCTTCCAAATGCTGTCAAGATCATCCAATGCATCCGAAGACCAGAGGAGCCGGTAGTTCATCTTTCCGACCCCTCTTCCATGAACACGGTTGTCGTTCTGCGCGCAAAGTGCCTGTCAAGATCTTCGTCAGTCAGCCAACCTTTTTCTTCTCCGGAACGGAATCCTTTTGCCAGTTCAGTCATCAAAGCGACCATTGCTTTCGCTTTTTCAAATTCCTCATCGTCTTCGATACTGTGAAGGCTGTAAACGCCGCGGCCGTTCTTTGTCAGATAAACGGGGGATGACGGCTTTACTTTTTCCAGAATCTGTCCGTAGTTCCTGAGATCGGAGATCGGTGCAATATCCGGCATGATGATTCCCTCCTTCGATTGGTTAATCCGAATATAACATATTTCGACTGATTTTACAACTAATTCTTCGATTAATTTATCGAAGCAGATGGAAAGGAGTCAGCATATCCCTGGTTCCGACCATGATTATGGCCTATGGCATTATGGCATTATGGCACAGCCGCCTTATCTTCTTTGATCCTGCATACGGATCAGTTCCGCCTGGGTTTCCTCCGCAAAAGCATACTGGATCATATATCTCCCGTTAAACTGATGGACCGCGATCGGATCCCCCTGAAGATAGCGGAAATAATCGCAGTCGATCCTGGCGATATCCAGGCCAACCCCTATCCGTTCCTGATGGCGGATGATATCTGAAACTCCCGCCGCGGTAAAAGCATCTTTCAGGTCTTTTACATATTTCCGCAGCCTGGCTTTGGTCTGCTGGTTGGCCGGTTCATCAGGCCACAGGCAGCCAATGAGGGTATCGTTGGAACAGATTGCACCGTGTCTGTCGACAAGAACAGCCAGCAGTTCCTTGCTTTTGGAATAGGAAAAATCCATAGGTGTACCGTTGCAGAAAACCTCAAAGGTACCGAAACAGCGGATCCGGATATTGGCGCCCTGTTCCTTTTCAGGCGCGAACCGGAGCACGGAAAGCTGGTGCGCCACCGCTTCCTGTGTCAATGGTTTCAGCAGGTATCCGCTGGCATCCAGTCCGAACGCGTCCACCGCATATTCGCTGTGGCCCGTGATGATCACAATATTCAGTTTCGGATAGCACTGCCTCAGGCGTTTTCCCAGATCCAGCCCGTTGATCTCTCCGGGCATCTCCACATCCAGGAAAGCCACATCCAGCGGGGATTCTTTCGCCAGGCGCAGCGCCTTTTGAGGATCAGTCGCCCCCAGATGGGTCCCGTCCGGATCCAGGTTCCGGAGAATACCGAGCATCAGCGTCACGACCAGTTCACGGTCGTCGACCGTAAGCGTATACACCGGTCAACCTCCCTGCTTCGGGATCAGGATCACAGCACGGGTCCCTTGTCCGTCGGATAAGATCCGCAGGCTTCCGTTGCAAAGCGTCTCCAGGCGTTTTTCCGTGCTTTCGATGCCGATCCCCTTTTTTTCTTTCTGGGCTTCTGTCAGATCATCGTTTCCCGTTCCGTTGTCCGTCACGGTGATGCGGACCATCCGGCCGATCTGATCCGTTGTCAGTATCACCCGTCCCGATCCGTCACGGCGTGTCAGCGCTCCATGCTTTACCGCGTTTTCCACAATGGGCTGGACCGTCAGCGCGGGAAGCAGAAAATCGCGGACATTCAATTCATAATCAAAACTGAACCGTCTGGAAGGATCCGTCTGTTCCAGCGCGATGTACTGGCGGATATGGCGCATCTCTGTATCAAAAGGGATCAGGCCTTCCGAAGTCAGGGCGTCCATGTTGCCGCGAAGGTAACCGGCCAGGTTTTCCACGCTTTCCGCGGCGGCCTGCGGATCTGTCTGACAGAGCGATTCGATGGCTGAGAGCGTATTGAAGATAAAATGCGGCTGCATCTGTACCGCCAGCTGGGCTGCCTGTGTCAGCCCGAGATGCTTCTCTGTTTCCGCCAGCTTTTTCTCGCTGTCGATCATGATCAGGGCATGGTTCAGGTTCAGGGAAACCGCCCAGGCGATCGCGACAAAATGAAATCCCGGCAGAAGAAATAACAGGCAGAACGACAGTGTGGGCGGCAGAACTGCGCAGACGATCTGTTTCACAGGAATCTGCTGTCCCCTGGGGATACGGATCACTCCCCGGTCGTCGCATAACAGGCACAGCAGGAGAAAGATCACGGACAGGATGTTCATTACTCCTGCCAGAAACCCGCAGACTTCAGCCGCCTGCTCCGCATCCGAAGCCAGCAAACAAACTGATTCGGCCAGGTTGATCGCCAGAACAAAAAAATGGGTGATCGCCGAATACAGGAGCCAGTTCATCTTCCGCCTGCTGAACACCACTGTTTCCTTCCGGATAAAAAGCGGCAGCAAAAACAGCCACAGGATCAGAATGCCGCAGCAGTCCAGGACCAGATTACAGGCGATGCGAAGCGTCATGCGGCAGCCTCCTCAGAGATCGCGGCGATCATCCCGGCTGTATTCCGGGAATGAAGGGTGATCCGGATACAGAGGATAAAATGCCAGACCAGAACAGACGCAAACAGGATAAAGGCGATCACGTTGAAGACATCGGACATGGGCGGGGCATAATGATCCGCCAGCCGGACGATCCCGACGGCCGGGAACCAGATCATTGCCTGCGCAGCCAGGGAACGGGCTCTGCGCGTTTCCGCCTCTGCGCCGATACTGTTCAGCACATCGCTGTTTCCCCTGAGCAGCGTCGATAACGCGATGCCGCGGACGGCAAGCAGAATCAGTTCCGTGACCAGATACAGCGCGTCTGTCATTTCGGACAGTCCGGCTGTGCTGACCAGAACCGAAGCAATACGGGCCGCCATGGCGACGGCATTCATGATCATCAGGACAACAAACCATTTTCTGGACTGCCTGAACGCGGGCGAACAGTCCTCCGCTTCGCCCAGGCCGCTGACGATCACCATCACACATAAGGCGGATGCACAGTACCGGAGTACCAGATAGGCGGATAACAGTTTGGAATAGATACCCGGGAAGCTTAATGCCGCATCAGCGGTGATCCCTGCTGTTTCCACACCGGCAGCGGACATCTGTTTCTCCAGCAGGCTGGCCAGGACAAGAAAAATAACCGGTCCGGCGACTGTCAGGATCAGATCCAGCCGCAGTCCTTTATGGATGCGCCTGAAATGAGATGCCCGCAGACCTTTCATTCCGGATCGCCTCCCTGTTTGTCCAAGTCTGTTTGTCAGTTACGTATATCTTTGAAATTATAGCATAAAATGCGTTCCGTATGTGTGAATAAAAAAACTTCTCAGTTCACACATACGGAACGCTCAATGAGTATGATGATATTCAGACAAACGCTTCCCGCATACCCGTATACCGGAAAGCAATCCAGTAAAAAGGAGAATTACACAATGAAAAAACTGATTTCACTGATCCTGGTTTTCTGCATGGCCGTCATGCTGGTTCCCGCCCTGGCGGAAAGCGCCGATATCGCAGGCGAATGGATCGCCAGCTTCGCCGGCAATGACATTCCGATGACCATCAATGCCGACGGCTCCTTCTCCATGAACGGTGTCGAAGGCACCTGGGTCCTCGAGGGCGAGACGCTGACCATGACAGCCCAGGGAGAGACAATTGTATTCACTTATAAAGACGATGTGATCTCTGTTTCTCAGCAGGGTCAAACCATTGAATTCGCGCGCGCTGCAGCTGAAGGCGCTGCCCCTGCTGAAGAAGCGGCTCCCGCTGAAGAAGCAGCTCCCGCTGAAGAAGCAGCCGAAGAGATCACCTTTGCCGACGTGAACCCCGCTGCAGCCGCTGAGGATTTTGAAGGCGAATACTGCATCCGCTACATCGCCGCGGACGGTGAAGTCATTGCCAATGACGCCGAAGCCTCCGCTGACATCGCCATCAAAGACGGCGGCATCACCTTCGGAAGCGGATCCGGTTTCAGCGAAGTTTTCGGAGACAAAGCGCTGAAGATGGAATTTGCGGACGGTGCCTTTACCTATTCCCGCACCTTCCTGGGCATGGTGGGCTTCTCCTTCAAAGTTGAGATGCTTCAGGACGGCATGGTTGCGGTGACGGTTGACATTGCCGGCAGCGGCGCCATCCTGTACATGGTCAGGATTGATGCGGCTGCTGAAGAACCCGCCGCCTGATCGATTTCTGCAGCAACAGTGCCGGCTGAACATGCCGGAGATTATTGGAAGCAATAAACATGAGCAAATCGAGTGGATCCCAGCTATATATCAAAATTATCAGCATCCTGAACATCATCGGCCTGCGCGCCGCGAATGATCCGAAGAAGGCCGGTCCTCTTATCATCCTGTCCGCGCTTTCCCTGTGCGTCGGCATCGCCGGCATCGTGGCCGCTACCATCGGCGGCGGCTTCAAGCTCGAATCGATCATCAAACTGGTGCCGCCTGCCCTGATGCTTTGGTGTGCCAATAATGTTAAGAATCAAACAAACCTGTAACCACATAGTTGTCTGTTTTCATGGAGCTGTCTCAAAGGATCTGAAAATACGATGCGGGGCAGCTCCGCTTTATTGTCAGGGGCACAAGCAAGGAGACTGTACAGAATGAGCAGAAAACAAAAAGGAAAGAGCACCGGCCCGCAGCCGCGGAAAACAGCTGCCCCGGCCGCGAAAAAGGCGCCGGAAAAGCCAGATCTGCCGGCTGTCGGAGCAAGCGTTTCCAAACCGGCGATGCCGGATAAACGCCGCCGGATCAAAAGGCTGCACGAGGTCACGGCCGCGGATGATATCAGATACCGCGGGCCGCTCTCTTACCAGGGCTTTCAGGCGCTGGGCTGGGCCTGTATTGTCGCTTCCGTTCTTCGGCTGATCCTGGCTATCAGCAGTAGCAAAAATCCCCAGCTGTACGAGGACACCGGAACACTGATGAGCATATTGACTTATCTGGTGCCGCTCCCGCTTCCCTTCCTGCTGATTGCGAACTTCTCACGGATCCTGAACAACAGCGAAGGATATAAAAAACAGCTGCTGCGGAACAGCCTGGCTGCAGCCGCGATCTACGGCATTTCCTGGCTCTTTTTCTCGCGCTATGTGGTGGGTCTGGCCAGCCAGGTCGTAAAGCAGCCGGAACAGCTCCAGCCCCTGATGAATGATTTCTTTGCGGAACACAACCGTGAGGGTTTCGTTGCGTTCAACCTGTTTATCGATCTGCTTCTCTGTACACTGACGATGTACTTCCTGAACGCGCATCCAAAGCGGGTCTTTACCGGCAGAAAGGTGATCGTTCTGCGGCTGTTTGCCCTGCTGCCCATTGCTTATGAAGCGGCGTCGATCTGGCTCAAGATCCAAAGTGCGCTGGGTAATATCGTCCTGCCCTTCTGGTCTTTCCCGCTGCTGACCGTCAAGCCCCCGATGACCTTCCTGCTCTTCCTCTTCCTTTCTCTCCATATGAGCGGGCGGGAGCTGCGCTTCCGGAAAAACGGCCGCACCCATGAGGATTATCTGGAGTATCTCAAAACGAACCGGAACGCATTCCATTTTTCCGTCTGTCTTGCGGTCGCCATGGTGGCCGCCACGTTCCTGGATTTCATCCTGGCGGGGCTGGTATCAAGGATCATCGCAGGCACAGCCGGAATCCCGGTGGAGAATTCGGAACAATTTGTAAGCTGCCTGCTGGCGGCGAAAGCGGCTGGCTTCGGCCAGTCCTGGCCCCTGCTCTTTGCCGCTCCGGTCGTACTGCTGTATTCCTACAATAAAGTTCCCAAGCAGCCGCTGATCAGCATATTGATCCCGCTGGCTGCCATCGTGATCATCATCCTGCTGGTCTTTGAAGCCGTATACCAGGGAATCAGCTATTTTGTAACAGAGGATCGAAAGATCGATATTGATATGATCAGAACCATTCTGCCCCAGATCACGCAGATGCTGAGCCTGTAGCCGGATCGGGCGGAGAAAACGGAGGACCTGTATGAAAAAAGAAAAGAAACCTGCCGGCCGCATCGAAAGGCATCCGATGATCCTGACCGTTCCGGAAATGATCTTCACTTTCCTGAGTATTCCTTTCTGCATCATGAGCGCTTATGGATTGGCATCAGGTTCCAGTGATGAATTCGTAAAAGTCCTGCAGCTGGCCTTCCTGATGATCGGACTGATGCGGCTTTTCCGGGCGCTCGGGAATCGCTACCGGAAACCCGCGCCGGCGCTGAAAGGACTGGACCTGGCCGCGGCGTGCATCATGATCCTGTGCGTGATCCCGCTGCAGCTGCGAAACCAGTTTCCGCAAGCTCACGAATGGGCCTGCAAACTGTTTGTGGTCATCGTGCTGGCCGGACGGATCCTGTCCGTTGTACAGACGCCGAAACGGGCCAATATCCTGCAGAATATCGTACTGGCCGGTTTTGTGATATTTATGACCATCAACCTGTGGAATAAAGACACCTGTTTCCTGGGCGAAGGCAGTACGCTCACCTTGGCGGCCTATTTATCGCTGGTCAATATCATGTCCTTTGCCTTCTCGCATATCCGGCTGGACCTGCTGCAGAACATCGTGCGCAGGACCTATGCCGCGGAGATCCTCTTCGGCCTGCTGATGCTGATCCTTTCCTCCTCCTGGGTCCTGACGTTTATGGAAGAAGGTATCGCCTCCTATAAGGATGCGCTTTGGTACTGCTTCGCGCTGGTGACAACGATCGGATTCGGTGATATCACCGCGGTCACGGACCTGGGCCGCACTATGTCCGTCGTACTCGGGATCTACGGGATCATCGTGGTCGCGCTGATCACCTCGATCATCGTCAACTTCTACGGAGAGATCAAAAAAACCCGCCCCGGAGATGAAGCAGGAGCCGAAAACACCGATCCCGAATAAATCAAAAGGAGAAAGACCAATGAAAAAAACGCTTTCAACAATCCTGGCAATCGTAATGCTGCTGGCACTGGCAATCCCTGCCTTGGCCGAAAGCGGTGAAGCCGCAGCCGCAGAGCCCGGCGCTTATACGGACAAGACCGTGGGTGTCTTCCGCAGCGAACTTACCGATGAAACCGCGACAGTACGTTACTACGCTGACGCCGGTTCCATTGCCTATATGAGCATTGCAGATTACTACGCCGTCATGCTGCCCGGACAGTCGATGACCGTCACTCCGGCAGAAGACGGAAAATATACACTCACCAATCCCTGCGGCAGCGCCGAGGTAGATGTGAAAGCGGATACGCTGACCTCCGCCAATTATGCTGCCTTTACCAACCTCATGGGACAGGTCCAGGAAGGGATGGAAAACATCTATCTGGACGGCTATCCCTTTATCCGGGTCATCGGGGCGGAGTACTCCAATGCGCCTAAGCCGGTGACCTTCCGGTTCGGGGATTACGGCATCGACCTGCGGGCGGACGACGAACAGGTTTATTTCCCGCTTGGTACGCTGTCCGATATGTTTTCGAATATGGATTATATCTATTCCAGCTTTAACAATGTCAATCTCTATGTTAACATGGATAACGACATGGACTTCATGTATATACGGGATCCGAAATACTTTGATTCCATTCTGGACAGAGAGACACGCGATGCGGAGCTGGCAGCTTTCACCTACAGCGAACTCTGTTTCGTTTTCGACAACCTGTATGGCTTCCCCGGCCGCGGAATCCTGTGTGAGGACGCCGCGCTGGAAGAGGTTGGCCTGGACAAAGCGCTGGCGGACTTCGGGCCTGCCGGCACACGCACGAAGGAACTGCTGCTGAGTACAGACTGGGTTGATTATTTCATGGGTATGACCCGTCTGAGCATGCTGGTGGACGACGGCGGACATACTTCCCTGTCCATTCAGGCGCATGCCGACCTATATACGAACCCGGAACGCGCGTGGCTGGTTGAAAAGCTGTCAGCGGAAAACCTGTTTGACACTTATTTCTCGGATTTCTCTGACGTGATGGCGCGTATTCCCGACGGCATAACCAACCTGACCGGACTCCTGGACCTGCGGAAAGAATTGCTGGGAGAAGGCCACTACTTCACCAAAGGCGATACCGCCATGTATTCCATGAACGGTTTTGTGGCTGACAAAGCCCCCTGGTATGAGTACTACGCCAAAGGCGGAAGCTTCGACGACTATGACGAAACCGTGTTTATGGGGCTGGTTTCTGCCATGAACAAGGCGCAGGCCGATCCTGAAATTAAAAACTTTGTCATTGACCTGAGTACCAACGGCGGCGGCAGCGCCGATGTGCTGATGGCCCTCTACAGTCTGATTACAGGCAACCGGGAATGTGTGCTGAAATACCAGAATGTCCTGCAGGAGCAGAATATCGACCAACGTTTTCTCGTCGACCGGAACTTTGACGGGAAATTCGATGAATCTGACGCGGATGTCCGCTATGATCTGAACTTTGCGGTGCTGGCCGGCAGGGAATCCTACTCCTGCGGAAACCTGTTCCCCTCCATGATGAAAGATCTCGGATACATGACCCTGGGTGAGCGTTCCGGCGGCGGCGCCTGCACAATCCTGGAACTGAACACGGCGGATGGTTTCTTTTACCACATCTCCGCCTATCAGATGAGGCTGACAAACGCCGCGGGAGAAGTCATTGACGCCGGAATCGTACCGGATGCGGAACTGGTTAAAACCGACGCTGACGGGCAACAGGATTACTCGGACTTCTACAACCTTGATCTGCTGTCCGATCTGATAAATGAATTCTATGCAGAGGAAGGCGCTGCATAAGCAGGAGGATAGTTATCATGAAGAAAAAAACGGTTATGGCCGTTCCGGCAGCCTGTTTTTGCGGGGTGGTCGCGGTATGTGTCATCGGCATCATCCTGGGTTCATTCCGCGATTTTGACATCAACGCGGCACTGGCCAACAAAACAGATCTGGGAGCTTTCTTTGCCACCTACGGGTCCTATTTTTCCTACTGCCTCTATCCGGCTGCCGGCGCATGCCTGTACGTCGGGCTGAAAGCAAAGGGCGAAAAGTTCCGTCTGCTGGCCTGGGTCCTTCTGCTGCTGGGATGCTTTATGGCGGTCTATTACTCCAACAGCTATAACGGCAAAGCCGTTCGCGCCCTGTTCGGATATACAGCCGGTGAGTCCGGCGCCTTCCTTTCCGTGCTGAGCTGGCTGTTCTGGGCCGTGCTGTATGCCTGGGTCCCGTTTGTGGTGATCCGGCTTCTGGATCAGGCGGACCCTGATAAACTCATTGCGGTAGGCGCAGCCATCCTGATCGCCGGAATCGCGGCGGATAATGTGAACCTGTGGCTCAAGCAGGTGGCATCCCGCCCTCGCTACAAGTACCTGATCACCCTGGAGGATCCCGCTTCCGAATACCGGAACTGGTGGCAGATGATTCCGAACCTGGCAGGCAGCAATGACAATTTCAAAAGCTGGCCCAGCGGAAACATGACCATTGCCAGCATGATGTTCTCCCTGCCGATGCTCACGGACACGATGAAGAACCGGAGTTCAAAGAAGAACATGGCCGCCTTTGTCATTGCCTGCCTGTTTGTGGCAGTCTACGGCTATAACCGCATCCACATGACAAATCATTTCCTGTCAGACGTCTGCTTCGGCACGCTCATCACATATATCATTTATGCAGTGATCAGTACTTCTTTCCTGAAAGCAGCAGAAAAGTAACAGGCACTGAAACATCATTCCTTGGTCTTGCACCTATTTGCACCCCAGAAAGGCGAGTGGGGTGCATCGTTTTCTTGTATCGACCGTGCCATTCCCGGGTTCCTTCCGTCAGAAGGAAATACAGGTGCGGATGAATGTCCGGATGTTCATCAAGCCGCTCCTTTCATGTTGCAATCTCCTGGATCCTTCCGTATAATAACAGTGAATTTTCGATCAGCTCAGTCAAACCCGTCAGGGGGCATCGCCGCTGTTTACCCATCCGGAACGAGTCTGGTGACCGCCGGATATATCATTGGGAAGCAGTGCGGCATCTGCTGCATCTGGGCAGGGAGGCGTTCCTATGCGTGAGGAAAAAGCAGGTTTTGCCGATGTTGATGCACTCACAGAACTCAGGCTGGATTATCTCATCGAAGACAATGGTTCGCTTGATCATGATGACGCAGAAACGATCAGGAACACTCTGCCGGGCTATTTCCGCGAACATCTGAATAAAGATTTGTTTGCTTATGTCATCCGGGAGGACGGCATCATCGTTTCCTGTGCTTTTCTGCTGATCATGATGAAACCCATGAGTCCCGCATTCATCAATGGAAGAACCGCCACTGTCCTGAATGTTTATACCCGCCCGGCTTACCGGCGCAGAGGTTGTGCGCGGATGATCATGGATGCCATGATGGCTGACGCCAAAGAGCGGAATATTGATGTTATTGAGCTTAAAGCCACAGAAGATGGTTATGATTTGTATCGGTCTGTGGGTTTTGAGGATGATTGCATGAAATATCATCTGATGAAATGGAAAGCTCAACGGAAAGCCTGCCGTAAATGACAAGACCGGAGGATAAATCAGATATGAACGATGCAGGGAAGCAGCACAAAAAAGCATGGGAATACGATGCTTATCATTTCTGGGTTGAGCATAACGGGACACCGGAGGAAAGAGCAAAAGAGGATATCGAAAATCCGACAAAGATGCTCCGAAAATACGCCGCATATTTTGACCGCTGCGAAGGAGTAATAATTGCCAATATCTGCGGTTCCTGCGGGAAGAAAGCAATCCCGCTGGCACTGCTCGGCGCTGATGTGACGGTTTTTGACATTTCCGAGGAAAACAGGCGGTATGCCATGGAGACTGCACAGGCCGCGAACGTCAGTATCCATTATGTTGTGGGCGATGTGACGGATATTGACCTGGACCGGTATGGCGGAACCTTCGACGTGGTCTTTATGGAAGGCGGAATCCTTGCTTATTTCCATGATATCAATGCGTTCATGCGGATCATGTATGCTCTCCTGAAGCCGGGCGGAAAACTGATCTGCAGCGACTTTCATCCGTTCATCAAGATCATGGATACGCTGAAACTGGAAACACAAACCATGAATTATTTCTCCACAGATGTGTTTGAAGGCGAAATGGCTCATGCGCGTTTTTACGATAAAGACATCCGGAAACAGTTTCCAAAGTGCCTTTACAGAAGGTATACAATCAGCGAGATCATCAATGCGATCATTGACACCGGTTTCATCCTGAAACGCTTTGATGAACATCCCGCATGGGAAGATCCCGCGCTGCCCGGCGAGTTTACAGCCGTAGCGTTCAGGTGAGTCTCCCGCGATTCGTCAGATCATCATCTCCATATACCGGCGAAAGCTCGTAAAACCCGCCGCTTCGTAGAAGGCCAGAGCGTCGCGGTTAAACTCCCACATGTTCAGTTCAATCCGATGATATCCCTGTCCCTTCGCAAAGTCCCTGATAAAGCGGATCATCGCCGAAGCGATCCCCTGCCTGCGGTGGTCTTCACCCACGCAGAATTCGTCGATATCCAGAAAGTCCCGTTCGTACATGAAGGGATTCTCCGGCTTATTGATATGGTGCAGTACCGCAAAACCGCAGATCGTCCCGTTTACCTCCGCGACCACAATTCTCTGTTCCGGGTTGCGAAAGATCGTATATACATAATCCCTGAGTTCATCGGTGAAACCGGGCTTGAACACCTCAGGCTTTCCGGCAACGTGCAGATCGTTCACCTGTCTGCGCAGCACGTTCACCTGCTCCAGGTTCTCCTCCCGGGCAAACCGAACCGTCACCCGCGCTGTCTCCCGTTCCGGCTTCGGCTCCCATTCGTCCCGCAGCAAAGCATACCGGACCTCATCACAGATTCCGGTGTTGTTTTTTCCCGCTCCGCGGAGAATTCCTTCCCTTTTCATGCCGGCTTTGACCATAACCCGGCCGGACTTGGGATTATTCACATCATGATAGGAAGCGATCCTGTTCAGGCCCACGGTGGCAAACAGATACTCCATCACAGCCCGCAGCGCTTCTGGCACAATTCCCTGTCCCCAGAAAGCCTGGCTCAGACAGTATCCGATCTCCGCGGCTTCGGTCTCCTCTTCCAGCTTCACAACCGCGATACTTCCGATGGCGCGGCCGGTTTCCTTCCATTCGATGGCCCAATGAAAATACCTGCCATCCCCATACCGGGGAATCCAGTCCTCCAGAACCCGGCGGGTTACGTCAACGCTCCCATGGACAGGCCAGGTCAGGAACCGGGTGACCTCCGGATCCGACGCCCAGTTGGTATACATGTCCTCCGCATCCTCCATCCTGAAAGGTCTCAGGATCAGCCGATGGGTTTCGATTCGCTGTGTTCCCGTCTTATTCATGAGCATTCCCTCCAATCAAAATAGCGGATATACTTCAAAGTGTCCACGGTCATCATCATGGTGGCAAATCCACACTTGCCGTAAGGCAGACCGTCTTTCTGCCGTCAAAGACACAGTCGTTTGATATATTCCATGATGATCTTTGCGGTCTCTTCCTCGCTTTGCGATTCGTTGTTGATAAACAGCTGATACTTTCCCCGGTTTCTTCCGATCCACTGGTTATACTCAATGTGCGGCCGGATCGCTTCATCCGAAGTGAATCCCCGTTCCTTCGGCCTGGCGCGCAGGCGCTGCCCGATCACCTCATCCGGCGCCCACAGCGCTATATAGTACGTTGCCGTCAGTTCCTCCGGCACCGTTGTTTTTGTCATATAATCCTGCGGTACCATACAGGTGACAAAGACAAGATCCCTTTCGCCGGCCATCCGGAAGGCTTCCTTCAGGGTGTCCGCGCCGTACTGGGATTCATGGTCTGTCCCGGCGTAATCCCACCAGTTCAGTCCGGTCTCATCCGAATCAACGCACGCGTACCTTTCCGGATCGAGCACAGCCGCCAGTTGATCCTTCATGGTGGATTTCCCGGCCCCGCAGGTGCCGGTAATGATAAATAACCTCATATCGCTTTCACCGCCTTATCTTCGGATAACCCTGCAGTCTTTGACATACCCGCCGTATTTTTCCATGAAGTCATCCAGTTCTTCCTTCTCCGTCATCCAGATGATCACCCAGGCCTTTTCGATCCCCAGATTTTCATATGCCTTATGGCGATGGTTTCCGTCGTTCAGCTCAAATTCCCCATCCACATAATGGACGATAAGCGGCGGCAGATCATCGTCTTCCGGAATAACCTTCTCCAGCTCCCTGATGCGATGCTCCCACCAGTCCCTATCGATCCGGTATTTCATTTCCGGTTCCGGCCCGGTGCATCGTTGGAAGAAACGGATCGGAAACAGTGCCGGACTGATATAGTACCGGTCAAACAGTTTCAGGCCGTCGGAGAAAGGAATATTCCGTCCTTCCTCATTCAGGTACAAATGAATCCAGGCGTCCAGTTTTCCCGCTTCGGCATAGGCTTGCGCGGCGGACAGTGCAGCGCTGTATTTCAGCATCGCGGTCTCCTTCCTGTTGTACACGATCCGTTTGATGGAATCGTAGGAGAGCGCGTATTTGTCCATCAGTTCCTCCATCGTCAGGCCATCAGCAAAGCCCGCGCGGATTTCCTCGTTTCTTTCCCGGATATAGCGCTGGTATCCGGATGTTTCACCCCAGGCTTTTCGCTCGTCCCCGGCCGGAATATAAATCGTCTCACCGGCCACATACCGCTGGATCTGTCTCAGGAGCCCTTCCGGGAAAATATCCTGCGCGTTTCGGTAACCCATGGGCACGCCCTCCTTTCGGAAGGATCATATAATATCCCTGACCGGAAAGATATATCACAATCGCCTGTAACCGTTCATGGCACATTCAGATCATCTGTTTACCGTGCGATGATCTTGTTAAACAATACCATATTGGGTCCCTCACGGGCAACAGCATCTTACCCGCGGAAAATGCATTTCACCTGTCAATTTGTTGTGTTCCGCTGCCCCGCGGTATTATCCTTTGCCTGATCAAACAGACGGAGGATGATCCCATGAAGAAACTGTATGAGAAAAACGAACTGATCTTTGCCCTGGTATGGATCGCGATCTATGTTGTCGGCACAAGCCTGGCCGAAGCTCTGAGCGAAACAGTCGGCGCCTATAAACTGGTTTCCGCTGTGTTTCATGTTCTGCTGACTGCCGGCCTGTTCCTGTGGGTCAGGCGGAACGGCCTGGCGGAAAAGTACGGCCTGCTCCTGCCGCGTTACAGACTCCTGCGCGCCTGGTTTTTCATTCCGCTGGCGCTGGTATGCCTGTATAAACTGGTCTTCAGCCCGTCTCTCCGCTTTTCCGCGACGGAAAGCATCCTCTTTGTCATCAGCATGCTGGGCGTCGGATTCCTGGAAGAGCTCATCTTCCGTGGTTTCCTGTTCAGGGCTATCGAAAAGGAAAACCTGACCCGGGCGATCATCATCTCATCGGTCACCTTCGGCATCGGGCATATTGTGAACCTGCTGAACGGCCAGGATCTCGCAGAAACCATCAGCCAGATCATCTTCGCCGTGTTCGTCGGCTTTGCGCTGGTTGTCCTTTTCCACAAAGGGAAGAGCCTGGTGCCGTGTATCGTTTTTCACGGCGTGTTCAACGCCCTCTCCGTGATTGCGAATGATGAAGCAATGAACAGTGTCCTGGGCGGTCCGGTTGTCACCACGGTCATCATGATCGCGGTCAGCGCGGTCGTGCTGGGAGGCTACTCCGTCTGGAATTGGAAACACCTGGAGGGGTAATACACACATTGCGGTTCCATGCCTGCTCTGATATACTGACAGCGTTCCGGCTGAAAGCGGCCGGTATAAAGGAGCAGGCAAATGAAACTGGAAACCAGGAAGATTCCGGAAAGCGAACCGGAAATGGTGGAGATCCGATATCACTGGATCACGGAGGAGATACAGGAAATCATTTCCTTTGTCAAATCCCGCCAGGGGCAACTCAGCGCCACCCGGGACGGAAAGCGTTTTGAGGTGCCCGTTGTGGATCTGTTCTACGCCGAATCAGTGGATGACCGGCTCTTTCTGTATACCGCTGCTGACAGTTATGAGATCCGGATGAAACTGTATGAACTGGAAGATCTGCTGAAGAATAAAAGCTTCTTTCGTGTTTCCAAGAGTATGATTGTGAACCTGATGAAAATCACTTCCATTCGTCCCGCCCTGAACGGCCGGTTCTCCGCAGTCCTGAAAAACGGGGAGGAAATCATCATTTCCCGGAAATACGTACCGGCCCTGAAGCAGATCCTGAAAGGCGGTGAGTCCTGATGACCGGGAAAAAATGGAAAGAGCTGTTCATTCAGGCGCTCCGCCTGTACACGCTGCTGGTTACGCTGATTGTCGTGATCATGATGATCCTGGGGTATCTGTTGGACCGGGACCGCGTTTTCGGTTACGACGCTTTCCTTTCCCCGCTGGTCTATGCGCTGATCGGTACAGTGGCCACCGTGATCACCCGGTCGGATCAGGAGCTCAGCGTCAGGAATCTGATCATCCGGAAAGTTATCAGCCTGCTGCTGATTGAAGGGGTGATCCTCCTGATCGCCCTGAACGCGGATACCATTCCCACAGAAAAAAGCTGGGTGATTCCCAGCCTCACATTGGCCGTTTTTGCGGTCTTTGTCCTGACGCATATCATTCTGTATTTTATCGACAGGAAGGAAGCGGAGAAACTCAATGCGGATCTTGCCCGGTTTCAGGAAAAACAGATGAATGGATGATTTCCGGTGGCGCGTTATCCTTCCCTGCGGTATAATAACAAAGAGAAAAGCCGGAAGTTTTTAATCATCGCGACTTACTGCGGGAGGGCGGAAAATGAAAATCACAAAGATCGTGATCACAGGCGGTCCGTGCGCGGGGAAAACCACAGCCATGAGCTGGATCCAGAATGCTTTTACCAAAGAAGGCTATATGGTGCTGTTTGTGAGTGAAACGGCAACGGAACTGATCAGCGGAGGGGCGCCGTGGAAATTTACGAAAAACAACCGGGAATACCAGCTGCAGATCACGAAGCTGATGCTGGCGAAGGAACAGGCTTTTGAAGCTGTTGCAAAGACATTTGATGAGGAAAAGGTGCTGATCGTGTGCGACCGGGGAACGCTGGACAACCGGGCATACATGAATGATGAAGAGTTTCAGTATGTGCTGGATCAGCTGGAGACGAATGAAATTGAACTGCGGGATCATTATGATGCCGTGTTCCACCTGGTCACGGCCGCCAAAGGCGCCGCGGAATTCTATACGTATGCGAACAATGCGGCACGTTATGAAACCGTGGAGGAAGCGATTCGCGTGGACGATGGATTGATTGCCTCCTGGACAGGGCATCCGCACCTGCGCGTCATTGATAACCGGTATGATTTTAACGGCAAGATGATGGCGCTGATTTCTGAGATTTCCGCATTTCTGGGAGAACCCCGGCCGCTGGAGACGAAACGGAAGTATCTGATCCGCTATCCGGACATCCGGGAACTGGAGCAGCGCCCGAATTGTCAGCGGGTTGAGATCCTGCAGGCTTATCTGAAAAGCGAAATTCCTGGGGAGATGATCCGGATCCGCCGGCGCGGTCAGGACGGGCATTATCTGTATTATAAAACCAGAAAGCGGACGGTGGACGGCAAACGGATCGAAATGGAAGAGCGGCTGACAAAGAACGAGTATCGGGACCTGATGATGCAGGCGGATCCGGATTACCGCCCGATCCGGAAACAGCGGTTCTGCCTGAGTGAGAACGGACTATACTACAACATTGATATCTATCCTCAGTGGCAGGATCAGGCGTTGATGGATATTGAACTGTACGGCGGAGAGGAACATGTGGCTCTTCCGGAAGGGATCTCCGTCATCCGTGAGGTTACCGGAGAAAAGGAGTACACGAATCCCGCGATCGCCAGAAGATCATGAAGGATATAAATCGTTTTCACACCTTGATGAACGCCTGAAAATCGTTTCACGACTTGTTCCTGCTGTCAGGATGCCTGTCTATTTCGTGTTGATTCCGGCAGCAAATGCAGAAATTGTTCCGTTCGTTTGGGAAACAAAAAAATGGTTCCAGCTTTTGATCGCTGAAACCATTTTGTCCGTATTCGGGGCTGCCTCGTCTGAGTCAGCCCCTTTCGGGTCTTTATCGGGAATTATTCGGCAATGGAGATTTCCGCCGCAGCGTCTCCGATCGCAACAGTGTAGTCACCAGGTTCCGCAAATCGTCATAATCCAACAGGTCCGCACTCTTGGAAGCAAGGAATACGACACACCAGGCAAAAAATATTCCATTTAGGGTGTGTTGAGGCCCGTCAGTCCTCTTTACAGCGCCGCTTCCACAGCAGCCCTGACTTCGTTCATATCAACCGTGGGCTCGAAGCGTGCGATGACCTTGCCTTCCCGGTTGATCAGGAATTTCGTGAAGTTCCATCCGATGTATGTCTTATCACCGTATTTCTTATTATTCATGGCGGCAAACTTGTTCAGCGCCGCATTCTTCAGTCCCTTGCCGAAGCCTTCAAAAGGCTTTTCGGAAGCGAGATACGCAAACAGCGGGTCAGCATTTTCGCCGTTGACGTCAATCTTTGCAAACTGCGGAAACTCCGTGCCGAATTTCAGCGTGCAGAATTCGTGGATCTCATCGTCATTGCCGGGGGCCTGATTGGCGAACTGGTTGCAGGGAAAATCCAGGATTTCCAGTCCCCGGCCCTTCAGATCCTTATACATAGCTTCCAGCGGCTCGTAGTGCGGGGTGAATCCGCAGCCGGTCGCCGTGTTGACAATCAGCAGCACTTTGCCCTGATACTCCGACAGGCTTACTTCCTGTCCCTGCCTGTTTTTCACTGTGAAATCATAAACCGTTTTCATCTTCTTTTTCTCCTTCCGTCGTTTTATTTCATTTGATACAATTATATTTTATCACATATAAATGGGCGTGTCAATCATTTTCAGCAGATATTATTCTGTTCTGTTTGCATTTTTTGCGATATAATCTGATATGTCAGGGATTCCGGATGAATGCCGTTCCTGTTCGCTGTCCCATACAGACCCGGCGCGGGTTCCATGGTCACAGCAGACAACTGAAAGGAAATCGGACGATGTATCGGATTGAAAACTACGGGGCTATTCCGGATGGAAAAACGAACTGTGCCGCCGCGATTCAGCAGGCGGTGGACGCAGCCAGCGCAGCCGGCGGCGGGATTGTGCTGATCCCGGCGGGACGATGGTTTTCCGGGTCGGTGCTTCTCCGGAGCCATGTGGAACTTCGGCTGGAGGCAGGGGCTGTGCTGCAGTCCAGCCTTGACCCGGAGGATATTCTTCCGTTTCCCGCGCATCCGGGGAAAGAAGCGATCGACGGATTCAACGGCGGCTTTTTTCTCGGAGCGCTGGACGGGGAGGATATTTCGATCTCCGGCGAGGGAACCATTGACGGCCGGGGAGAAGCTGTTTTTTACGACGCCAACAACGACAGCGGATTTCACGAATGTCCGCTGAGCTGTGATGTTTTCCGGCCCCGGATGATGCTGTTTGAAAACATCCGGAACCTTCATATCACCGGCATTACCTTGAAGAACGCGGCCTTCTGGACACTGCACATGGCAGGATGCCGCCATGTGCGGATCCGGGATATCCTGATTCTGAATCAGGATCGGGGAGCGAACAACGACGGGATTGATCCGGACTGCTGCCGGGATGTGGTGATTTCTGGCTGCCAGATCGAAACCGGTGATGATGCCATCGTGCTGAAGTCCACCGCGCCCATGGCGGAACGTTACGGCCCCTGCGAGAACATTACCATTACCGGGTGTGTGCTTCATTCCAGAGATTCCGCCCTGAAAATCGGAACGGAAACCCACGGGGTAATCCGTCGGGTTGTTTTTTCCGACAGCATCGTGGACGACTGCTCGCGGGGCGTCGGCATCTGGGTCCGGGACGGCGGCACGGTGGAGGATATTCAGGTTCACCACCTGACCGGCGGCGTCCGGCGTTATGCCGACGCCTACGACGTGCCCGGAGCACCGGGCTGGTGGGGAAAAGGCGAACCGATTTTCCTGAGCGCGACGCACCGGCGCGGGAAAGAAGATTCTTTTCCGGGAACCATGCGGAACCTGTTTTTTTCAGATCTCCGGCTGGATTGTGAGAGCAGTCTGTTCCTGGGCGGGGAAAAAGACTGCATGATCGAAAATGTGTTCATGCGGGATATCCATCTGCATTTCATCCGGCAGGGAACCCAGCCCGGCGGCCTTTTTGACGAGCAGCCCTCCGCGCGGCATGTGTACCGGCATGACATCCCGGCGCTGTACGCGCGAAGCGTGAAAAAGCTCCGCTTCAGGAACGGAACCGTCCGGTTCACAGGAACAGCCGAAGCCTGGGACGGAACGAAAGATCAGACGGAAGACTGCGAAGATGTCAGTATTCAGTGGGATGAGGGAACCTGCCACTAAAAAAGGCGGCCGAAGCCGCCGATGAGGTCATTGTCATTCCTTCGATGAGGTTACTCCTTCATTGATTTTTCCGGTTTCACTTCGATGACAGGAATATCTCCCTCTTCCTGTTTCTCCAATTCCTCCTCGATCTGTTCCAAAGCATCTTCCGCAGCATCTTCCGCGGCTTCTTCCACAGCTTCTTCCGCAGTTTTCTCCGGATCATCCGCGGATACCGCCTCCCAGGCTTTGTCCACTTCCTCCCGGATGGTCTTCGTTGCCGTGGTCACGGTTTCTTTGACTGCTTCCGCGGCTTTCCGCACCGCGCCTTCCAGATCAACGTCTTTGCCGTCCTCGCTTTCCAGATGCACCTTCAGCCCCAGCAGAGGCGCGGCAACCAGCCCGACAACGCTCAGCTTCGGCGCTGCCAGCAGGCCCGGAAGCGCGAAAATGCCGGGCACATCCACAACAGATTTTCCATCCTTCTCCACCTTCAGACGGTATTGGGTCAATGATTCAAAAAAGCTCTTGTTTGCCATTGTGTTTTTCCTCCCTGTTCAGTCGATTGATTTATTCTTCCGGCAGCACAAACGCGCAGATGAAGTACAGCAGAACACCGCTTCCCCAGCCGCAGGCCAGAATCGCCCAGGCAATCCGGATGATCGTCGGATCAACGCCCAGCCATTCCGCAATGCCGCCGCAGACGCCGCAGATCTTCTTGTCACCGGCACTCTTGTGGATGCGCCCATGGGTCTGTCCCTTTCCGTTGCTCACAAAGTACTGATACACAAAGTATCCGATGGCCAGCCCGGCCGCGATTGACATGATCGTGCTCATTATTCCATTCCTCCTGAAGCATTTTTCGAGCGGTTCCCTTCACCACTCACGGATTAGACGGATGAACGGGAATTTCGTTACAAGGATTTTTCAAGTTTTTTTAAAATCCTTTCTCCGGCTGTTCCCGACCATTCATGATCAGCGCTCCTGCCCCTGACCATGGACAGAGTATATCACCGGGGAAATCCGGAATACAGGACGAAGCCGGAAAGATATCATCGCTTATTTCTCCAACGGCAGAACAAAAAAGCACCGCCTGTTCGGTGCCGTATTTCATCACGGAGAATCCGTTTTTTATGATCACCCTGGTTCCATTTATCATTCCTTTTCCAGAAGATCTGTGATGGTTATTTCGAGGATTCTTGTCAGCGTCAGAAGCGTCATGATATCCGGAAGACGTTCTCCCTGTTCCCAGCGGAAAACGGTTTGCCGGCTGACCTGCATCAGATCTGCCAGTTCCTGCCGGGAAATGTTTCGCTGTTCCCGGCACATTTTCATCAGATTTTGCCTGCTTCGGGAGCCGGATGGTCAGCGTGGTACCATCGCTGCCGCTGGCAACCGAAAGCGTTCCGTTGCACAGCGCTCTGAGACGGTCGTGCACATTCTGAAGACCGATGCTGTTTCTTTTTCTTGCTTCCTGCGTTCCGGAACGGTTAAAGCCGATGCCGTTATCGGACACGGCAATCAGAAACGCGTCGTTTTCAGCCCAGGTCGAAAGCGTGACAGTTCCGCCGTTTGGCAAACCATGGCGAATGGCATTTTCCACAAGCCGTTCCACCGTCAGCGGCGGCAGGAGGAAATCGTTTTCCTGCAGATCATATCGCATGTCAATGTTTCGGGTTCCATTCGCTTTCACGAGGGAAACATAGACTTCCACATTGGTCAGTTCCTCCTCGAAAGAGATGAGACAATCCGAGGTAAGAACGGTCAGGTTTGCCTGGAGGTAATCCGAAAAATCTTCCACTATACGGCAGTGCCGACAGGGAGGTATTGCCGTTTTTGGCGCTGCTTTTTGATGCAGGGCTTTTTCCGTTTCCGGCGAATATTAAGATGGGAATGAAGTTTTATGTTTCATGGTGGTGTCATGGAAAAGATGAATGTTGAGATCTATCACCTGATCGAAGGCGCGAGGCAGGCGGAAGGCCTTGCGGTGATCATTGACGTGTTCCGGGCTTTTTCCATGGAGTGCTGGCTGTACGCCCTCGGGGCAAAGGAAGTCCGTCCGGTCGGCAGCATGGAAGACACGTTTGCCTGGAGGGAAAAAGACCCCGGCTGTATCCTTGTGGGGGAACGGCAGGGAAAAAAGGTCGACGGCTGCGATCTGGGGAATTCCCCTTCCTCGATCCGCCGGGAGATGATCCTGGGAAAACGGATCATCCACAGCACCAGCGCCGGCACCCAGGGGATCGTCAACGCCACGCACGCGGAGGAGATCCTCACCGGCAGTTTTGTGAACGCCAGGGCTATAGCAGAGTATATCCGGGCCAAGGCCCCGGGAAAGGTGTCCCTTGTCTGCATGGGGAAGGCCGGCCTGGAACCTGCGGAGGAGGATGAACTCTGCGCTGTCTATCTCCGGTCCCTCCTGACAGGACAGGAGATGCCGGACATTGACGAAAAACTGAAAGCGCTGGCCCAGGGAGGCGGCAGACACTTTTTCGACCCGGCCCTGCAGCACATCTATCCTGAAGCGGATTTCCGGATGTGCATCGACCGGGACCGGTTTGATTTTGCGCTCCGGATCGAACAGGACCGGGACGGGCTGGTCTCCAGAGCGATCGGCATGAGGGAGATCTGACGATCTGAAAAGCAGCATGAAGTGAACGGCGCACAGGGTCGGCGGGACACGGGCCGGGTTGTGGTTCATGGCGGAAGCTGATATAATGGAGGCGCAATCGGCGGGGAGCGTGAAAAGCATGAAGAAAAGGAATGTCTGATCCGGCGCGGGTGACAGAGGGAGAAAAAAGCCGCCGGCATCATCAGAAACCGACAACATCGGAGGATCAAAAACATGGCGCTGCATGTAATGGAAGAAGCCAATCACTGCCTTGGATGCAAAAAACCGCGGTGTCAGCAGGGCTGCCCTATTCATACGAATATTCCGGAAGTCATCCGTCTGCTGAAGGAAGGCAGACTGAACGATGCGGGCTGGATGCTTTTTGAGAACAATCCTCTGACCACGGTATGCGCTCTGGTATGCAACCATGAAAACCAGTGTGAAGGTCATTGCGTGCAGGGAATCAAAGGTTCACCGGTTCACTTCTCTGTCATTGAAAGCTATATCTCCACCACCTATGCAAACCAGATGGTCAAAGGACCGGCTCCGGCCAACGGCCGGAAAGCCGCCGTCATCGGCGCCGGTCCGGCCGGGCTGACCGTTGCCATCATTCTCGCACGGTATGGTTATAAAATCACCATCTTTGACGGCAAGGACAAGATCGGCGGCGTCATGCGCTACGGCATTCCCGACTTCCGTCTTCCTGACAGCGTCCTGGATGATCTGGCCTACCGTCATCTGGAACTCAAAGGCATTCAGTTCCGGCCGAACACCTATATCGGCAGCGCCATCACCATTGACGACCTTTTCCGGGACGGTTACCAGAGCGTCTTTGTTGGCGCAGGTCTCTGGAAGCCCCGCAAACTGAACATTCGCGGCGAAAGCCTGGGCAATGTGACCTATGCGATCAATTATCTCGCGAATCCCGCCGCTTTCAGGCTGGGAGAAAGAATCCTGGTGATCGGCACCGGAAACAGCGCCATGGACTGCGCCCGAACCGCCATCCGCCATGGCGCACGCTATGTTTCCTGCGTCAATCTGACGGATACCCTGACCGCCAGCCAGTATGAAACAAGTTACGCAAAACTGGAGGGCGTCGACTTCATCCTGAATAAATGCACCGTGGAAATCCGGGAAGACGGTGTCATCCTTGCCGACAGCAGGACCGATGAAAGCGGCAGAATTGTGCCGGTTCCGGGCACTGAAAAGCTGTATCCCTGCACCGGTGTCATCGTTGCCGTCAGCCAGGGCGCCGAAAGCAATCTGGTGACCACAACAAAAGGAATCGACACCGTCCGAAGCGGACTGCTGACCGTGGATGAGGACGGCCACACCAGCCGCCCGGGTGTATTTGCCGCAGGCGACGCTGCCAGCGGCGCGCGTACTGTGGTGGAAGCGGTGGCCAACAGCAAACGCGTAGCGGAATCCATGCACGAATACATGCAGAGCCTGCCCATGCCGATTGTAACGGATTACCCTGACGCGCCGACTGTCAACACTGTGGAAGCATCTGCCCAGGCAGAACAGATCCTGTAACAGGATTGTTAAGATTTAACAATCCGCCTGCCACTGATCCTTTGTTATGCTGCTTACATGACCTGTCCGTTTCTCATGCATGAGCGGCACATCCACATCTTCTGATTTCCATTGATATCGGAATCCGCATTTCTCCTGGACGCGCCATGATTTGTTGTTGCCTTCATAGTATCCGGCCCAGACTCTGGTCATGCCGATATCCTCAAAAGCATGGCGGAGCATTTCTCCGGCAGCTTCCGGCATGATCCCCCGGCCCCAGAATGGTTTTCCCAGCCAGTATCCCAACTCGCATTCATCATCACGTTCGGTCATGTCAGTATGGCCCTTCAGCTTCAGCTCAATGGCTCCGATTGCTTTGTTGTCGCTTTTCAGGCAGATGGCATAGGCTTCTTTGCCGGAAAGAACATGCCTGATGATATCCCGGCTCTCATCGATATTCTGATGAGGAGGCCAGCCGGCAATCGGGCCGACGTCCGGATCCCTGGCATATTGATACAGGTTTTCCGCGTCGCTGTCTTCCCAGCGGCGCAGGATAAGTCTCTCTGTTTCAAGCATCGCTGATTAACCCTCCTGAGGCAGTTATCGTTATCACCTGTCATCATAGCATACCCTCAGCATTTCAGCCACAGTTCTTCCCTCCCGTTTTCAAAAAGTCTTTGACCGGAGCTTCTCTGTTGTGGTATTTTTGATGAAGGTTGTCAGCAAAAACCGGCAGGCTTATTGAAAGAGGTGACGGGGATGGAACGGACGGAACGGGTGATCCTCACCAACCTGTGCATGATTCAGAACGGCACCAAAGTCCTGGTGGAGGAGAAGGTCGGCAAAGGCGCGGACGGGATCATTTTCCCCGGCGGCCATGTGGAAGAGCATGAACCCATCGTTGATGCCGTGATCCGCGAGATGAAGGAAGAAACCGGGCTCACCATTGAGCATCCCCGGCTCTGCGGCGTAAAGGAATGGATCAATGAAGACGGTTCCCGGTATGTTGTTTTTCTGTTCAGGGCTGATCAGTTCTCCGGCGAGCTGACCTCCTCTGAGGAAGGCCGGGTCTTCTGGCTGGAAAAAGAGGAAGTGCTCCAAACCAACTGGATCTGGCACATGGACGGACTGATGCGGATTATGGCGGAAGGGGAATACACGGAACTGTTTCTGGACGCGGCAAACGACTGGAAACCTGTGCTGAAGTAAAGAGTCAAAGTTATGAACGTTATTCCAGCATCTGCGTATAGCTGTCCCCCAGGACAGCCTTCAGAATTTCCTGTTCTTCCTCTTTCGGCTGATATCCGGCGTCGAGAGCTTTCCGGTACCATTCCGCTGCTTTGTCCAGGTCCTTTTCCTGGGCTTTTCCTTCGCGGAAGTATTCTCCCAGGTTGAACATCGCCTGCAGGTCTCCCTGCTCCGCCGCACGCTGAAAGCAGTCATATGCCTTCCCGTATTCTCCTGTCTTTT
This sequence comes from uncultured Clostridia bacterium, assembly GCA_947166385.1. Taxonomy (GTDB): domain Bacteria; phylum Bacillota; class Clostridia; order Christensenellales; family Aristaeellaceae; genus Aristaeella. The sequence continues at coordinate 37,092 of CAMVEB010000003.1, read as the reverse complement.
CACGCCGCTTTCCTGTTCTCCGCCAGTCCCTGTCCAAATCAGTCCAGGCGTTCCCTGCAGCATACCGCATAAGCATCCATCCCCGCGCCGGCAAAAGAAAAAGACGGCCGAAGCCGCCGATCGTGGAACAAAATGGATTGACCCTCGGTTCTGTAAAACTCCCGCAGATTCTATTCGCCAGGCGCTCGAGGACGGGTGGAAAGAAAGCTGCAGGGGACAAGCGTCCTTCCTGCAGCTTATATTCACAGCCTGTTCCCGTTTCCGTTATTACGGGTTCTGCTTATTCTGTCCTCAATAGTTCATCTGACGATACTGCGGCTCTGCAATCTCAGTCTGGACTGCTTCACCATCCACAGTGCTGCTGCTTTCCTCTTCTTTGGCTGCATTTCTCTTTTTCAGCCAGAAGAACAGAGCAAGGCCGATCACAATGCCAATCACCAGGCCGCTGCCTGTGAAGGCACCGGAAGCCAGGCAGCCCAACCCTTCGAACACACCGCCGATCACGCATCCAACCAGTCCCAGAAAGCAGCCCATCACAGCGACCACAATCCAGCCGCCAAACATCAGAGCAGGCAGGATAAACAGGCCGCCCAGCGGGAAGAATCCCATCGGACGATGATGCATCCGCATCGGACGATACACAGGACGGAAGCCGGGGCCAAAGCCCATGCCAGGGCCGCCCATGTGACGATGATGCATAGGAGCACCCATCATCGGGCCCCTGTGTCCGCCCATCATCGGACCGCGTCCGTTCATATACATCGTTCCGTACCTCCTTCAGGCATTCCGGTCATTCCCTGACCGTGGTTCAATGATAGCCGAAGAACAGAGAGAAAAACAGGATCAGAAGTGAAAGATACCATCGTGTATTTCTCCACAAAACGAAAAAAAAGGCCCTGCAGAACATTCCTTCCATGCCGGAGTATTCCCCCCGCAGTCATCCGGTGCAAAGAAATTCTCCTGAAAAGCTTCCAGCCGCGACCGGAGCGCAGCCAGTTACGGCCGACTCATCCCCCGGATTGACTCCCCGGATCCATCCGGTCAATCTCCCCCCGCGGAAAACAGCGGAGGAGATTCCTTCTTCCGGGAATCCCGTACAGCCAATCCGCGCCGGGATCTGTGATTATCCCATACACGGTTTTCAATCAGAGATCATCCAGGTATATACAGCAAGTAACAAGAGAGAAGAACTTACAGGGTGTATGAGATTTGCCATAGATCTCATACATGTATGTTTTTTTGCCAGACACCAAATGTCAACCGTCACTGTGGGGGCCGCTGGAAGCACCCTCATATCGACAATTATGACGGGTGCGATGGGAGCGCTTCCGGTTATCTGTGCAAGGACATTATTTCCATTCCTGTCTCCTTCAGTGAAAGATAACTTTCTGGCAAGGTACTCAAGCAAGCCAATCTTCAAGAACCAAACCCGGAACCCGGCTGAATTCGCCGGTGTTATGTGTAACCAGCGGAATGGAAAGTGCACGGGCATGTGCTGCGATTAACGCATCACGGTCACTGATCGGTTTTCCGATTGCTGCAAGATAAGCCAGAACATCGCCGGCTTCATATGCGGCGGCTGTATCAAAGGGAAGAATATAAATACCGGATAATAATCCCTGGACTGCATGAATATTCTTTTCATAATCAGTGCTATGTTTTGCCCCATATACCAGTTTCGCATATGTAATAGAACTGATGCAAAGATTACCGCCGTATTCATGACAAATCCGGCTGCATACCGGGTCGTCCGGATGACGGATGGCCCGGACCAGAATGTTGGTATCCAGCATGTACATTACAGTTCATCCCTCTTTGCATCAATTTGAGGCGGACGACCATCTTCCATGAAATCATCCGTAAACATTCGCAGACTTTCCGAAAAAGACTCCTTCAGTTTGCTGACAGGGGTCAGGGTGATTGTATTACCGACCCGATTCACAAATATTTCTTCGTCGGGAAGCCTGTATTCCTTGGGAATCCGGACAGCCTGGCTTCTTCCGGTCATAAACGCATGTGTTGTTGACATTTGAGTTCACCTCCGCAAATAATATATACCATGATATATTGCAACGTCAATCCATTTTTGCCCTTCACACAAGTAATACAAAACTGTTAATGCACCGGAAAATTCAAAGCCAATGATTCTATGAATTCCGGGCTATCTGTGCAAGGACATAATAATGGACTTTTCTTTGAAACCGTATTTTTCGTAAAGATGGATTGCTTCATTGCCATATACTACTTTGACATCGATCTCATTGACCTTGAGCTTTCGGAAGGTGTTCATTGCCCAATCCATTAGCACCGCGCCGTAACCTTTTCCTCTTTCCTGGTCCAGAATAACAAGGTATTCCAGGATCCCTGTTTTTCCATCTGTTCCGATCTTACAGAATCCAAGAATATTACTGTCGTTTTCGACCACAGCGATGCGGGATTTACCTTCTTTAAGTTCGTTTTCAAACTGTTTGTAACTGAAAGAGAGCCTTTTTCGCATCAGCATTAACGCTGTCGAGAATAATCCTGTGGTGTCCCCAAGATCAAGGGTAATAAAGTGGGTAATATTTTTTCAATAAATGCTGGCTTACTCACCATCTCTATGCAGCTGATGGCTGTAATCGTTGATTTTAAAGGCTCCTCTTGAGGTTTGACCACTGAATCAGGGCTTTATCAGTTCTTCCAGCGTCTTAAACAAGGTTTCGGGCTCTACAGGCTTGGAAAGATGGGCATTTAATCCGGCCTGCATGCTGTGCTGAACATCCTCATCAAAGGCGTTTGCTGTTAAGGCAATGATAGGGATTTTCCTGGCGTCAAGTCTTTTCATTTCCCTGATTTTCCGGGTTGCCTCCAATCCATCCATCTCAGGCATTCGCATATCCATCAGAATGGCATCATAATAGCCTTCTTCGTGTTCCTCAAACTTTTCCACGGCGATACGCCCATTTTCAGCATGGTCTACCTGTATCTCCCGCATAGAAAGCACCATGATCATGATTTCGGCGTTTACAGCGACGTCTTCCGCCAACAATACTCTGCGGCCTTTAAGATCCACTGTCTCCCGAACAAGTTCCGCGTTCTTCTTTTTGAAAGCCTCCCTGAACTCATCGAGCACTGTTCCGGCAAAAAGCGGTTTTGCCACAAATGTATCTACGCCTGCCCGTTTGGCTTCTTCCTCGATTTCGTCCCAATTATATGAGGTAAGTATGATTACAGGCGTTTCATTTCCCACAGCACCCCGGATTCGGCGTGTCGTCTCCACACCATCCATGTCAGGCATACGCCAGTCCACCAGAATTAAGTTATAGGGTTCCCGCCTGGCATGGCGTACCTTCGCCATCTGTAAGCCTTCCGCTCCGGATAATGCCATTTCGCAACTTACACCGACTTGCCCCAAAATAAATTTTGCATGTTCACAGGCAATTGGGTCGTCATCGATTACCAATACACACAATTCATGGGGATGGAGGGGATCTTCCTCCTCTTCAGCGTTTTTCTGCTCGCAGTCGATCAGAGTAACCGTAACGGTAAAAGTCGTTCCTTTATGCTTTTCGCTCTCTACTGAGATCGTTCCGCTCATCAATTCAACGATACTCCTGGTTATGGCCATACCCAGGCCTGTGCTTCCATAGCGGTTTGTGCTGGATGAGTCCTCCTGGCTGAATGCATCGAACAGCTTAGGGAGAAACTCCTGACTCATCCCGATGCCCGTATCGCTGATGATAAAACGCAGCGTGGATTTTCCATTGAATCGCGCAATTGATTCCACAACAAACGTGACAGTACCGCCTGACGGTGTAAACTTGACTGCGTTCCCAAGGATATTGATCATGACCTGCCGCAGTTTCATGTCATCGCCGATATAATAATCATCGACCGTGCCTTTCACGCGGCATTCATACCCGATTCCCTTATCTCTGCACTGACCGCTGATGATCGTATTAATCTGAGCCAGCAGCTTTGCGAAGGAAAACTCTTCATTTTTCACGGACATGCGGCCGGATTCAATGCGGCTCATATCAAGGATGTTATTAATGATGCTGAGCAGATGCTGTGCCGACAGCCCGATTTTCTCAAGATACTCCCGTGTCGTTTCAGAAATACCGGGATCATTCAGCGCAATCCGGTCCAGCCCGATGATCGCATTCATCGGCGTGCGGATTTCATGACTCATATTTGACAGGAAAGCCGTCTTTGCCTTGTTGGCCTGATTGGCATCTTCCAGCGCAACGCTCAGAGATTCCCGCTGCTCCGCCAGCTCCTGCATCATTTCCTTTTGTTCTGTGATGTCTATGAAAACACCGATGTAGGTGATCGGAGAACCATCGGGACGGCGCGTGGGTTTGCCGATGGCCCGATACCAGCGATACCCTCTGCTTTTTGTCCGAAGACGATACTCCACATCATAGGTCTTTTGCCCGGTATAATCGGAGATCGTTTCATTATATTCCTTCAGCACACGCTCTTTGTCGTCAGGATGCAGCAGGTCGGACCAGGATTCCAGTACATCCGGAAAGTCATCTGTGCCATGATATCCGATCATCCTTCGAAATTCATCGCTCCAGGTTACCCGGACCATCGCACCGGTTTCATCAAAATCCATTGTCCATTTGCCGGACCCGAGCATTTCATGAATGGTGTTGAGAGACGCAGCTTCGTTCTGCAGTTTGGCATACAGAGCATCGTGCTCCTTCTCCTTGGTTACATCGATCGTCACGCCTCTGTACTGCAACAGTTTTCCTTCGGAATCCCGGCTCAACATTCCCTTGCTGCGAAACCACCGGACAGACCCGTCCTTTTTAAAATATCGGCAGTCAAATCCGGCTGTCCTCATGATGCTTTCATCATGAATACTGGCACTGATGCCACCAATAAAAGTATCCCGATCTTCCGGATGAATGCCCCGCATGAATGACTCCAATTCATTTGGAAAATCATGCAGATCCATATAACCAAACAACCTACGTAAGCCGTCACCCCATTGTACAGAAGCCACAGAACCGTCCGGCGCAAAGTTAATCGTCCAGCTTCCCGCTCCTGTCAAATCAGTCAGCAAACGGTTCGTAGCAACCAGTTCTTCTATTTTACGCGTATCTTTTTCATCATTTATCAAGTTCATAAAGAACTCCCTTCGTTCAGGCTTCGCTAAGGGGAACAACCGGATTTTCCCTGGTGATTATCCTGACTGCTTCAGCTGTCTCTCTGTTTTCGCATCTGTAAGATACCAGTCGGGTTTTCATCATGCTTCTTTAACCATATCACTTTCCAGTTATGGTTATTATATTCTTCACACAGCAAAAGATTCCTGTCGGCTGCATCCGCACAGCAAAAAACCTGCCGATCCGGCTGAATCAGCAGGCAAGCTGGGACGGAAAATAACGACCAATTTCATCCTTTCGAAAGTATGTCGTATTTACGAGTAACTTTCGGATGCAAATGTATCATACTCAGCCTGATGAATCAAGGAATCTTTCCGGCCAATCAAAAATGGCCGGGAATTTTGTTCCCAGTCGATGGAAAAGTTTGCTGATTCCAGATGAAAAAACCGTCACGCTATCATGAAATTACACGCTGTGTTCGCCTTCATGTCCGCAAAGCTTACACTTAAGAATATCGTATCCGCGGGTCCACCCCCAGAACATCCACCGTTCCTCATGACCGATCACTTCGTAATCATGTCCAGTTCTTCCTCCGTGAAGTCGTAGCCCATTTCCTTCGCGATCGGCAGCAGCTCCTCGGGGGGCAGCTTTGCCGTGCGCTCACGAAGCTCATTGTCTTCCATGACTGCCTATGCGAAATTTGCTGCTGATTCTTTTGACATCGTATTTCCTTCCTGGTGTTCTTCGCCCCGGTGCTTTGACCGGCCGCTTCTGATTATACTCTGTTTCTTTCCTTTTGTCAGGTATTATCTGCCTGACAATTCTTTATATGCAGCGGGAGACAGAGTGGCAGCAGACGGCGGAGCCAGCGAAGGCCGCGCGAAGGCACTCGTAAATCTTTGCACTCGTAAATATGATCTGAACCAAAAAAGATGATGAGGAGGAAACCACATGAACAATCATACGCCGGTCAAAATCCCAAAGCTGCCGGGAAAGATCTTTCTGGACAGGCTGGACACCGGGGTCTATGTGAAATACCTGCTGGGGCGGGAATATGACAGGGACCGGGGATTCTGCGTGCCGAAATACAAGATGATCGGGGTGCTGCTGACGCAGTTCAAGAGCGCCATCAGCGAATACCGGTACGTGAAAATGTGAGGAGGGATGATCAGAAGCACCGCTGCCTTCTCTCTTTTTTGCAATGCTCAATGCTGCCGCAGCGGTAACACAGCTCATTGTCGCAGATGCCATCCTTCTGAAAGAAGGAAAGGATATTGCCGACGGTTGTTTCCGCAATATTGTTCAGCGCTTCCTCGGTCAGGAAAGCCTGATGGGATGTGACGATGACGTTTGGCATGGAAATCAGGCGGGAGAGCAGATCGTCATTCAGGATATGGCCGGACCGGTCCTCGAAGAAAATGTCCGCCTCTTCCTCATACACATCCAGGCAGGCGGCTCCGACTTTCCGGGCCTTGATCCCTTCCAGGAGCGCTTCCGCGTCGATCAGGCCGCCCCGGGAGGTATTGACGATCACAACGCCCTTCTTCATCTTTCCGATCGCTGCGGCATCGATCATATGCCGCGTGTCCTCCGTGAGCGGGCAGTGGAGCGAGATGATATCGCTGCTCTCAAAGAGCTCATCCAGCAATACATACTCAATGCCACTGTCTTTGGCAGGGAAAAGATCATAGGCGATGACATTCATCCCGAACCCCCGGCAGATATCAATGAAGATTCTGCCAATCTTGCCCGTGCCGATGACGCCGACCGTCTTGCCGTGGAAATCAAAGCCTGTGAGTCCGTTCAGGGAGAAGTTGAATTCCCTGGTGCGGTTATAAGCCTTGTGGATCCGCCGGACAGAGGTCAGGAGCAGGGCGATGGCGTGCTCTGCAACGGCGTAGGGTGAATAGGCCGGGACATGAACAACATGGACCTTGCCGAAAGCGGCATGGAGATCCACATTGTTGTATCCGGCAGAGCGAAGCGCGATGATCCTGACACCATATTCGTGCAGGCGGTCTATCACGGCCGCATTAACCGTATCATTCACAAAAACGCAGACGGCATCGCTGCCTTTCGCCAGATCCACCGTATCCTCGTTCAGCTTGGTTTCCAGGAAGCGGAACCGGATATCATGCAGACGGCCGTACTGCTCGAAAGAGGGCCTGTCATATTCCTTTGCATCATAGAACGCTACTTTGATCATCCTGATTACCTCCGGGGTTTTTACTGAATTCTGTTATACCCGGATTTTATCATATCCGGAAGCGCTTGTCATTCCGGTGGCAGGAAAATTTCCCGGTTTTTTAGTTTGATTTAAGGTTCGCGGGACATGATAGGCGGGAGTATAAGGAGGCGATCCGTTTTGATTGAAGTCAGACATCTGACAAAACGATATGGGACGCACACCGTCATATCTGATCTGACATTTACGATCCGGAAGGGTGTGATTTACGGGTTTCTCGGCCCCAACGGCGCCGGAAAATCCACCACGATGAACATCATCACCGGCTGCCTCGGCGCGACAGACAGCGAAGTTCTCGTGGATGGACACTCCATCAGCGAAGAGCCTATGCAGGCAAAAAAGCTGATCGGATATCTGCCGGAACAACCGCCGGCGGATGGATTGTTTCAGGCTGCTTTCGCTTCCTCATGCAGTTTCCTGAACTTGGCGGATTTCTTATCCAGTTCGGCAAAAGACGCCTCGGAAGGAATATCATTCATTCCGGACTGGATATAGTTGCGCAAAACGCCCACCAGCACGAAGGGACGGATAAAGGTGGAGTGGATAAAGCTCCAGACCAGAATGCCCGCCAGCACCGCAGCGGCGATCATCAGGATGGAAGAACTGGACAGCCAGCCCGGAAGCGTTTTGCTGTTGCGCACGGCAGACTCCACCATTTCGTTGTACAGGGTGTCAAAGGTCCCGGGGAAACGGGAAGCGATCAGATAGAAGATGCCGCTGAAAGCCCCGCCGATCACCGCCAGGGAACCGATGCCGATTCCGAACACGCGGCCCATGTTCTTCGCAAAGGTCTTGCCGTGCTTGAAGAACAGGACGGCGCCTTCACAGGTTGCCCTGGCGGGCTTCACGTCCTTCCGGTAGAAAACCCAGCCCAGGCAGCAGTCGCACAGGTAGGAAACAATGACCTGGATGACGCCGCTGACCACATCGCCCACCGTGCCGCCGGAATCACCGCCGATGGCCCGGCCGGCAGCGGAAATCCCCCGGCCGATCTGATTGAAAATGCCCTTGATGATCCCGGTCACGGCAAAGAAAGCCGCCACCGTGGCAAAGCGGGACTTCACGATCTGATTGCCCGCCGCCATCACATCATCCGGCAGCGTTCCCTCGGTGACGCCCTGGGTCATCATGGCGATCTGGCCGGCTTTGTACTTATAAGAGACCCAGCGCAGGAAAATAATCAGGACCGCCAGGCCGATCACCGCACCGACGGCCAGGCCGATCAGACCCTTGTCCGAGGTCTTATCGGCAATATAGAAGCCGGCATAGGCCAGGCCGCCCCAGACGATCAGGGCCAGGAAATCCCACAGCAGTCTGCGGATCGAGAAGCAGAGCGTTTTTTTGTATACTTCCTTGTTATCCATTCCATCTCATTCCTTTCGAAATCTGTCCGGCTTCCCGCCGGAATCTGCTCTATGATAACACAAAAGGCGACGCGGGAAAAGAGGCTGGCGGAATCATACGGACAGCAGAAAGGCAGAAAGGGATTTATTCGGAGAGGAGCGCTTCATAGGCCAGGTCCCGAAGGCGGGGATGAACTTCCTCATAGACTTTCATCATGCCAAGAACTTCCTGGGCATAGAAGAGGCTGATATGGTTTAAGGGATCGGCCAGGCCGTAGGCGCCGGCCGCACCGTCCCAGCCGAATTCCCCGACGGGGGCCGGGGAGGTTCCCTGGACGATTTTTGTCCGCACGCCCAGGCCGTAACCATAATCCATCCGCCAGGGGGAACGGTACTCCGCCAGCATGGCGTCATTCAGCTGGTTCGCGGTCAGGAGGGCAATTGCCTCCGGAGTCAGAATCTGTTTTCCGGAACGGCCGACGCCGCCATTGGCCAGCGCTTCCATGACCGCACAGTAAGCTTCCACCGTGCAGCAAAGGCCGGCTCCGCCACTTTCATAACGATCGGAGAGGCAGTAGCTGTTTTCCTGCGGCACGGGGCTCGGCGCATCCGGATCCGGCCAGCAGCCATACTGCGCCATCAGACGGGGACGCAGGCCGGCAGGGAGATGGAAATACATTTCGTTGACTCCCAGCGGCTCAAAGATGTTCTTTTTCAGATAATCCCCGAAGGACAGGCCGGAAACGGCTTCAACCACGGCGGCCGTGACATCGTGGCTGAGGCTGTAGGAATAATGCGTTCCGGGGTCAAAAAGCAGCGGCATCTGCGCGATGGCGCCCATCATCTGGCGGGTATCCGCCTGGTTGCCGGTTTCCTTTTTCAGCTTCAGAATGGGCTCGCCGGCGGTGTCATAGTTGAAGCCGGCGGTCATGGTCATCAGCATGCGCAGGGTGATGGGGGTACGCGCCGGATGATGCGGATCCTTCAGGGTGGGGATTTCCGGCGGCCACTTTGCCAGATCGCAGTGATCGGCCACCTGCATGTGCTCAAACTCCGGGAGGTATCCGGCGACCGGATCATCCAGTCCCAGCTTCCCCGCCTGGATCAGCTGCATCGCGGCCACCATGGTGATGACCTTCGTGGCGGAATAGATATAGTAGAGTTCGGTGCCGTTCATGGGAACGCGGCCTTCATAGTCACTGTGGCCGCCCATGTGACGGAAGACGGTCTCGTGGCCTTTGGTGATGATGACGTCATAACCGGGGACACCGTATTTTTCTCCCAGAGTGTCCAGATAAGCGGTCAGTTTGCTGAAATCCATGCTGATCATACTCCTGTTCTGCAGTCATGTCTGATAAGGAAGGAAAAGGGTTTTCATTCGCGGACAGAATAACACACAAAATATATTTTGTCAACCGGTTGACATTTTATGACGCGCATGTTATATTGGCATCAGCAACAAGCAGATGCCTTCTGTTCAGGCAAATGCAAAACGCAATTTCAGAGACTGGGAAGCAGAAGCTTCCGAAGAGAAAAGGAGTGAAACCATGAAAAAGATGTTCCGTATTCTCACTTCCCTGGCGCTCGTACTGGCGCTGAGCCTGTCGATGTGCTCTTTCGCCGCGGCGGACGGCTATGACAAGGTCGTCTTCGCCTACGCCACCTTCAACAACATTCCGACCAACGATGTGAAGGCCTCGGTTGAGGAAGCGATCAACGCCATCACGCGGGAAAAGATCGGCGTGGAAGTTCAGCTGATGCCCGTGTCCATCTGGGAGTATTCCTCCGCGGTCAGCCGCGGCCTGCAGGGCGGCGATCAGATCGACATCTTCCAGACGCTGGGTGACCTGAACGTGGCCATCACCACGGACATGGCGCTGGATATCACCGGGATGATCGACACCTGCGCCGCCGAAACAAAGGCGGTCGTCGGGGAAGACTGGCTCGCGGCCTGCAGCTTCCAGGGATCCATCTACGGCATCCCCACGATGAAGCCCATCGCGCTGACCCCCATGGTGGTCTACCGCCAGGATATCGCGGATGAACTGGGCCTGGACTTCAGCGGCGTCAGCACCCCGACCGACCTGACCGAGATCTTCCGCAAGGTGAAGGAAGCCCATCCCGAGATGACCCCCCTGGCTGCCGTGAACACCGGCAACATCGGCCTGCAGCTGACCGTGCCGAACACGGACTACCTGTCCGACGACTATTACACCCCCAAGGGCGTCATCATGAACGATGAACTGACGGTGAAAGATTTCTACGCGACAGATGAGTTCAAAGCCATCTGCGACCTGGCCCGGACCTGGTACAAGGAAGACCTGGTCATGAAGGATGCCGCCACTACCTCCTCCACCGCGGCTGAGCTGATGTCCACGGGCAACTATTTCGCCTACATCGCCAGCTACAGCTATCCCGAAGAGGATACGGCCCAGAGCCTGGAGCCCCAGTGCGGCGGCGTTGACCTGGGCGCGAAGATCATCGGTTCCGCCTTCCTGGACACCACGGCCATCAACGCCCTGACCTGGTGCGTTGCCTCCACGAGCAAGGTGCCGGAAGCGGCACTGAAGTTCCTGAACCTGACCTTCACCGACGTGGACATCGTGAACCTGCTGATCTACGGCCTGGAAGGGCGCGACTATGTGAAGAACTCGGACGGCAGCGTCAGCTATCCGGAAGGCCTGGATCCCAACACCGTGCCCTATACCGCGCAGCTTTCCTGCGGCACGCTGGGCAACTTCTTCATCATGTATCCGATGGATGTTTCCAATCCCGAATCCCTGGCGTGGGAACTGAAGCAGAACCAGGAAGCGAAGACTTCCGTGGCCATGGGCTTCACCTTTGACAACAGCCGGCTGAAGAGCCAGTACACCGCTGTGGCCAACGTGATCGAGCAGTACTTGCCCGGCCTGGTCTGCGGCAGCGTGGATCCCGAGGTTGACATCCCCGAATTCATCGAGCGCCTGAACGACGCCGGCATGCAGGATATCATTGCCGGAAAGCAGGAACAGCTGGATGCCTGGGTGGAAGCCAACAAATAATATGACCTGTTGGGCGGAGAGGTCTGTCCTCTCCGCCCATTTTCTGCCCGAAACTGCCTTTTGACCAAAAACGAGGAGGGGCCATCATGACAACGTTAGCCCGGAAAAACCCGAGCGTGAAGAAAAAGAAAAGCAGCACAGCCCAGACGCTTCCGCTGCTGCTGATTGCGCTGCCCGGCATGCTTTATCTGCTGATCAACAATTACCTGCCCATGTTCGGCGTTTTCCTCGCCTTCAAGGATTACAGCTATGTCAAGGGCATTTTCGGCAGCAAATGGAACGGGCTGGACAACTTTGAGTTCCTGTTCAAAACCAAGGACGCCTGGACCATGACCCGGAACACGCTGCTGTACAACGCGGCGTTCATCATCCTGGGGACGATCTTCGCGATCTTCGTGGCGATCCTGATCCATGAGCTGGGGAAGAAGCGCAGGGTGAAGCTGTTCCAGGCCTCCCTGATGCTGCCGAACCTGCTGTCCTGGGTTGTGGTGGGCTTTATCGTGTACGCGTTCCTGAACGCGGACAACGGCTTCATCAACAACACGGTCTACAAAGCCTTCGGACTGGAACCGGTCAGCTGGTACTCCAACAAGCAACCCTGGCCGTATATCCTGATCTTTGTCTACCTGTGGAAATTCGTCGGAACAAACTCCATTATCTATGTGGCCGGCATTGCGGGGATCGACCAGGAGATCTTTGAGGCGGCGCAGCTGGACGGCGCGTCGAAGGTGAAACAGATCCTCCACATCACCGTGCCCATGCTCAAACCGACGATCATCACCCTGACGCTGATGGCCATCGGCCGGATCTTCTACTCGGATTTCGGCCTGTTCTACCAGGTGCCGGCCAACTCCGGACGGCTGTTTGACGTGACCCAGACGATTGATACCTACGTCTATCGCGGCCTGATGGAGCGCAACGACGTGGGCATGGCGGCTGCCGCGGCGCTGTACCAGTCCGTGGTGGGCTTCCTGCTGGTGGTTGCCGCAAACGGGCTTGTGCGGAAGATTGACAAAGAGAACGCGCTGTTCTGAGAGGAGGGAGAAGAAATGGAAAAGATTGAAAAGATCAAAGTCCATAATGACGTGAAAAGCTTCCGCCGCTTCTCAACGATCGCGCTGACGGTCCTGACCGTGATTACGCTGCTGCCGATCATCCTGATCGTGATCGCATCGTTCACGGACGAAAAGGTGCTGCTGGCGGACGGATACAACTATTTCCCGCGGAAACTCAGCCTGGACAGCTATTACTACATGGTCCGGCAGGGATCGATGATCCTCCGCTCCTACGGCGTTACGCTGCTGGTGACGCTGGCAGGCACCCTGGGGAGCATCCTGCTGACCACAACGCTGGCCTATCCCATGTCCCGGAAGGACTTCAAATGGAACAACACGCTGAGCTTCCTGGTGTTCTTTACGATGCTGTTCAACGGCGGCGTTGTGTCCTCCTATATCATGTGGAGCAGCATCTTCGGCATCAAGGACACGCTGCTGGCACTGATTCTGCCAAACTACCTGGTGACGGCGTTCAACGTGTTCCTGGTCCGGAACTATTACGCAAACAGCATCCCGATGGCGCTGATCGAATCGGCCAAGATTGACGGAGCCAAGGAACTGACAATCTTTACGAGAATCATGCTGCCGCTGGCGGTTCCGGTGCTGGCAACGGTGGCGCTGTTCACGGGCCTGACCTACTGGAACGACTGGACCAACGGCCTGTACTACATCACCAATCCGGAACTGTACGGCATCCAGAACCTGCTGATCCGCATCATGAACAACATCCAGTTCCTGAAGTCCGGGAGCAATACGGCCCTGCTGGGCGCCCAGACGGTAGACCTGCCGGGCACCTCGGTCCGGATGGCCATGGCGGTCATCGGTATCCTGCCGATCCTGATCATCTTCCCCTTTGTGCAGAAATACTTCGTCAAGGGCGTCGTGCTCGGCGCAGTGAAAGGATAAGGCCTCTATGAAAGTAAAGGATGTTATCGCAAAAGTGATCGGCGGCACGGGGCTTGCCCCCCTGCCGCTGAACCGGACCTGCGATCAGCTGATCGCGGGCAGCATGGACCAGGAGGTCACCCGGATCGGCTCCACGTTCATGGCGACGGTGGACGTCATCCGCAGGGCTGCCGACACCGGGGTGAACATGATCATCACCCATGAACCCACATGGTTCACCGGCGGGGACGAGAAGGACTGGGCGGAAGACGATCCGGTCTTCCTGGCCAAAAAGGAACTGATTGAAAAAACCGGAATCGCCATCTGGCGGTTCCACGACCATATGCATATGTGCCGCGAAGACGGAATCTACCGCGGTTTTGACCTGGAAACCGGATGGCGGGAGTACCGGATGAAGCCGGATCCGGAGAACAGCCCCATGATGAAGGGAATCGGCTTCGACGGCTGCTACCGGATTCCGCCGACCACCCTGCGGGGACTGGCCGAATTCCTGCAGGAAACCTTCCATATGCCGGATATGCGCTATATCGGCGATCCGGAGATGCGGGTGGAACGCGTGGGCGTGCTTCCCGGCGGCGGCAGTCTCGGCCTGGGCGTTGAGTATATGCCGATGCAGCTGATGAAACACCGGGAGCTGGACGTCATCATCTGCGGAGACCTGACGGAGTGGACGCTGCCCGCCTATGTGCGGGACGCCTCCCAGCTGGGGATGAACAAGGGCATCCTGGTGCTCGGCCACGAGCGCAGCGAGGAACCCGGCATGAAGTTCCTGGGAGACTGGGCGTCCTTCTTCCTGCCGGAAATCCCGGTGGTATTCCTGGACGCGGAGGAACCCTTCGGGACCTTCCATCATCAGATCAAGGAGTGAAAGAAAGCATGGCAATCATACAGGCGGAATACTTTTCCCAGGCCCTGAGGGGCTTCCGCAGTTTTACGGCGGTGCTGCCGATTGATCCGCCGCCGGCGCCGCTGCAGCCGCCCCGGTTTGCTCCGGGACCTTGGCCGACACTGTATCTGCTGCACGGATTCAGCGGGTCCCGCAACGACTGGCTCCGCAACAGCCGGATTGAAATGCTCGCGGGCATGTACGGCATCGCGGTCATCATGCCGGATGGGGATAACCGCTTCTACCTGGACAACCCGGTTACCGGGGAAAACTGCGGCGTCATGATCGGCGAAGAGCTGGTGCAGGTGACCCGCGGCATGTTCAACCTGTCCGGCAAACGGGAAGACACGGCGATCGGCGGCCTGTCCATGGGCGGGTTCGGCGCGATCCGCAACGGGCTGAGATATCCGGAGACCTTCGGCGCGATCATGGCTTTCTCCTCCGCGCTGATCACGGAGGAGTTCGCGGACGGGAAGGTGGCCAGCGCGGACGCGATGGGAATCCCCGCAGGGTATTACACGCACGTGTTCGGCCCGGCGGAAACCTTCCGCGGGAGCGCGGGGGATCCGGTATCCCTGGCCAGGAAATGCATCAGGAACGGGAACGCGCCGCGGCTGTTCCAGGCCTGCGGAACGGAAGACTTCCTGTTTGAGAACAACAGGGCGTATCATGAGGCCCTGCTGGGGATGGGCTACGATCATGTATGGCTGACAGCCCCGGGCGTGCACGATTTTGTATTCTGGAACATGGCGGTTGGCGAAGGGATCAAATGGTGGCTCGGCAAAGCATAAAAAACAGATCGGAAATATCGGAAAAAAGAAAATCCGGAAGAAAGGAAAAGCTTCTATGGCAACACTGAAAGATGTGGCACAGCTGGCCGGCGTGACCGTGACCACGGTATCCCGCATGCTGAACGGACGGGCCAACGTCAGTGAGAAAACGCAGAAAAAGGTCCGCCAGGCAATGGAAGCGCTGAATTATTACCCGAACGAGATGGCGCGATCGCTGAAATCCGTTGCCAGCCCCTTTATCGGGCTGATCGTTCCTTCCGTACAGTATTTCTTTTTCGCGAGCGTCGTGGAACAGGTGGAGAGGATCACCTTCCAGCGGGGATACAAGCTGCTGCTGAGCGTGACCAACCTGGACGAAACCAAGGAACGGGAAAGCTATTCCATGCTCATGAGCAACAAGGTGGCCGGCGTCATCCAGTGCAACCAGACACCCCGGGTGGAAGAGTATATTCAGCCCGGCGCGCATGTTGTGATTATGGAGCGGGTTTCCCAGAAATCCATTCCGTCGGTGGTATCGGACAACTACAACGGCGGGCGGATCGCCGCGGAGCACCTGATTGAAAAAGGCTGCCGGCATCTGCTGTTTATTGACGCGCCGCTGGAACTGGAAGCGGACGGGAACCGCAGGGGCAGGGGCTTCGAGGACGCCGCGGCAGAACACGGGATCCTGTGCAGCCGCTGCGAGATTCCGATTCAGAGGTACCGCTATGGCAACGTGGACGAGAGTATCCAGGATTTCTTTGCTCGGTATCCGGACGCGGACGGCGTTGCCGGAAGCGAGACCCTGGCGGCGGCCGTGATCCGGTACTGCCTGAGGAACGGAAAGCGGGTACCGGAGGACGTGAAGGTGATCGGATACGACGATACGCTTTTCGCATCCTCCTGCGAGATTCCCCTGACCGTGGTCCACCAGCCGGTGGAAGAAATGTGCGCCTACGCGGTGGACGCGATTATCCGCCAGGCGGCCGGAGAAGTGATTCCGGTCAGAACGGTGCTGCCGGTCCGGCTGGTGGAAAGATGCTCCACATAACGCGGGAGCGCCCGGCAACAAAAGAAAGAAGGGAAGCGATAAAAATGGACAGAGAAGTACTTCTGGAGATCCGGGTGCAGTGCCTGGAACCGATGATTGTAAAAGGACAGACAAGGGATATTGTGATGATCCCGTTCACCGGCGAGGCCACGGGGCCGAAGTTCCGGGGGACCATTATGGGGTCCGCTGTGGATACACAGAAGATTCCGAAGGGCGGGGAACCGCTGCTGTCCGCCAGATACCTGATCCGCGGACAGGACAGCGAAGGGAACGACTGCCAGGTCTTTGTTGAAAACGAAGGCAGCGCCGGTTCCGGATTTCATCCCATCATCGTGACGGACAGCCCCCTGCTGGGTTCCTGGGAAACAATGAAACTGAGCGCCGAACTGGAGGGAATCCCCGGCGGCGTGCTGGTCCGGATCGCTGAGGCATAAGTTTTTTACCGTTTACAGATTTGCCGCCTTTGTTTCACACCAGACGCAGCGGTATTCCTTCTTCTGCCGGTCCGAGAGGCGGAAGACATGCTCGATTTCCTGCTCGCAGGACGTAATGCACCGGGGATTCTTACAGTAGAGCACATTCGTCAGCTTTTCCGGCATGCCGATCTGCTTCTTTTCCTTCAGTTCCCCATTCCGGATGACATTCACCGTGGCGCTGGGATCCACATAGCCGATGACATCAAAGTTCACGGGAATATCTGCGTCAATCTTGATGATGTCCTTGCGCCCCCGCTTGGCGGAAACCACATTGGTAATCATGGCCACCGGCACATCCAGCGCCTCCAGCCCCAGCAGGCGGTACAGCTTCATGCCGTTTCCCGCGGCAATATGGTCAATGACAATCCCATCCCGGATGGAATCCACATTCATGCCGGTATTCCTCCCTTCAGGCCCAGCAGCATCAGGATCAGGGCCATGCGCATATATTTCCCGTTCAATACCTGCTTGAAATAGCAGGCGCGGGGGTCGTCGTCCACCGCGACACTGATCTCGTTGACCCGGGGCAGCGGATGCATCACGCACAGGTCTGCCCGGGCCTTTTTCAGTTTCTCCGGCGTCAGAATATAGCTGTCCCGCAGGCGCAGGTAGTCTTCCTCGTTGAAGAAGCGTTCCCGCTGCACACGGGTCATATACAGGATATCCAGGTCGCCGATAACCTGCTCCAGGTCCGTGGTCTGGGAATAGGGAATGCCGCGCTTTTTCAGCGCGTCGTTCTTCACATAACTGGGGACTTTCAGCTCTTCCGGACTGATCAGGACAAACTTCAGCCCCTCATACCGGCTCAGGGCATTAATCAGGGAATGCACCGTACGCCCGAACTTCAGATCGCCGCAAAGGCCCACGGTCAGCTCTCCGAGCCTCCCCTTCTCCCGCCGGATCGTCAGCAGGTCCGCCAGCGTCTGGGTCGGATGGCAGTGGCCGCCGTCCCCGGCGTTGATCACCGGCACCGAAGCCGCCCTGGCCGCCACCAGCGCGGCGCCCTCCTTCGGATGGCGCATGGCGATGATGTCCGCGTAGCAGGAGACGGTTTTCGCCGTATCCGCCACGCTCTCGCCCTTCGCGGCAGAGCTGGTCCCCGCGCCGGTTACGCTCAGCACATTGCCGCCAAGCTCGTACATCGCCGCCTCAAAGCTCAGCCGCGTCCGCGTGCTGGGCTCGAAAAACAGCGTCGCCAGTTTCTTCCGCCGGCAGGCGTCTGCATAGTCGTCCGGCCGGGCGATGATATCCTCCGCCGTGTCCATCAGCCGGTCGAGCTCGTCGGTCGTCAGGTCCGGCACATCAATGACGCTCCGTACCATATCACACCTCCTGCATCCAGGCCGTATCCGACGGATTATTCCGGAACTTGATCAGCCGGGAGATATCCTCCGGCCGGATATAACCTTCCTTCGCCGCTTCCTCGGCAATAACATCGAAATTGGTCAGTGATACATTCTTCACACGGGCAGCCGCCAGCCGGTCAATCCCCTTCTGCATTCCATAGGTGAAAATGCTCGCGATGCCCAGCACCTCGGCGTCGGCCGCCCGGAGCACTTCCACCACTTCCAGCACGCTGCCCCCGGTGGAGATCAAATCCTCCACCACGACCACCTTCTGGCCCGGCTCCAGCCTGCCTTCAATCTGGTTCTGCCGGCCGTGGTCCTTGGCGCCGGAGCGCACATAGCCCATGGGCAGGCCCATCAGGTGCGCCGTGATCGCGGCGTGGGCAATGCCCGCTGTGGAAGTGCCCATGAGCACTTCCACGCTGGAGTATTCCTCCCCGATCACCTGCGCCAGGGCTTTTTCCACATCCGTGCGCACCTCCGGCGCCGTCAGCGTCAGCCGGTTATCGCAGTAGACCGGGCTCTTGATGCCGCTGGCCCAGGTAAAGGGCTCCTCCGGCCGGAAAAAGACCGCTTTGATCTTCAGCAGGTCCCTGGCAATCAGCTGGTTGATTTCCTGTCTGTTCATCCTGTTTTTCCTCCCTGTCAGTCGCAGAATTCACGGATACATCTCTCATACGCGGCCACCGGATCCCCGGCCGCCGTGATCGGCCGTCCCACCACGATATAGTCGCTGCCGGCCTTTTTCGCTTCCGCCGGAGTCATTACCCGTTTCTGATCGCCGACGTCGCCGTCCGCGAAGCGGACACCCGGCGTCACCGCCAGGAATTCCGGGCCGCAGGCTTCGTGCACCTTCGCCGCCTCCAGGGGAGAGCAGACCACGCCGTCCAGTCCGGCCTTGCGGGCGTTCCGGGCATAGTGCATAACCACCTGGTCCATCGGTTTTTCAATCCACAGGTCCTTTTCCAGCGCTTCCTGATCCGTGCTCGTCAGCTGGGTTACCGCGATCAGCAGCGGACGGGTGCCGTCCGGCCTGGTCAGACCCTCCAGCGCGGCTTCCATCATCCGCACCGTGCCGGCCGCGTGCACATTGACAATATCCACATCCAGGTCCCGAAGGACGCTCATGGCCTTTTTCACCTGATTCGGGATATCATGCAGCTTCAGATCCAGAAAGATCCGATGCCCCCGCTTCTTGATCTCCCGCACAATGTCGGGACCCGTGCTGTAAAACAGCTCCATGCCGATCTTCACAAAGGGCTTCCTTCCCTCAAACCGATCCAGGAAAGCCAGCGTCTGTTCCGTTCCGGCAAAATCACAAGCCACAATCACGTCTCTGCCCATGTTCACTCCGCTCCTTTCAGTTCCGTCAGGTTTTTGATTCCGTATTTATCCATGGCCGCCGGCAGTTCCTCAATGATCCGTTCGCAGGCGCAGGGATCCGTCAGGTTCGCGGCCCCGACTTCCACCGCCGTTGCTCCGGCCATCATCATCTCCAGGACATCCTCCGCCGTGGTCACGCCGCCCATTCCGATCACGGGAATCTTCACCGCCCGGCACACCTGCCAGACCATCCTCAGCGCCACCGGGAACACCGCCGGACCGCTGACGCCCCCCATGATATTCCTGAGCACCGGTTTCCTCGTCCGCAGGCTGATCCGCATGCCCTGCAGGGTGTTGATCAGGCTGATCCCGTCGGCGCCCGCGTCCTCGCAGGCCTTCGCGATGGCTGTAATATCCATCACATTGGGGCTCAGCTTCATAATCACCGGCTTTTCCGTCACTTTTTTCACCGCCGCGGTGACCTCCGCCGCCGCCCGCGGATCCGTGCCGAAGCTCATGCCGCCCCCATGCACATTCGGGCAGGAAATGTTCACCTCCAGCCAGCCCACCTGTTCCTCTTTGTCCAGCTTTTCGCAGGTCCAGGCGTAATCCGCCACGCTGAATCCGCTGACGTTGGCCATGACCTTTTTATGAAACACCTGCCTGAGCTTCGGCAGCTCCTCGGCAATGACCTTCTCCACGCCCGGATTCTGCAGCCCCACCGCGTTGATCATGCCCGCCGGGCATTCGGCAATCCGCGGCGTCGGATTCCCGAAGCGGGGTTCCCTTGTCGTTCCCTTGAAGGAGAAGGTCCCCAGCTTATTGATATCATACCACTGCGCAAACTCGTATCCGAATCCGAAGGTGCCGCTGGCGGGGATCACCGGGTTATCCAGCTCGATCCCGCAGAGGGTTGTTGTCAGTCTTCCCACAGGATCTCCTCCTTTTCCAGCACCGGGCCCTCCCGGCAGATCCGCTTGTATCCCGTGACGGTTTTGCAGCTGCAGCCCATACAGGCGCCGAACCCGCAGCCCATCCGCTCCTCAAAGCTGAACTGTCCGGAGGTTTTCGTCTTCCTGTAAACCGCCTTCAGCATCGGCTCCGGTCCGCAGGTATAGAAATAGCTGTAATCCTCCGGCAACGCGTCGGTTACAAATCCCCTCACGCCGAGGCTTCCGTCCGCGGTGGTGACGGTCACGCGGCAGCCCATCTCCCGGAAATCCGTCTGTCCGAAAGCCTCTGCCGCCGTATTGAAACCCAGGACCGCAGTCACGGCCCTGCCTGCCTCCCGGAGCTTCCGGGCCAGCAGGACCAGCGGGGGCACGCCGACGCCGCCGCCCAGCAGCAGCGGATGATCCCCGGCCTTCGACAGGTCATAGCCGTTGCCCAGGCCGGTCAGCACATCCAGCGTTTCCCGCTTCTTCACCCGGCTCAGCGCCTCCGTTCCCCTGCCCACTACCTTGTAAACAATCGTGAGGCTCCCCGGATCCGAGTCGCACACGGAGATCGGCCGCCGCAGATATTGCCCATCAATGCGGATATTCACAAACTGTCCCGGCTTCATTTCCTCCAGCGCCGGGTTTTCCAGGACCATCCGGTATACCCGGTCGGCAATCCGCGTGTTGTCGGTCACCTTCAGGATTCTCTGTTCCATGTGGTTCCTCCCGCAAATCAGGCGTCAATCGTGGAGATCGTCAGCGTGGTTTCCTCCAGCACATCCAGCAGCACCCGCACGGTATCCAGGCTGGTGAAGATCGTCGCGTTGTTTTCCGTGGCGCAGCGGCGGATCTTCAGGCCGTCGCTTTCGCTCTCCGCTTCGCCGATCTCCCGGGTATTGATGATGTAGGCCACATGACCCTGGCGGATACTGTCCAGAATCTCGTCCGAGCCCTGGCTGATCTTCAGCATCGCGTGCGTCCGGATCCCGTGCTCCTTCAGGAAGCTGGCGGTTCCCCGGGTCGCCTTGATGTTGAATCCCAGATTGTAGAAGCGGCGGATCAGGGGCAGCGCCTCCTCCTTGTCCCGGTCGGCAATGGTCGCCAGGACGGTGCCGTAGTTCTGCAGCCGGGTGCCGCCCGCCTGCAGCGCCTTGTACAGCGCCCGGGTCAGCTTGTCATCATATCCGATGGCCTCGCCCGTGCTCTTCATCTCCGGGCTCAGGTAGGCATCCAGGCCCTTGATCTTGTTGAAGCTGAACACCGGGACCTTGACATAGAACCGCTTTTTCTCCTCCGGATACAGGTCAAAGAAGCCCTGCTCCTTCAGGCTCCTGCCCAGGATGACCTCCGTGGCGATGTCCGCGAGGGAATACCCCGTCGCCTTGCTCAGGAACGGCACCGTCCGGCTGGAGCGGGGGTTCACTTCGATAATGTATACATCCTCATGCTCGTCCACGATGAACTGAATGTTGTACAGGCCTATGATCCCGATCCCAAGGCCCAGCTTTTTCGCGTACTGCAGGATGATCCCCTTCACCCGGTTGCTGATGGAGAAGGCCGGGTATACCGAGATGGAGTCGCCGCTGTGGATGCCTGTCCGCTCCACCAGCTCCATGATGCCCGGTACAAACACGTCCCGTCCGTCGCAGATGGCGTCCACTTCCACTTCCTTGCCTCGGATGTATTTATCCACGAGCACCGGCTTGTCCGCGTCAATCGCCACAGCGGTCTTCAGGTAATGCCGCAGCTGTTCCTCATCGCCGACAATCTGCATGGCCCGGCCACCCAGCACAAAGCTCGGCCGCACAAGCACCGGATAGCCGATTTCCTCCGCGGCTTTCACCCCGTCCTCAATCCGGGTCACGGCCTGCCCCTTCGGCTGGGGAATGCCCAGGTCGAGCAGGATCTTTTCAAAGCTGTCCCGGTTTTCCGCCCGCTCGATCGCGGCGCAGTCCGTCCCAATGATCTTCACACCCCGGTCCATCAGGGGCTGGGCCAGATTGATGGCTGTCTGTCCGCCCAGGGAGGCAATCACGCCCTCCGGCTGTTCAAAATCGATGATTGCCATGACGTCTTCCGGCGTCAGCGGTTCGAAGTACAGCTTGTCCGCGGTGGTATAGTCGGTGGAGACGGTCTCCGGATTGTTGTTGATGATGATCGCTTCATAGCCGGCGCGGCGGATGGTCTGAACCGCGTGCACCGTGGAGTAGTCAAACTCGACGCCCTGGCCGATACGGATCGGGCCCGCGCCCAGCACCACGATCTTTTTCTTCTCGGTGAGGATGGAATCGTTCTTTCCGCTGTAGCTGGAGTACAGGTAAGCGATATACTTGCCGGTATGCAGCGTATCCACCATCCGGAAAACCGGGACAATGCCGTTTGCCTTCCGCAGCGCATACACTTCGGTATCCTTCACGCCCCACAGGCGGGCGATCGTCTCGTCCCCGAAGCCCATAACCTTTGCTTCCCGCAGGATGTCCGGATCCTGCTTCGCGGCCTTCAGGCGCTCTTCCATATCCGTGATTTTCTTCAGGCTCTCCAGGAACAGCTCCGTGATCATCGTGATGTCATGGAGCTTCCGGATTTCCGTTCCCCTTCTCAGCAGCTCCGTCACCGCGTACAGGGTATCCGCCCGGAAGTCTTTTACATAATCCAGCAGCTCCGCGTCGCCCATGGAATCAAACTTCGCCAGGTGCAGGTGGCATACGCCGGTCTCCAGGCTGCGCACGCTCTTCAGCATGCATTCCTCCAGCGTGCTGCCGATGCCCATGACCTCGCCGGTGGCTTTCATCTGGGTGCCCAGCTGATTGCTGGCGGAAGCGAACTTGTCAAAGGGGAAGCGCGGGAACTTCGCCACAATATAGTTGAGGCTGGGCTCCATGGCCGCGTTGCCGCCGGCCACCGGGATCTCCTCCAGCGCCATGCCCAGGGCAATTTTCGCGGTCACCCGGGCAATCGGATAACCGCTGGCTTTACTGGCCAGCGCCGAGGAACGGCTCACCCGGGGATTGACCTCAATCAGAAAGTATTCGCTGCTCTCCGGATTCAGGGCAAACTGGACGTTGCAGCCGCCTTCGATCTTCAGCTCCCGGATGATTTTGATCGCGCTGTCGTTGAGCATCTTCAGGTCATGCTCGTTCAGGCTCAGGATCGGCGCCACCACCACGCTGTCGCCGGTATGCACGCCCACGGGGTCCACGTTTTCCATGCCGCAGATGGTAATCGCCCGGTCATTGCTGTCCCGCATGACCTCAAACTCGATCTCCTTGTATCCGCGGACGCTTTTCTCGATCAGCACCTGGTGCACCGGGCTCAGCCGGAAGGCATTCGTGGCGATCTCGATCAGCTCTTCCTCGTTATTCGCAAACCCGCCGCCGGTGCCGCCCAGCGTAAACGCCGGCCGCAGAACCACCGGGTACCCGATATCCAGCGCCGCTTTTTGGGCCTCCTCAATGCTGTAGGTAATCTCGCTGGGAATCACGGGCTCACCGATGCTCTCGCACATTTCCTTGAACAGTTCCCGATCCTCCGCCCGCTCAATGCTCCGGCTGCTGGTGCCCAGCAGTTCCACGCCGCACTCCCGCAGCACGCCCTTCCTTTCCAGCTGCATGGCCAGGTTCAGCCCGGTCTGTCCGCCGATGCCGGGCACGATGGCGTCCGGCCGCTCATAGCGGAGGATCTTGGCGATGTATTCCAGCGTCAGAGGTTCCATGTATACCTTGTCCGCGATGGATGTATCCGTCATGATCGTCGCAGGGTTGGAGTTGCACAGCACAACTTCGTAACCCTCTTCCTTCAGGGCCAGGCAGGCCTGCGTGCCGGCATAGTCGAATTCCGCCGCCTGCCCGATCACAATGGGGCCGCTGCCGATGATCAGTACCTTTTTAACATCTGTCCGCTTCGCCATGTTTTTCTTCCTCCGTTCTTTCTTCGTAAACCGTTTTCCCGCGATGCACCGTCCGGATGCACCGGCCGTAAACCTCCGCCCCCGCGAAGGGCGTGGCCCGGCCCAGGCTCCGGAACTCCCCCGGATCCACCGTGTACTTCCGCTCCAGGTCCCATTCCGTTTCATCCCCCGGCTCCAGGGGAATTCCGAACCGCTCCCGCGGGGTTACCGCCATCAGTTCAATCAACCGCTCCAGGCTCAGAATTCCCCCGCGCACAAGCCCGGTGTACAGCACCGGGAACGCGCATTCCAGCCCGACGACTCCAAAAGCGCTGCCCGGCAAGCCCCGGCTTTTTTCCTCCGCGCTGTGGGGCGCGTGATCCGTGGCAATCATGTCAATCGTTCCGTCCAGCAATGCTTCCACCAGCGCTTCCCGGTCCTCCCGGGACCGCAGCGGCGGGTTCATCCGGAACCGGCCGTCCTCCTGCAGATCATTTTCGTCCAGCAGCAGGTAATGCGGCCCGGTTTCGCAGGTGACATTCACCCCGTCCTTCTTCGCCCGGCGGATCAGCTCCGCGCTTTCCCGGCAGCTGATATGGCAGACATGGTAGGCGCAGCCTGTTTCCTTCGCCAGCCTCAGGTCTCTGGCGATGGGACCCCATTCGCTTTCGGAGCAGATTCCCCGGTGGCCGTGGGTTCTGGCATAGACGCCGTCGTGAATATACCCTCCGTGAAGCAGCGATTCATCCTCGCAGTGCGCTGCCAGGATTTTTCCCAGCTTCCGGCAGCGTTCCATCAGGCTGCGCATCATGCTTTCACTCTGGACGCCCTTCCCGTCATCCGAGAAAGCGATGACCCGCGGCGCCAGGCTTTCCAGATCCGCCGCCGACTGTCCCTTTTCCCCGACAGTCAGCGCTCCGTAGGGATAGATCGCAGTGATATCCCCGGCCGCGCGGATCAGCCGCTCCTCCTCCTCCAGGTGTTCCGGGCTATCCGGCACCGGGTTCAGATTCGGCATCGCGCAGACCGCGGTATATCCGCCCCGGGCCGCCGCCAGGCTGCCGCTCACCATCGTTTCCTTATAAGAAAAACCCGGCTCCCTGAAGTGCACATGCACATCACAGAAACCGGGAAACAGAAACACGCCCTGCGCTTTCCGGATAACAAGCCCATCCTTGCCTCCCCGAGGCGCCGGGAACAATTCCTGCCTGACAGTCATACACGCATTCCTCTCACAAAAAAGGCTCTGCCCGATCATCGGCAGAGCCCGGAACACAACCTCTCAAACGCCTGCCGCATCCCGCGGCATACGCCGTCCGTCCGCTCTTGCCGATATCTCCGTATCGCCTTAAAGATCGGTACCGGTATATCTTTTATCACATGCGGCGCCTCTTGTCAAGGGCAAAACTCCATTCCGCCGGCTTCCCCCAGCGGCGCGTCCCTCAGGATCGGTACAGCCGCTTCCCTCGCGGGTTCTCCCGTTTCGTTCCACACCAGGGAAATCTCCCGGATCTGGGTTCCCTGCTCCAGATTCGTTCCCTTTGTCAGGATCATCAGGTTCAGCGGATAGCGGATGCCCGGCGGAACCGGATAACTTGCATAGGACGGCAGGATTCCGCAGGAAATTCCGTTCAGCGACGCCCGGGAGATCTCAATCTGGCAGGGATCCGAGGAGCGGTTGATCAGGTCCATGCTCAGGGCAACGCCGTCGGCCCCGATCAGCACCCTCCGGATTTCCAGGCAGATGTTTTCATCCTGATCAAGAAGGTAGCGATCCTCTTCTTCCCCGCGGAAATCCCCGCTGCTCAGCTCCAGCGGGCTTTCAGCCTCCAGCACGGCCCGCCTTCCGGCCTGCCCGGTATAGACGCTCATTCCGGAAAAAATCTGCACCGTCCCGATCCGCTGCACACCGCGCCGCTGGAGCAGTTTCTGTTCAAAGGGATACACCCCATGTTCGTTGGCGGCATGGGCAACCTCCATCTCAAAATTGCTGATGGCAAACCGGTTCCTGCTTTTCAGCTTCAGGGTGCGCTCCGTGCCTGCCGGCAGGTACAGGGAAAAACGCTTCAGGAAGACGCCGTTGACCGCGGCGTCACAGAATTCCTCCAGATCCTCCCCGGAACTGTTCCGCACATGCAGCAGCAGTTCCACCATTCCGGATTCGGTTTCTTCCATCCCGAGCAGATCCCACTGCAGCACGCCGTCATCATCCGAAGCCAGGGGTTTCCCCAGCCCCGGCGCCAGGTCGCGGATGTTGCAGGGTTCTGTTTCCAGGCAGACTTCCGCCGTTGTTTTTTTGTCAAAATGATCCGGATCGTACCAGGTCATGACCCAGCTGATTCCGCGGATCTCCTCTGTCCCGCGCAGTGTCTCCAGCGGAATGTCCAGCGTGATTTCCTTCCGGCCTCCCGGTTCCGTGCTTCCGACCAGGAATCCGACGCCGGTTACCACAGAGCTGTTTACCATCAGGTCTTTGAAAGTCACAAACTGCGTGTTTTCCGACAGGTTCTCCAGGCTGACCGTGACCCGGAGCATTTTTTCTCCCGTAACCCATTCCCCCGTCTCCGTATCGTAACGATTGGGGATCGAGAATTCCGCCGCGGCCGTGATATCAAAGGTTCCGCCGGCCCGCTGTCCGGAACGGATGAAACGCAGTTCCGGCCTTGTCCACTGCACCGGTTCCGCTGTCATATCCGCCGGGGACAGATACCTGCTTCCGTCTTCCCCTGTCCCAAAGACCATGCGCACTTCCGGAGAAGTCCATTCATCATTCACCCGGAAACAGATCCCGGCCTCGCGTACCGGACCGTCCGCCATCATGCCTTCTTCCGCTTTCACCGCGGTGCAGCAGGTTGTGCTTCCGCCGGCCGGTACAACTACAGAATGTGGAAGGCGGCCTTCCAGCTTCTGTCCATTCAGCATGGTTTCATAAATTTGCACAAAAATGTTTTCATCCGTATGATTCCGCAAAATCAGCCGCAGACCCGCGCCGCTGTCAGCCGCCAGGGCCCGCTCCAGCGAGGCTTCCACTTGTCCGGTCATCAGCGTCAGCTCCCCGCTGCCGGCTTCTTCCGGGATTCTTTCCAGGGGGAAAGGTTCTTCCAGCCGCAGGTGGACGCTCCCCGAGATGCTGTATCCATACGTCCGGATCAGTTCAATCTCCCGGATTTCCCCGATCCCGTTCCGCGCCAGCAGATCCTCCGCGGCCAGCCAGTACCATCTGCTCCTTCCGTCAATGGACAGGTCCGTCTTCAGCAGTGTCCGGCCGGAAACCGTGAAGGGCAGGACACCCGCCGCGCCGGCCGGAACCGTCACGCTCAGCAGCTCCTCCGTGTTGTCAATGCACAGCCCGTTCACCGCAGGACGGCAGAAATGCTCCAGGTTTTCCCCGCTGCGGTTTTCCACCCGCAGCAGGCCGCGGAGACTTCCGTCCGGTTTCTTCTCCAGGGAAAGAATCTGCCACAGAATCTCTTCCTGCCGGCTTTCCGCCAGCACCCTGCCGCTCTCCGCGGCGATTCCTTCCAGGCTGCACTGGGCTGTGGCAAATTCCAGTTTTTGGATATAGTTTGCCGCGGTGTGCTGGTGGAGATACACATTCAGGGATGCGGAAAGCGAGGTCACCCCGCTCAGCCCTGTCAGAGCGCTGGCCGGAATATGCAGCGAGAGGACCTTCGTTTCGCCAGGTTCCATATTGCTGAAATAGATCGGGGTATGCTGCGCCGGAACAGCGGCCTGCGTTCCGTTCAGCAGGATTTCATCCAGAATAAAATTGGCTTTCCATTCCGACCGGTTGGTCATCTCGGCAATCAGGTTCAGCCCCGGATCCAGCGGAGAGGTGTCCCGGAGCAGGTATATTTTCAGCCCATATTCCTCCGCTTCCTGCAGCCGGGGAATAATCCCGATTTCTTCCAGGTTGGGGTTCGGCAGGGGAATCAGCGCGCTGCTGTGTGTGTTCTGCTGACTGTCCGTCACCTGGAAAACCGCGAACAACTGCGCGGCAGACTGCTGCGTATCAAAGAAGCGCAGTTCCCACTGCGCCGGCAGCCGGAGTCCGCGGCTGCCTGTCCTCCGGGGCGCCGGTTCCCAGGCCTGAAAGCCCGGCAGGTTCGCCTGATCTTCCGGCAGAACGCGTCCTTCCAGATAAAAGTCCAGGTTGGTATAGTCCTCCTCCCGGACCGGGATTCTGCCGGTAAACGTTCCTGTAGCCTCATCCCGTCCCAGGCGGGAAATGATCCGCAGGCGGGACCCGTCCGGATCCGGTACGCCGCCCAGCATAACCTCCAGGTCTTTTGCGGAATCCTCCCGTCCGCTGTGGTCACTGTAGACCGCGTGAACAAAACAGGTGATCCCGTCTTCCCCCAGCTGATAGGTCAGCGGCCCGGCCAACGGCGCCCCCGCTTCATCCGTCAGGTACAGGCTCCGGGAGCCGCAAGCCGCCGTCATCTGTCCGTTTCCGTTGGTTTCCGCAGCCGCGGCGCTGACCGGATAATACACCGTCTCGCCCTTCTCCCCGTTCTCCAGGGAGGTTGCCTGGGTTCCGTATTCCCCATTCACCCTATCCGCGGCGCCCAGGATCAGCAACTGTCCGCCGAGGCAGTTTTCCTGCTGCTCCTTCGTCAGCGGCAGGGAAAAAATCCAGCCATCCTCTTTTTCTGTAACAGCCGCCTGGAGGGAAGACCAGTCTGCCATGACATCCCCGGTCAGCAGATGACCGAATTTTTCCAGATAAGCGCTGAGCCCGGCACTGAATCCCAACCGCGCATGGCTGTCCCGCCAGGTGGCCCTGTACTGCTCTTTATTATGGAAGGGATGGTAAACCGTCAGCCCGGATGCGCCTTCCTGCGTTGCCCGGCTGCAGACCACCGCGCTGTCCAGCGCCTGCAGCACCTCCTCGCCGCTGCCGTCCCGGCTGAGGCGGGAAACCAGATCCCGCAGATCCACCAGATCGTAGTCCTGCTCCTCCAGGCCCCGCAGCGCTTCCCCGAAGGAAAGTGCGGAAAACCGCAGATCGGCAATCTCCGGAAAGCTCTCCGGGGTCAGCCGCTCCGCCCAGCCGGCGAAAAAAGGATCCAGGGCCTGCCGCAGGGCTTCCATCCCGGACAGGTCAATACAGCTCAGCGTCATCACATCGTCGGTCTCCGCTTCCGCAAAGCAGGCATCGACAATCCGCCGCCCGGTCTCCGCGCCGTTTCCATCCTCCGCAAGCCGGTTCAGGAAGGCATAGTTCCATCCCTTCGCGGGTTCTGTTTCCTGGCTGGCAATCATATATTCCGCATAGGGACTCACGGCCGACGCCACTTCCGCGCTGCCCATCAGGCAGGCGTCAAACCCGATCCAGCTGAGCTTCCGGGGAAGATTTGCCTCACCCAGCGCTTCCGTCAGCTCAGAAAGCGTCATGCTGTCCATGGAGAACAGCTCGTCCCAGCATACGCCGCCCAGCGGCCCTCCGCCGTGGTTCCAGAGGATCAGCGCGTAGTCTTCCGCCGGATACCGTTCCGTTCCGAAACGCAAAAACCCGGCCAGGGTTTCCGGATCGCCCATATCCTGCGCCTCTCCGGACCATACCTGCCGGGAATTCATTTTTCCGATTTCCAGGATGGATGTCTGCCTGCTGTCAAAGCCGGTACGCCAGAAGCTGCTTCCACCCGCCATCACCAGGACGGAGACTTTCTGCGGATCGGCCTGCGCCGCCATCATCTCGCGCAGGTCGGCACTGGCAGACCCATACTCGCTCTCCAGATTGCTGCCGCACAGGTATACCATCAGCGTCAGCTTTCGCCCCGGTTCCGCAGTATCCGCCGACGCGGAAAAAACAGCAAGGATCAGCAGCAGAACAGCTGCCGCCGCCGTCAGCCGGCGCCTGCCGCTCCCCGCACTTCCGTCTGTCAGCATCTGCTCCTCCATGCGCTTTCCTATGCCTCTTCTTTCGGATTCTCCTTCGAGACGATCCGCGCCCACTCCTCCGGATCCATCGTGGTCCATTCATCCGGACCGTCCTGGTCGCTCCTGCCCCGCACGCGTTCCACCACATTGCCGAATCCCAGCGTCACCGCCTGGGCCATCAGCCGGTTGAAGACCCGCTTTGTTTCCGGGTCAATCTCTTTCCGGCCGTTTGCCATCTTCAGCAGGCTGCGGAATTTCTCGTTCAGCAGATCGCTCATCTTCGTTGCCTTGGTGTTGTCCGCCATTTTGAACATGGTATCCACAAAGGCGCCGCGCTGTTCCGGCGTGCTGTTGGCCAGCCATTCGTGCAGCGTCTCGCATGTTACGCTCGCCGTCCGATCAATGGATGCCATCTCTTCGAAATGCCCGCCGTACACCTGCCAGGTCATCGGATCATGCTGGGAAATTCCGCTCGCCGTGGAGTACACCACCGTATAGGGCTTGTAATAATCCATCAGCAGGCCGATGATGCTTGTCTGGGGAATGTAGGATCTGATTTTGTCCCGGATCCGCAGAAAGCCCGCGCTCTGGGACATTTCCCGGTTCATGCCGGGACCGTCGTAGCTCCAGATGCTCTCAATCCGCTCCTGGATTTTTTCGGGGACAGTCGCCGCGGCAAAAACCGCCAGGTTGCCGCCCTTGCTGTGGCCGAACAGCCGCAGCGGCCGGTCGGTGACCTCAGCCGCCCGTTTCAGATAATATCCGGCGGCTTCCTGGGCCGGCACCCGGGTCTGGTAGGCCATGTTGAAATCTTCCCGCCAGCCGATCAGCGTATTGTCCGTTCCCCGGTACAGCACCCCCATGGTTCCGTCCGGCAGATCCACGCACAGAGCGGCAAACTGGGTGTTCATCTCCTGGCTTGTGATAGAAATAAAGTGATGCATCCGGCACTCCCCGAAACGATTGCTGTCCGCCATCGCCTCAAACAGCGCCTTGCGGGGCGGAAAGCTGGCGTCCGTGTTGTCCTGCAGCAGATCTATCCGCTTCGCTTCCCGCAGCGTCCATCCCCGGGAATCCGCCACGCCGTGGAAATTCAGGTAACTCAGCACCGCCATCACCAGGCCGTCCACTTCATTCCAGGGCCCGGCCGACAGCGGAAATTCCCCGCGCCATGCTATATAATCAATCAGGTTCGCCACAATTTATCCCTTCTATTCGCCGGTAGTCTGCTTCATTTCTTCCCATTCTTCCCGGGTAATCAGGCATTTCCGGGGTTTGCTGCCGTCCTTGGCCGCCACGATGCCCCGTTCCTCCATCTCGTCCGTCAGGCGCCCAGCCCGGGCATACCCGATCTTCAGCCGCCGCTGCAGCGTACTGGTCGAGATCTGCCCGTCCGCGATCGCGAATTCCACCGCCTGTTCAAACAGGCTGCCGTCCCCGCCGCCCATGTCGCCGTTCCCGGTCATCATGTCTGCCCCGGTGCCTTCGCTGCTTCCGCCGCTGGCAATCTCTTCCACCTTCTCCAGGATGTTCGGATCATAGGTGCTGGGATTCGCCTCACGCACATGCGTAACAATCCTGTTTACTTCCTCATCGCTCAGGAAGCAGCCCTGCACCCGCGTCGGCGCGAAGGATCCCGTAGGCAGGTACAGCATGTCGCCCCAGCCCAGCAGCTGCTCGCTTCCGTTACGGTCCAGGATCGTCCGGCTGTCGACGTAGCTCGCTGTCTTAAAGGCGATCCGGCTGGGAATATTGGCTTTGATCAGGCCGGTAATGACGTCCACGGAAGGCCGCTGCGTCGCAACGATCAGGTGGATGCCCGCCGCACGGGCGAGCTGTGTCAGCCGGCAGATATATTCCTCGACGTCCTTCTTGCATACCATCATCAGATCCGCCAGCTCATCGATGATGATGACAATCCGGGTCATCGGTTTTTCATGGGCGGACAGGGACGCGTTGTAGCCGTCCAGATTCCGGACCTTCCGCTCCGCGAAGCGGTCGTACCGGTCCATCATTTCCGCCACAGCCCAGGCCAGGGCCGCCGCCGCCTTGTGGGGATCGTTTACCACGGGGATCAGCAGATGCGGAATCCCGTTGTAGCACTGCAGTTCCACGACTTTCGGATCCACCAGGATCAGCTTCACCTCATCCGGGCTGGCCCGGTACAGCAGGCTGTTGATAATCGCGTTGATGCATACGGATTTACCGCTGCCGGTCTGGCCGGCAATCAGCATATGCGGCATTTTTGCCAGATCGCACACGATGGGCGTTCCGGCGATATCCTTGCCCAGCGCCACCGTCAGCAGGCTCCGGGCGTTCTGCATTCTGTCGCTTTCCAGCACCTCCCGCAGCGTTACCGTCGCTACCTTTCGGTTCGGTACTTCCACCCCCACGAGGCTCTTTCCGGGAATCGGCGCCTCAATTCGGATGGAGGTTGCTTCCATCCCGTAGGCGATATCCTTTTCCAGTTCGGACACCTTGTTGACCTTGGTGCCTGCCGCCAGTTCCATCTCAAACCGGGAAATCGCCGGTCCGTGGGTCACATTCACCACCCGGGCCTGTACCTTGAAACTGGCCAGCGTCTCCTCCAGCTTCCGGGAACGCATCGCGTCCTCCGCGGAGGTGTCCTCCGCCAGACCTTTCGGTTTGGCCAGGTCGGTAATCGGCGGATAGTTATAGGGAACCGGAATCCATTCTTCTTCCTGTTCCTCATGCCGCTTCTCGCTCGGGGGCAGCTTGATTTCCGGGGAATAGGTTTCCCGGCTGATCTCCTGCTGTACCGCGGGCGGCGTCACCCGTTTCGGCTCCGGCGGAGCTGTCGTTTCTTTCCGGACGGGGCGTTCCGCAACGGCCGCGGTTTCCTGCTTTTTACGGTCTTCCGGCCGGCGGTAAGCATCCCGGTTTTTGGTTGCCGGGATCGAAACCGGTTTCTCTTCCTCCTCCGTCTCCATCCGGGTCTGTTCCGGAGGCCGCGCGGACTTTTCCGGTGCCGGGTTTGCCGGGCGGGGTTTCCGAACTTCTTCTTCTGTCTCTTCCGTGCTGATATTCCAGCGGGTCTCCGGTTTCCGGATCCGCTCACCGGTTGCGGTGCGCCGGCTGGCCGGCCGGCCGATGTCCGTCGCAGGTGTCTTCTCTTCTTCCGGTTCCCCTACCAGTCCGTCATATGGCTCTTCCTTTTTCCCAAAGATCCTGCTGGACCAGTTCCGGGGAGCTTTTCCCTCCGCCGGCGGGTTTTTCCTGCCGAAGATCCTGCTTTCATGCCCGCCCGGCATCATGGCAGCTGTTTGCTGCGTTGTCAGCTGCTCCTGCCAGCTTTCCACGCTGGCCGCACCCGGTACATTCCCGCCCGCGGGATAACCCGGCGCCTGCGGCTGCTGCGTCGGCTGATATGCCGGCTGCTGCCGGTATTGCTGCTGCTGTTCCAGAATATAAGCCTGTTGCTGCTGCCAGGCCGCCTGCTGCATCGCCTGCTGTTGCTGCCAGCGCATCTGCTGTTCCTCGGCCCGCGCCCGCTCCTCTTCCTGCTGCTGCCGTCTCGCACCGGCCTGGCCCGTTACCAGGTCCCGGATCCGGACCGGCGTCAGGTTCACCATCATCAGCAGGCAGAAAACCGCTGCCAGGAAATAGATCGCAATGCCCAGCGCCGGGCTCAGTTTCCACAGCGGCCAGGCCAGCAGCGCGCCCAGAGCGCCGCCGCCGGTTCCGGTCCGCATGCAGTCGGAATACCCTGTTTGGATCACCGCGCCAAAGTTTTCGCCGTTTCGCTCCAGGCTGGCGACCGCGTTTCCGCTGATCAGCATGATGAACGCGCAGATCCCCGCGAAGCTCAGCACCGCGAAAATCCAGGGGCGCACCGGAGCGCGCCGCTGGGTAGACCAGATCACCAGTCCGCCCGCCCACAGGGGCAGCGCGGCCAGCACATAGGCCAGGCTCCCGCCCAGGCCGAAGGAAACCT
This sequence comes from uncultured Clostridia bacterium, assembly GCA_947166385.1. Classification (GTDB taxonomy): domain Bacteria; phylum Bacillota; class Clostridia; order Christensenellales; family Aristaeellaceae; genus Aristaeella. The sequence continues at coordinate 2,892 of CAMVEB010000003.1, read as the reverse complement.
GCCGCAGACCCTGGAAGATATTTCCCTCCATGTTCAGGTCCACCGCCATAAAAATCATCACGCCGAGGGCAGCCAGCGCCAGCCCTGCCAGATACCGCAGAGCCATCGTGTCCGCCGAGTAAGCCGGCGCCTGTTTCCTTTTGCCTTGCTGAGCCATTGTTTCCTCCGTGTCCTGTTTATTCTGCCAGCGTAATGCTGATCAGGAGACCCGATTCATCGCTGTAAAGCTGCAGGGTATGGTCTCCGAATTCGTAATAATCACAGGTGCCCGGCACGGTACGGTATGCCTCGGCACTGTCTTCGTCAAAAGCGACCGTATGATCCGGTTCCCCCAGCAACCGGTGCCAGGTATCCTGTTCCGTCTCTCCGATGCACAGTCCCCACGCGCATCCCCGGTCCATCCGGATGCCCTGCACCCGGCTTTGATCCCACTTGGCACTCACCGCATCTGACAGAATGAAAACATTCCGAAATGCCGCGCCTTCCGGAGAAAACATCCGTCCTCCGGCATATTCGTCCGGATCATTCAGCAGATGGCAGGCATCCGTCAGTTCCTGCACGCTGTCCCCCAGTTTCACCGGGATATCCGGCAGCTGCCCAATTTCCGTCATTTCGCGGATCTTTGCCGTACTGCTCTCCGTCATGGTCACCATGTCCGCCGCGCCGATGCGCGCCGGAATCCCGTCTTCTGACCAGTCTGTCCATTCCCGGATCTCATTCCAGCCGATCTTTACGGCACCGGCCCGGCTGCTCAGCGTGCTCAGCTGTTCCGCGGGATACAGCAGCGTCAGCCCGGTCTTTTCCAGCCAAAAACCCTCCGGCAGCGGTGTCAGCTCGCTGTTCTCCAGGTGTGCGCTCAGCTCTTCCGCCACATACTCTTCCAGATAATCCTCCAGTGCCTCCCGGGCTGCCTCCGCCTCCGGAAACAGCTCGCCGAGGGTGATCTCATGCCCGTCCCGGAGGTCGATATTGCTCCAGGCCCACAGGTGCGTCCCTCTGAGCGACTGCACCGCACCTTCCGCTTCCAGCACCGCGCTGTAAACTTCCCCTTCCAGCAAAGCGCTGCCTTTTGCGGTCAGATGATACTTCTCATCGGAAATCAGCGCGTTCATGCGCGCCACAAACTCCTGAATCCGGAGATCCTCCGCGATCCGGCTGTTCACCTGCTGCTGCAGGGTTTCCTCTTCCATGCCGGCCACCGTCTGATAGGAGAGATAACTTCCGCCCAGTTCCAGGCGCTTCTCCTTCAGTTCAGCTTCTCCGGCCAACGCTGTCCCCAGCAGGCAAAGTCCTGCCGCCAGGAGGCAGAACCCCCGCCGAATCTTCAGACGAATCCTCATTCCCGAACCCTCCATAACATATTATTTTACATCGGAATTCCTTTTCAGGCAAGTTTTCGCGGCCTTCCCGGCATTTCTGTCCCGGTTTTCCTGTTTGACAGCCCTTTTTACCCTCGATATAATAACGTCAAACTCCGGCGGATTCTTTCCTGCCGGAAACAGTTGATCCCGGCGGAAAGGAGGCTGGAAATGGAGGCTCAGAAGAAAATCTCCCATCGTGTCCTGAAAATCCTGGGGGGCCTGCTTTCCGTCCTGCTGATCCTGCTGCTGGGTTTCCTGCTGATTCTTGCGCAGCCGCAGCCTGATCCGAAAGGAAATGCAGCGCCTCAGCCGCTTCTCACCGCCAGCCCTGCTGTTTCCATCTGGCAGGAAACGGAGCTCCTGTCCATCCTGGACAGCTTTCCGTCGCCGGTGCTCAGCTTTATGAGCGGATCCGGCATGATCTTCGTCTCCGGCACCACTGCAGACGCCGTGGTCAACGGCGGCTTCGGCCGCATCGTTACCCTCTGGTGGCAGACCCCGGAGGGAGATCCGTTGATCCTTCAGAGCATTTATCCGGCCTCTGCGCTTTCCCTGTTGGAAAAGGGTTATCATTTCAGCAACATGACCGGCCCCACGCTGTTCGGTTTTGATTCCGTCCGGATGGAAAATGAGGATACTGTCCGCATTCACGCGGCGACCGATACCGGACTCTATGTGGTCCTGATTCCGAAATCCGCTGCTTCCCGCCTTTCTGCTCTCAGTCGATCCATGCAGCTGTTCTCGCTGCCGAAAGAATAAAAATCAAAAGGAGGTCATCACCATGTCCAATCCCTATGCCGAAACCCAAACCGAAAAAAACCTCGAAGCCGCCTTTGCCGGCGAGTCCCAGGCCCGGAACAAGTACACCTACTTCGCCTCTGTCGCAAAAAAGGAAGGCTATGAGCAGATCTCTGCCCTTTTCCTGAAGACCGCAGAGAACGAAAAGGAACACGCCAAAATGTGGTTCAAGGAACTGAAAGGAATCGGTTCCACAACAGAAAACCTGAAGGCTGCCGCGGACGGAGAGAATTATGAATGGACCGACATGTACGAGTCCTTTGCCAAGACCGCCGAAGAGGAGGGTTTCCCGGAACTGGCCGCCAAATTCCGCGGGGTTGCCGCCATCGAAAAACATCATGAAGAACGCTACCGCGCCCTGCTGAAGAATATTGAAATGCAGCAGGTCTTTGAAAAGAGCGAGGTCAAGGTCTGGGAATGTCGCAACTGCGGTCATATCGTCATCGGCACCAACGCTCCCGACGTCTGCCCCGTCTGCAACCATCCCCAAAGCTACTTCGAAATCGCCGCGGAAAACTACTGATTCCCAAACCCCACAGTACAGAGTTGCGACCATATTGGTTGCGGACAAAGAACTGATGACCGCCAGCGTCGGAAATTTCACCGATTCTGACTGGGGAGCACAAAAAGACCTGATCTTTCGATCAGGTCTTTGTGCTCCCCAGGTAGGGCTCGAACCTACAACCCTTCGGTTAACAGCCGAATGCTCTGCCATTGAGCTACTGAGGAATAT